>SHYP01000010.1 GCA_009692725.1 Dehalococcoidia bacterium
TTCGAACACAGCTCGAAGTAACCCCGCACGTCGTCCTCGCTCGGCAGCGGACCAGGCTCCGGCATCGGCTCTCCCCCACACTCGCGCAGGTCGCGAGCATCCCCACCTGCGGCGCAGCTTACGCGGCCGCTGGCCGTGCGACGGCCTGACCGTACGGCGCCGGGCGAGGCGAGGCGAGGCGATCAGCCGCCGAACTTGGCGCCGAGGGACTCGGTACCTTCGAACGAGTACTCCTGGTGGCCGCCCTCGGCGACCACGAGGTTCAACTCGGAACGCACGGCGAGGTCGTGCGGAGTCTGCGCAGCGCGGTTGGCGTCCTGCTCCGAGACCCAGACGCCGATGCGGCCGAGGCGGCCAGACGCATCCATGTGATCGAGGCGGTACCCGCGGACGTAGCCGGGCTGCTGCTCGTAGTACGCGACGATCTGGGCGATGAGCTCGCGGGCGCGAGCCTCCTGGCCGGGCTTCGGCTGCATGATCGAGACGCGCACGTAGGCCATCCCCCAGTCTGGACTGCCGTCCGGGCCACGATAGCGGCCACCATCGCTCTGCGGGTCACTACGGCAATGCCGAAGCGAGGCACCCGCGGGTTACGGCGCGCACGCACGACGAAGCCGCCCGCGCGCGAACAGCGACAGGCCCTGCGGCTACTGGCGCGTAGCCGCCGGCTCGAGCCAGACGGCGCAGCCGGCGCTAGAGGCGGAGCTTGCCGTGGGAGGGCTGGCGTCGGCGCTGCTTGCCGGCCGCGAGCCGCTCTTCTTCCAGCAAGTCGACGGGGTCGGTGATCTGGGTCTCGTGCACGTGCCCGCAGGCGATGCACGTGCCGAAGGTGCCGTACCAGTCATCTTCAACGATCATGAGTCCGCGACAGCGCGGGCACTGCTTGGGCGTGGTCCTGGTCAACACGGGTGATGTCCTCGACTGGCTCGTGCCGGAATCCCTCTGGCCAGGGCCTGTTTCTCTGCCGACGGGGTTAGCTGACGGGTTCGGGCTGAAGCAGGCTGCCCGCTCTCTTGCGAGAGTTCACCCCAGAATGGTGGGTCCCCCGGTCCTCTTACGAGGATTTGGCAGGGCGCCGAAGCGCCGCGAGTTCCGTCCCCTTCCGCAATCGACCTCGCTCACGACTTCGATCACGCGCGTACGCGAGATCGTTCGTGATTGAGGGAACAAAGCATAGTCGCCGCGGCTCGGGTGTCAACCCTGCGGGTGGACGCAACTCCTCGGGGCCACCGCGGCGGTGGGCTGCTATGCTTCGCGCGTTCTCGCGCACGTCCGGGGAACCCGGTGCAACTCCGGGGCTGTCCCGCAACTGTGAGCGCCGATGGCGGCGCGAGCCAGGATACCGGGTGCGCCGCAGTGACCGAGCCCGCGCGGACGGGCCGTCGGCACGTGGCCACGCAGCGCTTGCGCGCCACGTCCGCGGACCCGCACGACGGGGCGCGAGGGGTGCGAGCGTGCAACGGGCCGAACCGCTGGACGAACCGGTGACGGGCTGGGCGCGCGCGCCTCGTCGGCTGCGGAGGCGGCTGTGGCGGCCGCTGCCGCTCGCGGTGCTGCTGCTGGCGCTGACCGTGGGCCTGGCGGCGACGCTGGGGACGGCGGCGATCCCGGCGACGACGGCGATCGCGCTGCTGCTGAACCAGCTGCCGTTCGTCGCGTTGCCGGTGGACGGGCCGGCCGCGTGGGAGCGCATCGTCGTGGACGTGCGGCTGCCGCGCATCGCGATCGCGGGGGTGACGGGGGCGGCACTCGCGTACTCGGGCGCGACGTACCAGGGGGTGTTCCGCAACACGCTGGCGGACCCGTACCTGCTCGGCGTGGCGTCCGGTGCGGGGCTCGGGGCGGCGGTCGCGATCATGTCGCCGCTGGACGCGGGCACGTACGGGTTCGGCTGGGTGCCGCTGTGCGCGTTCGCGGGGGCGGGCGCGGCCGTGACGCTGACGTACCTGTTCGCGCACGCGGGGGGACACGGCGCGAACGGTGGCGGCTCCGACACGGCGCTCATCCTCGCGGGGGTGGCGGTGTCGGCGGTGGCGAGCGCGATTACGTCGTTCGCGATGCTGACGGGCGGCGAGCGCGCGCAGCCGATCTTCAGCTTTCTGTTCGGCACGCTGAACAGCGCGAACTGGGAGCGGCTGCTGGTGGGCAGCCCGTACGTGCTGCTGGGCGCGGCGGCGATCGTGCCGTACGCGCGCGTGTTGAACGTGCTGCAGCTGGACGAGCAGCAAGCGACGGAGCTGGGCGTGGACGTGACGCGCACGAAGCTGGTGCTGCTCGCGGGGGCGTCCTTGCTGGCGGCGGCGGCGGTGGCGCTGGCGGGGGTGATCGGCTTCGTGGGGCTGGTGATCCCGCACGTCGTGCGCATGGTGTACGGGCACGACTACCGGCGGCTGCTGCCGCTGGCGGCGGTGCTGGGGGCGGCGTTTCTGATCGGCGCGGACGCGGTGGGGCGCACGGTGCTGCAGCCGCAAGAGGTGCCGGTCGGCATCGTCACCGCGCTCGTCGGGGGGCCGTTCTTCCTGTACGTGCTGCGCGCGCGGGGGGGTCGCACGTGATCGCGCCGGCGACGGACGCCATCGCGCTGTTGCGCGCGCGTGACGTGCGCGTCGCGCTCGGAGGGGTCGACGTGCTGCGCGGCGTGTCGCTCGCGGTCGGCGCGGGGGAGGTGGTCGGGCTGCTGGGCCCGAACGGCGCGGGCAAGAGCACGCTGCTGCGGGCGGCAACGGGCCTGGCGCCGCTGGCGGGCGGCAGCGTCGAGCTCAGCGGCGAGCGCGCGGGCGCGCTCGACCGGCGCACGGTGGCGCGCCGCGTCGCCGTCGTGCAGCAGCTCGCCGAGGCGCCCGCGGCGCTGACCGTCGAGGAGCTGACGCTGCTCGGGCGCACGCCGCACCTGCGGTTGCTCGAACGGGAGTCGGCGCGCGACCGCGCGATCGCGCGCGAGGCGATGCGACGCGCGGGCTGCCTGGCGCTGGCCGCGCGACCCCTGGGCACGCTGTCCGGCGGCCAGCGGCGGCGCGCGTTCATCGCGCGGGCGCTGGCGCAGGAGACACCGCTGCTGCTGCTGGACGAGCCGACGGCGAACCTCGACGTGCAGGCGCAGTCAGAGATCGGCGCGCTGCTCCGCGAGCTGGCGCTGGCAGGGGTGGGGGTGCTGGTGACGCTGCACGATCTCACGCTCGCGGCGGCATACTGCGACCGGCTTGTGCTGCTCGCAGGCGGGCGCGTGGTCGCGGCCGGCACGCCACACGAGGTGGTGACCGCGGAGCAGGTGGCGCGTGTGTACGGGAGCGGGGTGACGGTGATCACAAGCCCGCTCGACGGGCGACCGGTGGTGGTGCCGGCCGCGCGGCACGCGAGGGAGCACGTGGATGCCTGACGAGCCGCAGCGGACAGCGCTCAGCGAGGAGGCGCTCGACGAAGAGGCGGACGACGATCGCGCGCGCGCGACCGCGCGCTTCCGCGAGCCGGTGACGCCGCCGCCAGCGCAGTGGCAGGGACTGTTTCGCAAGCGGCACCCGCTGGTGCTGGTGTACACGGGCAACGGCAAGGGCAAGACGACCTCCGCGCTGGGCGTGACGATGCGCGCGTGGGGGCGGGGCTGGCAGATCTGCTGGCTGCAGTTCATCAAGTCGACGACGTCACACTACGGCGAGTCGCGTGCGGCGGCTGCGATGGGCATCGAGATGATCCCGCTCGGCGACGGCTTCACGTGGCTGTCGAAGGACATCGAGCACGACATCGCGCTGGCGCAGCAGTGCTGGGCGCTCGCACGCGAGAAGCTGGAGTCGGCGCGCTACGACCTCGTGGTGCTGGACGAGATCACGTATCCGATCACGTACGGCTGGCTCGACGTCGGCGAGGTGATCGCGACGCTGCGCGCGCGGCCGCCGGACGTGCACGTGATCCTCACGGGCCGCGACGCGCATCCGGAGCTGGTGGCGTACGCCGACCTCGTCACGGAGATGACGGAGATCAAGCACCCGTTCCAGACCGGCCTCAAAGCGCAGCCGGGCATCGACTTCTGATGGTCGCTGCGGACGGTGGCAACGCGGTGACGGCGCCGGAGGCGGATCGCGCCCGCATCGCGCGGACCGCGGCGGGGGTGCTGCCGCCATCGGCGACCGCGTACGCGGCGGCGCTCGCGCGGCAGCAGCGGCTGACGAAGCCGCCGGGGTCGCTCGGCGGGCTCGAGGCGCTGGCGTCGCGCATCGCGGCGATGCGCGACGAGGCGCGGCCGCGGCTCGCGCAGCGGCTGATCGTCGTGGCGGCGGGCGACCACGGGGTCGCAGCGCGCGGCGTGTCGGCGTACCCGCAGGACGTGACGGCGCAGATGGTGGCGAACTTCCTCGCGGGGGGCGCCGCGATCAACGTGCTGGCCGCGCACGCGGGCGCGCGCGTGCGCGTCGTGGACGCCGGCGTGGCGGCGCCCACGCCCGCGCACCCGGCGCTGCTGCGCCTGCGCATCGGGCCGGGAACGGCGGACATCACCGAGGGTCCGGCGATGCCGCGCGAGGCGGCCGAGCGCGCAGTCGCGGCGGGCATCGCGCTGTTCGAGGCGGAGCGCGCCGCGGACGGCGTCGACATCGTGGCGTGCGGCGAGATGGGCATCGGCAACAGCACGGCGGCGGCGGCGATGGTGGCGGCGGTGACCGGGCGGGCGGCGCGCGCGGTGACGGGGCGCGGCACCGGCGTCGACGACGCGCGCTTCGAGCTGAAGGTGGCCGCCGTGGCGCAGGCGGTGGCGGTGAACCGCCCGCCGGCGGCGGACGGCGTAGGCGTGCTCGCCGCGCTCGGCGGGTACGAGATCGGCGTGCTCGCGGGGGTGTACCTCGCTGCGGGGGCGGCGCGCGTACCGGCCGTCGTCGATGGGCTGATCTCGAGCGCGGCGGCGCTGGTCGCCTGCACGCTGGCGCCGGAGCTGCGCGGGTACCTGATCGCGGGGCACCGCTCGGCGGAGCCGGGGCATGCGGCGGCGCTCGAGCAGCTGGGGCTCGAGCCGTTGCTCGACCTCGGACTGCGGCTCGGGGAGGGCAGCGGCGCGGCGCTGGGGCTCACGCTGTGCGTGGCCGCGTGCCGGCTGCTCGACGAGATGGCGACGTTCGACGAGGCTGGAGTGACCGCGTCGACGGATGCGGTGCAGCCAGAGGCCTAGCGCGCAAACGCCGGGCGGGCGCGCTGGGCGGAGGGGCAAATGGCCGATTACTTGGGGACGTCTCTGCGTGGATACGGTCGATCCATCCTGCGCCGAGATAACTGGACGTGCGCGTACTGCGAGCTGGACGGCAAGGTGTGGCCCCACTGGTTGTTCTTGTCGGTGGATCATTTGCTTCCGTTCGGTCACCCCCAACGAAACGATGAGCGATTCATTGTCACTGCCTGCGTCTCCTACAACGGCTTCCTCAACCGGAACAAGTGGGACATCGAAGGGAAGACCCCAGCACAGTTGATCGCGCAGAAGGCGCCACTTGTGCGCGCGCGCCGCGAGGAGTTCAAGGCGTTCTGGGCAAGCGAGATCGCAACCGACGCGACCGAACTGCGCCCATGATCGGCCTGTCGGGGGTGTTGATCGCGCTGGAGTTCCTGACGCCGCTGCGCTTGCGCCGCGTGCGGCAGTGGGAGGACCGCGCGTTCGGCGCGGCGCTCGGCTGGTTCCCGGCGATCGGGCTGCTGCTGGGGATCGCGCTGCTGCTGCTCGATCGCGCGCTGGAACGGCTGCTGCCGGTGGAGCCGGCGTCGGCCCTGCTGGTGGCGGCGCTCGCGCTGCTCTCGGGCGGGCTGCACCTGGACGGCGTAGCGGACACGGCGGACGGGATGGCGGTGCAGTCCGACCGGGCGACGCGGCTGGGCGTGATGAGCGAGGGCAACATCGGGCCGGCGGGGGTGATGTCGCTCGCGCTCGTGCTGCTGGTGCAGTGGGCGGCGATCGCGTCGCTGGCGCCGCCGCTGCGCTCGGCCGCGCTCGTGCTCGCGCCGGCGCTGGCGCGCTGGGCGGTGACGCCGGTGGCGCTGGCGTTCTCTCCGGCGCGACCGAAGGGCGTCGGACACGCGCTGCAGCAGGGGCTGTGGCCGAGCGCGGTGCCGCTCTCGACGCTGCTGGCGGTGGGCGCGGCGCTCGCGCTGTTCGGGGTGCCCGGGCTCGTGCTGGTGCTCGTCGCGGGCGTCGCGGCGCTCGTCGTCGGCGGCGCGGCCGCGCGGCTGCTGCAGGGCGTAACAGGCGACGTCTTCGGCGCGTGCGTGGAGGTCGCGCAGGTCGCGGTGCTGCTCGCATGCGTCGCGGCGCTCGAACACGGCTGGCTGGAACCGACGTTCCTCACGTGATCCGAACGTGATGCGCGCCGCCGCGTTCGCGCTCGCCGTCGCGCTGGACGCAAGCGCGGGCGACCCGCCAACGGCGCTACACCCGGTCGCGCTCCTCGGGGCGACGGCGCGAGGGCTGCACGCGCGGGCGCCGGTGGGCCAGCGCGCGCGGCGCTGGTACGGCGCGGCGGTGGCAGCGGCGCTGCCGCTCGCGGCCGCCGCCACGACGACCAGCCTCGTGCAGCTGGGGCGACGCGTGCACCCGCTCGCCGGCCTCGGCGCAGACGTCACGCTCACCTCGCTCACAAGCGCGCTGCGCACGCTGTGCACGCGCGCGCAAGAGGTGGAGCACGCGCTCGCCCGCGGTGAGCTCGACGTGGCGAGGTGGCTCGCCGGGCGCCACCTCGTCAGTCGCGACACCGCGGCGCTCGACGCATCGGAAGTGGCGGGCGCGACGATCGCCTCGGTGGCGGAGAACCTGAGCGATGGCGTGGTGGCGCCGTGGCTCGCGTACGCGTGCGGCGGCACGGGCGCCGCGTGGGCGTACCGCGCGGCGAATACGCTCGATGCGCTGTGGGCGTACCGCACGCGGGAATTCGAGGCGCTCGGCTGGGGCGCGGCGCGACTCGACGATGCGCTGAACCTCGTCCCGGCGCGTGCGACCGCCGCGGCGATCGTCGGCGCAGCGGCGCTGCCCGGGCAGCGCGGCCGCTGCGATGCGCGCCGCGCGCTGGCGGTGTGGCGTCGGGACGCATCGCGTACGGCGAGCCCGAACGCGGGGCAGCCGATGGCGGCGATGGCCGGCGCGCTGGGCGTGCGCATCGCCAAACGCGACGCGTACACGCTCGGGGCGGAGCTGCGTGCCGCCGCTCCTGCGGACATCGGCCGCGCGGTAGCGCTCGCGCGCAGCGCAGCGTGGCTCGCCTGCGGTGGCGTCGCGGGCGCGCTGCTCGCGGCGGAGCTCACGCGATGAACAACGTCACGCACGATGCCGCGAATGGCGTCGTACACGGCGGAGTGGCAGCAGCGGAGCTGCACGCGCTCGGCCTCGACCGCGCTGACGTGCTCGATCTCTCCGCGAACCTGCACCCGCTGGGGCCGCACCCGGAGGTGCTGAGCGCCGCGCGCGAGGCGGACCTGCGGCACTATCCCGAGCCGGACGCGCGGACGGCGCGCGCCGCGTTCGCGGAGGCGAGCGGCCTCGACGCCGCACAGCTGCTGGTGGTGCCGGGCGCGACCGCGGCGCTGCACCTGGCGGCGCGCGCCTTGCTCCGTCCGGGTGACGACTGCGCGCTGTGGCCGCCGGCGTTCGGCGAGTATGCCGCTGCCGCCGTGGCCGCCGGCGCGCGCATCGCGCAGCACGCGACGGCGCCCCCGGACTTCGCGGCGCTGCTGGACGTGCCGGCGGCGCCGCTCGGTATGCTCGGCAATCCGAATAATCCGACCGGACGCTACCTCGCCCGCGCCGACGTGGAGCGTATCGCCGCGGCGCTCCGCGGGACGCTCGTGCTCGACGTTGCGTACGACGCGTTCGTCGAGGGGGCGTGGGACGCGGACGCGCTCGTGCGCGACGGCCACGACGTGCTGGTGGTGCATTCGCTGACGAAGCTGCACGCGACGCCCGGGCTACGCATCGGCTACGTCACGGGCGCGCCCGCGCTGATCGCGCGGCTGGAGGCGCTGCTGCCGTCGTGGTCGGTGGGCGCGAGCGAGCTCGCGGCAGTGCACGCGATGCTCAGCGCGGAGGCGACGCAGCGCGCGGTCGTCGGCATGATCGCGAAGGTGCGGGCGGACCTGGCCGCCGCGCTGACGGAGCTGGGCTTCGCGGTGACGCCGGCCACGGCAAACTTCGTGCTGGTGCGTGTCGGCGACGCGCGCGCGTTTCGGCTGGCGTTGCTGAGCCGCGGCTTCGCGGTCCGCGACTGCACGTCGTTCGGGCTGCCCGAGCATGTGCGCATCGCGCTGCCGCCGCCGACCGCTACGGCGCGGCTGCTGCGCGCCGTGCGTGCGCTGCGCGAGGAATCATCGTGACGGCACCGGTACTGATGGTGCTGGGCACGGCGTCGTCCGTGGGCAAGTCCGTGCTGGTGACGGCACTCTGTCGCATCTTCGCGCAGGACGGGGTGCGCGTCGCGCCGTTCAAGGCGCAGAACATGTCGAACAACGCGGCCGTCACGGCGGACGGCGGCGAGATCGGGCGGGCGCAGGCGGAGCAGGCGGCGGCTGCGGGTGTCGCGCCGACGGTGGCGATGAACCCGGTGCTGCTCAAGCCGCAGGGCGACCGCACCTCGCAGCTTGTCGTCGAGGGGCGGGCGCGCGGGCTGCTGCACGCGGGCGCGTTCGCGGGCGAGCGGCGCGAGCTGTGGGACGTTGTCGTGCGGTCGCTCGCCACGCTGCGCGCGGAGTACGCGCTGGTGATCGCGGAGGGCGCCGGCGCGGCGCTGGAGCCGAACCTGCGGGCAGGCGACATCGTGAACCTGCGCGTGGCGCGGCACGTGCAGGCGCCGGTGCTGCTCGCGGTCGACATCGACCGCGGCGGCGCGTTCGCGCACCTGCTCGGCACGCTCGCACTCATGGAGCCCGAGGAGCGCGCGCTCGTGCGCGGCTTCATCGTCAACCGCTTCCGCGGCGACCCGGGGCTGCTCGCGCCGGCGCTCACGGACATCGAGGCGCGCACGGGCGTGCCGGTGTTCGGGGTGGTGCCGTGGCTCCCGGAGCTACGCGTCGCGCAGGAGGACGCGGTCGCGCTCGAGCGTGCGGGCGAAGCGCCGGCGGAGCCTGGCGCGGAGGGCGCGCGCTTCGACGTGGCCGTCGCGCACTTCGCGCGTATCGCGAACTTCGACGACCTCGATCCGCTGGCGGCAGAACCGGGCGTGCGCGTGCGCTACGTGACACGACCCGAGGAGCTGGGCGCGCCGCAGCTCATCGTGCTGCCCGGCACGAAAGCGACAATCGCCGACCTGGCCGCGCTGCGCGCGAGCGGGCTCGCGGACGCCATCGTCGAGCGCGCGCGCATGGGGACGGCGGTGCTGGGCCTGTGCGGCGGCTACCAGATGCTCGGCGCGGAGCTGCACGACCCGGACGGTGTGGAGGCCGCGCGCGGCGCGCGCGTGCCCGGCCTCGGCCTGCTGCCGGTGGTCACGACCTTCGCGGCGGAGAAGGTGACGCGGCAGGTGCGCGGCGTGGTGCGCGCAGCGGCCGGGCCGTGGGGCGGCGCGACCGGCGGCGCGGTGCACGGGTACGAGATCCACATGGGGCGCACGGAGCCGTTGCCGGGCGCGGGTGCGCTCGCGCCACTGCTCGCGCTCGAAGGGCGGCCCGATGGCGCGGTGAGCGGCGACGGCCGCATCGCGGGGTGCTATCTGCACGGGCTGCTGCACAACGATGCGCTGCGCAGCGCGCTGCTGCACGCGCTCGGCCACCGGGCGGCGCAGGGCGCCCCGGCGTTCGACCGCGAGCGGGAGTTTGACCGGCTCGCGCTGCACGTGCGCACGCACCTGGACATCGATCGGGTGCGCGCGCTCGTCGGGCTCGACCGCCTGGGCAAGCGCGCGTAGCCGTGGGCGACATGTGGTTCGTCACGGGCGGCGCACGCAGCGGCAAGAGCCGCTTCGCGGAACAGCTCGCCGCGGGCAGCGGCCGCGACGTGGTGTACGTGGCCACGATGGAGCCGTCCGACGACGAGCTCGCGCAACGCATCGCGCGGCACCGCGCGGAGCGCCCGGCAGCATGGCGCACGGTGGAGGCGCCGCGCGAGCTGCTGGCGGCGGTGACAGCGCAACCGCCTGAGGCGTGCGTGCTCGTCGATTGCCTGTCGCTGTGGGTGTCGAACCGGCTGCTCGCGCTCGGCGACCCGCCGCCGAGCGCCGCCCTCGACGCGCTCGAGGCGCGCATCGACCAGGAGCTCGGCGCGCTGCTCGCCTACGCGGGTCAGCGTGGCGGCCCGCTGGTGCTAGTGAGCAACGAAGTCGGCGGCGGCCTAGTGCCGGAGCACGCGCTGGGGCGCGCGTACCGCGACCTGCTGGGACGCGCGAACCAGCGCGCCGCAGCGGGGGCGGCGCGCGCCTGGCTGCTGGTGGCCGGGCGAGCGCTGGAGCTGCCTGCGCGCGAGGCCACGCGGGACCAGCGCTGAGGGACGACGCGAAGCGGCCCCGGCGGGGGGCGCGCGGGGCCGCTCGAGGGCTGCGGGAGTAGCGGGCGGCTCGGGGGCTAGCCGGTCCACTCCAGCAGCGTCACGGTGACGTCGATCTGTTTGCCCGCGCGCACGATGGCCAGCTTTACCTGTTCGCCCACCTTGAAGCCGTCGACGGTGCGGGCAAGCTCCCGGATGGTCGACACCTGGATACCGTTCACGGCCACTACGACGTCGCCGCCGGCGAGCAGCGCGCCGCCGCTGTCGGAGGCGGCCGCGGCGCGCAGCCCGGCGCGGTCGGCGGCGGTGCCGGGCTGCACGGAGGTGAGGTAGACGCCGCGCTGCACGTCGACGCCTGCGTCCTTCGCGTTGATCTCGTTCAGTGTCTCGCCCGAGACGCCAAGCTGCGGGTGGGTCACGCGGCGGCCGGCGATCATGTCGGGCAGGAAGCGCACCGCGGTGTTCGACGGGACCGCGAAGCCGACGCCGACCCACACGCGCTGGCCGGTCGGGTTCTCGATGGCCGCGTTCACGCCAATCACCTCGCCGGCGGCGTTGAAGAGCGGGCCGCCGGAGTTGCCGGGGTTCACCGCGGCGTCCGTCTGCAGCACGCCGCGGATGGCGCGACCGGTGATGCCACCCTGCGACTCGCGCTCCGTGCCGCTGACGATGCCGGACGTGACGCTGAACTTCAGCGAGAACGGGTTGCCGATGGCGAACACGGGCTCGCCAGCGCGCACCCTGTCGGAGTTTGCGAGCGTGGCGGGCTGCAAGACGCTCGCCGGCAGCGACACGGCCACCACCGCGAGGTCGTTGCCCGGGTCCGAGCCGACGACGCGGCCGCGGGCGAGCGTCCCGTCGTAGAACTCGACGGTGACCTGGTCCGCGCCCTCGACCACGTGGTGGTTGGTGAGGATGTGTCCGTCCTTGTCGACGACGATGCCGGTGCCGAGGCCCTGGCCCTGGCGTCCGTTGCGCGCGGCGGCGACGGTGTTGATGGCGACGACCGACGGGCGCACCTTGTCGACGAGGGCGGGCAGATCGGCGATCGCTGAAGGCACCGCGACCATGCCCGCGGCGCCGGCGCCCGTGGCCACGGGGAGTCCGCGCGTACCGGACTGGGCGGCGAGGCTGAGCGGGGCGGCATCGTCAGCGGGCAGCGTGGCGAGCACGCCGCCGACGGCCGCGGCCACGGAGAGCACCGCGACCAGCAGCCCGACTCGCATCCACGCTCGCCCGATGCCCATCGTGCACCTCCACCGCCTGCGTCCGTCATCTATCGTGCACGCCGGCGGTCAAGCGCGCGTACGGGATATGTAAATAAACGTCCGCGATCAGTGGCCCGCGGGCGCGGGCGCGTAGTATAGGTAGCCGCCGGGCCCGAGGCCGCTCGCGAGCCCGGCCTCGAGCTCCGCCCCGAGCAGGCCCGCGAGCGCGACGGACGCGCGACCGAGCGCGAGATCGCGCAAGCCGCGGCGAGGCCTCTCGAAGCGGAGCCGCCGCGGTGCCCCGCTCTGGACCATCGCCCAGTCGATCGCGTCCTCGATGTCGCCCGTGCGATCGGCCAGACCGAGCGTGAGCGCTTCTGCGGCGACGTAGATCTCGCCGGTCGCGAGCGCGCGCACGCGCTCCGGCGGGAGCCGCCGCCCGCTCGCGACGCCGGCCACAAACAGTTCGTACAGCGAGTCCATCAGCCGCTGCTCCTTGGCGCGCTCCTCCTCGGTGTCCTCGCGGAAGGGGGAGAGCATGTCCTTGAGGCGGCCGGACTTCGCGACACGCATTTGCACGCCGATGCGACCGAGGGCGTCCGCGACGAGCGGGCGGTACGAGATCACGCCGATCGCGCCCACGAGCGCGGACGGCAGCGTCACGATGTAGTGCGCAGCGGCCGCGATCATGTAGCCGCCCGACGCGCCGAGCCCGCCGATGAAGGCGACCACGGGCTTCTCCGCGCGCAGCCGCAACACCGCTTGCGTAATCAGGTCTGAACCAACGGCGCTGCCGCCCGGTGAATCGATGTTCAGCACCACGGCGCGCACCGAGGCGTCCTCGCGCAGCCGCGTGAGCAATCGTGCATGTTCGAGCGGGCGGACGCCGCTCCCGATAACGCCCTGCATGTCGACGACGGCGATCGTCGCGGGGCGGATCTTGTCGAGCACTGCCATGGCGTGGCCTGCCTCCAGCTGTTCGCGACTCGTCGTCATGCGCACGGATCGAGTCTACCGCCCGCGACTCGCGATGCACCGCCGCGGCCACTGGCGTTGCCGGGGGTGGGGCGCTACCCTGCGCGTCCATGCGGCGTCTCCCCCTGTGTGCACTGTTGTTCGCGCTCGCGCTCAGCCTCGGCTGCGCGCGCGCGAGCGAGCTGATCCCGGGTACGGGCGCGGACGCGACGACACGCGCCAGCAGCACGAGCGCGGTGGCCGCGCCGCCCCTGCTCGCGCCGGCGACGCTGCGCGTGGCGGGCAGCGCCGGCGCGAGCGCGAGCCGTCCCGCGATCCCGGACGGCGAGCTCGCGCGCAGCATCGTGGTGGTGCAGGCGCTGGCCGCCGGCGCGAACGGTGCACCGGCCAGCGCGGTGCGCGCGGGCTCCGGGGTGGTGATCGACCGCGCGCAACGGCTCGTGCTCACGAGCTACGCACTCGTGCAGCCGTACCGCGAGGACGGCACGCGCGCGTATCAGACGCTCGCGGTGGGCGCGGCGGCCCACGCGGGCGCGCTGCCCGAGTTCGCGGCGGCGATCGTGGCGGCGAGCCCGCAGCACGACCTCGCGGTGGTGCGCGTCACGGGCCCGCGCGCCGACGGCGAGAACCCACCGTTCGAGCTCGACGAGGCGGTGCTGGCGGACGCGGCCACGCTGCGCCGCGGCGACCGCGTGCGCGTGCTCGCGCAGCCGTCGGCGGGGCGCGCGCAGCCGGTGCAGCTCACGAACGCGGCGGTCGCGGGCTTCCGCGGCGACGGCGCGGGCGAGGCGCGCGCGTGGCTGAGCCTGGACGCGCGCCTGCCGGGGTCGTACGCGGGCGCGCCGCTGTTCGATCAGTCGGGCGCCCTCGTCGGCGTGGCGAGCCAGATCGCGTTCGACCCCGCTGCGCCGATCGCAACCGGACGGCCGCTCACGCTCGCACTCGATCTGCTCGCGCGCGCGCGGGACGGCGGGCCGAACCTGCGCTACCGCGCGCCGTTGCAGCGCGGCCCAACGCAAACGCCGCAAAGCACGCCGAACGCGGGCGTTGCGCCGCCGCGAGACGGGATCGTCGTGAGCACGCCAGCGTTCGCCGAACACGCGATCGCCGGGCAGGGCACCCGCGATCTCTTCGACTACACGAGGGCGTTCAAGCCGGACGCAGCGGAGGTGCACTACGAGTTCGCGGCGCAGGGGGTGCCACCCGGGGCGACGGTGCAGGAGCTGTGGTACCTGAACGGCGTGCTCCAGGACGGGCTCTCGTCGTCGTACACGTGGACGGGCGGGGGGTTCGCGGTGGTCTCGGACCGCATGTCCTCGCTGAACGCGCGTGGGATTCCGCCGGGCGTGTGGACGCTCGAGGTGTGGGTCGCGGGGCGCGTGCGCACGTCGGCAACGGCGTTCGTAGGCGTGACTGCTGCAGAACTCGCGCGCAAGCCGCAGGTGGACGCACCACAATTCGCGGCGACGCTCACCGCGGACCAGCAGCCGGGCGAGCGAGCGAGCGCGAACGCCGCGCAACTACTCGCCGTGTTCGCGTATCGCCAAGCCAACGCTGTGCGCACGATACGCTGGATGGTGTCGCGCGACGGGCGCGTGATGTACCAGTCGCCGGCGGTACCGTGGCATGGTGGTGATCGCGGCTCATGGTGGGTCGGCTTCGCGACGGACGGGGAGCCGATCGGCACGGGCGCGTGGGACGTCGAGTTCTACTTCGACGACCAGCCAGCCGCGAAGGGGCGCGTCGAGCTGCGCTAGCGCCAGCGTCAGGGCAGCAGCCGCCCGCTCGCGTCGTACAGCGAATCCACGATCGCGCCGTCGAACGCCGCGACGCCGCCGGCGGAGCGTTCGAGTACGCCCGAGCGCACGAGCAGCTCGTCGAGGGCGACCCATTGCGCAGCGTCGGCGCGGCCGATGCCGTTCGCGCGGCGCGCTGCGGCGAGGTCCGTCTGCAGCAGGAAGCGCTGCTGATCGGGGTCCGCGCCATCGGCGTACTTCAGCGTGATTGTGACCGCTTCGTCGACGTTCGCGGCGGCGTACGCCGCGCCGCGCAGCGTCGCGCGCAGGAAGCGGCGCAGCATGTCGCGGTCCTTCGCGAGCGTGTCGTCGTGCACGAGGTACGTCAGGCCGAGCGTCGTGACGCCGAAGTCTGCTGGGTCGAACACGCGGATCGCGAGGCCGGTCTTGCGGATCGCGAACGGCTCGTTGCTCAGGAACACGGGGTACACGTCGACGCCCCGTTCGATGAACACGCGCGGGTCGAAGCCGACGGCCTGCAGTTTGACGTCCTTCTCCGTCAGCCCGGCGGTCGCGAGCAGCGCCTTCAGCTCGGCGGGCACGATGCCCGACTTGAAGCCGACGGTGCGGCCGCGGAAGTCCGCGGGCGACTCGATGCCAGCGTCGGCGCGCGCGACGAAGCCCTGGTCGCCGCGCTGGCCGAACAGCACGATGGCGCGCACCGGCAGCGCCTCTGCGCGGCGGCGCAGCGCCTGCGCGCCGGTCGCGGTGGTCACGTCGACTTCCTTCGCGAGCAGCAGCTTCAGGTGCTCGTCGCCGGAGGAGTGGCGAATCGTGACGTCGAGGCCCTCCGCGTCGAAGTAGCCCTTTGCCTCCGCGACGTACGCAGCGACGAACGGCAGGTTCGCCTGCGGGCGGAAGCCGGCCATGAATGTGAGCTTGCGCGGCGGTGCGGTGGGCGTCGCGGATTGGGCTGCGACGCCGGACACCTGCGATGCGGGCGTCGCGGTGTCGTCGTCGCCGCACGCGACGAAAAGCAGTGCGCAGAGCAGTGCGAGGATCGCGAACGCGAGCGCTCGGCGCATCGGGGCCTCCTTCGCCGGCCGTCTAGCGGCGGTCACGCGTGGTGTCGTGCCAGAAGAGCAGGCGATGCTCGGCGAGTGCGAGCGCGCCTGTGAGCGCGACTGCGATGAGCGCCAACGTGAACACGGCCGCGAACAGTGCGGCAGTATCGAAGTCGCCGTTCGCGATCAGCAGCACCTGGCCGATGCCGGTGTCGCCGGACATCCACTCCGCGACAACCGCGCCAATGAGCGAGAGCGGTACGGAGATGCGCAGCGCCGCGAACAGGTACGGCAGCGACGCGGGCAGGCGGAGCCGCCAGAACACCTGCAGCCGCGACGCGCGCATCGCGCGCAGGAACTCGTGCGCGGCGGGATCGACGTCGCGCAGGCCGGTGACGGCGTTCACGAGCATCGGGAAGAACGTGATCAGCGCCGCGATCAGCACTTTCGGCCAGATGCCGAAACCGAACCAGATCACGAACAGCGGCGCGACGGCGATCACGGGCGTCACCTTGACGAGCAGCGCGAGCGGGTAGAGCGCGCGCTCCAGCGGGCGCGAGTGCGCCATCAGCGCCGCGAGCGCAAAGGCCGAGCCCGCGCCGACGGCGAGCCCGGCGAGCGCTTCGACGAGCGTGGTGCGCGCGGCGAAGGCGAAGCGGCCGGGGTCGTCGGCGAGCGTTGCGAACACGGCCGATGGCGTCGGCACCAGGTACGCGGCGATGTCGCGCCAGCGTACCCACGCCTCCCATGCGAGCAGCGCGAGCATCGCGGCGAGGAGCGGCGGCAGGGCCGTGGCGAGCGCGCGTCGTGCGCCATGGCGGCGCGCGGCCCCGGCAGACACGGCCCACCATGTGCCCTCCAGCACGTCGGCGGCGCCGCGGCGGCGGCGGGCGGGGCGGTCCGCGGGCGCGGCCACGACCGCGTGCGCGACGCCGCGCCGTGCGCGCGGCGCGCGGCCGTCGAGCACGTCGCCGAGCCCGAGCGGTTCGCTGGTCACGGGGCGGCCTGCGCGGCGACGGGAGCACCCGCGAGCGCGGCGCGCGCGGCGGCAACGAGCTGCGCGAAGGCGGGCGTCGCCTCGATCGCGTCGTCGCGCGGGCGTGGCAGGTCGATGGCGATGTCGGCGACCACGCGGCCGGGGCGCGCGCTCAGCACGACGACGCGGTCCGAGAGCAGCACCGCTTCCCGCACGGCGTGCGTGACGAAGAGCACCGAGACGCGTTCGCGCTCCCAGATGCGCAGCAGCTCGCGGCGCAGCTCCTCGCGCGCGAGCTCGTCCAGCGCGCCGAACGGCTCGTCCATGAGCAGCAACCGCGGGCGGTGCGCGAGCGCGCGCGCCAGCGCGACGCGCTGCAGCATGCCGCCCGACAGCTCATGCGGGTACGCGCGCGCGAAGCTGCTCATGCCGACGCGCGCGAGCAGCTCGCCGACGCGCGCGGCGGCGCGCCGGCCATCGCCCGCGAGCTGCAGCGGCAGCGCGACGTTGGCGGCGACGGTGCGCCACGGCAGCAACCCCGGCTGCTGTGTGACGAGGCCGATCGCGTGTGCCGCGGCGGCCGCCTCCGGCGCGACGCCGAGCGTGCGTACAGCGCCCTGCTGCGGGCGCAGCAGCCCCGAGGCGAGCCGCAGCAGCGTCGACTTGCCGCAGCCGCTGGGTCCGACGAGCGACACGAACTCGCCGGGGCGCACGACGAGATCGATGCCGTCGAGCGCAAGCAGCGCCCCGCCCGCGAGCGCATAGCGATGCGCGAGCCACGCGATGGCGAGCGCGTGGCGGGCTTCGGCGTGCGGTGCCGGCTGGGCGGCTCGCTCCTCGTCCGGCCGCCGGGTGGGCGCGAGCGGTGTCACGAGTCCTCCCGCCGACGGTTGCGAGGCCGCCCGCGCGGCCCGTACGCTGACGCTCATTGTACGCACGGCAGCGGCGCGCACCGGCCAGATGGACCGTCGCGGGGCGGGCGGGGGCCGCGCCGCCGCGCGCGGCCCTGCGAACGCGTGAGGGGCACGATGGTTCATAGCATCGCGATCGTCGGTGGGACGGGCGCGGAGGGGCGCGGCCTGGCGACGCGCTTCGCGCTGGCGGGGCACCGCGTGGCGCTCGGCGGCCGCGACCCGGGACGCTCGGCGGAGGCCGCCGACACGGTCGTCGCGCGGCTCGCCGAGGCGGGCCATCCGCGTGCGCAGGTCGTCGGCACGAGCAACGAGGTGGCGGCGGGGGCGTGCGACTTCGTGGTGATCGCGGTCCCGTACGACGCGCAGCGCGCGACGCTGGAGGCGCTGGCGCCGCAGCTCGCGGACCGCATCGTGATCAGCACCGTGGTGCCGGTGCGCTTCGAGCGCGGGCCGCGGCCGATCGCGGTCGCCGCCGGGTCCGCCGCCGAGGAGGCGGCGCAGCTGCTGCCGCGCTCGCGGGTCGTTGGCGCGTTCCACACGCTGCCGGCGGAGCTGCTGCTCGATCCTGCGCGCGCGCTCGACGCGGACGTGCTGGTAACGGGGGACGACACGGAGGCCAAACAGCTCGTCTCGGCGCTCGCGGCGGAGTTCGCGGGCGTGCGCGCAGTCGACGCGGGGCCGCTGCGCTACTCGCGCTTCGTCGAGGGGCTGACCGTGCTGCTGATCGGCATCAATGGCCGCTACAAGGCGCACAGCGCGGTGCGCATCCAGGGCCTGCCCGCGTGACGGAGCCGGACGACGCTGCCGACGGCAGTGCCCTGCCCCCCGGCGGCGGAAGCGAGCTGCGCATCATCGGAGTGCGCGGCATCCCGGAAGTGCGCGCCGGCGACAACCTCGCAGCGCTGATCGCGGACGCGGCTCGCGCGCAGGGCACGCCGCTCGCCGGCGGCGATGTGCTGGTGGTGACGCAGCGCGTGGTGTCGAAGGCCGAGGGTCGCGTCGTGCCGCTCGCGGGCTTCGCGCCGAGCGCGTTCGCGCGGGACTGGGCGGAGCGCTGGGGGCTGGACGCGCGGCAGGTGGAGGCGGTGCTGCAGGAATCGACGCGCATCGTGCGGCAGGCGCGCGGCGTGCTGATCACGGAGACGCGGCACGGGCTGATCTGCGCGAACGCGGGCGTCGACGCGTCGAACGTCGGCGGGGACGGGCTCGTCTCGCTGCTGCCGCTCGACCCGGACGCGTCGTGCCGGGGCCTGCGCGACGCGCTGCACGCGCGCACGGGCGTCGAGCTCGCCGTGGTGATGACGGACACGTTCGGGCGCGCGTGGCGCGAAGGGCAGACGAACGTCGCGATCGGCGTCGCCGGGCTGCGGCCGCTGCGGCCGTACGACGGGGAGCTCGACGTCGACGGCCGGCCGCTGCGCGTCACCATGCCGTGCGTCGCGGACGAGCTCGCTGCTGCGGGCGGCCTGGTGATGGAGAAGCGCGCCGCGATCCCGGCCGCGATCGTGCGCGGCTACCCGTACGAGGCCGGCGAGGGCTCGGCGAGAGAGATCGTGCGCCCGTTCGAGCGCGACCTGTTCCCGTAGCCGTACGATGCTCGACCGGAGGCGGCGTCGGCGCGCGCGATCGGATGTGCCATGACCCGCAGCGAGGACGACACGCCCGCAGGACACCTGCGCTCCCCGGTGCTGGACGACGGGCAGCCGCGGTTCCCGTGGTGGCTGCTGCTGCCGGGCGTGCTGGTGGCGGGAGTGTGGGCGGCCTACGCGGGCACGACAGGCGAGGACGGCGCTACGGACGCGGTGCGCGCGCTGCTCTGGCCGGGCCCCGCGATCGCTGTGGGCACGACGATCGCGGCGTACCTCGGCTGGCGCCTGGACCTCGACTGATGCTGCACCTGTACACCGGCTCGCTCGTCCCCGGCACCGGGTCCGACGACTTCCGGCTACGCGAAGCGTTCGCCGAGCTGCGTGCGACGCTCGACACCGACGGGCTGCTCAGCGCGAACACGACGGTGCTGGCCGCGCGCAACCTCGACCCCGGCGAGGTGGTGCAGCACGTGACGACGGCGCCATTCCTCGCGGGGGCGCGGCTCGTGGTGGTGGAGGGGCTGCTCGTGGCGGTAGGTGCGCGACGCGGGGCGCTCGAGCCGTGGCAACTGCTGCTCGACGTGCTGCCGCAGCTGCCGCCGACGAACCACCTGGCGCTGCTGGAGCCCACGCGCGAGCGCGAAGATCGCATCGCCATCGAGCGCTCGCCGCTGCTGCGCGCATTGCGCGCGGTGCCCGGCGCCGACGTGCGGGAGTTTCGCGAGCTGCGCACGTTCGGCCGGGAGAGCGGCAATGAGGTCGCGCGCTGGCTCTCGGCGCGCGCGCAGGCGCGCGGTGTGGCGATCGAGCACGCGGCGGTGGACACGCTCGCGGAGCTCGTCGGCGCCGACCTCTGGGCGCTCAGCGGAGAGCTCGACAAGCTCGCGCAGTACGCGGGCGACCGGCCGATCACGGCCGCCGATGTGCGCGCGCTGACGCCGGCGGTGAAGGAGGCGGACCTGTTCGCGCTCATCGACGCCGCGGTCGAGGGCCGTGCGGACGCCGCGTTGCGCCAGTTGCGGCAGCGCCTGGAGCAGGGCAGCGATACGCCGGCGGCGGTGCTGGCGATGCTGGCGCGGCAGCTGCGCCACCTCGTGCGCGCCGCAGAGCTCGTGGAGCAGCGCGCGCCGGAATCCGCGATCGGTGAGGCGACGGGGGTGACGCACCCGTACGCGCTGAGCAAGCTCGTGCGACAGGCCGGCGCGCTCGGCCGGTCGGCGGCGGAGGCGGGGCTGCGCGCCGTCGCTGCCGCGGACTACGCAGCGAAGAGCGGCGCGCTCGACGAGGCGCTGGCACTCGAGCTGTTGGTCGCGGACCTCGCGGCGATCGCTCCAGCGAGGCGACGATAGCCGCTCGCCCCCCGGCTTGACGGTAGGCTCAGCTGGGGCGGCGCCCCACCGCTGCCGGCGCGGACTCGGCGCCGAGAACCCTCACCCCCATCCCCTCTCCCCCACGGGGGCGAGGGGAGCCGGAGCGGCTTCGTAAGCGTGCTGCCCATGAATGCCGACACGTACACTCACTGCCGCCAACCCAGCTCGCAGAACGAGCGCACCAACGAAGCCGGAGGGAGAGCGGCTGTCGCCGCCCGCCTAGGTGAAACTGCGGATCGAGGTGAGCACGCGGCCCTGCACCTCGACGTTGTCTGCGGCAGTGTAGATCGGCTGCATCGTGCTGTTCATCGGCTGGAGGCGTACGCGCGCGCCCTCGTGGTAGAAGCGCTTGAGCGTGGTCTCGTTCTCCGCCTTGAGCCACACCGCCACCATGTCGCCGTCGTCGCAGCTGTGCGTGGGCTCGAGGATCACGATGTCGCCGTCGTTGATCAGCGCGTCGATCATCGAGGAGCCCTCAACACGCAGCGCGTAGGCGCCGGCGCGGCCGCGCGTCTGCTCCTCGCTCACTTCGATCTCCTCGTAGCCGGCGGGGAGGGTGTCGGGCGGCGTGGGGATCGGGCTGCCCGCTGCGATCTTGCCGAGCACAGGCACGCTGACGAGGCGGCGGCGCGGCGGACCCGTGAGCTGGATTGCGCGAGAGATCTCGCGGTCGCGGCGCAGCAGCCCCCGCTCCTCGAGCCGCTTCAGGTTGTAGTCCACGACCGAGGTGGAGGAGATGCTGCAGCCGTGCTGGATGTCGCGGATCGAGGGTGGGTAGTCGTGCTCGTCGAGGAAGCGCTCGACGAACTGCAGGATGCGCCGTTGCTTGTCGGACAGGTCTTCAGACATACCGTCTCCTTTGACCGCGTCCCGCCGCGGCACATATGTTCGCAACAAATGTAGCGAGCGCACAGGCGCTGCGTCAATCGATGGCGGCGCGCGCGGCGCGCGTGCCCGGCGGGGCGCGCGCGGGCCATCGCCGCGTTATCGTGCGCACAGCGCGCCACCGAGCGCGCCACCGAGTGCGCCACCGACGACGCGCAGGGCGGACCAACCCCTGCACGCGCGGGGGGAAGGGGCGTCCGCCCTTGGCTGCGGGGATCGAGGATCTGTTTGGCCAGGAGCGCCCGGGCGAGCCGGACGAGGCGGCGGGCGAGCGGCGCCGCGCGCTGGTCGTTGCTGCGCACCCGGACGACGCCGACTTCGGCGCGGGGGGCACCGCGGCGCTGCTCGCGCAGGCCGGCTGGGAGGTGCGCTTCGTCGTCGCGACGGACGGCTCGAAGGGCTCGGACGACGCGGCGTTCACGACCGCGCGGCTCGTGGCGACGCGCCAGGAGGAGCAGCAGGCCGCCGCGGCGAAGCTCGGCGTCGCGTCCGTGGGCTTCCTCGGCTTCGTCGACAGCGAGCTTGTGAGCTCACGCGCGCTGCTCGGCGCGGTAACGCGCGAGATCCGCGCGTTCCAGCCGTTCGCTGTGTACACGCACGACCCCGAGCCGGTGATCATCAACGACGGCTTCGTGAACCACAGCGATCACCGCACGACGGGGCTCGCCGCGGTGGACGCGGTATACCCGACGGCGCGCGACCGGCTCAACTTCCCGGAGCAGATCGAGGCGGGGCTGACCACGCACAAGGTGCGCGAGCTGTACCTGTGGGGGTCCAACCGCGCGAACTTCGCAGTGGACATCGGCGCGGTGCTGGAGACGAAGATCGCCGCGCTGCTCGCGCACGCGAGCCAGTTCGGCGATGGCGCACAGTTTCTCGAGTTCGCGCGCGAGCGCTGGCGCGACGAGGACGGCCGCACGCTGGAGCGGTTCCGCCGCGTCGTGCTGTTCCGCTAGCCGTGGCCGTAACGCACGTCAGCGACTGCGGCGGTACGACGCGGGGGGTGTGCATCGCGCTCAGCCGCGCCGGGCACGCACGGTGACCGAACCCACGTCGGAGGCGGCGGAGGCGCGCCATCCGCTCGGATACTGCCCGGTCTGCAGCTCGCCGCTGGCGGAGGGGGGCCCGGGTGGCCGGCTGGAGTGCGTGACCTGCGGCTACGTGCGCTACGCCGACCCGAAGCTCGCGACCGGCGTGGTCGCCGAGCACGACGGCCGCATCCTGCTCGTGCGGCGCAACCACGAGCCGATGTACGGCCGCTGGTCGTTCCCGTCGGGGTTCGTGGACGCGGGCGAGGTGGTGGCGGAGGCCGCGGCGCGGGAGGCGCGCGAGGAGACCGGCGTCGAGGTGCGCGTCGAGAAGCTGCTCGGCGTGTTCAGCCGCCGCGGCGACCCCGTCGTGTTCGTGGCGTACGCGGCAACCGTAGTGGCGGGCGAGCCGACCCCGGGCGACGAGGCGTTCGAGGTCGGCTACTTCGCACCGGACGCCCTGCCTGATCTGGCGTTCCCGCACGACCCGGCGATCCTCGAGGCATGGCACGCGTGGCGCGCCGAGGGCGCCGTCCGGGGGGCGGAGCCCTCGGCGGGGCGAGGGGCGGGGCCGAACGGGCCGTGACGGCTATACTCGCCCCACCGCGAGACTGAGCGCGCCCGTAGCATCAACAGCGACCGAGCCAGAGGAGGCACGATGAGCGCCGTGGACATCAAGCTGTACGTCGCCGAGCGCGAGCCGCGGATCGAGCTACTGCAGCAGATGATCAGCGCGGCCGCGGGCGAGGCGGGCGTGGAGGCGACGACGGAGGTCGTGACCGTGCGCACCGAGGACGAGGCGCGCCTGCTGAAGAGCCTCGGCTCGCCGACGATCCGCGTGAACGGCTTCGATATCGAGTACGCCGAACGCGAGCCCCCTGAGACGACCACGGGCACGCGCTACTACTCGACGCCCGCGGGGTGGCAAGCCTTCCCGGAGCAGGGCATGATCGTGTTCGCGATCCGCGAGGCGCTCGCCCGCGCGCGGCGCTGATCGCGGCCCGCAGGAAGACGCCAGCGATGCCCGACGACGACCAGCCGCAAGCTGAGCCGGCCGCAGACGCCGACGCACCGGTGCCGCCCACGCAGCCGCTGCGCGAGTCACCGCCGTCCGATCCGGGCCGCCGCCGCCTGCGCGGCACGGGCTCCGGCTTCGGCCACACCGACGATCCCGGCGGCATGGCGGCCGAGTTCGCGCGGCGCGTGCGCGAGGCGGCGGAGCAGCGGCGGCCGGCGATCGAGCGCACCGCGCGCGATGCCATCGAGCGGGCACGCGAGGCTGCCGACGCGGCACGTCCGCAGATCGAGCGGCTGGCCCAGCAGGCGAAGCACGCGGCCGAGGCGGCCCGCCCGCACGTGGAGCAGGCAGCACGCGACGCCTCGGCGTTCGCGAGCGAGCACGAGGCGGAGCTGCGCGCGGCGGCCGGCCGCGCGGCGCAGGTGGCCGGACGCATGGCGGTGCCACCGGTACTGCGTCCGTTCGTCGATGCCGCCGAGCGCGAGCTGCACCGCGACGCGTCGCCACCACCATCGGCGCCGCCAACTTCGACGCCCCCGCAATCGACACCCCCGCGATCGACGCAGAGTGGGCCGGTCGAAGAGCCGCCCGCGGGCGGCGAGCGGAACGCATAGGCCCCCGCGCGTGTAGCGACAGGGGCCAGCCGGCCGCGACGAGCTACGAGGCAGGCGGCGCCGGGGGACGGGACACGCGCTCCGGGGACGCCGCGTCGTTTGCGGGGAGCGGCTCGGCTTCGAGCGTGGCGATGCGCAGGTCGTCCATCTCGATCACGCGCAGCCGGTAACCGGCGACGTCGACGGTGTCGCCCGGCTGCGGAATACTGCCGAGCCGATCGAGCAAGTACCCGGCGACGGTATTGTACGGCCCCGCCTCGACCGTGACCCCCAGCAGCTCCGTCAGCGTTTCGACCGGGTCGAGGCCGTCGATGCGCAGGCGGCCACCGGGGCCGCGCTCGGGCGGCCGCTCCGGCTCCTCGAACTCGTCCTGCAGCTCACCGACGATCGACTCGAGCACGTCCTCGAGCGTCACGATGCCGTCTGTGCCGCCAAACTCGTCGATGGCGACGGCGAAGTGGTTGCGCCGCGCGCGCATCTCCGCGAGCAGCCGTTCGACACTCACGTGACTCGGGATCATCAGCGACTCGCGCAGCAGCGGGCGCAGGTTGGGGGACGGCGCGGCCAGCAGCAGGTCGCGCACGTGCACCACACCCAGCACCTCGTCCAGGTCCTTGCCGTAGACGGGGTAGCGCGAGTGGTGGTGCTCGCCGACGGTGCGCACCGCCTCGGCGGTGGAGGCGGTGACCGGGAAGGCGACGACCTCGGTGCGCGGCACCATCACGCTGGCGACGCTGAGCTCACCGAAGCGCAGCACGCGCTCCAGCAGGAACTGCTCGCCCGTCTCGATCGCGCCCGCCTGTGCGCTCGCCTGCACGACGAGGCGCAGTTCCTCCGCGCCGATGTGCGGCTGCGCGGCGACGTCGCGCGACACGCCGATGACGCGCAGCGCGAGCCAGCCGCCTTCGTTCAGCAGCCAGATCGCGGGGCGGAAGAGCCAGCGGAAGGCGCGCAGCGGGCTCGCGACCAGCAGCGCGACCGGCTCCGTGAACTGCAGCGCGAGCCCCTTGGGCGCGAGCTCGCCCGCGATGACGTGCAGTGCGGTGATCATCGCGAAGCTCACGGCGACCGCGACAGCGTGGCCCCCGAGGCCGCCGAGCGCGGGTTCGACCACACGTGCGAGTGCCGGCTCGCCGATCCAGCCGAGCGCGAGGCTGGCGAGCGTGATGCCAAGCTGGCAGGCGGCGATGTAGCTGTCGAGGTGCTCGACGGCGTCGGCGACGCTGCCCGCGCCCGCGCGGCCTTCGGTGCTCAGCTGCTCGATGCGCGTGCGGCGCACCGTCACCAGCGAGAACTCGGCGGCGACGAAGAAGCCGTTCGCGATCACCAGCGCGAGGACGGCGAGCAGCCCCCCGCCTACTTCGAACACCACTGGCCTCCCGCGCTGCGCGCTTCGACCGCCGGACTACCCCTCGCGGCCGAGGCGCAGCCCGAGCACGCCGGCGAGCTCCACGAGCGTCGGCACGGCGGTCTCGCCGTGCAGGCGCCGCGCGACGATATCTTCTGCGATCGACACGAGCACGTCGATGGCGCGCGGCGTATCGAAGTCGTCGTCCATCGCGTCCATGAAGCGCAGCCGCCGCGACTGCACGAGCAGGGGGTCCGGCGGCCCGCCGGGGCCCTCGGCGGCTCGCCGCAGCAGTGCGGCGCGGCGCTCCCACTCGTCGAGCGCGGCGGGGTCCCAGTCGTGGTCCGCGCGGTAGTGCGTGCCGAGCAGCGCGAGCCGGATCGCGTCGGGGGAGTGGCCGGCGGCGAGCAGGTCCGACACTTTGATCAGGTTGCCGAGCGACTTCGACATCTTGACGCCCTGCAACATGAGCGTGCCGATGTGCATCCACGTGCCGACACACGGCGTCAGTCCGCTCGCGCATTGCGACTGCACGATCTCGGAGTCGTGGTGGGGGTAGCGCAGGTCCTTGCCGCCACCGTGGATGTCGATGCGCTCGCCGAGTGTGGCGCGCGACATCGTGGAGCATTCGATGTGCCAGCCGGGCCGCCCCACGCCCCACGGCGAGGGCCAGTGCGCGTCCGGTTCGTTGGACGGCTGCCAGAGCAGGAAGTCCAGCGGCTGGCGCTTCAGCTGCTCGGGCTCGGTCGGGTGGCTGTCGCCGCGGGGCCCGTGCAGCAGCTCGTCGCGCGTGCGCCCGCTCAGCGCGCCGTACTCCGGCGTGCGCGCGGTGTCGAAGAACAGGTAGCCGTCGGCGGCATAGGCGAAGCCGCCCGCGACCAGTTGCTCGATCAGCTCGATGATCGCCGGGATCGACGTGGAGACGCGGGGGAACGCGTCCGGGCGCTGCACGTTCAGCGCATCCATCTCGCGCAGGTAGACGGCGTGGTTGCGCTCGGTCAGCTCCGGGATCGAGATGGCGAGCTCGCGCGCCTTGCGCACCATGTCGTCGTCGATGTCCGTGATGTTCTGCACGTGACGCACGTCGTAGGCCTGGAACTCGAGGTAGCGGCGCACGGTGTCGAAGGACACGAAGGTGAGCGCGTGACCGAGGTGGCCGACGTCGTAGGGGGTGATGCCGCACACGTACATGCGCGCGACGCCCGGCTCGATCGGCTCGAACGGCCGCTTGTGGCCCGTCAGCGTGTCGAAGATCTCGAGCAGGGGTGGCGTCCTCCGCGCGGCGCGCGAGCGCGTGCCGGGCATGGTAGCACGGCCTCCGGGCCGCGCCCGGCGCCCGCCGTGCGCCGCCGGGCGACAATGGAACGCGCCATCCACGACGCCCGGCCCGCGCGCGCCGGCGCACGGCGCGACAGGAACGAGGAGCGGCAATGGCCCCGGACGTGCACGCCACCCCGCTGAATCGCCCGCCCGCCGCACCCGTCGACGCGGCGGCAGCTGCGCGGCTGCTGCCATGGTCGTGGGCGGAGGCGCGGCTCGCGGCGGCGCGCATGTACGTCGTGTCGACGACGCGGCCGGACGGGCGCCCCCACGCGATGCCCGTCTGGGGCGTGTGGGTCGACGGCGCGTTCTACTTCCTGTCCGAGCCGGGCTCGGTGAAGGCGCGCAACCTGCGCGCGAATCCGCGCTGCGTGGTCTCCACCGAGGCAGCAGGCGATGCCGTGGTGCTGGAAGGCAGCGCGGCGCGCATCCGCGGCGCGGACGTGCTCGCCGCTGCCGCGTACCGCGAGAAGTACGCGTGGGCGTTCGACGCGGAGGGCGAGTCCGTGCACGTGGTGCGGCCGACGGCGGCCTTCGGCTTCATCGAATAGGCGGACTTCGACAGCACGGCGACGCGCTGGACATTTGGCTAGCGCCGCGAGCGCCTCCGACTGCCGCGGGCGCCTGCGACTGCCGCGAGCGAGAAGACGCCGTGACCGCACCGCCGATTGACGTCGACGACCTGCCGGAGCGCATCGCCGACACCGCCTCGCAGCACGCGACCGCGCTGGTGCCTCGCGCGGCGCCACAGGACACGGCTGCGGCGGTGCGTCGCGCGCTCGACGGGAGCCGCTACGAAAGCGCCGCCGACATCGTCATCGTGGACGGCCCGCGGCTGGTCGGGCTGGTCTCGATCGAGACGCTGCTCGCGGCGCCGGGCGACGTGCGGATGCCGGAACTGATGGACGGCGAGCCGGCGATCGTGGCGCCGGGCGTGCACCGAGAAGTCGCGGCGTGGCGCGCGGTGCGCCATGGCGCCGGATCGATCGCGGTGGTGGACGCGGCCGGCCGCTTCCGCGGCCTGGTGCCGCCGCGGCGGCTGCTGGAGGTACTGCTCGAGGAGCACGACGAGGACCTGCCGCGACTGGGCGGCTTCCTCCATGACGCGAGCGTGGCGCGCGCGGAGCCGCTACGGCGGCGGCGGCGGCATCGCCTGCCGTGGCTGCTGCTGGGGCTCGTGGGCGCGGTGTGCGCCGCGGAGATCGTCAGCGCGTTCGAGGCGGAGCTGGCCGCGAACGTTACGCTGGCGTTCTTCGTGCCGGGCGTGGTGTACACCGCCGACGCGGTGGGCACGCAGACCGAGACGCTGGTGGTGCGCGGACTGTCGATCGGCGTGCCGGTGCGGAGCATCGTGCGGCGCGAGCTGCTCACCGGCGTGTGCGTCGGCGCCGTGCTCGCGGCAGCGTTCGCGCCGATCGGGCTGCTGCGCTGGGGCCACCCCGACGTCATCGAGGCGGTGGCGATCGCGCTGTTCGCGGCGTGCTCCGTGGCGACGCTCGTGGCGATGGCGCTACCGTGGCTGCTGCAGCGGCTGGGCACGGACCCGGCGTTTGGCTCCGGGCCGCTGGCGACGGTGATCCAGGACTTGCTGTCGATCGCGATCTACCTGAGCGTGGCCGCGGTGCTGGTGGGCTAGCGCGGCTCCGCGAGCGGGCGCGGCGCGGGCGCGCGGGCCTGCTCGGGCACGCGCGGGATCAGCAGCGTGGTCAGCAGCATCACCGCCGAGAACACGAGGAACGCGGTCTCGATGCCGCCGGCGATGGTCACGCCTTGCGCGCCGAAGAGCACAACGACCGCGATGCCGACGGTGCCGCCAAGCGTCATGAACATGCCGCGCATGCCGGCAATCGCGGCGATGCGGTCCGGCGCGAGGTCGATGGCGGCGTTGTTCATCGCCGGGTTCGCGGCGCCGAAGGCGAGCCCCGCGCACAGGGAGACGGCCGTCAGCCACGCCACGCTGTGCACGAGCTGGCCCGCGATCACCGGCTCGTGCAATCCGCGCGAGAACGCGAGCAGCACGAGCGACTGGCCGAGCAGCCCGATGAGCAGCGGCCAGCGATAGCCGGTGCGCGGCAGCAGGAACGAGGCGGCGGCCGACATCAGCACCATCACAAGCGCGCGCGGCGCCATGATCCCGCCCGCCTGCGAGGCGCTCAACCCGTACGCGGACTACACGTAGTACGGCAGCAGGCTGAACACGCCCTGCCAGGAGCACGGGCACGCGCGCGCGTCGCTCCTGGCGCGCGAGCAGCGCGCCCGCGACGAGCTCCAGCGCGATCGTGCCGCCGACGACGGCGGGGTTGGCGGCGCCATCCTTGCGCCCGAGCTCAGTGAGCGCGTACACGACCGCGGTGACGGCGAGCGCGATCAGGCCGATGCCCGGCAGGTCCAGCGCCTGTCCGGCGCGGCGCGCCACGCGGGAGCAGCGCGATGCTGATCACGCAGGCGGCGAAGCCGACAGACAGGTTGAACCCGAACGTCCAGCGCCAGCCGAAGTGATCGACGATCAGGCCGCCGACGGTGGGGCCGAGCACCGCGCCGAACGGGAGCACGGACGCGAGGTACCCGATCGCGCGGGCGCGCTGCGCGCCGTAGCTGTCGCCGACGATGGTCATGCCCGCAGCGCCAGGCCGCCACTCGCGAGCCCCTAGAGCGCGCGGCCAAGGATCAGCACGTAGATGTTGGGCGCGGCGACGCACAGCGCCGTCTACGCCGAGAACGCGGCGAAGCCCGCGGCGTAGACCACCGTCGCGCCGAGCCGCTCCGACAGCCGCCCGAGCGTAGCGGGGCCGCGAGGTCGTCGAGCAGCTGCTGCAACGACACGCCGACCATCGAAGACTGCATCACGAAGGTGAACTCGGTGATGGCGACGAGCGCGGAGACGGCGTGCCGGTGCACGGCCGGCGACGAGCGCCGGATCATCGCTCGGCCGGCCGCGCGCGAAACCAGTCGACGGTGTGCGCGAGGCCATCCTCGAGCGTCGTGCGCGGCTGCCAGCCCCAGCGCTCGCGCGCGCGGGTGCTATCGAGCCAGATGCGCTGGATGTCGCCGGGGCGCTCGGGCGCGAGCTGCGGGGGGCGCGCGTAGCGCGTGAGCCGCGCGAGCACGTCGAAGATGGCGCGCGTGCTGGTGCCGCTGCCGGTGCCGATTAGGCACGTGTCGGGCGGCGCGATGGCCGCGCGCACGATCGCGTCGACGACATCGTCGACGTACACGTAGTCGCGCTGCTGGCTGCCGTCGCCGAAGATCGTGACGGGCTCGCCGGCGAGCATGCGCGCGGCGAAAATCGCGACGACGCCGGCCTCGCCGTGCGGGTTCTGCGCGGGCCCGTAGATGTTGCCGGGGCGAACGACGGCGAGCGCTGTGCCGGTGCCGCGCAGCAACAGCGCGAGGTAGCGTTCCGCCGCGAGCTTCGACGCGCCGTATACGGACTCCGGCGCGACGGGCGTGTCCTCGGTCACGGGCAGCGCCGCCGGCTCGCCGCAGAGCGCGCCGCCGGTCGACACGAACACGAAGCGCTGCGCGCCCGCGGCCGCAGCCGCGCGCGCGAGCTGCACCGTGCCGAGCACGTTCGTGGCGATGTCCAGCTCCGGCTCGCGCATGGAGATCGCGACGGACGCTTGCGCCGCGAGATGGTAGACGACGGCGGGGCGCGCCTGCGCAAGCGCTCGGGCCACGGCGTCGTGGTCGCGGATGTCGATGCGCAGGTCGTGCACGCGCGCCGGGAACGGCGCGCGAGGGACGGCGCGGTCGAGCGCGACGACGGGCACGCCCTCGCGCACGAGGCGCGCCACGAGGTGGCCCCCAACGAAGCCCGAGGCGCCGGTGACGAGGGCGGTGGCCGGTGTGCCCAAGCGAGCTACCATCCGCGGATGGTCGAGCGCGGCGTGCTTGTCGGCAACCGCACTCAGCGGGCCCGCGAAATCGACCAGCGCTAAGAGGGCACGAGGTGCAGCTGGCCGCTGGGCGGCGTGGCGACCCGGGCGCGGCCGCTGAGCAGCCGCAGCGCCGGCCGCGGGGCGAACTCCGCGACGGCCTGGGTCAGGCCGCTGTCGAGGGCAGCCTCGATCGCGCGCAGCGTGGTCGCCTCAGCGGGGAGCGAAGCGCTGTCGTCGGCGCGACGCGCGCGGGCGGAGGCGACGCGGCGGGCCTCGAGCGCGTACAGGTCGCGGTCGCGGAGCAGCAGGTGCTGGACGTCGACGCCGGTCAGGGCGAGCTCGAGGTCCGACTCGCCGGCGGAGGTGCGGACCTCGGCGCGCCCCGCGTGGGCGTCGATGGCAACGCGCAGGCGCGGCTCCGCGGCATCGCGTGCGGTGAGCGTGACGAGGCGGCCGTCGTAGTAACGCAGCTGCACCGCGAACGTCGAGGCGGTGGCGCGCGAAGCGCCGGCGAACGAGGCGATGGCCTCGACGGGCTCGAGCGGGATGAGCGCCGTCGCGGCGGCCACGGCGTCGCGCAGCAGCGCCTCAGGGCCGGCGGGGCCGGCCAGCGCGATCTCGAGCGCGCGCGGCTGCCAGCCGCTGTCTGCGGCGAGCAACTCCACGAGGTACGCGAAGCCGGCGCTGCGCAGCGCCGGCCGCAGCACGAAGCAGGCGGCGCCGTGCCGGGCCACCGCCGTGGCGGCTGCAGCCAGCGCATCGCCGTCCATCGCGGGGCCGAAGAGCAGCAGGTCCTGCGCCCGCGCGGCGGCCCGCTCCGTCGCGCCGGCTGCGGAGCGCGCGCTGGCCGCCAGCACGACGTCGGCCTCCGCCACGCGCAGCATCTCGCGCACGTGCTGGTAGCAGGGCGCGCCGGTGGCCTGGCGCGCGCGGATCAGCTGCGCGGGACGCGCGTCGCCGATGGCGCACGCGCGCAGCCCTGCCTCGCGGTCGAGCGCGCGCAGCAGCGGGGGAAGCGCGTCGTCCCAGCCGCAGACCAGGATCTGCTCAGCGGCGCGTGCGGACGGGTGCGAGAGCGGGCGCGGGGTTGGGCGTGCGGCCATGTGCGGATGCTACGAGCACGGGGTCCTGGCACCGCTCGGGAAGGAGGGAGCCCGCGGGCCTGCGCGCCCCGAATTGGCGTGCCCGGCGCCCGTACGGGGCGGCCCTGCGCCGGGTCACGCTACCCTCGCTCGGCGCCCGGAGGTCCCCTCGGCGTAAGGGGGTGGCTCCCCCTAAGGAGCGGGGTGGGCGCTGCCGATGATTGCCGCGAGCCCCGTCTGGGGGCTCCCTACGGGCGCAGGCGGGCGCCCATCGGTCCCGGCGTGACGCCGGGTACGGCACAGGAGGCCGAACCACCCATGGCACTGATCGTCAACACGAACATTCAGGCTCTGAACGCCCAGCGCAACCTGGACGTCACCGGGGGCAAGATGAGCAAGGCGATCGAGAAGCTGTCGAGCGGTCTGCGCGTGAACCGCGCCGCCGACGACGGCGCCGGCCTTGCCATCAGCGAGAAGCTGCGCGCGCAGGTGCGCGGCCTCAACCAGGGCGCCCGCAACGCGCAAGACGGCATCTCGATGCTGCAGACCGCTGAAGGCGCGCTGAACGAGGTGCACGGCATCCTCCAGCGCACGCGCGAGCTGGCCGTGCAGGCCGGTAACAGCACCCTTTCGGCCTCCGACCGCACGGCGATCGGTGAAGAGGTGCTGACGCTCAAGAACGAGATCAACAACATCGCGTCGCGCACGAAGTTCAACGGCCTGAGCCTGCTCACAGGCTCCCTGTCCACCACGCAGGACTCAACCTCGACGGTCAAGACCGGCGTCCAGTTGACGACCACGGCCGTCGTGGACGTCGCTGCGGTGGACGTGAGCAAGCTGAAGGCGGACCCGGCCGGTGTCACGACCTACACGCTGTCGAAGGTCAACGCCACGACGCTGCGCATCACTCAGGGCGGCCAGTCGACCGACGTGGTCAACACGGACGGCACGATCGGCGCGGACGGCACGATCACGTTCGCGTTCAACGGCGTGCACTCGGCCTCGATCACGGTCGTCGGTGTGACGGCCAAGACCGTCGACGACATCCTCACGGACCTCAACACCAAGACCATCGTCACGGCGATCGGCGCCGGCTCGGCGGCGTACCAGGTCGGCTCGGAGTCGTCGGACACGATCTCGGTGTCGTACGCCGACATGCAGGCGTCCGCCCTCGGTGGCGCCAGCAAGATCGGCACGCTGATCGTGGACAACACCAACGTGTCCACGGTGGGCAAGGCCAACACGCTGCTCGTGTCGGTCGACACAGCGATCCAGGAAGTCAGCACCCAGCGCGCGAAGTTCGGTGCTGCGCAGAACCAGATCGAGACGGCGATCACGAGCCTGGGCGTGGCGGCCGAGAATCTGAGCGCTTCCGAGTCGCGCATCCGCGACGCGGACATCGCGAAGCTGTCCTCGGAGCTGGTCACGCGGCAGATCATGCAGCAGGCCGGCGTGTCCGTCCTGTCGCAGGTGAACAGCTCGGCGCAGATCGCGCTCTCGCTGCTCCAGGGGTAACCACTCGGCGCGCCCCGTTCGTTCGGCACGAGGCCCCCGCAGTGATGCGGGGGCCTCGTCGTGCTGTCGCGGCGGCGGTGTCAGGCGGCAGACGTGTCGGCAGCGGCCTCGTGCAGCGGGGCGTCATCGAGATGGCGTTCGGGAGCGAACGGCAACGGCGTTGCGGGCGGGATCGGTTCGCGCGCCGGATCGAGCAGCCGATCGAGCTGCGGGCGCGGCACGTCGGGCGCACCCTTCGTGCCGAGCGCCGCACTGTCGACGCCGAGCTGCGTCAGCAGCGCGTCCAGCCGGTCGAGCGCGTGCTGGAGCACGAGCGCGTGGATCGCGCGGTCGCCCTCCACGTCGAGCGCGGCGCGCCACTGCTCCGGGTAGCGTTCGCGCACGATGGGGTCCGAGTCGGGCAGGTACATCGCCGCCCACAGCTGCGTCAGGTCCGCCTGTGGCAGGGGCAGGCTGCGGTAGCGCGGATCGTCGAAGTTCCCTGCGCCGCGCGAGCGGTAGTAGGACGCGACCGCGCTGAACGCATCGTTGGCGCGCCAGTACTCGGCCACGTCCTCGTTCTCGACCACCGCGCGCGGGGTGGTGGGCGTGGAGAGCGCGCAGGAGCCGCAGAGGTTCACGCGCCGCGCGCGCACATCCTCGAGCGTGCCGTCGGCCAGCACCAGGCCGACCTCGCGCTGGTAGGGGAACGCGCGGCAGACCTCGGGGCGGTTCTGGTGCGCGCCGCACAGGCCGGCGACGCGGTACTCACCCTTGGCGGGCGAGTCGGCGGCGGCGCGCACGCGCTCGGGCAGCGCGGCGAAGGCGTCCGGGTCGCGCTCGCGCAGGGCGCGCGCGCTGACGTTGGTCATTTCCTCGAAGAACGTGCAGGCCACGTGGCCCGGCGTGTAGGGCTTGTGCGCCAGCGAGCCGATCAGCAAGCCGCCGTGCCAGGCGAAGGTGACGGTCTCGTCCGAAGTGATCTCGTTCGACGGCCGGCCGACTGCATGGCGCAGCCGTACAAGGTCGTACGGGCGCACCGCGATGCCCTTGTCAACGCAGCAGTTCCAGCCCTTGAGCGAACAGCCCCACTGGACTGCCTCATCCCACTGCACGTAGGTGTGCTTGGGCTGGCGTCCGAAGGCGGCGTGGCTCGCGTGTTGCGCCATGCACCCATGCTGGCGGCGGGCGGCGGGGCCGCGCATCAGGGTCCGCCCGCGGGGGCGGCCAGGCGGGCCCGATCTGCGTGGGGGGCTCAGACCAGCCTGTCGAGGAAGAGCGTGGCGAGGCCCAGCAGCAGCAGGAAGCCGATCACGTCGGTGAACGTGGTCATCCAGATGCCGGCGGAGATGGCCGGGTCCTGCCCGGCGCGGTGCAGCAGCAGGGGCACGGCGACGCCGGTGACCATGCCATTCGCGATGTTCGCGCACATCGCCGCGCCCACGATCAGCCCCAGCGCGGGGCTGCCCTCGATCGCCCAGCCGACGATGCCCACAGGCAGGCCGATCGCCACGCCGATGATCAGCCCCACCGCGAGCTCGTGGCGGAGCACGCCCCATGCGTCCCGCGGCGCGATGCGCCCGAGCGCGAGCGAGCGCACGACGACGGTGACGGTCTGGATGCCGGCGTTCCCCCCCATGCCAGCCACCATCGGCATGAACGCGGCGATCAGCGCGAGGCGCGTGATCGTGTCCTCGAACAACGAGACGACGGCCGCCGCGAGCGTGGCGGTGCCGAGGTTCACCGCGAGCCACGGCAGCCGGTGGCGCACGGACCGACCCACGCCGCGCAGGTCTTCGTCCACGTCCACGCCGACCATGCGGTACATGTCCTCGGTCGCCTCGTCCTCGAGCACGTCCAGCAGGTCGTCGGCCGTGATCGTGCCCAGCAGCCGCCCGGCGCCGTCGACGACGGGCAACGCGAGCAGGTTGTAGCGCTTGAGCAGGCGCGCGGCCTCCTCCTGGTCGGTGTCGGCGGTGACGGAGACGGCGGCGGTGGCTGCCAGCGTGCCGACGGACGTATCGGGGGGCGCGGTGATCAGCCAGCGCAGGTTGAGCACGCCACTCAGCCGGTTCGCGGTGTCTGTGATGTACACGTAGAACGGTTGTTCCGTATTCGGGCGAAGCGAGCGGAGGAAGTCGATCACCTCGCGCACGGTGCGTTCGGGGCCGACAGCGATGCGCTGGCCGGTCATGCGGCCGCCGGCCGTCTCCGGACCGTACTCAATGAGCCGGCCGACCTGGCGTTGCAACGCCACCGGCATCGCGGTCAGCGCCGCGTCGGCGATCTCGTCCGGCAGCTCCTGGAGGACGTCCGTCGCGATGTCGTCCGCGACGGCGCTGAGCACCTCGGCGATGCGCGCAGGCGCGAGGCTGACGAGCAGCGCGTTGCGGTAGCGGGGCTCGATGTACGCGAGCGTGGCGCCGATCTGGCGGCCCGGCAGCACGTCGAGCAACAGCGCGCGGAGCTCGCCCTCGTCGCTCGCGAACACCTCGCCGAGGTCGGCGGGGTGGAGCGCTGCGGCGGCGCGCACGAGCGCGGCGCGGTCGCCGCCGGCATGCAGCTCGGCCAGCTCTTCGGCGGGGGTGCGGAGATGCGGCTCTGGCTCCTGCATTGGGCGATTGTCCCACGCGCGCGTGTGACGAGCGCCCCGCGCGCGGCTAGGATAGCCCGGCGCGACCCACGCCCGCCGAGGGGACGGCCCATGACCGCGGCTCCGTTGATCGACCCGCGGCGCTACCGAGACGCGATCGGCCGCTTCGCCACCGGGGTGACCGTGGTGACGTGGGACACCGGCAGCGTGCGCCGGGGCATGACCGCCAACGCTGTGGCCTCGGTCTCACTGGAGCCCACGTTGTTGCTCGTCTGCGTGGATCGCCACGGCGCCGCTCACGAGCAGCTGGGCACGGTGGACGTATTCGCCGTCAACGTGCTTGCCGAGGAGCAGCTCGATGTGTCCCGCGGGTTCGCGCGCCCTGGCGTCGACGGCATGCTCGGCGTGCCCCATCGCGCTGGCGCGAGCGGCGCGCCGATCCTGCGCGACGCCATCGCCTGGCTCGAGTGCGCCGTGCACGAGCGGATCGAGGGCGGTGACCACACGATCTACATCGGCCGCGTGCTGGCGGTCGACGTCCAGCGGCCGGAGGCCGCGCCGCTGCTATTCTACGCGGGCGCGTACCGCAGGCTCGGGCCGCCGATCGAGTAGTGGTCCGCAGTGGTGGGCGGGCACTCGCCGCGCAAGCCGCGAGTAGGGTCGTGCGGACGCCGAGCGCGGGCGTTCCCCGCTGCGCCCGCTGCAGGCCGCGCGCGTAGGCTGCTCCGGACAGCGCCACGACCCGAACGACGCGAATGGCGCGGAGGTGAGCGCATGCGCGTCGACGGCGCGGACGCGGCAGCACGCCAGGCCCCGGAACGCGCGGCTGCCGAGCGCGCGCCCGCACAGCAGTTCACGGCCGTGCTTGCGCAGGCGCTGGGCGCACCGCGCACGCAGATCGCCGAGCTGCGCGACGCGATCGCCGCGATTCGCGACGGGCGCGCGTGGAGCGGCGCCTCCGCCAGCGCCGCCGCCGCTCCGCCGGAGGCGACCGACGCCGGCTACCGCGAGCAGGCGCTCTCCTGGTCGGCGGGCGCGGGCGGCGCGGGCGACCCGTTCGGCTGGCGCGCGCTCACGCGTAAGCTCGGCGATGGCGTGGTCGCGCCCGGGTTCGGCGAGCTGTTCGAGCGGCAGATCCAGCAGGAGTCCGGGTATGACCCCGCGGTCGTCTTCGGGCAGCGGCGTTCCAGCGCCGGCGCGGAGGGCATCGCGCAGCTGATGCCGCAGTTCTACCCCAATGTGCGCCGCACGGACCCGGAAGCGGCGCTGCGCGCCGGCGCGGAGACGATGCGCCACAACCTGGCCGCCCTCGGCGGCGACGTGCGCAAGGCGCTGGCGGCGTACAACTCGGGGCTTGGCCACGTGCAGACGCTCGTGCGCGCGCACGGGGCGCAATGGGAGCGCGCGCTGCCCACCGAGACGAAGCAGTACCTGGCGGCGATCCTCGGCGATCAGGCGCCGCGCGTGCGGCCGGGGGCGGGGGCGAGCGCGGCGGTGTTCGGCGGCCGCGGCGGGGGCGGGGTGCTGGTGCCGCCGCTGGGGACGGTCCTCGCCGAGCGCGTCTCGGGCGAGACACTGCAGTGGCTCGGCGGCGCAGGCAGCGCGGTGCGCGGCGAGGCGGGCGCGCTGAGCGTGGTGCTAGATCACGGCGGCGAGTGGCAGACGGTGCTCGGCGGGCTCGCCGAGGTGGCAGTCGTTGCAGGCGAGCGCGTGTCGCGCAGCCAGCAGCTCGGCGTGCTCGCGGCCGGCCCGCCAGGCGGGGCGGGGGGCGGACAGGGCCTGCTCGATCTGTCGGTGCTTGTCGGCGGCGCGGCGCGCGACCCACGACCGTACTTGCTGCGCGCCTAACGGGCGCTGCTGGCCGTGCCGCGGAGGCCAGTGGTACACTCCTGCCGCGGCCATCGGGCCGCGCGCGCGTTTCGTGGTGGGTGTCGCCTAGCGGTCAAAGGCGCCAGGTTGTGGCCCTGGAGAGCGGGGGTTCAAATCCCCTCACCCACCCCAACCCCTCTCGCCCCTCCGCCCGCAACCCCGGCCGTGGCACAGGACGCGCAGCTGCGCACGGGTCGCTCCCACCGCCCCGAGTCGGGCGGACGCAGGTTCGAAGGGGGCTGCCATGCAGCGCTGGTCTGTACCCGCGGGTCGCTGGATCGCTGGGCCCGGGGCGCGCGCGCGCCTCGCGCGCTGGACCGTCGTCGCGACGATCGCGCTGACGGTCGGCTGCGGAGGGGGCGACGGGGCCAACGACCAAGCGCTCACGGACCTGTTCCTGCGCATCGGCGAGAGCGTCGGCGCTGAGGTCGTCACGACCCCCGGGGCGCTCTCGCCGGAGCTCGATGCGGCGCTGAACCCGGAGCGCACCGACCAGACGCCGAAGGCCAACTTGCTCACGTTGCCGGAGCCGCCCGAGTCGAAGCTGCTGGGCTCCGCGCGCGTGACCCGCGCCGACGGCGAGCGGCTGTTCTTCGTCATGTACGAGGTGGAGCGCGACGAGCCGACGGTGTCCGACGCGATGCGCGGGCTGCTGGACGAGACGCCGTGGCAGGTGGTGGGCGGCCAGCTGAACGAGGGCGTGGCAGCGTATCGCTTCCAGAGCACGCGCTCCGCGGACCTGCAGGGCACCGCCGTCGTGCAGCCGCTGCCGACGAGCGACGAGTTCGAGATCGTGGTCGCGCGGAACGGCAAGGACCGCACGATCAAGGTGCCACGCCACGCGTTCGTGCCAGTACTGGGGGCAGAGCTGCAGGCGCGCGACGGCGGCGTGGTGGTCGCGCGGACGGGCGCGGGCGGGGCCGTGACGGCAGGGCTGAAGCAGGGCGACCGGCTGCGCAAAGTGGCCGGCAAGGACATCACCGACACCGCGAGCGTGCAGGCCGCGTTGCGCAGCCTCGGCGAGGGCAAGGCCGTACGGACCGGCGTGATCTACATCGTGCAGGTCGCGCCCACGCAGCAGATCGAGCCGCTCTTCGCGCTGCCGGCGCCGCGCCCGCTGCCGCGGGACTTCCCGCGCTTCCTGGCGCTGAACGGCAGCGTGCCGATCGCCGTGCAGTGGGCCACGCAGGAAACCGGCACCAGCTACCAGGTCACGCTGCTGACGCGCGCCTCGGCGACCGATGTCGCGGCGCAGTACCGCTCCGCGCTGCAGCAGCAGGGGTTGCGCCTCAACGCGGACCAGGCCGCGGGCTTCGCCACCCAGCTCGAGTTCGCGAGTGCCGACAACGGCACCGTGGGCACGCTGAGCATCGACACGTTCGAGCAGGACGAGAACTACACCGCCGTAGAGCTGCAGCTGCAGATCGCGCGCCGCTCCGGCGGCGGCGCGGCGCCGGCCCCCACGTCGACGCCGCGCGCGACGGCCACGGGCACGGGCACGCCGGCGCGCTAGCGCCGCTTCAGGCGTCGGGGGCAACGCGTACTGGGCGTCCCGGACAGGCGCGTCCCGTACGCGGCGTCCCGTACGCGGCGGCCCCGGGCGAGATGCGCCCGTTCCCCGATCGGTCGCGGTGGCCTCGGCGCGATGATTTGCGCAGGACGCACGCGCCATGGCGGCGCGGCACATACCGCTGGCAGGGATGCACGGCGGGGCTTGGCAGAGGAGGCCGAACGAGCAATGCGCATCAATACCAACGTCATGGCGATCAACGCGCAGCGAAACCTGGACATCACGTCCGTCAAGATGAGCAAAGCGCTGGAGAGCTTCTCCAGCGCTTTGCTCATCAACCGCTCCGCGGACGACGCGGCCAGACTGGCGATCAGCGAGAAGATGCGGTCGCTCATTCGCGGCCTCACGCAGGGCGCGCGCAACGGCCAGGACGGCATCTCGATGATCCAGACCGCTGAAGGCGCGCTCAGCGAGGTGCACGGCCTGGTCCAGCGCATGCGCGAGCTATCGGTGCAGGCTGGCAACAGCACGCTTTCCGCCTCCGACCGCACGGCCATCGGCGAAGAGATGCTGACGCTGCGCAATGAGATCGACAACATCGCGGCGCGCACGAAGTTCAACGGACTGAACCTACTCACCGGCTCGCTGTCAACGTCGCTCGACGCGACGTCGCAGGTCAAGACCGGTTTCCAGTTGACCACCACCGCCGTGGCGGACGTCGCGAGCGTCGACGTCAGCAAGCTGAAGTCGGACCCGCTGGCGGTCACGACCTACACGCTGGCGAAGATCAACGCCACCACGCTGCGCATCACGCAGGGCGGCAACTCCACCGACGCGGTCAACCTGGACGGCACGATCGGCGTCGATGGCTCGCTCACGGTGTCGTTCAACGGCGTGCACACGACGACGATCACCATCGTCGGCAACGCCGCCAAGACCGTGGACGATGCGTTCACGGACCTCAACACGAAGACCATCGTCACGGCGATCGGCAACGGCTCGGCCACGTACCGGGTGGGCGCCGAGGCCAGCGACACCATCTCCGTCGCGTTCGACGACATGCGGGCGTCTGCCATCGGCACCGTCGGCAACCGCATCGCGACGCTCGTCGTCGACAACACGAACGTGTCCACGGTAGCGAAGGCGAATACCTTGCTCGCGTCACTCGACCAGGCCATCCAGGACGTCTCCACCGGCCGTGCGAAGCTCGGTGCGGCGCAGAACCAGATCGAGGCGGCCGTGAACAGCCTGGGCGTAGTCGCCGAGAACCTGAGCGCGTCCGAGTCGCGCATCCGCGACGCAGACATCGCGAAGATCTCGTCGGAGCTCGTGGCCCGGCAGATCATGCAGCAGGCCGGCGTGTCCGTGCTGTCGCAGGCGAACAGCTCGTCGCAGTCGGTGCTCGCGCTGCTCCAGAACCGCTAGGCGGGGCGCGAGGCGAGGGAGCTGACGGGCCGGTCCACGGGGGCCGGCCCCCGCGTCTGCGGGATTCGCCGGGTCAGCGACCCGGCGCGACAGCCGACAATGACGACGAGGGGAGCCAGCAGTGGCCGATCTCCGCATCCAGCAACCGGCACCGGTCGCCCGCCAGGCGGCCGGCGTGGGCGCCGACACACCGGGTGGCGGCGAGCAACACGAGCCGCGGCAGCGCCGGCCACGCCCCGATGGGGGTGCGCCGGAACTCGCGCTGGCCCTCGCCGAGGGCGATCGCGGGACGCTGGAGGCGCACTACGAGCAGGACGCCGCCGGAGAGCCGCGCATCCGCATCGTCGATGCGGCGCGCGGCGAGACCGTCGCGGTGCTGAGCCCGGAGGAGCTGCGCGCGCTGGCCGAGCAGACCGGCCTGCCGCCCGGCCTGCTGCTGCGGGCCACCAGCTGAGCGGAGGAGGCCCACCCTGCACCAGCGAGCCGCCCAGCCGACGTCGACGCCCGCGCAGCGCTGGGGAAGCCCGCCGCCGCTGCCGATGATCGAGTGGAGCGGCTGCGTGCGGCGGTAGAGCCGGCAGACGAGCCACGTACCTTCACCAGCGAGCGCACGAGCAACGACGTCGCTGCGGTGATCGAACTCGCGCTGCGCACCAACGAGACGGGCGGCGGCGGCGCGCGGCGGCGCGCGGGGCTCCACCACCGCGCCGCATGGCTCGCGCGCGCACTGCACGACGAGACCACCGAGCGCGCGCACCTCGAACAGACGGTCGCCGCGTACCTCGATGTGTTCGAGCACGACTCCGGGCTCGGCCCGGACACCGCGATCCGCGTCGCGTACCTGCTGGGCGACCTCTCGGCCCGCCTCGGGCTGACCGACGACGCGCGTCGCTGGCTGCTGGAGTGCACGCGCATGGAAGGCGCCGGCCAGCAGGCGGGTCTGCTGCGCATGGCACGCGAGCGCCTCGAGGAACTCCGCGACGGCGGCAAGCCCGCGGCGCGGTCGGCGTAGCAGCGGCGCTCGCGATGGCCGGCGCCTCCCTCCCGGATCGCGCGTGGCGACTCGCGGCCGCGTGCCTGGCCGTGGCGGCCGCGCTCACGCTCGTCGCGCTGCTGCTACCGGCGGGCCCGCGCAACGCCGGCGACGTGCCGCACGCAACGCTCGTGGTGGCCGATCTGCGCGGCGGCGCGCTGATCGTCGTGGACCCTGCGGCGCCCGCGGGCGCGCGCCGCATCGCGCTGCCCGGCGGCCCGCACGAGGTGCTGCAGCTGCCCGACGGGCGGCTCGTCGCGTCGCTCGAGCAGCGCAGCAGCCTTGTGATCCTCGACCCGGCCGGCGACGCCATGACAACGATCGAGGTCGGCGGCCTGCCGCACGGCCTCGCGTTCGGGGACGGCGTGCTCTACGTCACGGATCGCGCCAGCGGTGCGCTGCGGCGCTGGCAGGTGGCGGACTGGTCCGAGCTGCCGCCGCAGCCCGCGGGCACGGCGCCGCACGCCGTGGCGCTGCTCGCCGACGGCACGGCGGCGGTCGCCGACGCCGGCGCGTCCACGCTGCGCCTCGGCACTGTGACGCATGCGGTCGGCGAGCTACCGGAAACCGTGGCGGTGGACCGCGCCGACGGCCGGGTCGCCGTCGCGGCGGCAGGCAGCGGCGAGGTCGAGCTGTTCGACGCCGCGGGCGCGCGCAGCTGGCGCGTGAGCGTGGGCGGCCGGCCGGTGCGCGCCGCGTTCGGCGCGGGCGGTACGCTTGCTGTCGCGCTCGCCGCCGACGGCGCGGTCGCGCTCATCGATGCCGCGGGCGGGGTCCGCCGCGTCGCGGTTGGCGGCGTGCCCGACGGTCTCGCGTTCAACGCGGGCGGGCGCTGGCTCTACGCCTCGGACCTGCACGGACGGCTCGCCGTGATCGACGTCGCGGGCGCGCACGTGCATACGGTGATCGCGCTCGGGGGCGGCGGCGCGCTGCTGGTGCTCGCCACCCCCGCGGGGCCGCCGGCACCCGCGGCGGCCGTGCGACAATAGCCGCTCACGTCGTCCGCCGCCCGAGAGGTCCCCGCCGTGGTGCGCATCGAGGAACCGTGCGACTACGGCGGGCGCTTCTGGCGCGCCGGCTGCGGTCGCGACGCCGTAGCGGAATGCGTCTACTGCGGGCGCCCGTTCTGCGAGGCGCACGGTGACCGCGGCCCCGACTACACGGACGCGTGCCATCGGCGGGTGTGCCGGGCGAAGCTCGCCGACGTGGCCGCGCACCAGGCCTGGCGCCAGCGCATGCAGGTCGCGAACGCCGTCGGGCTGTGCGCCGAGGACGGCTGCGCCGAGCGCAGCCAGCACGCGTGCTCGCGCTGCCGGCTGCACTTCTGCGCCGCGCACGTGCACGAGCGGGCCGTGCTCAACCGGCTGACCACGCCCGCGCGGCGGGAGCTCGCCCTGGTCTGCGCGCACTGCCACGAGCGCCGCAATCTGTGGGACAAGCACGCGTAGCGCGTCGATGGAATCGAACTCCGCCGCCCCCGAGTTCCTTACCACGACCAGTCCAGTGCCCTGCTGCCGTGGCCGCTTGGTGAAGGAACATTGCGCATCGAGGTCACTGAGACCGATCTGCGGTTTGGATTTCTTCCCATCCATCGCGGGGCCGACGTCCAGCATGTACCCGGTCCGTCGGTCATTCTCATGGCACCCGAGATCGCGTCGTTTAGGGTGTCGCGGAGAAGTGCGTTGAGCTGGCTCTTCGGGCGGCCTGGACTTGGCTGGAACGGGACTTGGTACTTCTTCGTGGGCTGGCCTCGCGTCGGCGTACGCATCCGCACGAGGCCCGACATGCGGTGCTGGATAGCCCCGAAGTCCCCCACCGAGTTCATCGAGGCGCTGACGCGCCTGACCGGACGCTCCGCCTAGCGCGCGGCGACCGCTTCCGCGCGCGCGAACAGCGCGCCGAAGATCTCGGGGCGACGGTCGCGGATCGGGTCGGTGCCGGGCGCCATCTCGTGCCAGCGGGCGAGCGCGCGGTTCGTGTCGGCCGAGGCGGCCATCGCCACGCCCGTGAGCGCTTCCATCAGCACCGCCCCGGTCGGGTCGACGACGCACGCGCCGCCCTCATCCGAGGTATCGCCCGCCGCGACGACGTACAGCCGGTTCTCGTTCGCGCGTGCGCGCGCCAGCGTGCGCAGCGGCGCGCGCACGTCGCCGGCGCTCCACGCGATCACCTCGGCGCCGCGCAGCTTCAGGCCGCGCGCGAGCTCCGGCACCAGACCCTCGACGCCGAGCAACAACCCGAGGTTGCCGACCGCCGTCTCGATCACCGGCGGCGCCACGCTGCCCTCCGCGAAGCCGGCCTCGCGTTCGCGCTCGCTGAGGTGCGACTGGCGGTGCAGCGCGACCACCTCGCCTTTATCGATGACGTACGCCGTCTTGTAGGTGCGCTGCAGCTCGCGCTCCGCGAGCACCACCGCGAGCATCACTTCGGCCTCGCCGGAGAGCGCGATCAGCAGCGGCAGCAGCTCCCGTTGGCTCACCGCGCGCGCGTCCGCACCGGTGAGGTCCGGGAGCACGACCAGCGCGACGCCCTGCGCGGCGAGCGTGCGCACCTGCGCGCGCACGCGCTCCATCAGCTCCACGGCCGACGGCGACGGGTCCAGCGCGAGCGCGGCGACCCGCGCCGCCGACGCCTCGACAACGATCGGCTCGCGCGCCAGCTGCGTCGCGCGCGCACGCTCCGCGGGCAGCGCGGCGTCCGCGTACAGCTCCGGGCGACGCGCGATCGGGGCGCCGGCCGCGCGATCGAGGTCGATGGTGCAGGTCACGACGCCGGCTTCGTCGCTCGGCGCCTGCGCGATCCAGCGGCCGCTGGGGTCGAGCACGCCCGAGCGCCCGGCGTACACGATCGAGCCTGCCTCCACGCCCACCTTGTCCGCGGCGACGATCCAGGTGCCGTTCTCGATGGCGCGCGCGGGCAGCACGTACTCGACCTGCGCAGTGGAGAGCGCGGCGGCGTTGCGGCCACTCGAGACCCACGCCGTGCAGTCGATCAGCAGCTCGGCGCCGCCGACGGCGAGCGTGCGCGGAATCTCCGGCAGCCGCGCGTCCGCGCACACGAACATGCCCACGCGCGCGCCCGCGACCTCCACCACCGGAAAGCGATCGCCCGGCGCGAACCAGCGCGTATCGAAGTGCCACAAAAAGTGCTTCGCCGTGCGCGCGAGCAGCGCGCCGTCCTCGCCGAACAGCAGCGCGACGTTCTCGAGCCGGTCGTTGGTCGCGGTCACCGGGCCGCCGTGCTGCACGACACCGACGGCGATCGCCACGCCGTGGCGGCGCGCGCGCTCCGCCAACGCCTCCTCGACCTCGCCGTCGGGCAGCACGCCGGCGGCCTCGTATACGGCGCGGGAGCGCAGGAAGTACGCGGGGTAGCTCGCCTCGGGGAGCACCAGCAGGTCGGGATGCGGCTCCAGCGCGGCAGCCTCGTCGATGCGCCGGAGCAGGTCCGCCCACGCCCGCCGGTGGTCCGCGAGCTCGAACGCGCGCAGCTGCAACAGCGCGATGTGCAGCGGGTGCGTCATCGCGCAGCCTCGACGGGGTTCGTGAGCTCGCCGAGCCCAGCGATCGCCACGGACACGCGGTCGCCCGCCGCGAGCTGCGACGTGGCGCCGGGCGTGCCGGTGAACACGAGGTCCCCCGGCTCCAGCGTCATCGCGCTGGAGATGAACGCGATGCACGCGCGCACGGAGTGGATCAGCTGCGCCGTGCTCGCCTCCTGCACCAGCGCGCCGTTGAGCGTGACGCGCAGCTCGATCTGCTCGGGGTCGAGCCCCGTCTCGATCCACGGGCCCACCGCGGTGAACGTGTCGGCCGACTTCGCGCGCCACCACTGCATATCGTCGCGCTGCCAGTCGCGCGCGGAGACGTCGTTGCCGCAGGTGTAGCCGAGCACGTACGCGTCAACGTCGGCCTCGCGCAGGTTGCGCGCGCGGCGCCCGATCACTGCAACCACTTCGCCCTCCTCGTCCACTCGCCCCGCGTCAGGGGGCAGCACGATCGCCGCGCCGGGACCGATAAGCGAGCTCGGCGCCTTGAGGAACGGCTCCGGCCGCACCGGCGCCGGGCGATCACCAACGTGGCTGCGATAGTTCAGGCCGATGGCCACGATCTTGCGCGGCTGCACCGGCACGAGCAGCTGCACCTGCGAGAGCGGATACGCCTCGCCGGTCTCCTCGAGCCGCCCGAACGGGCCACCGCGCACGAGGTGCACGCGGCGCGCGCGCACGATGGCAGTGCTCACGCGGCCGTCCGCGCGCACGCGAGCGATGCGCATGGCGACTCCGTTTCCCGCGCTCCGCAGCATGCGCAGTGTACGGCAGCGGCGCGCGCGCCGCTGCGCTCCGCACGCGGAAGCGCCGCTGCGCGTCGACCACTTATGACAAACCATGCGCATCGTGACGCACCGCGCTAGCCGAACATCGCGAACGGGCCGCGGCCGGCGTCGGGCAGCACGGCAAGCGTCGCGGCGATTTGGCGCACGTGCTGCAGGTCGTGATACGCGGCCTGGTGAATCAGCTGCGCCGCCGTGATCGCGCCCGCGGCCGAGTGCACGCCCGCGTCCGCGAGTCGCTCTGGAGAGAGCGTCGCGTAGCGCTGCACGTCGACGGCACGCTCCCGCGCGAAGGTGGCGAGCAGCTCAGCGAGCGGCCGCGAGCGCAGCCCGGACGCGGCGAGCGTTGCGTGCTCGTCGGAATCCTCGATCGTGGCGCCGGGCGCGGCGATCAGCCGCTCGACGCGTGCGCGCTGGATGCGCCCGCGGTCCGTGAGATGCGCGACGAGGTCGCGCGGCGACCAGCCGCCTGCGTCGCGCATCTCGACGGCCGCGGACGGCAGGCCAGCCAGCAGCGCGGCGAGCACCGCCAGCGTCGCCGTCAGCAGCTCGATGGTGCCGACTTCAAGCGGGCGCATCCTGGCGGCTCCTCGTCCCGCGGCGCACGCGGGCCGACGGCAGGGGGCCGCGGCCTTGCGTGGCTCGTCTACACTTTGCGCGCCACGGGCGCATTAGAGTCGTAATCGCGGCAGAACGGCCCGTGCCCTGCCGGGAGCTTAGGGGAGGTATCGAGATGACGTCACCATCGGCGAACAGGTACGGGGGCAACGCCGCGGCGCCCATCGAGAAGGTGCCGCTGCCCGGCTGGCCACACCAGGAGCTGTTGTACGAGACCATCGACAACGGCCGCATCGCGCTGCTCACGATGAACCGCCCCGAGCGCATGAACTCCTCCGACCCCGAGATGGGGAACCGCTGGTACGACGCATGGACCCGCTTCGCGGCCGACGACGAGCAGTGGGTAGCCATCGTCACGGGCGCCGGGACGCGCGCGTTCTCCGCGGGTCAGGACCTGAAGATCCGCGCCGAGCTCGAGGCCCAGGGCGGCGACGCGCCGTACCAGCGCCGCTCGCCGAGCGTCACGCCGATCGGCGAGAAGCTCGGCTGCTGGAAGCCGACGATCGCGGCGATCAACGGCTTCGCGATCGCGGGCGGCTGGGCGAACGCGCAGAGCTGCACGTTCCGCATCGCCGACGAGCACGCAGAGATGAACATCGCCGAGGCGCGCTGGAACCAGGCGGCGGGCTTCGTCGCGTACCTGCCGCGTCTGATGCACTCCGGCCACGCGCTCGAGGTCTGCATCATGGGCGACCGCCGCATCAGCGCGCAGCGCGCGTACGAGATGGGCTTCGTGAACAAGGTGGTGCCCTCCGGCCACTGCGTCGAAGAGGCCGTCGACTGGGCGCGCACGATCTGCCGCATGGCGCCGCGCACCGTGCGCAACTTCAACCAGATGGTCAACCACTGCTTCAACATGACCATCCCGGAGGCGCAGGCCTTCGCCGGCGCGCTGGAGTTCAACCTGCGCGGCATGGAGGACTCCGTCGAGGGTCCGACTGCCTTCGCCGAGAAGCGCCCGGCGGTGTTCCGCAACCGCTAACGCACCCTCAGCGCCGCGAGTGGACGGCACGGACCGTCCGCTCGCGGCGCAAGCGGACGGTCCGTGCACGCCGCACCGGCTTAGCCGCGCGCGACGGCAGCCGCCCGCGCGCGCTGCAGCAGCTCCGGCGCGCGCACGTCGTCGCACCACGCTGCGAACTCGCGCGTCGGCCCGGCCCAGCGCAACGCGTCGACGCGCTCAAATAGCGGGATGTCCGCGCGCAGCGTCGCGAGGTCCCGAAAGAGCAGCGCCGACGCCCACTGCTCGCGCAGCGTGCGCGCGAGCGCGCTCCCCTGCGCCAGCGGCACGCCCCACTCGTTCGCGTCGTGCGGGATCGCCTCGAGGTGCGCGAACCGCGCGAGTACGGCTGCCGTCGACTTCGCTCCCCAGCCGCGCAAGCCTGGGAAGCCGTCGGCGCTATCGCCGACCAGCGCCAGGTAGTCTGGGATCGACGCCGGCGACACGCCGAACTTCGCGCGCACCGCGTCGGCGTCGCGCACCGCGCGCGTGCGCCGGTCGAGCTGCACGACGCGCTCGCCGTCGACGCACTGGCCGAGGTCTTTGTCCGGCGTGCAGATCCACACGCGCGCCACCGCGCCGTCGCGCGCCGCCAGCGCCGCCGCCGAGGCGAGCGCATCGTCGGCCTCGAACTCGACCATCGGCCAGACGACGACGCCGAGCGCCTCGAGCGCGCGCTCGAGCGGCGCGAACTGCACGAGCAGCTCAGGGTCGACACCCGCGCCGGTCTTGTAGCCGGGCCACAGCTCGTTGCGGAACGATTCGATCACGTGGTCCGTGGCCACGCCGAGGTGCGTGCAGCCGTCCTCCAGCATGCGCAACACGGAGCCAACCACGCCCACGACCGCCCCGCACTCGCGTCCGCCCGCGCCAAGGCGGCGCGGCACGGCGAAGAA
>SHYP01000011.1 GCA_009692725.1 Dehalococcoidia bacterium
AGTAGCGCTGGCGCGAGATCAGCCAGTCGCGCAGCCGGTACTGCACCGTGGGCCCGCCCCAGCCCTGCTGTTGGAGGTACGCCGCGATGGCGCCCTTCGCCTCGGTGGAGGGCATGCCGTCGAAGCGCTGCGAGGCCACGAGCGTGCCCGGCTCGGTCCACGCCGCCTCGAGGGGGCGTCCGTCCCATGGCTTCCCGTCGAGTGGGGGCGGCGCGATCACGACGGTGATCGGCATGCCGTACTTCTGCGCGAAGGCGAAGTCGCGCTCATCGTGCGCGGGCACCGCCATCACCGCGCCCGTGCCGTACGAGGCGAGCACGTAGTCGGCGATCCAGATCGGCACGCGCTCCCCGGTGAGGTGGTTCACGCAGTACGCGCCGGTGAACACGCCGGCCTTCTCGCGCTCGGTGGAGAGCCGCTCGATCTCCGTGGCGTGCGCGGCCTGGTCGCGGTACGCCTCGACCGCCGTGCGATGCTCGGGCGTGGTGATCGCGGCGACCAGCGGGTGCTCTGGCGCGAGCACCATGAACGTCACGCCGTACAGCGTGTCCGGGCGCGTGGTGAACACGCGGATCTCGTCCGTACCGTCGGGAGCGGCCTGCTCCAGCGCGAAGCTCACCTCCGCGCCCTCGGAGCGCCCGATCCAGTTGCGCTGCATCAGCTTCACGTGCTCCGGCCAGTCGAGCGGCTCGTGCTGCAGCAGCTCGTCGGCGTAGCGCGTCGTGCGCAGGAACCACTGCTCCATGCGCCGCTGCACGACCTCCGAGTCGCACCGCTCGCAGCGCCCGTCGACCACCTGTTCGTTCGCGAGCACAGTCTGGCAGCCGGGGCACCAGTTCACGTTGGCCGCCGCGCGGTACGCGAGCCCCATGCGGTAGAGCTGCAGGAACCACCACTGCGTCCAGCGGTAGTACTCCGGCGCCGACGTGTTGACCTCGCGGCTCCAGTCGAACATCGCGCCCATCGATTGCAGCTGGCGGCGCATGCGGTCGATGTTCGCCATGGTCCAGTCGTACGGGTGCAGCCCGCCCTTGATCGCGGCGTTCTCCGCGGGCAGCCCGAATGCATCGAAGCCCATCGGGAACAGCACGTTGTGCCCGCGCATGCGCCGCCAGCGCGCCAGCGCGTCGGACGGCGCCATCGCGAACCAGTGGCCGATGTGCAGGTCGCCCGAGGTGTACGGGAACATCGTGAGCGCGTACCAGTTCTCGCGCCCCGGCACATGGTCTGGCGTGCGATACAGGCCGCTCTCCGCCCAGCGTTCCCGCCAGCGGCGTTCGACGTCCTGCGGCTGGTAGCGCTCGATGTCGGTCCGAGTGTGGGTAGTCATCGTCGTCTCGCCTCGCCTCGTGGGGGTCACGTTCGGGGGCGCGCGGCGCGCCCGTAGCACGGCGGCGCGGCCGGATGGCCGTGCCGCCTAGCTAAGCGCGAGGCGACGGCGAGCGCGAGCGGTCATGCGACCGAGTATCGCGGCCCGCGCGCGGGCCAGTCAACGCCGGGGCAGGCACCTGACTTACGCATATACTAACAAGGGCGTACATCCATACATTGTGAGGGTAAGGAGAAGCTCATGGTATCGGAGACGTGGCAACGGGACTTCCAAGATGTGCTCGGCCGCATGGCTCGAGCACGACGCAATGTCGAGGTCGGGCTCCAGCAGCTCGATGAGCTGGCCGCCGAGCTCGAGCACCTCCGGTCGAACCCGGAGGAGCCTGTAGTACTGGTGCGCATTTCAAATGGCCCGCCGGTCTACGTCTTTCACACGGCCGACGCTCAGTACCAGTGTGGTCATTACAGGAAGGGGTACCCGTCGAACTTCCGGCCTATGCTGCGCAGCAAAGCCGAACGATTGGGGTACAGCGCTTGTCCATTCTGCAGGTTCGTTCGAGCGGTTCCCGATGCGATCCGCCCGGCTACCACGCCACGAGGATGAGCGCGCCCGCCAGCGGCACGCCGCACGCCACCACCAGCAGCAGCCGCCGCGCCTCGCGCAGCCGCGCGGCCGGCTCGGACGTGCGCACGGCGCGGCGCATCTGCCAGGTCACGACGACGGCGTAGGCGGCGAGCAGCGCGAGCAGCAGCGGGATCACCCGCCGATGCTACCCGAGCCCGTGCTTACCGGAGCTACTCGGCGCCCGCGGCTACTCGGCGCCAGTGATGCGCAGGATCGGCGCGTTGTGCACCACCAAGTATCCCTCGCCCGCCGCGTCCGTGCCGAACGAGGCGACCGGCCGGTTACCGCGGTCCGCCACCAGCACCGGCGCCCCACCCTGCGTCGGTAGCGCCCACACGCGGCCGCCGCAGAAGTCGCTGTACAGGTAGTGCCCCACGAGCAGCGGAATCGCCCCGCCGCGATAGACCACGCCCCCCGTCACCGAGCAGCCGAGGTCGTGCCCGTACTCGGCGACGGGGAAGGTGAGCCCGCTGCGGTCGCACGCGCCGCCGCTGCAGCGCGAGCCCTCGAAGCGGTTCCAGCCGTAGTTCGCGCCACGGCGGATCACGTCGATTTCCTCGACCGCGCCTTGGCCCACGTCGCCCGCCCACAGCACGCCCGTCGCGGCATCGAACGCCATGCGCCACGGGTTGCGCAGCCCGTACGCCCAGATCTCGGGCTTCGCGCCGGGCGTCGAGACGAACGGGTTGTCGCCGGGCACCGCGTACGCACCGCCGCCGCTCACGTCGAGGCGCAGGATCTTGCCGAGGTGCGTGCCCAGGTTCTAGCCGTTGCCCTGCGGGTCGCCGCCCGACCCACCATCGCCCAGCCCGAGGTAGAGCATGCCGTCCGGCCCAAAGCGGATCGCGCCGCCCTTGTGGTTGCCGTACGGCTGGCTCACTTCCAGCAGCACCTGCTCCCCGCCGGCGCGGTCGCCGCTCACGGTGAAGCGCGAGAGTACGGTGCGCCGCGGCCCCGCCGCCGCGTAGTACGCGTAGAGGTGCGGCGGCGACGGGAAGCCGGGCGCGAGCGCCACGCTCAGCAGCCCCTCCTCGTTGTCCTGCGTCGTCACGCGGCCGCTCAGGTTCAGCAGCGTGCCCGCGTCGCGCCCGTCCGCGGTCACGAGTAGCACCGGGCCGTCTTGCTCGGCGATGAAGAAGCGGCCACCGGGGTACGCCCCGAGCTCGACCGGGCTGTTGAAGATGCGCCCGCCGAACGCGTTCGCCAGCGTGATCCGGCGCACCGGGCCGCCCTGCCCGGTGGCCGGGGGCGGTGCGGCCGGCGGCGGTGCGGCGGTAGGCGGGGCCGCCGTCGAGGCCGCGGGCGGCGGTCGCGGCGCGCCGTCCGTCGACGAGCCGCTCCCAGCAGGGGGCTGCGCCGGCGGACTGGCGATCACGGCTTGCACCCAGGGCGGCAGCGCCGGGTTGGGCGTCGGCGTCACCGCAGCCGCGGCGGCCGTCGGCGTCGCGCTCGCGCCCGGCTCGCGCGTACCCAGTGGCGTCGCCTCCCGCGTCGCAGTGCCGCTCGCGCTCGCCGACCCGGCCGGGGTGCCTTTGAAGTCGTCCTCCAGGCTGTCGGAACCGCACGACAGCGCGAGCGCGACCACGGTCGCGACCACTGCCCCGAGCGCGAGCCCGTGCCCGCCGCGCGCCGAGCGTCGGATTGTACGAAGCACGCGCATACCCTTCCGACGGCACGGGAGCGGCCGCCCCTACAGCCGCCTCGATTCTAGCAGCCCCCCGTCGCGCGACCCCCTCGCGCCGTTCAGCGCACGAGCGTGATCAGCGGCGTCAGCGTGAGCATGCACAGCAGCGTCGAGCTCACCACCGCCCGCGTCACGAACGCCGGGGCCGCCCCGAACTGGGTCGCGATGATCGTCGTGATCACCGCCGTCGGCATCGCCGCGAGCACCACCAGCGTGCCGCGCGCGTCCCCGCCCAGGCCGGTGCCGCTGGCCACGCCCCACGCGACCGCCGGCGCGACCAGCAGCCGCGCGACGTTGAGCACGCCCGTGTCCAGCAGCCGGTCCATGCCGATCGACTGCTGCAGCTGCAGCCCGAGCACCGCGAGCATCGTCGGCACCGCGGCGCCCGCGAGCGTGCGCATCGGCGCGTCGATGGCGACCGGCAGCGACACGCCCGCCACGTTCACGATCACGCCCGCAACCGCCGCCCACAGCGCCGGCGCGCGCAGCGGTGCGACGAGCGCCGCGCGCGGCGACCCGCCCGCCAGCGACGCGATCGCGATGCCCGCCGAGTTCGCGAGTGTCGCCCCCACGACGAAGTTCATCACCGCGATCTCGAGCCCGGCCTGCCCGAACGCCAGCTGCGCTACCGGCAACCCCATGTTGCCGACGTTCGGCGTGGTGGCCGCCAGCGCGAACCCGGCGCGCAGCGGCGCATCGTGCCGCGCGAACGTGGACCACAGCGCGGACACGCCGTACATCGCCACGAACGTCCCCGCCATCACCGCGACGATGCGCAGCGACACGTCGAGCGTGAGCGCGGAGTCCGCGAGCGAGCGAAACACGAGCGCGGGGCTGAACAGGTAGAACACGAGCGCCGACACCGGCGCCACGGGGATCGCCCGCCAGCGCCCGACCGCGCCCCCCAGCGCCGCGACGATCGCCACCGGCAGCACTACGTCGAGGAAGACGCGCAGCATCGGCGCACGATAGCAGCCGCGGCCCGCAGGCGCGCGCCCGCCCCTGCGCGCGCTGGAGCGGGCGCGCTACCCGCGCGGCAGGCCGAGCCCGCGCATGGCGATTACGTTGCGCTGGATCTCGTTCGAGCCGCCGTAGATGCTCAGCAGCACTGAGTGCAGGTACTCGTACGTGAACAGCCCCTCCTGCGGCGCGTGCTCGCTGTCCGGGTCCCACACGTTCGCGTAGAGCCCGTACACCTTCGTCGCCGTGTGAGAGAGCCGCTGCGTCAGCTCGCTGCCGAGGATCTTCGAGCTCGACGACTCCGAGGTGTTCGGCTCGTTCGCGCCCTGCAACGACGCGATGCGGTACGAGAGATTGAACAACACCTCGGAGTCCATGTAGTGCTGCGCGATCGCGTGCCGCTGCCGTGTGAGCCGGCCGCCCGCGGCCTGCGTGCGCCCCTGCTTCGTGGCGAGGGCCGCAAGCAAGCCGTTGATGTAGCGGCGCAGCACCACCGCGTTGCCCACGTTCGAGCGCTCGATGTCGAGCACGTACATCGCGACGTACCAGCCGCGGTTCTCGCCGCCGATCACCTGGTCCGCGGGCACGCGCACCGCCTCGAAGAACGTCTCGTCGACCTCCGCCTCGCCCGTCAGCGTGATGATCGGCCGCGAGGTGATGCCCGGCGTGCGCATGTCGAGCACGATGAACGAGATGCCGCGGTGCTTCGGCGCGAGCGGGTCCGTACGGAACAACCCGAAGCACCAGTCCGTCCCGCGCGAGCGGCCCCACAGCTTCTGCCCGTCGATCACGTACTCGTCGCCGTCGCGCACCGCGCGCGTCTGCAACGACGCCAGGTCGGAGCCCGCGCCCGGCTCGGAGAAGCCCTGGAACCACTGGTACTCGCCCGTGAGCGTCTTCGGCAGGAAGCGCTGACGCTGCTCCTCGCTGCCGTGCGCGATCAGCGCGGCGCCGACGAGCGAGTAGCCGCCGCCGCCCACGGCCGGCGCCTGCGCCTCCGCCATCTCCTGGTTGAAGATGAACTGCTCGAGCGTCGACAGGCCCGCGCCGCCGTACTGCGGCGGCCACGCCGGCGCCGAGAAGCCGCCCGCGTGCAGCGCCTCCGCCCAGGCGCGTGCCGCGGCGTTCGCCTCCGGATCGGCGCTGCGCATGTCCTCGTGCCACGCCCCGCCGAGGCCGCGCGGGCGCCCCGCGGCGGCGCGGCGCCGGTATAGCTCCGGCAGGCTGCCCTCGACAAGCGCACGCACCTGCGTGCGGAACGCCGCCTGCTGCGGCGAGTCAGCCCAGTCCATCGTCGTGCCTCCCTCGCCTCGCTCGACACTCGCGCTGCCTTGACGCCAGGGCGCGCCGACTACGCGTGCGCGTCCTCGCGGTACACCGTGCCGATCACCTCGTCCGCCAGCAGCTGCTCGTAGGCCGCCCGCGACAGCCCGAGCAGGCCGCACAGCACCTCCTCGTTGTGCTGGCCGAGCGTCGGCGCGGGCCCGCGCACAGGCACCAGCGGCTGCCGCGCGAACGTGCCCATCGGTCCCGGCTGCAGGTGCGTGCCCGCCTCCGGGTGCGTGATCGGCTGGAAGAAGCCGCGCGCGCGCAGGTGCGGGTCGTCCGTCATCTCCTCCTGGTGCAGCAGCTCCGTCGCCGGCACGCCCGCGGCCTGTAGCCGCACCATCAGCGCGCGCGCGTCGTGCTCGCGCGTGCGCGCCGCCACCAGCGGGTCGAGTTCGCCGCGATGCGCGTAGCGCGCGGCGGCATCGACGAAGCGTGCGTCGCTCGCCAGCTCCGGCACGCCCAGGCAGTCGCACAGCGCCACGAACGCCGCGTCCGAGCTCACCGCGATCGCCACCCAGCGGTCGTGCCCGCGCGCCGGGTACGGCCCGTACGGCGCGAACGACGGGCTCGCGTTGCCCCAGTGCCCCTGCACGCGCCCGTTCATCGCGTAGTCCATGAAGGCGTACGCCTCCTGTTGCAGCACCGCCTCCGACTGCGAGAGGTCGATCAGCTGGCCGACGCCGGTACGCTCGCGCGCGAACAACGCCGCGAGCAGCGCGAACACCACGTTCGCGCCGGCGTTCGGATCGCCGTGCAGCGAGTTCGGAGTCTGCGAGGGGTCGCTGTCCTCGTAGCCGCGCAGCAGCGTGTGCCCCGCGACCGCCTCCATGATCGTGCCGTACCCCTTGAAGTGCCGGTACGGCCCTTCGATGCCGAACCCGGGGAAGCGCACCATGATCAGCCGCGGGTTGCGCTGCGCGAGCTGCGCATAGTCGACCTGTAGCCGCTCAACGACCGCCGCCGCGTTGTTCTCGATGAACACGTCCGCGTGCTCCGCGAGCTCGTAGAACAGCTCCCGTCCGCGCTCGCGCTCGAGGTCGAGCGTGACGGACTTGCACCCGCGTTTCGCGAAGTTGAACCACGCCTGACGGTTCCAGAACCCCTCGCTGCCGTCGCGGCCCAGGTAGTACGTCCCCACGCGCCCGTCGAGCAGCGGCTGCGGGATGTGGCGAAAGTTCGTGCGCGTCGGGTTGAGGTGCTGGATCGACTCGATCTCGATCACCTCGGCGCCGAGGTCCGCGAGCAGCACCGTGGCAAACGGCCCCGCCCACACGATGCCCTGCGCGAGCACGCGCACGCCGCTCAGCGGCAGGACACGTTCGCTCCCCATGCGCCACCTCCCTCCGGCGCCGGCCGCGCGACGCTACACCACGCCGAGCTGGCGCAGCCGCACGACGTCCGCGCGCTGGTAGCCGAGGCCGCACAGCACGTCGACGGTGTGCTCGCCCAGCAGCGGCGCGCGCCGCAGCTCGCCCGGCGTGCCGTGCAGCTTCAGCGCGAACCCGGGGTACTCCAGCAGCCCCGCGTGCGGGTGATCCAGCGTCGTGAAGAAGTCGCGCGCGCGGAAGTGCGGGTCGCGGAACACATCGTCCATGGCGTTGAGCGCGCTCACCGGCCAGCCCTCCGCCTGCGCGAGCTCCATCGCCTCCTGTTTCGTGTGGCTCAGCAGCCACGGGAACACGAGCGCGTCGATCTCCTCCGCGAGCTCCGCGTCGTACAGCCGCGACACCAGGCGCTCGTCGTCGATCAGGTCAGGCCGGCCGATGGTGCGGCACAGCCGCGGCCACCACGCGATCTGCGTGGCGATCGACACGTAGCCGTCCGCCACCGGGTACGTGCCCGCCGGCAGCGCGTTCATGCGCACCGCGCGCTCGCGCGTCGTCATCAGCGACCCGGAGTACTGGTACGCCATCAGGTTCGGCGCCCCGCGGTCCATCGACGCCGTGAGCATCTCCTGGATCGAGCAGTCCACGCGCTCGCCCACGCCGTCGCGGCGCGCGCCCCACACCGCGGCCAGCCCCATGCCCGCGGCCACCACGCCCGCGAAGAACAGCGGCATGTACAGCCCGAGCTTGATCGGCCCGCGCTGCGGGTCACCCGTCACCTGCATCACGCCGCCCATTGCGTACATGAGCATGTCGTCCGCTACGAAGTCGCGGTACGGCCCCGTCTGCCCGAAGTTGGAGAGCTGCAACAGCGCCGCGCGCGGGTTCGCCGCCGCGAGCGCGTCCGCGTCCACCCCGAGCCGCGCGAGCGTCCCCGGCCGGAAGCTCTCGACGACGAGGTCGGCGTCGGCGGCGAGCCGCAGGAGGATGCCGCGCGCCGTCGCGTGCCGCAGGTTGAGCGTGACGCTGCGCTTGCCGGTGTTGAGGTGCAGGAACATGCCGCTCGCCTCAGGGTGCGGCAGGTCCTGCGGGAACGGGCCCATGCGCCGCGCGGGGTCGCCGCCGTCCGGCCGCTCCACCTTCACGACGTCCGCGCCGAAGTCCGCGTAATACTTCGTCGCGAACGGCCCCGCGACGCCCTGCGTGAGGTCGAGCACGCGCAGGCCCGCCAGCGGTCCCTCGCCCATCACCGCCGCCTCTGCCGACCGCGTGCCGCCTGCACGCGACCCGTCGCGCCCCTGTTGGGGCGGGAGCGTAGCACCATCACGTGCGTCGTGGCGTCGTTGGGCCCAGACGGCGCGGGCCCTGGCGGCGCGGGCCCTGGCGGCGCGGGCCGCACGCTCAGGCGACGGCGCCCGCCGCGCGCAGTCCCGCGATCTCCGCGGCGCCGACGCCGCACTCGGCGAGCACCTCGTCGGTGTGCCGGCCGAGCGGCGGCGAGGGACGGGTGTTGCCGTTCGGGTGGTTCGCCATGTGCACGATCGGCCCGACCATCAGCGACGGCCCCGTCGTCTCGTGCTCCACCTCGATCATCCCCCCGATCGCCGCCACCTGCGGGTCGTCTGCGAGGTCCTCCGGCAGGTTGACGCGAGACACCGGCGCCCCCTCCGCCTCGAAGCGGCGCACCCACTCGTCGGCGGTGGCCGTGAGCAGCGTCGCGCGAATGCGCGCGCGCACGGCATCGATGCCCGCCTCCAGCGCCGGGTCCAGCGGGTCGAAGTCGGGCCGCGCGCCCGGGTCATCGTCGATGCCCAGCACGCGACGCATCGCATCCTGGTTCGCGCGCGTGAGCGCCCCCAGCACGACCGCACCGTCCTGCACGCGATACCCGGAGTAGTACAGCCGGAACGCCTTGCCGCTGCCCCCACGCGTGGCGCCCGTGCGCGCCTCCACGATCTCGCGATAGCCGCCCCCCGCCGCCCGCGCCGCGGCCACGGCGTCCAGCAGCGGGCGCTGGAAGATGGCGTCGGCCACCGGGACGCGCGCGACGCGCTGGTTCTGCACTGACAGCGCGCTCATCAGCAGCGACGTCTGGATGAACTCCCCCTCGCCGCTGAGCGAGCGCCGATACAGCGCCGCGCAGATGCCCATCGCGCCCGCCAGCCCGCTCGCGTAGTCCGCGATCGCCGTCGACGCGATCGACTCCGGCGCGCCGTCCTCGTCGAGCTTGCCCTCGTTCGCGATCAGCCCAGAATAGCCCTGCGCCGCGAGGTCCGAGCCGGATCGATGCGCCCCGGGCCCGCTGCTCCCGTAGCCCGTGTTCTCCATGTACACGAGGTCCGGCCGCAACGCGCGCAACGTCGGATAGTCCACCCGCAGCCGCTCCGCGACCCCGGGCCGCGCGTTCATGACGAACACGTCGAAGCGCGGGATGATGCGATGCACCAGCGCCTGCCCCGCCGGGTGCTGCAGGTTGACGACGATTCCGCGCTTGCCGCGGTTCAAGATCTGGAACGCCTTCGACTCCCCCGGCACGAACGCGCCGAGGTGCCGGAAGCCCTCGCCCCCCGGCGGCTCGACCTTCACGACGTCCGCGCCGAGGTCCACGAGGTTGAGCCCGCAGTACGGCGCCGCCACGATCTGCGACACCTCGAACACCCGTACCCCCTCGAGCGGTCCGCCCATCGCCCCCCCCCGTTCGCCTCTTCACCTCGCGCGGCGGCATTCTAGCGCGCCCCCTAAGGGGAACCCCGATACCGGCGCTCGCGCTCGCACCGGAACGTGTCTGCATGCACGCCGGGGCACGTCCCGCAACCAGCGTCGACGCACGCGGCCCGTCCGCGTGGCTGCGGCGACGCGCGACCGCGCTCGCGCTCGCCGCGCCGCTCGGGTTCGGCGGCGCGTTCGCCCTCATCAACTGGGCCGAGCTGCTGCTCGCCATTCACGATCGGCGCGCGCACCATCAAACCCGTCGGGCACGAGATCGCGCCCATTTGTACGTGCCAGGGGGAACCCACATGACTCGAACTGTCTGGCGGCTGGCGCAGCTCGCCGCCCTGTCCGCGCTTGTCGCCGCGTTCGCCCTCGCCTGTGGCAGCGACGACGGCGCGACAGACGCGAACGGAGACGCGACAGCGATGAGCGGGTCCGTGACCCTCGCCGAGCCCGCCAACAAGGCCGCGTTGGCGAGCCTGAAGGGCGACATCATCGCCGACGGCTCCAGCACCGTGTACCCGATCACCGCCGCCGCCGCCGAGGAGTTCCGCCGCTACGCGAAGAACGTCCGCGGCAGCGTCGGCATCGCCGGCACCGGCGGCGGCTTCAAGAAGTTCTGCGCCGGCGAGACCGATATCTCGAACGCCTCGCGCCCGATCGCCACCAGCGAAGTCGCCGCGTGCGCGGCAAAGAACGTCGAGTTCATCGAGCTGCCGGTCGCCTACGACGGCCTCGCCGTCGTCGTGAGCCCGCGCAACAGCTTCGTCAGCTGCCTCACCATCGCCGAGCTCAAAAAGATCTGGGAGCCCGAGGCCCAGGGCAAGATCACCAACTGGAAGCAGGTCCGCGACAGCTTCCCGGACCGCCCGCTGAAGCTCTTCGGCCCCGGCACCGACTCCGGTACATTCGACTTCTTCACGCAGGCCATCAATGGCAAGGAAAAGGCCAGCCGCGGCGACTTCCAGGCCTCCGAGGACGACAACACGCTCGTCCAGGGCGTCACGGGCGACGAGGCCGCGCTCGGCTACTTCGGCTACGCCTACTACGTGGAGAACCCCGGGAAGCTCAAGCTCGTCGGCGTCGACAAGGGCGACGGGACCTGCCGCACCCCGAGCGTCGCGAACATCGCCGACCAGACCTACCAGCCCCTCGCCCGGCCGCTCCTCATCTACGTGAAGAAGACGGCCGCCACCCGCCCCGAGGTGAAGGAGTTCCTCAACTTCATGCTCAGCAAGAGCTTCACCCCCGCCATCCAGACCGCCGAGGTCGGCTACGTCCCGCTGTCCGACAAGCTGTACGACGCCGCGACGAAGCGGCTGGCCGCCGGCACCGTCGGCACGCTCTGGCCCAAGGGCACCGAGATCGGCGCGACGCTGGACCGCTACCTACAGTAGCGCCAGTCGTCCCCCTCAACTCTTCCGAAGGCGGCCGGGGGGGCCGCCTTCGCCTCGTCCAGGCTCGCCGCAGCGCTGCGCCACGACGACCATCCGCTCCCGCTCACCAGGCATCCGCCGTGGCCGTTCAAGTGTATTATATGATTGAGTCCAGTCACCACGACGTGGTTATCGGACACGGCGAGCAGCGGATCGGAGGGATGCGATGGCTGAGAATAGCGATGAGGGCAAGCTGTTCACGTCGGCGGTGCGTCGTCGCAGCCTGCTGCGCGGGGCGGCCCTCGGTGGCGCCGGACTGGCGGCCGCGGCGCTGATCGGCTGCGGCGGCGACGAGGACGACGCGGCCGCCAAGCCGCCGGCCGGCGGCGACACGAAGGTCGCGACCACCGGCGAGCTGATCCGGGACGACGCGCTCCCGTACCCGTACCAGTACCCAGAGCCGTCCAAGCAGCCGAAGCCCGGCGGCATCATGGTGTTCGGCGTGAACTCGGACATCTCGACGATGGACACGACGAAGGCGTCGTCGAGCGGCACCGGTCGCATCGTCAACATGGTCTACAACCGGTTGATCGGCTTCAACCGCGGCGTGCGCCTGCACCCGTTCAAGATCACGCTCGAGCCCGAGCTCGCAAAGACGTGGGAGCGCTCCCCGGACGGCCTCACGTACACCTTCAACCTGCGTGAGGACGTGAAGTGGCACAACGTCGCGCCGCTCAACGGCCGCGCGTTCGAGGCCGCCGACGTCAAGTTCGCGTACGAGCGCTTCGCCAAGGAAGGCGTGAGCAAGTCCTACTGGACGGAGCTCGACAAGATCGAGACGCCCGACAAGAAGACCGTCAAGATCACCCTCAAGAAGCCGCTCGCGGACTTCATCACCCCGCTCGCCTCCGCCTACCAGACGATCTTCCCCAAGGAGCTCGTCGACTCCGGTGAGATCGAGAAGAAGGCCGTCGGCACCGGTCCGATGATCCTCAAGGAGGCACTCAGCGCCCAGCGCGTCACGTTCGACAAGAACCCGTCGTACTGGGAGCGCCAGGTCCTGCTCGACGGCGTGGAGTTCCGCTTCGTCGCCGATGCGGCGGCGCGCCTGGCCGCGTTCCGCTCGGACCAGATCGCGTTCGGCGACATCCTCGTGTCCTCGATCCAGGACGCCAAGCAACTGGTCGCCTCGAACCCGACCGTGCAGATCAACATGAGCCCCACCACCCAGGGGACGCCATTCGCGTTCAACCTGTCGAACCCGAAGTTCGCCGACGTACGGGTGCGCCGCGCGATCTCCATGGCGATCGACCGCGACGAGTTCATGAACCTCGTCTACCCCGGACTGGGCAAGATCCTGCCGATGTTCCCGTGGATCTTCGCGCTCGACAAGGAGCCCGCGGCCAAGGATCTCGGCCCGTGGGCGCAGTACAACCCGGAAGAAGCGAAGAAGCAGCTGATCGCCGCCGGCGCCGAGAAGCTGGAACTCACCAACAAGTACTACCCGTACTCCCCCGCCTTCGACCAGCTGGCCGAGGTGCACTCCGCGCAGTTCAAGAAGGTCGGCATCGACTTCAAGGGCGGCAAGGCCGAGTACACCGAGTTCAACTCGCAGTGGGTGGGCGCGAAGCTGCCGGAGGTCTCGACCAGCGGCTGGGTGACGATCGGCTTCGACGCGGACAACTACTTCTACAACACCATCCACTCGGCGTCGCCCGGCAACCGCCACCAGCTCAAGGACTCCAAGCTCGACGAGCTGGCGGGCAAGGGCCGTACCGAGCTGGACCCGCAGAAGCGCAAGGCGATCTTCAAGCAGATCTGGGACCACGACCTGGACCAGGCGTACCACCCCGTGGTGGGAGCGGGCGGTGGCTTCAACGTGCTGCAGCCGTGGGTGCGCGGCCTCCGCTTTGGCGGCGCCCTCTCCACCACCAACGCCTACCAGGACATCGGCGACCTCATCGCCGAGGCATGGATCGACAAATAGCGGGCACCACCGCCGGCTGGTGAACGACGAACGGCGGCGCCCACAGCGCCGCCGTTCCCTTCCCCGAACCAACGCCCCGAATCGTCGCCCCGACACGTCGCCGCGAATCAGCACCCGACCGATGGACGGCGCACGCGCTCGCCCACGATCGCTATACTCCGCCCACCGCGACGCGAACCCCGAAGGAGCGCGGTACGGCCGGGATCATGCCTCTCGACGATGTGCGTGTGATCGACCTCACCCAGGGCGCCATGGGCCCGTTCTGCACGCGCGTGCTCGCCGACTACGGCGCCGACGTGATCAAGATCGAACCGCCCGGCGCCGGCGACCCCGCGCGCATGCTGCCCCCGTTCCTCGCCGACGAGCCCGGCCCGGAGCGCAGCGGCCTGTTCCTCTTCCTCAACACCAGCAAGCGCTCCGTAACGCTTGACGTGACACGACCGCGCGGCCGCGAGCTGCTGCTGCAACTCGTGCGCGGCGCGCAGGTCGTCGTCGAGAGCTTCAAGCCGGGCACGCTCGCACAGCTCGGGCTGGACTACGCGACGCTGCGCGCCGCCAACCCGCAGCTCGTGCTCACCTCGATCACCAACTTCGGCCAGCACGGCCCGTACGCGCAGTTCGAGGCCGAATCGCTCACCGCGTACGCGATGGGCGGCGCGATGCTGCAGGCCGGCGACGTCGACCACGAGCCGCTCAAAACCGCCGGCCGCATGGCCGAGTACCAGGCCGGCCTCTCCGCCGCGCTCGCGACGTCGCTCGCGCTGCTCGGCGCCGAGCGGCGGGGCGCGGGCGAGCACCTCGACGTCTCGCTGTTCGAGACCGCGACCCACTCCATCGACCAGCGGCTGGGCCGGCTGCTCGGCTACGAGCACGGCGGGCACGTCGGCACGCGCACCGGCCTCGCCTCGATGGTCGGCTCGGGCGTCTACCCCGCGGCGGACGGCTTCTTCTTCTTCACCGCCGGCGTGCAGTACATCACGCAGATGATCCGCATGATCGGCCACGAGGAGCTGTTCGAGCAGCCCGAGTGGGCCACCGCCGAGGCGCGCGCGCACCCGGACCGCATCGCGGAGTTCCCGCAGTACCTGCTCCCGTGGTCCGTCACGCGCACGATGACCGAGATCCGCGACGCGTGCCAGGAGTACGGCGTGCTCGGCGGCCCGATCAACACGATCCCCGCGCTGCTCGCCGACCCGAGCTTCGTCGAGCGCAAGTTCTTCCAGCAGATCGATCACCCCGTGGTGGGCCCGCAGACGTACCCCGGCTACCACTTCACGCTGCACCGCGAGCAGCCGATGCCGCCGCGGCGCCACGCGCCGCTGCTGGGCGCGCACACCGAGGCCGTGCTGTGTGGCGAACTGCACCTCGGCGCCGCCGAGCTGGCCGAGCTGCGTCGGGAGGGGGTGGTCTGATGCAGGACGACGTACCGAGCACCACGGACGCGCGGCTGCCCCTCGCAGGCGTGCGCGTGCTCGACCTGACCGTGGTCTGGGCCGGCCCCTACGCGACGATGCACCTCGCCGACTGGGGCGCCGAGGTGATCCGCATCGAGTCCGTGCGCCACTTCGCCAGCGCCACGCGCGGACAGCTGCCCTACCCCCCGGCCGCCTTCGTGCAGGCCACCTCCGCCGGCGGCATGGGCTACCCGTACGACGAGGCCGGCGCGCGCCCGTGGAACCGCAATGCGATCTTCAACGCGCACAGCCGCAACAAGCGCTCGATGACCGTCGACCTGACGCGGCCAGAGGGGCGCGACGTGCTGCACCGCCTCGTCGCCGCCTCGGACGTGGTGATCGAGAACAACCTCCCGCCCAACATCGAGAAGCAAGGCATCTCGTGGGAAGCGCTGTCGGCGGTCAACCCGCAGCTCGTGCTCGTGCGCATGCCCGCGTTCGGCATCGACGGCCCGTACCGCGGCTACCGCACGTGGGGCAACCACATGGAGGCGCTGGCCGGCCACCCGCTGATCCGCGCGTACCCGGACCTCAGCCCCGAATACGCGCCCACCGGCGTGCCCGCGGACGCCGCGGGCGGCGTGTCCGGCGCGCTCGCCGTCGTGCTCGGCCTGCGCCAGCGCGCGAAGACCGGCCAGGGCGTGTTCATCGAGGCCGCGACCGCTGAGAACTTCGTGCCGCTGCTCGGCGAGTTCGTCATGGACTACTCGCTCAACGCGCGCACGTGGGAGCAGATGGGCAACGACCACTGGTGGTGGGCCCCGCACAACGTCTACCGCTGCCAGGGCGCCGACCGCTGGGTGACGCTGTGCGTCCGCTCCGAGGACGAGTGGCGCGCGCTGCTCGACGCGATGCGCCGCCCCGACCTCGCCGACGACCCGCGCTTCGCCGACATGGCGTGCCGCCACGAGCACCGCCGCGCGCTCGACGCGCTCATCGGCGAGTGGACGGCCACGCGCGACGCGTACTGGATCATGTACCGCCTGCAGGAACGCGGCGTGCCCGCCGGCGTCGTGATGTCGGAGGTCGATGCGCTGGAGAACCGCCATCACGCCGCGCGCGACTTCTTCCAGGAGATCGACCACCCGGAGTCCGGCCGCTACCGCCACGTCGGGCGGCTGTGGCAGGCGTCCGAGACGCCGCAGCCGCCGGCGCGCCACGCGCCGCTGCTCGGCGAAGACAACGAGTACGTCTACAAGCAGCTGCTCGGCTTCACGGACGAGCAGTACCGCGCGTTCGAGGCTGCCGGACACATCGGCATGGACTACCCGCGCGAGTAGGCGCGGAGGGGCATCTGCCCGCGGGGATAGCCGGGAGGCGACACATGGCCACCTACGAACACGTGCTGTACGAATCCGCGCCGCCGATCGTGACGGTGACGCTCAACCGCCCCGCGCAGATGAACGCGCTCTCGCGCCCGCTCGAGGCCGAGCTGCACGCCGCGCTCGACGAGGCGGCGGCCGACCCGGCGATCCGCGCGATCATCGTCACCGGCGCCGGGCCCGCGTTCTCCGCGGGCTACGACCTCGGCGGCGACCGCCCCGCCGAGGAGCGGCGACGCGACGTGCTGGACCGCTGGGTACAGACGGACTGGCGCCACGCGCAGCAGATGATGCACATCATGGAGCTGCCGAAACCCGTGATCGCCGCGGTGAACGGCTGGTGCCTGGGCGGCGGCTTCTGGATCTCGCTCGCCTGCGATATCACCATCGCCTCGGAGCAGGCGACCTTCGGACAGCCGGAGGTGCGCATGATCTCCAACAGCTCGTTCTTGTTCCCCGCGCTCGTCGGCTGGAAGAACGCGCACCGCTACGCGCTCACCGGCGACCACTTCGACGCGCAGGAGGCGCTGCGCATCGGCGCGGTGAACGAGGTGGTGCCACACGACGAGCTGATGGATCGCGCACGCGCCATGGCCGCCCGGCTCGCGCTCGTGCCGCCAGACTCCGTGCGCATGAACAAGGCGCTCACCATCAAGGGATTGCAGGCGATGGGCCTGCGCACCGGCCTCGAGGTCGGCGGCTTCATCTCCACGACCGTGCACTCGATGACCGACGCCGCCGACGTCGAGGAGCTGTACGAGACGCAGCGTCGCGATGGCCTGCGCGCGTTCCTGCAGCAGCGCGACGGCCCGTTCCTGCCGGAGCCGGGCGGCCCGCGCAGCAAGCCCCGCTCGTGACCACGGAGTTCCGTCTCCCCTCGCCCCACGGGGGAGAGGGGCCGGGGGTGAGGGTCCCCGACCCGGGCACCGAGGCCGAGGTGCTGGCCGCGCAACGCGCGCGCTTCGACGCCACGACGCGCGCGGACGTCGCGGCGCTCGATGCGCTGCTCGCCGACGACTGCACGTACGTGCACGCGCACGGCGTCGTCGACACGAAGGCCGCGTTCCTCGCAACGATCGAGGCGGGCCGTACCCGCTACGCGTCGTTCGCCACGCGCGAGCTCGCGGTGCGCGTGCTCGGCGGCGTCGCGCTCGTGACCGGCCTCGCGGACATCGACGTGCGCGCCGGCGAGCGCGCGCTCACGCTGCGCGTGCGCTTCCTCGACGTATGGGAGCGGCGCGACGGCCGCTGGCAGAACGTCGCCTGGCAGCCGACGCGCCTCCCGGACGCATAGCGCGCGCCAATCGTCCGCTGGCATCGCGCCGGGACGTGGACGGCTCCCCCTGGCCCCTCGCCCGCCGCGCGAGAGATGAGGGTCCCCCCCGCGCGTTACGGCATGAACGCGCCCGCGTTGACGTGCAGCGTCTGGCCGGTGATGCGGCCGCTCTCCGGGAGCGCGAAGAACGCGACCGCGGCCGCGATGTCCTCCGGCTCCAGCACGACGCCCATCGGGTTCGCGATGCGGCCCTCGCGCGCCGCCGCCTCCAGCGCGCCGCGCGTGCCGAACGCACCGCGCGTCATCGCGGTGTCCGTGACGCCGGGCGCGACGACGTTCGCCGTCACGCCCTGCGCCGCGAGCTCGCCCGCGAGCGCCTTCGTCAGCGCGATCACGCCAGCCTTCGACGCCGCGTACGCGCCGCTACCCGGCCCGACGCGTACGCCGGTGCCGGAGGAGATGTTCACCACGCGCCCGTAGCCGGCAGCCGTCATCAACGGCGTGACGGCCTTGCAGCACAGGAACGTGCCGCGCAGGTTCACCGCCTGCACGCGCTCCCAGTCCTCCTCCGCGAGCTCCGCGACGGGACCGCCGCGCGCGATGCCCGCGCAATTCACGAGGATCGCCGGCGTGCCGAGCTCGGCGACCGCGCGCTCGACGGCGGCACGCACCTGCGCCGCGTCGGACACGTCGACCGTGACGGCGACCGTGCGCACCGGTGTCTCCAGCGCGCGTACCAGGCGCTCCGTCTCGGCGGCGCCCGCAGCGTCGATGTCGAGCAGCGCGACCGCGGCGCCCTCGCGGGCGAGCCGCAGCGCCACCGCGCGCCCGATCCCCGACGCTGCGCCCGTCACCAGCGCCACCTGACCCGCGTACGGCTGGCTCTCCACGTCGCGCCTCCCCTCGGCAACGGTAAACGCGCCCACCCTGCCTCACGGCAGTGGACGGCGTGCCATCATAGGCGCGGAATGCAATCCGCCGTGCCGCCGCCGATCCGCTACACTACCGCCGCCGACGGCGTGCGCATCGCCTACAGCACGCTGGGCGCGGGGCCACCGCTGCTGTGCATGCCGCCGCTGCCGTTCTCCCACCTCGAACAACTGTGGGACGCGCCCGGACAGCGGCGCTGGTACGCGGGGCTGGCCGCCGGCAGCGAGCTCGCGCTGTACGACGCGCGCGGCTGCGGGCTCTCCGACCGCCCCGCCGAGTTCGCGCTCGCCGACCAGCTCGCAGACCTCGAGGCGGTGCGCACCCGGCTCGGCTGGGACGAGTTCGCGCTGTGCGCGTTCTTCAACTCCACGCCCGCCGCGATCGCGTACGCCGCGCAGCACCCGCAGCGCGTGCGCGCGCTCGTGCTGTGGGGCGGCTTCGCGCGTGGCGAGGACGTGTATCCGCTGCCGCTCGCGGAGCCCGCGCCCGGCGTGCTCGCCGCGCAGTGGGGCGCGCTCGTCGACGCGGCCGCACGCATGTGGACGGCTGGCGGTGGCGACGAGGCGCGCGCGACAGCCGCGTACTTCCGCGACTGCGTGACGCCGGAGGCCGCGCTGCGCTACCTGGCCGCCGCGCGCGGCTACGACGTGAGCGCGCTGCTGCCGCAGGTCGCAGCGCCCACGCTGCTGGTGCACCGTCGCGAGGCGCCCGCGCTGCGCTTCGAGGTGGCGCGCGAGCTGGCGGCGCGCATGCCATCGGCGGAGCTCGTGGTGCTGAGCGGCGACGCCGCCTCGCCGTTCTCGGGCGACGTCGACGCGGCCGTCGCGACGGTGGCGGCGTTCCTCGGCGTGGGCACCGCGCCGTCGCTCGCCGACGGCGAGCCGCTCACGCCGCGCGAGGCGGAGGTGCTCGCGCTGATCGCGCGCGGCCGCTCGAACAAGGAGATCGCCGCCGCGCTCGGCGTGAGCGTGCACACCGTCGAGCGCCACCTCACGCACCTCTACCCGAAGATCGGCTGCCGCTCCCGCACGGAGGCGGCCGCCTTCGCGCTGACGCGGGGCTACCGCTAGCGCGACCGTTGGTGGCGGGCGGGGGGCACCCCTACCGTCGAGTCCCGGGTTCCCGCGACGCGCGCGCCCGGAGCCGCCTCGTACGCTGCCCGTGCAGTCGAGGAGGTGCGCGATGCGCGTGGTGGTCAGCGGCAGTTCGGGGCTCGTCGGTACGGCGGTCCGCGAGCAACTCGCGGCGGAGGGGCACGAAGTGCAGCCGCTGCTGCGCGGGGACGCGGAGGGCAGCGGGCCGCGCTGGATCGCGCCTTCCGGAGGGGAAGCCGGGTGGATCGCGCCGAACGCGCTGGCGGGCGCGGACGCGGTCGTGCACCTCGCGGGGGCGTCGATCGGGGAGGGCCGGTGGACCGAGCGCCGGCGCACCGAGCTGCGCGCGAGCCGCATCGACGCGACGCGGCTGCTCGTCGACCACCTGGGCACGCTGGCGGAGCGGCCACGCGTGCTCGTAGCGGCCTCGGCGGTGGGCGCGTACGGCGACCGCGGGGACGAGCTGCTGACGGAGGACGCCGCGCTGGGCAGCGGCTTCCTCGCCGACCTCGTGCGCGACTGGGAGCGCGAAGTCGTGCGCGCGGAGGCGCTGGGGGTGCGCGTGGTGCGGTTGCGCTTCGGCGTGGTGCTGGCGGCGCACGGCGGCGCGCTCCCGCGCATGGTCACGCCGATGAAGCTCGGCGTGGGCGGGCGGCTCGGGTCGGGGCGGCAGTGGATGCCGTGGGTCGCGCTGCCGGATGTCGCGCGGGCGATCAGCTGGGCGCTCGCGGAGCCTGTGCATGGCGTAGTGAACGTGGTAGCGCCGGAGCAGGCCACGAACGCGGAGTTCACGCGCGCGCTGGGGCGCGTGCTGCATCGGCCGGCGCTGTTCCCGACGCCCGCGTTGGCGCTGCGGCTGCTGCTGGGTGGGGCCGCCGACGAGCTGCTGCTCGCGAGCCAGCGGGTGGTGCCCGCGCGACTGCTCGCGGCGGGGTTCCAGTTCACCCAGCCGCGCGTCGACGGCGCGTTGCGCGCGATCTTCGCGCCGCGGCCGGCCACAGGGGAACGGCACGCGGCCTGAGCCCTCACCCCCCGGCCCCCTCTCCCCGGGACGGGGCGAGGGGGAGCCGGACAGGGGGCATGCGTAGCACTGGTGTTTCACGTGAAACATCCGCGCTTGTGCTAGGTACGGCTTGGCGTTCGCGGGGCTACGCGCGCACCGCGTCCACGACACGGAGCGCAGCGGCGACGGCGCGCACGTCGTGCACGCGCACGATGTGCGCGCCACGCTCGGCGGCGAGCACGTTGAACGCCAGCGTCGCCTCGAGCAGGCCGGGGCTGTCCTGGCGGTCGCCGCGGCCCAGCAGCTCGCTCAGGAAGCCCTTGCGCGACGCCGACACGAGCACGGGGTGCCCAGCCGCGACAAGTGCGGGCAGCGCGTGCAGCAGCCGCACGTTGTCTGCTGCGGACTTGCCGAAGCCGAACCCGGGGTCGAGCCAGACCTGCGGTATGCCCTCCGCGCGGAGCGCCGTCGCGCGCTCCAGCAGAAACGTGCGCACCTCGCCGCCGATGTCCGCGTAGCGCTGCTCGACGTCGCGGTGGCGCTTGGGGTCGCCGCGCATGTGCATCACGCAGACAGCAAGCCGGTGCGCGCGCGCGACGGCGACCATTGCGGGGTCGCGCAGCCCGCTCACGTCGTTCAGCAGCTGCGCGCCGGCCTCCGCGGCGGCGCGCGCGACGGCGGCGGTCCACGTGTCGACGGACACCGCGACGCCCTCGGCGCGCAGCGCGGCGATCACCGGGCAGACGCGGTCCATCTCCTCCTGCGGGGGCACGTCGCGGCCGGCGGTGCGCGTGGAGTGCGCGCCCACGTCGACGATCGCCGCGCCGTCGGCGTGCAGCGCGAGTCCGCGCGCGACGGCGTCGCGCTGCGCGACGACGGACTCGCGCACCGGCGAATCGGTGCCGACGTTGAGGATGCCCATGATGACCGTGCGTCGCGTCGCGTCGAGCGTGTCCGCGCCGAGCTGCAACAGCATGCGTAGCTACTCGCGAGCGGCGGCGAGCAGCGCGACCAGCCCCGCGCGCGCCTCCGCGCCATGCGGCGGGTCGAGGGCGGGGGGGTCGAGCGCGAGCAGCTCGAGCGCGAGGCGGCGGTAGAGCTCGCGCGCGGGCGGGTCGGCGGCAAGCGCAGCGAGGTGCGCCGCGACCGTCGCCGTGTCGCCGCGGGCGAGCGGGCCGGTGAGTGCGTCGCGCAGCTCGTGCGCGGCGGCGTTCGCGGCGGCGCCTTGCAGCAGCGGCGCGAGCGCTGGCCGCGCGGCGGCGGGCGGCAGGCCGGCGCGCGCCCAGCTGCGCGCCGCCGCGCCGAGCAGCGCGATCGCGCAGTTGCTCGCGAAGATCGCCGCGGCGTGGTACAGCGCGCGATCCACGCCATCGAGGCGCACGACGTCGGCGCCGAGCGAGCGCGCCAGCGCTTCCAGCGCATCGCCGAGCGGCTCCGCGCCCTCGACGCCGCAGGTCGTGCCGCGGAAGCGCGCGGGGTCGCCGGTGCGGGTGGGGAACGACTGCAGCGGGTGCAGGCAGCCGGTGCGTGCGCCGCGGGCGGCTGCCGGCGCGAGCACGTGCAGCGTGTGCGCGCCGCAGCAGTGCGCGACGCTCTGGCCCGCGCGCCAGGGGAGCGCCGCGGCGAGCGGGCCGATGGCGGCGTCCGGCACGGTCAGGAACAGCAAGTCGCAGCGCGCGACGGCGGCCGCGACGGTCAGTGCCTCGACGGGCGGCGCGGCGAGCTCGGCCGCGAGCGCTTCGGCCGACGCCAGGCGCGCGCTGGCGACGGCGACGAGCGGGTGCCCGGCAGCGCGCAGCGCGGCGGCGAGCGACCCGCCGAGCCGCCCCGCGCCGATCACGCCAATCGCCTCGAACCGCAACGCGTCGCCGGTCATGACGCTGAGGATAGCGCCGCCGCGCACCGGCGGGCACCGCACCGCGGCTTTGCCTCCCGCGGCGGGGGTGCGTACAGTCGCCATCGCGGGGCGAGCGGAACAGCCGTGCGACAAGCACGCGGCGCGAGCCCGCGCCGGTCACGGCGAGTGACCCCGTCACGGCGAGTGACCGAGTGACACCGAGGGGCGGCGGAACGTGGGCGCGGACGCGCTGCTGGTGGCGATCGACTTCACCGCGGCGGAGCTGCAACTGCTGCTCGCGGAGCCCGACGGCCGCCCGCTGCATCACGAGGCGTGGCCGCTGCCGGAGTTGCCGGACGGCGACGCGTGGTCGTGGGAGGTAGGCGGGCGCATCGCGGCGTCGTTCGCCACGCACGGGGAGGGGCGCTCCGCGCGCGCGATCGCGGTGGCCGCGCCGGGGCCGGTCGACCCGGTGGCGGGGCAGCTGCTGCAGTGCGCGGAGCAGCCGGGCTGGGACGGGCTCGCGATCGTCGACGCGCTGCGGCGGCACATCGACGCGCCGGTCGCGGCGGAGTCGCGCACGCTCGCGGCGCTGCTCGGCGAGCACTGGCAGGGTGCGGCCGCAGGCGCCGACGACGTGCTGTACGTGTCGCTACACGGGACGCCGGCGGCGGCGGCGATGGTGGGCGGGCGGCCGGTGCGCGGTGCGCAGCTGCGCGCGGGCGCGCTGCCCGCGCTGCCGCGGCTCGCGGAACCGCTGACGAGCGACGACGCAGAGGCGGTGGTGGCGACGCTCGCGGACCTGGCGGCGCTGCTCGACCCGGCGGTGGTGGTGCTGGACGGGGCGGCGGCGCACGTCGAGCGGCTCGCGCCGCTGCTCCAACGCGTGCTGGACGAGGTGGCGCCGGGGCCGCGCGTGGTGGCGGGCGAGCTGCGGGGCCGCGCGGCGCTCATCGGCGCGCTGCGCATGGCGACGACGCTGGCGTTCGAGGGGCAGCGCAAGCCGTGAGCGCGCGTGCGCCGCGGGGCGGCGCGGGTGGCGGGGGCGCGCGGCCGTACGCGATCCGCCTGGACGCCGAGGCGTGCGGGGCGCTGCTCGGCGCACTGACGTGGGCGCTCGGCGCGCTCGCGATCCTGCGCGACCGCGGCCACGCGATGGGCGACGAGCGCGGCCACGGCTACCACGACCAGCTCGCGCCCGCGCTCGAGCGGCTGATCAGCGAGGTCGGCGGGGTGCGGGCCGCGGCGGGCGCGGACCCCGCGCGAGAGGCGGCCGTCGAGGCCGCGTACGCGCAGCTGCGTGAGGCGTTCGAGGCGTGGATCCAGCTGACGGCGGCGGACACGGCGGCCGTCGCGATCGCGCAGGTGCTGGAGCAGCGCCTCGATGAGCAGGACAAGGGCGGCGACGCGAGCGGTCAGTAGCCCCGGTACTTCGAGGCGAGGGGGAGGCGGCGGTCGCGGCCGAAGGCGCGGGGGGTGATCTTCACGCCGGGCGGGGACTGGCGGCGCTTGTACTCATTGCGGTTGATCATGTCGATCACGCGGCGCGCGAGCGCTTCGTCGGCGCCGGCGGCGACGATCGATTCGAGGGGCGCGTCGTCCTCGACGTACGCCTCGATGATCGGGTCGAGCTGCTCGTAGGGGGGGAGCGAGTCGGTGTCGAGCTGGCCGGGGCGCAGCTCGGCGCTCGGGGGCTTGGTGAGCGACGCTTCGGGGATGACGGCGCCGAGCGTGTTGCGGTGGCGCGCGAGCTGGTAGACGAGCGTCTTCGGGACGTCCTTGATCACCGCGAAGCCGCCCACCATGTCCCCGTAGAGCGTGGCGTAGCCGCACGCGTACTCCGACTTGTTGCCGGTGGTGAGCACCATCGCGCCGGACTTGTTGGAGAGCGCCATCATCAGCAGGCCGCGGATGCGCGCCTGGATGTTCTCCTCCGCGGCGCCGGGCGGCGTGCCCGCGAACTCGCGCGCGAGCGTGTCGAGCGCGGCCTCGTGCAGCGGCTCGATCGGCATGGCGACGAGCGCGATGCCGAGGTTCGTGGCGAGCGCCTGCGCGTCGGCGATAGAGCCCTCGGACGAGTAGCGCGACGGCAGCGAGACGCCGCGCACGTGCTCGGCGCCGAGCGCGTCGACAGCGACGGCGCCGACGATCGCGGAGTCGATGCCGCCGGAGAGCGCGACGAGCACGTTCGCGAAGCCGCTCTTGCGCACGTAGTCCCGCGTGCCGGCGACGAGCGCAGCGTACGCCTCGGCGATGGAGTCCGGCTCCGCGGTGTGCGCGGGGGGCAGCGGCGCCCGCGCGCCGGCGCGCGCGGGCGACACGTCGATGGGTGTGCGCAGCGGCTGCGGGCCGCGCTCGCGGCGGAGCAGCGGGCTATGCAGCTGGCGCTGGATGATGCGCGTGACGTCGATGTCCGCGAGCACGAGGTCGTCGGCGAACGAGGCGCCGCGGGCGAGCAGCGCGCCATCCGCGCCGAGCACGAGCGAGTTGCCGTCGAACACGAGCTCGTCTTGGCCGCCGACCTGGTTCACGTACACGATCGCGACGGTGTTGTCGGCCGCGCGCGTGGCGAGCATGCGCTCGCGGTCGTGCGTCTTGCCGAAGTGGTATGGCGAGGCGTTGAGGTTCACGACCACGCTCGCGCCGGCAAGCGCGTGCTCGCGCAGCGGGCCGCCGGGGTACCACACGTCCTCGCAGATGGTCACGCCGACGGCGACCCCGCCGATGCTGAAGAGCGGCGCCTCGGTGCCCGGCTGGAAGTAGCGCAGCTCGTCGAACACGCCGTAGTTGGGGAGCTGATGCTTGCGGTAGCGGCCGGCGACGCGGCCGGCGTGGAGCACGGCAGCGGCGTTGTAGAGCTGGCCGTCGAAGTCGAGGCAGCCGACGAGGAGCGGCGGCAGGTCGCGCGCCGCCTCCGCGAGCGCCTCGAGCGCAGCGACGGCGTCGGCGATAAAGGGGGCGCGCAGCAGCAGGTCTTCGGGCGGGTAGCCGGTGAGCGCGAGCTCCGGGAACGCGACCAGGTCGGCGCCGGCCGCGGCGGCGCGGCGGCCGGCGTCGAGGATGAGCGCGCTGTTGCCGGCGAGGTCGCCCACGGTCGTGTTGAGCTGGGCGAGGGCGACGCGCAGGACTGCCATGCGAGCTCCGCCGTGGGTGATAGCGTACACAGTACGCAAAGTGTGCCGCAGCGATCGTAGACGGGTGTGAGCGGGCGCGTCAACGGACGCGTCCCGGCGGGCTTGTTCCGAGGCGTCACGGCGCGCTCGGGAGCGACCCTCACCCCCCAGCCCCCTCTCCCGCGCTGCGGGCGAGGGGGAGAAGGAGCCCTCACCCCCGGCCCCTCTCCCTCTTCGAGGGCGAGGGGCCGGGGGTGAGGGCTCCCGAACGCGCCGCCGTGGAGGCCGAGCAGCGGCGGCGGCATACTGCGTGGTGAGCGGGCGGGAGGCGACGATGATCGGTCCGGGGTACGCGCTCGCGCTGGCGTTGACGGGCGGCGGGGCGCCCGCGCACGACGCGCTGGGCGCGGACGAGCGGCTGTGGACGGCGTGGAGCCTCGACCCGTTCGTGCTGATCCCGGCGGGGTTGCTGGCGCTGCTCTACGTGCGCGGACTGCGGCGCTGGCGCGGCGGGCGCGCGGGGTCGCACCACTGGTGGCAGACGGCCTACTTCGCGCTGGGGCTGGGCACGCTGGTGCTGGCGCTCGTGTCGCCGCTCGACCGGCTCGCCGAGCATCACTTCTCGATGCACATGGTGCAGCACCTGTTGCTGATCGCGGTGGGCACGCCGCTGCTGCTGCTGGGCGCGCCGACGACGCCCGTGCTGCGCGGGCTGCCGCGCTGGGCGCGGCGGCTGGCCGCGCGGCCGCTCGCGCCGCATGGGCGCGCGTCGGTGGTGTGGCGCACGCTGACGCAGCCGCTGGTCGCGCTCGTGCTGGCGAACGCGGCGCTTATCGCATGGCACCTCGTGCCGGGGTGGTACGACGCGGCGGTGCGCGACGACGGCATCCACGCGCTGGAGCACGCAACGTTCACGGGGGCAGCACTGCTGTTCTGGTGGAACGTGATCGACCCGCGGCCGCTGCACGCACCGCTCGGGTACCTCGCGCGGATGGGCTACGTGCTCGTGGCGGGGACGGCGCAGTCGGTGATCGCAGCGCTGATCACGCTCGCCGACTACACGCTGTACCCGGTGTACGAGGACGTGCGGTTGATCCTGCCGATCGAGCCACGGGCGGACCAGGAGCTGGGCGGGCTGATCATGTGGATCCCCGGGCAGGCGCTGAACCTGATCGTGCTCGCAGCGCTCTTCGGGGTGTGGGCGGTGCGCTCCGAACTCGCGCAGCAGGAGGCGGAGCAGCGAGCACTCACGGCCGCGGAGCCGCCGCGAGCGGCGCCCCCGGCGACGTCCACGCTCAATTAGTCCGGAGCGGCGCGGTCACGCCGGACGCGCACGCGCGCTAGCCCGAGTTCAGCCAGTCGCGGTAGCCGCGGATGCTGTCGGCGGCGTCGCCCCAGTAGAGCGTGAGCAACGCGAGCGTGACGAGCACGCCCAGGGCAAGCGCGGTGGCAAACGCCTGCGTGTAGAGCCGGTGGTCGAAGCGCAGGTGCATGAACCAGCCGACCACGACGACGAACTTGAACGCCGAGAGGCCGAGCAACAGCGGGACCATCAGGCTGCCGAGGTCGCTGTAGGAGATCCACAGCTCGGCGATCGTGATCACGGTCAGGCCCGCGCCGATGGCGACGTACTGCATCGGACGCAGGCCGTGCTCTTGTTCCGTGTGCTCCGCGCCGTGCGCCATCGCGCTGCTCCGCTCTTGCTGCCCGGTCTTGGTGACCGCTACGGGATCAGGTAGAGGACGGTGAAGATGACGATCCAGACGATGTCCACGAAGTGCCAGTACAGACCTGCGATCTCGACGTGCGCGCCGGCCTCGCGACCAAGCCCGTTGCGCCGGAACGAGGCGGCGAGCAGCGAGGCGAGGTACAGCACGCCGACGCCGACGTGGGTGCCGTGGAAGCCGGTGAGCACGAAGAACGTGGCGCCGAACATGTTCGTCGTGAGGTTCAGGCCCTCAGAGCCGAAGGTGCGGAACTCGTAGACCTGGAAGCCGAGGAAGGTGAGCCCCAGCAGCATCGTGGAGAGCAGGCCGAGCTTCATCATCTTCAGGCGGTGCTGCTGGGCGCCGTAGACGGCCAGCACCATGGTCACGGAGCTCATCAGCAGCACGAACGTGCTCGTCGACGTGATGGGGATGTCGAGGATCCCGTGCTCGACCTTGCCGTCGATGGTCACGTCGACGGGGAAGGGGCCGATGCCGCGTTCGATCACCTGGTGCTTGAACACGAGGTAGGTGGCGATCAGCGAGCCGAAGAACAGGCACTCGGAACCGAGGAAGATCCACATGAGGAGCTTCCGGTTCTCGGTCCCGGTGGACGTGACGTGTGCGCCACCGTGGGCGACTGCCGGTGCGTGTGCCATGGGCGACTCCTACCTCGCTCGCTAGTCAGTGGGCTCGAGCGCCCAGCCCCAGACGCCGTAGAAGGCGATCACACCGCCGAGCGCGCTGATCGCGAGGTGCGACAGCGAACCGACGCCGAGCAACGTGATGCCGATGGCGATCAGGATCGGATAGTAGGAGGGCGGCGGCATGTGGATGTGCTCGCCGGTCGCCTGGGGTGCCGCGACGCCGTGGTCGCGGTCGTACCAGAGCGGATCGCGCGCACGCACGGTGTAGATAGCGTCGAAGTCGTGCTCGGGCGGCGGTGAGCTCGTGCCCCACTCGAGCGTGCCGGCGTCCCACGGGTTGGCAGGGGCGGTTGGCTCCTGACGCATGGAGCGGAAGAAGTTGAAGACGAAGATCAGGATCGAGATGCCGAGCACGTACGAGCCGACCGTCGCGAACATGTTCCAGTAGCCCCAGCCGAGGCCATCGTCGTAGGTGTAGATGCGCCGCGGCATGCCGGCGATGCCGAGGAAGTGCATGGGGAAGAACGTCATGTTCATGCCGATGAAGAGTAGCCAGAAATGCCAGCGGCCAAGCGCCTCGCTGAGGAAGCGACCTGTCATCTTCGGGAACCAGTAGTAGATACCGGAGAAGATGCCCATGATCGCGCCGCCGAAGAGCACGTAGTGCAGGTGCGCGACGACGAAGTACGTATCCTGGTGCTGCGAGTCCACCGGTGGCGAGGCGTGCATGACGCCAGAGATGCCGCCGATCGTGAACGTGGCGATGAACGCGATCGCAAAGTACATCGCAGTGGTGAAGCGGATGCTGCCGCCGTACAGCGTGGCGAGCCAGTTGAAAATCTTGATGCCCGTCGGCACGCCGATGATCATCGTGTTCACAGCGAACACCGCGCGCACCGTCGTGCCCATGCCGGTGGTGAACATGTGGTGGCTCCACACGACCCAGCTCAGCACGCCGATCGCGATGCCGGAGAAGACGATCGCGGGGTAGCCGAACAGCGGCTTGCGGGAGAACGTGGGCAGCACTTCGGAGACGATGCCCATCGCGGGCAGGATCAGGATGTACACCTCGGGGTGGCCGAAGACCCAGAAGATGTGCTGCCAGAGCAGCGGGTCCCCGCCTTCGGTGGCGATGAAGAAGTGCGTGCCGAACTGGCGGTCGAACAGTAGCTGGATGAGGCCGACGGTGAGCGGCGGCAGCGCGAGGATCAGCAGGATCGAGATGACGAAGGTCATCCACACGAACACCGGCATGCGCATCATCGTCATGCCGGGCGCGCGCAGGTTGATGATCGTGACCGCGAAGTTGAGCGCGGCCATCAGCGACGAGAGGCCGAGGGTGAGCAGCCCGGCGACGTAGAAGTCGACGCCCATACCTTCGCTGTAGGGGCGCTCGGACAGCGGCGCGTAGTTGAACCAGCCGCCCCCGGGCGCCTCGAACAGGAAGCTCAGGCTGAGAATCGACGCGCCGCCGAGGAAGGTCCAGTACGAGAGCGCGTTCAGGCGCGGGAACGCGACGTCGCGCGCGCCGATCATCAGCGGGATCATGTAGTTGAAGAAGCCCGCGCCCATCGGCATGATCGCGAGGAAGATCATCGTCAGCGCGTGCATCGTGAAGAGCTGGCTGAAGCGGTCGGACTCGATCACGGTGCCGTTCGGCACGGCGAGCTGGGTGCGCATGAGCAGCGCGAGCAAGCCGCCCCAGAGGAAGAACGAGAAGCCCGACACGCCATAGAGCACGCCGATCCGCTTGTGGTCGACGGTGGTGATCCAAGACCACACGCCCGCCTGCGTTGGCTGGACCAGGGTGCCTGCTATGGTCGCCATCGCGGAGCCTCCGTGGCGGGCGCGCCGGGCGCGCCGCACTGCATGCCGTACGAACCCATGCTGCCCGATCCCATGCTGGACGAACGCCGTGCTGCAAGCGAGCGCCGTGACACGGCGCTCACTTGAGGCTCTGCAGGTAGCTGATGATCACGTTGATCTGCTGGTCGGTGAGCGTGCCGCCGGCCGACTGGGCCATCGGCGGCATCTTGGAGCCGGGCTTGACGCTCTTGGAGTTGGAGATCCAGCGCTTGAGCTCCGCGGGCGTGTTGTCGAGCAGACCCGAGCCGATCGTCGTGCGCGAGCCAACGTGGGTCAGGTTCGGGCCCGCGATGCCGGCCGCGTCCGTGCCGCGGACGGTATGGCAGCCGAGACACGGCGCCGCGAGGAACGCCTCCTCCGCGGTGCGCGAGACGGAGGACACACGGTCCGCCGCCTCCGCCTTCGCCCAGCGATCGAAGTCCTCGGCGGTATGCACGAAGACGCGGAAGCGCATGTTCGCGTGGGAGGTGCCGCAGAACTCGGCGCACTGGCCGAGGTAGGGCTCCGGCCGCGCGCGCAGGGCGCTGAACGCAATGTGATTGTCGCGGCCGGGCACCATGTCGATCTTGCCGGCGAGCTGGGGCACCCAGAACGAGTGGATCACGTCGACGGAGCGCAGGGCGTAGTCGACGACGCGGCCCTCGGGGACGTGCAGCTCGTTCGCGGTCACCACGTCGAGGTCCGGATAGCGGAACTCGAACCACCACTGGTGACCGATGACCTCGACCTTGAGCGCGTTCGCGGGCGGCTTCTCGTCGAGCTTGAAGACGCTGTCGAGCGTCGGGACCATCATCACGAGCACGATGACGACGGGGATGATCGTCCAGACGACCTCGAACTTGGTGTTGCCGTGGATCTGACGTGCCTCGCGGCCGGGCCGCTCGCGGTACATCAGCGGCAGCACGACGGTGGCCGCCATGATCACCACGAAGACGATGCCGCCGAGGATCAGGATCACCCAGTAGGGCTTCCAGACCTCTTTGTTCCAGCTGCCTTCTATCTCCGACGTGCTCATCGGCGCGTCGCAGCCGCCAAGGGCGAGGGCGAGCACGACGAGCGCGAGCGGGGAGGCCCACCGGCGCAGGCCGCGTGCCGTCCCCGACCGGGCTCGATCGCCCGTCCGATGCCGTGCCGTCAAGACTGCCCGCACGGCATCCCCCTCCCCACGGCGTCCGCGGCCGTCGCGACGCACGTCGCGACGGATGTCCCCCGAACTTAGGCCGCCCGTACCAGTACCATCGGCCACGTTCACGGTCAACCGCCCTGGCCCCAACACAAGCGTCGATGGGGCATGCACGGCCCTCGCGCTCGCGTACACTGGCGTGCGATGTGCGGCGGGGGAGCGGGATAGCGTTCTGGCAACGCCGAGCACTGATGCCAAGCCGATGGTGAGCCGCCGCTTCGTGGTGGTCGGCATCGTCGCCGCCTTCGCGCTGGCGCTCGCCCTCGTGGGGGCGCTGGCGGCCGGGCTCGATGGCGACGACGACGGCGGGGTTCCGGCCGCACCGGTGCCCGCCGCGGCATCGGTCAGCGCGGCCGCGGACGTGTCGCTGACCACGTTCGCCGGCGAGCGCTTCCGCCTCCGGGACCACGCCGGCGGGCCGGTCTTCGTGTACTTCTGGGCGTCCTGGTGCGAACCGTGCAAGGCGGAGGCACAGCTGATCCAGCGGCTGGCCCCGGAGTACCTGGCGCAGGGCTACACCTTCGTGGGCGTCAACATCTGGGATGGCGAGGCGGACGCGCGCGCCTTCGCGCAGCGCTACGGGCTCACCTTCCCGGTAGTCCGGGACGCAGACGGCGCGTTCTACCTCGCGCTGGCGGTCGAGCGGCTGCCGATGGCGTTCTTCATGCACCCCGGGCTCGAGATCGACCGGCGGGTGCTGGGCGAACTGCGCGAGCCCGTGCTGCGCGAGGCGCTGGCGAGCATCGGCGGGCGCTCGTGAGCGCGGGAGGGCGCCTCGGCAGCCTGCTGGGGAGCCGCCGCGCGAAGCTGCTGGCTGTGCTCGCGGTGGCCAGCCTCGGCATCGGGGCGCTCGCGGTGCAGGCGGCGGGATCGGCGGTCTCGTATTACGTCACGCCGGAGGAGTTCGCGACGCAGCTCGGCGGCCGCGAAGGCCGCTGGCGCGTCGGCGGGCGCGTCGTCGAGGGGTCGGTGGTGGACGAGCGCGGCCGCCCGGTGGCCTTCCAGATCGTGGGCGAGCACGGCGAGACGATGCAGATCAGCTACGACGGCGTGAAGCCGAACCTGTTCGGGCCGCGCGCGTTCGTGGTCGTCGAGGGCACCGCCGAAGGCCCCGGGCGGCTACGCGCCTCGTCCGTGATCATCAAGCACGAGTCCGAGTTCGTGACCGACGCGGGCAACGCGTCGAACGCGCGATGAGCGTGCTCGCGGCGCTGGGCGCTGCGGCGCTGCTGGTAGCGCTGGGCGCGGCGGTGGCGGCGGTGGCGGGCGCGCTGCTGGGCGCGCGCGCGCGACCCGGCGCGCTGGCGGCGGCGCGGCGAGCGCTGCTGGTCGCCGCGGCGGCGATCACCGTCGCGGTCGGCGCGCTCGCGGTGGCGCTGCTGCGCGACGACTTCTCGCTGGCGTACGTGGCGGCGGTGTCCTCGCGCGAGCTCGACCCGCCGCTGAAATGGGCGGCTCTGTACAGCGCGCAGGCGGGCTCGCTGCTGCTGTGGACGTGGCTGCTGTCGCTGTTCGTGGCCGTGTTCGCGTGGCGCACGTTGCCTGCGATTCCCTGGGGCGCGGCCCCGGCGACGGCGATCGCGGGGGCGCTGCTGGTGGCGTTCCTCGTGCCGGCGGTCGCGTTCGAGTCGGCGTTCGCGGCGAGCCCGGTCACACCGCTCGACGGGCGGGGGCTCAACCCGCTGCTCGTGGACCGCGGGATGCTGGTGCACCCGCCGTTCTTGCTCGCGGGCCTCGTCAGCACGGCCATCCCGTTCACGCTCGGCATGAGCGCGCTGGCGGCGGGGCGCGTCGACGGCGCATGGCTGCGCGCGGTGCGCGGGTGGGCGCTGTGCGCGTGGCTGGTGCTGAGCATCGGCAACTTCCTCGGCGGGTGGTGGGCGTACACGGTGCTCGGCTGGGGGGGTTACTGGGGCTGGGACCCGGTGGAGAACTCGGCGCTGCTGCCGTTGCTCCCGCTCACGGCGTTCCTGCACTCGCTGCTCGTGCAGGAGCGGCGGGGCATGCTCAAGCTGTGGAACGTCGGGCTCGTCGTGGCGGCGTTCGCGCTGGCGGTGTTCGGCACGTTCAACGTGCGCAGCGGGCTCGTCGAGTCGGTGCACTCGTTCGCGCGCTCGGACATCGGCGGCTACTTCCTCGCGCTGCTCGCCGTGCTGATCGCGGGCGCCGGCGGGCTGATGGCGTGGCGCGCGCGCATGCTGCGCCCCGGGCACGACTTTGAGTCGCTGCTCTCGCGGGAGAGCGCGCTCATCGTGAACAACTACCTGTTCCTGGCGATCACGCTGGTGGTGCTTGGCGGAACGCTGTTCCCGGTGTTCTCCGAGCTGTTCGACGGCACGCGTATCACGGTGGGTCCGCCGTTCTTCAACCGCGTCGTGGGGCCGCTGTTGGTCGCGCTGGTCGTGCTGATGGTGATCGGCACGGTGCTGCCGTGGCGGCGCGCGGCGGGCGCGACGCTCGCGCGCCGCTTCCGCGGTCCGCTGGTGGTGGCGGTGGCCGCGGGGCTGGCGCTCGGCGCGGGGGGGATGCGCGACCCGTTCGCGCTGACGGCCACGTGTGCAGCGACGGTGCTGCTGTTCGTGACGCTGCGCGAGTTCGCGATCGGCGCGCGCGGAGTGCGACGGGCGTCGGGCGTCGCGTGGCCGGCCGCGCTCGCGGCGCTGTTCGAGCGCGACCAGCAGCGCTACGGCGGCTACCTCGTGCACCTCGGCGTGGGCGTGCTTGCGATCGCCATCGTCGGCTCGAACATCTACCAGCAGCAGATCCGCGCGACGGTCGCGCCCGGCGGGTCGTTCGAGGCAGGGGGCCGCACGCTCACCTTCGACGGGCTGCAGGAGCGCGCGCCCGCTCGCAACGGCATCGACACCGAGGTAGTCGCGGCGCTGCGCGTCACGCGCGGCGGCGAGGAGCGCGCGCCGCTCGCGCCGGGGCGGCGGCTGTTCACCAACTTCCCGCAGCAACCGACCTCGATCATCGCGATCGAGCACACCTGGCGCGACGACCTGTACGTGTTCGTGCAGGGCTGGGACGCGGACGGCGTGACGGAGTTCCAGGTGTTCGTCAACCCGCTGATGCCGTGGCTGTGGGCGGGCGCGGGCGTGTACATCGTGGGTGGGCTGCTCGCGTTCGTGCCGCTGCGCGCGCGGCCCGCGCTCGTGACGGCGCCCGCGCGCGAGCCCGCCGCGGCGCGGAGCTAGCGACGATGCACGGCGCACGCGCGCGCGCGACGGCCCTCGTGCTCGTGGCGCTGCTCGCCTGCGCGGGCGCGCTGCTTGCGCCGCGCACCGTGCACGCGCAGTCGGCCGACGCGCAGGCGCTCGCGATCGAGCGGCAGCTGCTGTGCCCGCAATGCGTGAACCTGCGGCTCGATGTGTGCGACACGCAGCTGTGCCAGGACATGCGCGCGGAGATCCGCACGCGGCTCGCCGCCGGCGAGTCCGCCGAGCAGATCGTCGGTGTGTTCGAGGCGCGCTACGGGGTGGGCGTGCTCGCGGACCCGCCCTATCGCGGCTTCAGGCGCGCGCTGCTCGGCTGGGGGATGGTCGCTACGCTGCTCGTCGCCGCGGGCGGGGCCGTCGCGCTCGTGGCGATGCGCCGCGGAGCGCGCGCGCCGGCGCGCGCCCTCGCGGATGACGCGCCGAGCGACGGCTGGCTCGACGAGCAGCTGACTCGCGACCGCGAGGCGCGCTGATGGAGTGGGCGCTGCTCGTGACGCTCGCGATCGCCGCCGCGTTGGCGATCGCGGGCCCGGCGCTACGCGGCCGCGCGCGGGCCGCCGTCGGGGCGAGCATCGACGCAGCGGGCGCTGCAGACGAGCTGCGCGCAGAGCGCGCGCGGCTGCTGGCCGAGCTGCGCGAGCTCGACGACGACGCGCGCAACGGCCGCATCGCGGCCGCCGACCGCGCGCTCGGGCGGCGCGCGCTGGGCCCGCAGCTGCGCGCGGTGACCGAGGCGTTGCGCGCGGCGGGCTGGGAGCCGCGGCCGTGAGCGCCCGCGCGCCCGCGCGCAGCACCGCGTTCGTGGCGCTGCTGCTCGGCGCGCTCGCGCTCGCGCCGACGACCGGGGCGGCGCGGGCAGATGCGCAAGCACAGGGCGTGATCAGCGGCGCGGTGCGTAACGGCACGGCGGGCGCGCCGCAGACGCTCGACGTGCGCGTGCAGCTGATCGCCATCGGCGCGCGCGCGGAGCTGACGAGCCAGGAACAGCAGCCGATGGACGGGCGCTTCCGCTTCGTGGTCGCCGCCGACGCGACGGTGTCGTACGTGTTGCGCACCGTGTACCAGGGCGTGCCGTACCTCAGCGAGCCGCCACTGCTGCTCTCACCCGAGGCGCCGGAGGCGACGCGCGACATGGTGGTGTACGAGCGCGCCGCGGAGCCGCCGCCCCTGCGCATCACCTCGACGGTGGTGTCGGTGCGCGGGCTCGACCAGGCAGCGGGCACGCTCGAGCTGCAGCGCGAGGACGAGGTGGAGAACACGAGCGACCGCGCGTGGGCGGGCCGCACGGACGGCATCACGCTACGCACACCGGCGCCGCCCGGCGCGCGGACCGCGAGCGACCTCTCCGGGCTCGCGACGGTCGTGCTCGCGGACGGCGCGGTGACGACGACACAGCCGTTGCTGCCGGGGCGACAGGTCGTGGTAACGCGACTCGCGGTGGCGTACGACCGCGCGGCTGCGCAGTACCGCCTGCGGGTGACGGCACCGCTCCCCACCGAGCGCATCGAAGCGTGGGTGCCGGCGCGCTTCCTCGAGGACGTGACGGCGGAGGGCGACGCGCGCGCGGTGGCGACGCGCACGCTGGAGGGCGAGCGCTGGCGCGTCGTCGAACGCGCGCGGCCGACGGGGCCCGGCGAGGCGCTGGTGGTGACGTTCGCGGGGCTGGGCGGCGCACGCGCGACGAACCCGCTCACGCAGCCGGCCGGCGCAGCGCTCGGCGCGGCGCTCGCGATCGCGGTCGTCGGCGGCGGCGCCATACTCGCAGCACGGCTTGCAGCACGGTTCGGACGGCCGCGTACGCAGCGGCCGCGGCGCGCCGCACGAGGTGCGCGATGAACGCCGCGCTGCCCGCGCCGATGATCGCGGCGCGTGAGCTGGGCAAGCGCTACGGCGGCGTGCGCGTGTTCGAGGACGCGACGTTCGCGATCGCGCCCGGCGCGCGCATCGCGCTGACCGGCGCGAACGGCGCGGGCAAGAGCACGCTGCTCGCGGTGCTCGCGACGCTCGCCGCGCCGAGCGCGGGCGAGGCGTGGATCGACGCGCATCCGGTGTCGCGCGGCAGCAGCGCGCTGCGTCGCGCGATCGGCGTGCTCGCGCACCGGCCGATGCTGTACGAGGAGCTGACGCCGCGCGAAAACCTGCGCTTCTTCGCGCGGCTGTACGACGTGCCGCGCGCGGACGAGCGCGGCGAGGCGCTGTTGCGCGCGCTGGGCTTGTGGCGCCGCCGCGACGAGCCGACGGCGGTGCTCTCGCGCGGGCTGCACCAGCGGCTGGCGATCGCGCGCGCACTCGTGCACCGGCCGGCGGTGCTGCTGCTCGACGAGCCGGAGACGGGCCTCGACGCCGAGGGGCTCGCGCTGCTCGACGAGCTGATGCTGTGCGCGCCGGGCGTGACCGTGCTCGCGGCGACGCACCGCCTCGATCGCGTCGCGCGCTGGGCCGACGGCGCGCTGCACTGCGAACGCGGGCGCATCACCGCGAGCGGGGCGGCGGCAGGCGCGGCCGCGGATCGCGCGAGCGCCGGCGCCCCGCTCGCCACGGTGCGCACATGAACGACGAGCGTGCCCTGCCCGACACCCTGCGGCACGACACCCTGCTGCACGACACCGTGCCGCTCGACACAGGGCCGCTCGACACAGGGCCGCTCGACACAGGGCGGCGCGGCCCGTTGCCGCACAGCGCGGGGCTCGACGCCACGCGCGCGGTGCTGGGGAAGGACCTACGGTTGCTGTGGCGGCGGCGCGCCAGCTGGCTCGCGGCGGCGACCTTCGCGATGCTCAGCGTGCTCACGTACGCGTTCGCGTTCGACCTGGTCACGGACGACGTGCGGCCGCTGCTGCCGGGGGTGCTGTGGGTGACGTTCCTGTTCGCGGGCGTGGTCGCGCTCGGTCGCGCCTTCGCCGACGAGGCGGAGCAGGGCACGCTCGACGCGCTGCTGCTCGCGCCGGTGCCGCGCACGACGCTGTACGTGGGCAAGCTCGTCGCGTACTTCTGCGCGCTGCTCGCCATCGACGTGGCGATGCTCGCGCTGGCGACGGTGCTGTTCAACGTGGGGCTGCTCACGCCCGAGCTGCTGCTGCTCACGGCGCTGGGCGCGGCGGGCTACGTGAGCCTGATGCTGCTGCTCGCGACGCTCGGCAGCCGCGTACGCTCGCGCGAGGTGCTGCTGCCGGTGCTCGCGCTGCCGCTGCTGATGCCGCTGCTGATCGGCGGGGTGCGCGCGACCGGTGCGGCGCTCGATCTGCCGCACGGCGACGCGCCGTGGCTGCTGCTGCTGGTGGTGTTCACCGCGTGGAGCGCGGCCGGCAGCGCGCTGCTGTTCCCGCTGGCGGTGGAGCGATGAGCGCGGCGCGCCGGCTGGTGCTCGCGAGCTACGCGGCGCGCTGGGTGGTGCTGCCGCCGCTGACCGGCGTCGCGATGCTCGCGCTGATCGTCGGCGCGGTGATCGTCGCGCCGCGCGAGGCGGTGGAGGGCGAGGTGCAGCGGCTGTTCTACATCCACGTGCCGGCGGCGCTCGCGATGTACGCGGCGTACAGCATCACCTTCGTCGCGTCGCTGACGGTGCTGTGGCGGCGCGACCTGCGCGCGGACGCGGTCGCGCGCGCGTCCGCCGGCGTCGGCGTGCTGTTCACAGCGCTCGTGCTGGCGACCGGCGCGATCTGGGGGCGGCCGATCTGGGGCGTCTGGTGGGCGTGGGACGCCCGGCTGACCAGCACGCTCGTGCTGCTGCTGCTGTTCGGGGGCTACCTGCTCGCGCGCGGCCTGGCCGACGAAGACGACGAGCAGGCGGCGCGCTTCGCGGCGATCTTCGCGGTGGTGGCGTTCCTCGACATCCCGATCATCAACATGTCGGTGCGCTGGTGGCGCACGCTGCATCCGCAGCCGATCGTGCTGCGGCTGCCCGGCGACCAGGCGCTGCCGAACTCGATGCTCGCGGTGCTGGCCGTCGGCGTGGTCGCGGTGGTGCTGCTCGCGCTGTGGCTGATCGCGCTGCGCGCCGCCACCGAGCAGCTGGCGCAGCGGACGGCGGCGCTGCGCATCGCCATGGACCGGCGGGAGGACGCGTAGTGGACCACCTAGAGTACCTGTTCGCCGGGTTCGCGGTGTTCTGGGCGGGGCTGTTCGGCTACCTGCTGTGGCTGCAGGCGCGGCTGCGCGCCGTCACGCGCGCGCTCGAGCGGGTCGAGGAGCGGCTGGCGGAGGCAGGGGACGCGGCACCGGAGCGCAGCCGCAGCCCTGGCGAGCCGTCACGCCCCGCCGCTGGCCTCGCCTCGAGCCGGGATCGGGGCGCCGAGTGAGCCTGCACCGTGAGTCAGCCTCGTGAGTACCGCCTCGTGAGTACAGGGCACGGAGCGCGTAGCATGCGGGGCGTGCGCGCGGGATCGATGCGTTACCCGGCCCTGGCGGCCGTCACCGTCGGCGCCACGCTGGCGCTGATCGCCATCGGCGCGGTGGTGCGCACGACAGGCTCCGGGCTCGGCTGCCCGGACTGGCCGCTCTGCCACGGCAACTGGCACCCGCCGCTGGAGAAGACCGCCATCATCGAGTACTCGCATCGCACGGCCGCGAGCATCGTCGGGCTGCTCGTGCTCGCGACGGCGTGGGTGACGCTGCGGCAGCGCGGCGGCGACCGCGCGCTGCGCTGGCTGGCGCTCGGGTCGCTGCCGCTGCTCGCGTTCCAGGCGTGGCTCGGCAAGGTGACAGTGGAGCGCGAGCTGCCGCCCGAGGTCGTGACGCTCCACCTCGCGACGGCGCTGCTGTTGCTCGCCGTGCTGACGGCGCTCGCGGCGCTCGCGCTGCTCGGGCCGGAACGCGTGCGCGCGACCGACGGGCGGCGCAGCGCGATGCTGGGCGTCACGCTCGCGGGCGCGCTCGTCACGTACCTCGTGCTGCTGTCCGGCGCCTACGTCGTCGGCAGCGGCGCGACGACGGCCTGCGTCGGGTGGCCCGAGTGCCCGCAAGCGGCGCGCCCGTTCCTCGACGGGGGGCGCGAGCAGCACATCCACTGGCTGCACCGCTTCGCGGTAGTCGCCGGCGGGGCGGCGGTGGCGTGGGTGGGGCACCGCTGGTTCCACCTGCCGGAGGCGACGCAGTTCGAGCGGCGGGCGGCGCTCGCGCTCGTCGGGTTGTACGGAGTGCAGGTGCTGGTGGGCGCCGCGAACATCTGGACGAACTTCGCGGAGTGGCCGCGCGTCGCGCACCTCGCGCTGGGCAGCGCAATCTGGGCGCTCCTCGTGCTGCTCGCGGTCGTCGCGCGCTACGCGCCGGCGACGGCGCACGCGAGCGCTGCACACGAGCGGAGAGCGGGCGCTCATGCGTGACACACCGACAGCCGCCGCCGCACGCGGGCCCGCGGCACGGCGGGCAGCACTATGGCCGGTGCTGCGCGCGTACGTCGCGCTCACCAAGCCGAACATCATCTGGCTGCTGCTGGTGACCACCGTGCCCGCGATGGTGCTGGCCGCGAATGGCTGGCCCTCGACGTGGCTGGTGGTCGCGACGCTCGTCGGCGGGATGCTGGCCGCGGGCGGCGCGAACGCGATCAACCAGTACCTCGACCGCGACATCGACGCGCGCATGCGGCGCACGCAGCGGCGCCCGCTGCCGACGGGCGCCGTCGCGCCGCTGCAGGCTGCGCGCTTCGGCCTCGTGCTATCGGCGCTCGCCGGCGGCTGGCTGGTGCTGACGGTGAACGGGCTCGCGGCGCTGCTCGCGCTTGGCGCGATCGCGTTCTACGTGGTGGTGTACACGTACTGGCTGAAGCGCAGCACGTGGCAGAACATCGTCATCGGCGGGGCGGCGGGGGCGGCGCCAGCGCTGATCGGCTGGGCGGCGGTGACGGGCGACCTCGGCAGCGTGGTGCCGTTCTTCATGTTCGTGCTGGTGTTCTGGTGGACGCCGCCGCACTTCTGGGCGCTCGCGCTCGTGCTGGAGGAGGACTACCGCGCGGCGGGAGTGCCGATGCTGCCCGTGGTGCGCGGCGCCGACGAGACGCGGCTGCAGATCCTCGTGTGGTCGATCGCGGTCGCCTCGCTGACGCTGCTGTTCGCGCCGGTGGCGCGGCTGGAGTGGACGTACATCGTAACCGCGCTCGTGGGGGGCGCGGGCTTCGTCGGGCTCGCGGCGTGGCTGTACTTCGCGCCATCGACGGCACGCGCGATGCGGCTGTTCCGCTACTCGACGACGTACCTCGGGCTGCTGTTCCTTGCGATGATGGTGGACGTGCTGCTGCGCGCCTAGCGGATGACGCCGGCCCTCCGGGCCGGTGGACCCACCCACCCACCCTTCGCCTCGTGGGGGCTCCGCCCCCACACCCCCGCTCCGCCGGCCTCGCTTGCGCGGGGGCGAGCGGCGCGAGCCGCTTCGATCCCGGCAGCACGCCCTAGCGGCGCGGCTCCCAGCTGAAGCGCCGTAGCGCGATCGCCGCGCCGAGCACGCCCCACGCGGCGACGACGGCGAGGTCGAACCATTCGAAGCCATTGCCGCGCTCAAACGGGTTGAAGGCCGCCTGCAGCGCGACCGAGAGGTGGCGCACCGGGAACACGTTGGCCACGTCGGTGAGCCACGCGGGCGCGTTGTCGGGCGGGATGAACACGTCGGAGATGAAGAGCAGCGGCAGCACCACCGCGTTGACGACTGCGGGGGCGGCCTCGGCGTTTGGGACGACGGTGCACACCGCAAAGCCGAGCGCGCAGAACGCGGCGCCCCCCCCGAGCAGCGCCACGAGCGCGGCGGGCAGCGTGCGCGTCGGCACATCCACGTCGTAGGCGAGCGCGCCGGCCGCCGTCACGATCACGACGAGCAGCAGCATCACCAGCGTGACGTGCAGCACGCGGCCCGCGAAGTACGCCCACGCCGGCAGCGGCGTGCCGCGCGTGCGCTTGAGCAGGCCGCCGTCGCGCGCGACCGTCAGGCTCATCGCGAGCCCCGTGAAACACGAGTTGACGACGGACAGGGCGACGATCCCCGGCACATAGAACGTGGAGCCGCTCGCCGTCGCGCCGCCGGCGATGGTGATCTCCTCGTTGCCGAACATCAGGTTGAAGATCACGAGGAAGATCAACGGGAACACGAAGGTGAAGAAGGCGGCGGCGGGGTTGCGCCAGAACGCGCGGTTCTCGTAGCGCACCTGGCGCAGCGCCAAACCCAGCGCGCTCACGAGCGCCTGCCGCGACGCCCGGCCGCGGCGTGCGGGGCGGCCTCGGCGGACACCGCGTCCGCGCTGTCCGCGGTGAGCTGCAGGTATACGTCCTCGAGCGAGGGGCGGCGCACGTCGAGCGGGTCGAGCGGGAGGTCCTGCTCGGTGGCCCAGCGCGTGAGCGCGTACAGGTCGCGCGTCGGCGCGGTGGTCGCGATACGCCAGTGGCCGGCATCGTCACGCGCGGCGCCGAGCTCGACCGGCGGCAAGACGCCCGCGGGCAGCGCGAACGTAATGGCGGTCTCCGGGTTGCCGGCGACGAGCGCCTCGGGCGTGCCGACGACGAGCAGCCGCCCGCGCGCGATGATCGCGACGCGGTCCGCGAGCTGCTGCGCCTCGTCCATGTAGTGCGTGGTGAGCAGCACGGTCTTACCGAGCGCGCGCAGCCGCCGCACGAGCTCCCACGCTTGGCGGCGCGCGCCCGGGTCGAAGCCCGTGGTCGGTTCGTCGAGGAACAGCAGCTCCGGGTCGCCCGCGAGCCCGACGGCGACGTCGAGCCGTCGTTGCTGGCCGCCGGAAAGCCGCCGCACCGGCGTCGCGCGCTGCTCGGTCAGGCCGACGACCTCGATCACCTCGGCGACCGGGCGCGGATGCGGGTAGTAGCCGCCGAACATCGCCACGGTTTCCTCGACGGTGAGGTACGGCTCGACGCCCGTGGACTGCAGCACGATGCCGATGCGCTCGCGGTACGCGCGCTCGCCGAGCGCGGGGTCGTGGCCAAGCACGCGCACCTCGCCGGCTGAGCGCTGGCGGTAGCCCTCGAGGATCTCGACGGTGGTGGTCTTGCCGGCGCCGTTCGGGCCGAGCAGCGCGAACACCTCGCCGCGTGCGACATTGAGGTCGATGCTGGCGACGGCCTCGACCGCGCCGTAGCGCTTGCGCAGTCCGCGCACCTCAATCGCCAGCTCGGCCATGCCGCCTCCACAGCGAGCGTCGCACCGCGCCGCCGCGCGGGCAACGCAGACAGCGGCGCGCAGGTGCCGACGGGCTCAGGCCCGGATGTAGTCCCCCTGCACCGCGAGGGCTTCGATCCCACCCATGCTGGCCGGCAGGATGTTGTACATGCGCAGCTGGAGGCCGTCTGTTCCGTGTGACCCCAGTTCGATGCGCCACCGCCACGGCTCGGAATCGGGGAGCTGGTAGGAGCAGGTCGCGGCGATCACCTCGTCGTTGCCGTCGCCGGCCAGGTCCATGATCTTCGCGTCCATGTGGAACGAATCGCACCAGGCCATGTGGACTCCCTCGGCATCGTCGACGGCGAGCATGAGGCGACCGTCCTGCGGTTCGCCCTCGAGCATCCACGCGTAATCGAACGCGACGACCTTGCCGCCGGCAACGGCGTAGAGCGTGGCGCTGGTGGCGCACTCGAACGCGGGCGTGCCCGGCTGGAGCCACAGCGAGCTGTGGCCCTGCCACGCACCGGCGAGCCGCTTCACGCGTTCAGCGCTCGTCATGCGCGGCAGGGTACACCACCGGATCGACCGGCTCCCCGGGCGGCGGCGCGGGCTCGGCGGTGGCGACCCACGCCGGGTGGTGGCGCGCGGCCCAGTCGCGGCGCACGCGGCCACGCACCATGCCGCGCAGCGAGCCGCGCGTTGCGGGGTGCAGCAGCGCGAGGTACAGGTGGCCCGCCACGAGCGGCACGACGAGCAGCGACACGGCCGTGTGCCACGGGAACACCGCCTCCACGAACCCGGCGCCGAGCAGCTCCGTGGTCGTGTAGTAAATGCCGAGCACGAGCCCGCTGCCGAGCAGCGCGACGGTGGCGAGCAGCGAGAGCAGCGCGTTGAGCTTCTGGCCAGCGTTGAACTTGGCGACGGGCAGCGCCGTCGAACGTTCGCCCGCGAGCCGCAGCGCGAGGTGCTGGAACCAGAGGTAGTCGTCGATGCCCACGCGCGCGAGCACGCGCAGGTCGGCGCGCACGGCGCGCCTCGGCACGAGCGCGGCCAGCACCCACGCCGCGAGCGCGAGCGCCGCGAAGCCGAGCACCACGTGCAGCCACGCGAACACGCGCACGTCCGCCACTTGGAGCGCCTTCAGCCGCGGCTGGAAGTTCGTGAGGCCGGTGAGCAGCAGCAGCAAGAAGGGCACGCCGAGCAGCCAGTGCGCAGCGCGCGCGGAAGGCGCGAAACGCACCACCTCGCCCGCCCCCGCGGGGGCGGGCGCGTCGCGCGCAGCGGGCGCTAGCTCTTGAGCCACGCCTCGATGCGCCAGCCGCGCTCCTCCCAGTAGCCGATGTCGCGGCGGTCGCGAAACTCGATGCGGGTGACCCACTTCGGGCCCTTGTAGCCATACATGCGCGGCATCACGAGCCGCAGCGGCAGCCCGTGCTCCGGCTCCAGCGGCGCGCCGGCCATGTCGTACGCGACGAGCACGTCCGGCAGCTGCGCCTGCTCGATGGTGAGCGAGTCGCGGTAGATGCCGCCGAGCGAGTGGAACGTGACGAAGCCTGCCTCAGGCAGCGGCCGCACGCGCTCCATCAGCGTCTGCAGGCGCACGCCGTCCCACCGCACGTCCGGCACGCCCCAGCCCTCGACGCAGTGAAAGTCACTGACCTGCCGCACCGCGGGGAGCGCGCGCAGCTCGCCGTAGGAGAACGCCTGCCCCTGCTCGACGAGGCCATCGATGACGAGGCGGTAGGCGTCGCGCTCGAACGCCGGCACCGGCACCTCGACGGTGTTGTAGCGCCACCCGCCCACCGCCCCGCCGAAGACGCGCGTGCCGGCCCAGCCGAGCACGCCGCCCCCCGCCACCAGCGCCAAGAAGCGCCCGCGCTTGAGGAGCTTGCCGCCCGTGTCGTTGCCACCAGCCGTCGCGTCGTCGTCCATGCATCGAGGATACGCGCGTGTCGCGGGGAAGGTATGACGCAGCGATGACGCCGAGCTGCTAGCCGATGACCTCCAGCACGCGCAGCTGGAGCTCGCCGGCGGGGGCGCGCACGGTCACCTCGTCGCCGGGGCCGTGGTCTTTGACGGCCCGGCCGACCGGGGACTCGACCGAGATCTTGCCCTTGGCCGGGTCCACCTCGTTGGAGCTGACGAGGTGGAAGGTCTGCTCGCGGTTCGCCTTCAGGTTGAGCACGCGCACGGTGGAACCCACGTTCGCGGTGCCGTGCTTGCCGTCCGGGTCGATGATCACGGCGTGGCGAAGGTGGTCCTCGATGGCGCGGATGCGCGCCTCGAGGTGCGCCTGGGTGTCGCGAGCAGCATCCAGCGGCGCGTTCTCGCGGAAGTCCTTGTCCGCCATCGCAGTGCGCAGCTGGTCCGCCATGTCGGGTCGGCGCGCCTTCAGCTCCTCGACCTCGAGCTCGAGCGCGCCGAGGCCTTCGCGGGTGACGAAGTAGGCACGCCCGCCCAGCTCGTCGACGGCGTCGCCGCCACGCGCGCCACCGCCCGCGCCCGGCGGCAGGTGCAGCGACGGCACGAGGTTTGCGTCGGTGAACGCGAGCCGGGAGCAGTAGGCGAGGAACGCGCGCAGCGGCTCGAGGTGACCGAGGTCGTCGTGGCCTATCTGCTCGCGCTCGCGCTCCTCGTAGGCTGTCACGTCACCCGCGCGGAGCCCGGCCATCGGCTTGTCCGCGCCGAACCACTCGATGAAGCGATCGACCTCGGGCCGCTCGTTGCGTGCCTTCTCGGCGTCCAGGCTGTTGAAGAAGTGCGCGCCGGCTGCGGCCGCGCTGATACTCTCCGCCATGTGGCGGTCTCCATCCCTCGTTGATGCTCGGTGCCGCGCTGCGGGTGCCGCCGCCGCTGGGGTCGGGCAAGCGCAGTCAGCATAGGAGATGGGCGGCGGCCGGTGTCAACCGTGGACGAGCTCGCGACGCTCCACGCCGCGGTCGCGCGGATGGGCCTCACGCTGCCTCCCGCCGCGCCGGCGCAGTTCGCGCGCTACCGCTCGCTGCTGCACGAGTGGCGCGAGCGCGCCGGCCTGACGGCGATCGCGGACCCCGACGACGTGCAGCGCCGGCTCTTCGGCGAGTCGCTGGCGCTGCTCGTAGTGCTACGCGAGGCAGGGGTGCTGCCGCCCGGCGCCCCGCGCCGCATCGCAGATCTCGGCGCGGGCGCGGGCTTCCCCGGCGTGCCCATGCGGCTCGCCGAGCCGGCGCTGGCGCTCACGCTCGTGGAGGCGCACGGCCGGCGCGCGCGCTTCCTCGAGGCGCTCGTGGAGGCGCTGACGCTGGGGGACGCGCGCGTGGTGGCGGCACGCGCCGAGGACGCGGGGCGCGACCCGGCGCTGCGCGAGCAGTTCGACGTGGTAGTCGCGCGCGCGCTCGCGCCGCTCGCGGTGCTGGTGGAGTACGCGCTGCCGCTGCTGCGCCCCGGCGGCGTGCTGGCGGCGCCCAAGGGCAGCCGCGCCGACGACGAGCTGCGCGCGGCCGCGAACGCAATCGCGGCGCTGGGCGGCATCGTCGAGGCACCGCGCGCGCTACCGCTGCCCCCCGGCGCGCCGCCACAAACAGTGCTGTTGGTGCGGCGCAGCGGTCCGCTGGACGCGCGTTACCCGCGCCGCGCGGGCGTGCCGGCGAAGCGGCCGCTGTAGGCGCACGGCGCGGCGATGTCCCGCGCCGGTCGGCGTCGCGTATCATCGGCGACAGGATCTCGGCGCTACGGCTCCGGACCGCAGCGTGATTCCGCCGCTCCGGCAGCGGAGCGGCGCGCGCCGACTGGAGCACACGCTGCCTCGCACGACGCTCGACCGGCTGCTGCGCCTCGCGAGGCTCGACCTCTCGGCGATCGACGATGTCCAGCGCGACCGCGGTGCGACGCGCACGGGCGTGCTGGTCGCACTCGTGTCGCTGACCGCGTTCGCGCTCGGCGGCTGGCTGTGGTGGATGGTGAGCGACTTCGCGGGCGCGCGCGACACGTTCGTGAAGAGCGTGCTGTTCGGCACGTTCGCCGCCTTCACGCTGTGGCTCGCCTGGCTGCTGGTGGTGTACCTGCTGCTGCAGCGCGCGATGCGCGTGGCGCTGCGCGTGGACGAGTTGCTGCGCGCCGCGGGCTTCGCGACGTTCCCGCTAGTGCTGGGGCTGCTGATGGTGGTGCCGCGCGTCGCCTTCGGCGCGGGGCTGCTCGCGCTCGCGCTGTGGTTCGTGGCGATGCAGGCCGCCGTCGAGCGCGTGTCAGGCATCCGCGGCGGCGCGGCGCTGCAAGCGAACGCCGCAGGCTTCGCGCTGTGGGTGGGCGTGCTCTCGCTGCTCGCGACCGCCGACGATCCGCTCGCGCCCGGCGTGTTCCTTGCGGTGCACCTGTGGAACGCGGCAGCCGCGCACGGCCTGAGCCCGCTGGGCTAGGCGCCGGGTCGCGCGCCGCTCAGTCGCGACTGTCAGCGGCGCGCGCGTCGATCGCGCACGCCTCGGCGCCGGCGAAGCGCGCGAGGCGGCGGCGGTGGCGCTCGACGAGCCGGTACACCACGTCGCGGCCCGCGCTCAGCGGCGGCAGGTCGAGCAGCGCGAACACCCACGCGCCGCGACCGAGCCGCAGCGCGCGCGTGACGGCCGCCCCACCGTGGTACTCGACGCCCTCCGGGGTGATGTAGTGCGCGCTGCGTCGCACGTCGTCGGCGGCGAGCGCCGTGAGCAGCCCGCCGCGGCGAGCCGCCTCGTCGAAGCTGAGCAGCTCGAGTGGGACGCGCGCGCGGCGCCGCACCCGGCGCACCGCGACGACGCAGAAGCCGCAGCCGCCGTCGTAGACAAGCAGGTGCTGCCGGGGCGGCCGGTCGGACTGCGTCGGCGGCGGATACTGCACGAGGCGGCCCTCAGGTCCAGTCGCGGTGTGGTGTCCCGAGCCAGTTGCAGCCGCGCGGCTGCGCCGGAGCGCCCCGGCGCCGGTACGGTACCGCATGGGGTGCGGCGGAGAGCGGGGCATCGCGCGATCGACCCAGGCGGCCACAAGCCGCCGCCGCGTAGACAATGCTCGCGCCGTGGCCGAGAATCGTGGCGCCACGCGACGCTGGCACGTGTGCTCGTGGGCCCGTAGCTCAGCTGGGAGAGCGTCTGACTGGCAGTCAGAAGGTCAGCGGTTCGATCCCGCTCGGGTCCACCATCG
>SHYP01000023.1 GCA_009692725.1 Dehalococcoidia bacterium
GTGCCAGGTCTCGCGGGCGGCGGCGGCGGCGGCGGTGACGCTGCGGGCGACGCGGCTGGTGCCGGTGCGCGCGACACGTGTTGTTTCGACGGGGTGGCGTGCGCCGCTGGCGACACCTTCGGCCGTGACGCGCGCGCGGTCGGCCATGTCGTCGAGGTTGGTGCGCAGGAGGGCACGGGGGGTGGCGTCGGCGCCGGGGGGCGGCATGAGCAGCCAGAGCGCGCCGTAGAGCACGATGCCCGCGCCGCTCACGAGCGTGAGCGCGACGAAGCCTGCGCGCACGAGCAGCGGGTCAAGCGCGTAGCGCTGCGCGATGCCGGCGCAGACGCCGCCGATCATGCGGTGATCGAGGTCGCGCGTGAGGCGTCGCGGTTCTGGCGGCGCCTGGCCGATCGCGGTGTCGTTGCCGCGGTCGCGGCCTGGGTCGTTGCTGGCGTTGGTGCCGGGGTACGCGGGGTCTTGCATGGCTCGCGACCTCCCTGTGGCCCTGTGGCGCGGCTGGCCCGTGGCGCTGCGCGCGGCTAGCGTGCAGGGATCGTACTCCTTTGCGCGGAGGCGCGTGGCGGCGATCCCTACGGCGCGCACCGTTCGTTGTCAGGGCGCGGCAGCTGAGCGGACGTTACGTCGCGGCCTCGACGGGGTGGGGTGCGGCGTCGCCGTCGCGCGGCGGGTCGGGCGCGGTGTCGTGGGCGGCGTAGGTCATGCGGTAGAGGTCGGCGTAGGCGCCGCCTGTGGCGAGCAGCTCGTCGTGGGTGCCGATCTCGACGATGCGGCCGGCGCGCATGACGACGATGCGGTCGGCGTCGCGGATGGTGCTGAGGCGGTGCGCGATCACGAACGAGGTACGGCCTTTGAGCAGCGTCTTGAGGGCGCGCTGGATCGTGCGCTCGGTCTGGGTGTCCACGTTCGCGGTGGCTTCGTCGAGGATGAGGATGCGTGGGTGCGCGACGACGGCGCGGGCGAACGCGATGAGCTGGCGCTGGCCGAGCGAGAGGTTCTGGCCGCGCTCGTGCAGCGCCGTGTCGTAGCCGCTGGGCATGCGCTGGATAAACTCGTCGGCGCCGACGGCGCGCGCGGCTTCGCGCACCTCGTCGTCGGTGGCGTCGAGGCGGCCGTAGCGGATGTTCTCAGCGACGGTGCCGGAGAACAGGTAGGGCTCTTGCAGCACGACGCTCATGCGGCGGGCGAGCGAGCGGCGCTGGATGTGCGCGAGGTCGATGCCGTCGATCTCGATGCCGCCGCCGGTGACGTCGTACGAGCGATTGATAAGCGCGGTGACGGTGGTCTTGCCGGCGCCGGTGGGACCGACGAGCGCGATCGTCTCGCCGGGGCGCACGTGCAGGTCGATGTCGTGCAGCACGGGCACGTCGGATGAGTACGCGAAGTCCACGTGGTGGAAGTCGACGCGGCCCTCGACATCGGGGAGCGCGACGGCGTCGGGCGCGTCGACGATATCGGGCACAGTGTCGAGCAGCTCGAACACGCGATGCGCGCCGGCCATCGCGCGCTGGATCTGCGTGTACTGCATGACGAGGTCGCGGACGGGGTTGAAGAAGCGCTGCACGTAGAGCGTGAACGCCGTGGCGAACGCGAGCGCATCGTCGGCGGGCAGGTCGCCGTTGAAGAGGCGGCGCCCGATCACGAGCAGCACGAGCACGGTGGCGAGCGTCGCGAGCAGCTCGACGAGCGGCATCACGAGTGCCTGCACGCGGTTGGCCGTGAGGTTGGTGTCGCGGTTGCTGCTGTTGAGCTGCTCGAAGGCCTCGAGGTTGCGGTGCTCGCGCCCGACGGACTGCACGACGCGGACGCCGGAGACGTTCTCGTTCAGGCTCGAGTTCACCTGGGCGATCGCGAGGCGGACGTTGATGAACGCGACCTGCGCGCGGCGTTGCCAGATCGCCATGGCGATGACGAGCAGCGGGATGACCGCGAGCGCGAAGAGCGCGAGCTGCACATCGAGCGACAGCAGGAACAAGACGACGAGCGCGAGGCCGAACAGGTCTGCGATGATCGTGAGCACGCCGTTGGAGAGCAGGTCTTGCAGCACAGTCACGTCAGAGGTGACGCGGGACATCACGCGTCCGACCTCCTCGCGATCGTAGAAGCGGAGCGAGAGTCGCTGGAGGTGCGCGAAGAGGAGCGTGCGCAGCTGGAGCAGGATGCGGTGGCCGACGTAGCCCGTCTGCAGGCGCTGCACCCATTGCGCGCCCCACGAGACGAGCGCGAGCGCGAGGAGCGCGAGGCTGACGCGCGTGAGCCCGTCGGCGTCGCGATGCACCACGTAGTTGCCGACGGCGCGACCCATCAGCCAGGGCTGCGCGTACGAGGCGACCGAGAACACGATCATCGCGACGAAGGCGATGAGCACGCGGCCGCGGTATGGGCGCATGAACGGGAGCAGCCGCCGCAGCAGGTGCGGATCGTAGATGCGGCCGATGTCCTGGTAGTCCCAGCCGTCGTGGCGGCCGCCGCCGCCGCCCATCCCGCCGCCGCCGCCGTGCGACCAGTAGGCCATCAGGCGTCACCCGCGAGCGAGGCGGCCGGTGCGGGCGCGCGGGATTCCTCCTGGTCGCGCAGCTCGAGGTCGTAGATGTCGCGGTAGAGGCCGCCGGCGGCGAGCAGCTGCTCATGACGGCCTTGCTCGACGATGCGACCGTTGCGCAGCACGAGGATCTGGTCGGCGCTGCGTACGGTGCGCAGGCGCTGGGCGATCACGAAGGTGGTGCGGCCGCGCATGAGCTCGTGCAGCGCTTGCTGGATCAGGTACTCGGTCTCGGTGTCGACGGACGACGTGGAGTCGTCGAAGACGAGGATGCGCGGGTCGAGCAGCAGCGTGCGCGCGATCGCGATGCGCTGGCGCTGGCCGCCGGAGAGCGTGACGCCGCGCTCGCCGACCCACGTGTCGTAGCCGTCCGGGAGGCCGGCGATGAAGTCGTGCAGGCGCGCGGCGCGGGCGGCGGCGATCACATCGTCGTCGCTTGCGTCGGGACGGCCATAGGCGATGTTGCGGCGGATCGTGTCGGCGAACAGGAACACGTCCTGCTGCACGATGCCGACGGCGCCGCGCAACGAGGCGAGCGTGACGTCGCGCACGTCGTGGCCGTCGACGGTGATGGCGCCGCCGGTCACGTCGTAGAAGCGCGGGAGCAGGTTGACGACGGTCGACTTGCCGGAACCGGTGGGGCCGAGCAGCGCGAACACCTCGCCGGGGCGAGCGTGCAGCGAGACGTCGCTCAGCACGGGCGAGGCGCCGTAGCTGAAGCTCACGTGCTCGAAGCGCACGTCGCCGGGGCCGGGCTGGAGCGGGGCGGCTGCGGCGCGCTCGGTGACGGCGGACTCGGCGTCGAGCAGTTCGAAGATGCGGTCGCCTGAGGACTGCGCGCGCGAGGCGATGCCGACGATGAAGCCGACGGAGCGCACGGGCATTTGTAGGAACGTGAGGTAGAGCTGGAAGGTGACGAGCTGGCCCTCGCCCATGCGGCCGGCGATCACCTCGCGGCCGCCGACCCAGAAGACGACGGCGAGGGAGACGAGCCACAGCGCGCCCATGGCGGGCTCCACGATGCCCATGAAGCGCGTGGAGCGGTACGACTCGTCGAAGAGGGCGGTGGCCTCGCGGCCGAACTTCTCCTCCTCGAACGCCTCGCGCGCGAAGGCTTTGACGACGCGCTGGCCGGTGAGGTTCTCGTGCAGCACGTTGGCGAGCTCGCCCTGGAGGTTCTGGATGCGCGTCCAGACGGGGCGCATGGCGCGCGACGACCAGACGGCGGCGCCGGCGACGATCGGCACGAACGCGAGCGCGACGAGGGCGACGCGCACGTTGGTGGCGAGCATGATGCCGGCGGTGACGCCGACGAGCGCGACGATGTAGAGCAGGCGGATCACGCCCATGCTGACGAAGAAGCGCACGCCTTCGACGTCCTGGGTGGCGCGGGACATGATCTGGCCGATCTCGGCCTTGTCGTGGTAGGCGAAGGAGAGGCGCTGGAGGTGGTCGTAGATGCGGTTGCGCAGGTCGTACGCGACGGCCTGGGAGACGCGCTCGCTGAGGATCGCCTGCTGGTACATGAGCGCACCGCGCGCGAGGGCCGCTGCGATGAGCAGGGCGGACGCGACGGCGAGCGTGGCCATGTCGCCGCGCGCCACCCGCGCGCCGCTATCGACGGCGAGGCCGACGTCGATGGCGTGGCCGATCAGCCACGGTGTGACGACGACGAGCGCGCCGGACGCGATGACGGACACGAGCGTGACGATCAGGTCGCGCAGGTGGGGGAACGAGAGGCGAAGCAGCCGCAGCAAGACGGGCGCGTGGCGCGCGGGCTCGGCGGCCGGGGCGTGTACGGCCATAGATCGCTCAGTGTAGCGCCCCGGCGCGGCTAGGCGGTGCGCAGCTCGAGGCCGGGGATGAGCCAGCCGGGGTCGCGGCTGAAGACGGGGCCCCAGGCGATGTCGGTGCGCACGGCGCGGCGAGGGCGGGGCGGCCGGTGTGGTGGGCGAGCACGGCGAGCGCGAGGCGGTCGCGCAGGCGCAGCAGCGCGATCTCGTCGGCGAGACCGTCGACGCCGCGCGCGTGGTCGAGCGCGGCGCGGTCGGCGGCGCTGAGCGCGGCGGCGTAGAACGACGCGGCGCTCAGCGAGTCGCGCGCCCGCGCGCGATCGGGCGGGGTCATGGGCGCTCCGGCGTGAGCAGCGCGAGCAGCTGCTCGCGCGCGGGCGGGGCCATGCGATCGAGCGTGGCGACGACCCCGAGCAGCAGGCGGAGCGCGGCGAGCTCGTACTGCTCGCGAGCGACGGCGGCGGCGAGCGCGGTCATCGGTGGGCCTCCCGGCCGGGGGGCGTGTCCGACGCAGCGGGGCCGTCCGCGCGGGGTCGCGCGCCGGCGACAGCGAGCGCTGCTGACGGCGAGGTTCGCCGCCAGCAGCGGCACGCGGGCCAGCACCTCAGCGGCGCCGGGGCCTGCCACGACGAGGTGCTGCGCGGCTTGCAACGCGGCGCCTCCGCAGAGCAGCGCCAGCACGGCGGCGGCGAGCCGACGTGGCCCGGTGCCGGCGCGGGCACGATGCGTGAAGTAGGCGGCGTTCAGGCCGCCGCTGCCGGCGCTCGCGAGGTCCTCGACGAGGGCGGCGCTGTCCCAGAAGGCGGTCACTTGGTCTCCCATCCCCGGGTGTGTGCCCGTGACGGGACGGTAGAACAGGCGTTCTGGACTGGCAACCCTGATTGGGCACGGGCTGACGGTGTAGACAGGCGGAGGAGGGAACGGTCCTAGGCGAGGCGGCGGCGGAGCGCGAGTCGGGTCGCTTCGGCCAGGGGGTGGGGGGGCCAGCCTTCGCGGCGGCCGCGGGCGGCGTTCAGCTCGAGGTAGGCGAGCGCGGCGAGCTCGAGCGAGGTTTCGGCGAGCTCGGCGATGGCGGCGAGGGCGGGCCAGCGGGCGACCTTGTGTGGGTCGACCTTGTCGGCGACGAAGACGGCCCACGCCTCGAGCGGGTAGGCGGGGTGGCCGGTGGTGTGCCAGCGCACGGCGTCGAGCACGAGCGGGTCGGTCACCCAGCCGCGAGCCGCGAGCTCGTGCGCCCCGAGCGGGCCGTGCAGCAGCACCGGCTCGGCGCGCTCGACCGGGTCGATGGCCAAGCCCGCGGCCTCGGCGCGGCGGAGCAGGTGCTCGGGGGGCACGGCGCGCAGCAGGTCGTGCGCCTGGGCCGCGAGCAGTGTGCGAGCCACGTCGAGGCCGTGGCGGATGGCGAGCGGCCCGGCGAGGGCGACGACGCGGTCGATGTGCTCCGCGAGGCCGGGCGGCAGCTCCGGGCCCATCGCGGCGCGGAGCGCGGCGGGCTCGGCGAAGGGGGCGGCATCGGGGGTGCGCCGGGGGGGCATTGCGGGAGTTTACGGATAGGGAGCGCCCGGCGTCGCCCGTACGGTGGAGCCAGGTCCGAGCAGTAGAGGCGGCAGGGATGCAGCAGGCAGGGGCGTTGGCCCCGGAGCCCATCGGTGGCGAGGGACGCACGGCAGGGGCGGCCGTACGTGCCGCGCTCGACGCGTCCGGCTGGAGCCGACGCGCGCCCGCGTTCGCCAATGGCATGAGCTTCTTCGTGATCTGGGCGGTGTCGCTGACGGCCGCGTTCGGCATCGCGGCGCTCGCGGCGCGCGAGGCGTGGGACTCGATGACGGTGGAGCTGCTGTTCATGACGCCGGTGCTGGGCGGAGCGCTGCTGCACCTGGCGTTGCGGCGACTGCTGGTGCGCGGCTCCGGGTTGGAGCAGCGGCTGGGCGCGCTGCGGCTGGAGCTGTCGGCGTTCGCGCACGACGTGCGCGGCCCGCTGATGACGACACGCAGCTACCTCGAGCTGTTGAACGCGGGCGCGCTGGGGCCGCTGCCGGTGGAGGCGCGGGACATCGCGGGGCGCGCGGTGGTGGCCACGACGCAGGCGCAGACACTGGCGCAGTCGTTGCGGCGGCTCGCCTCGGACGACGCGGCGCGGCCGCTGGCGGCGCGGCCGGTGGAGTTGCGCACGCTGGTGGGCGACGTGATGACGGCGCTGGACGCGCAGGTGCAGCTGGCGGACGCGATCGTGGAGATCGGCGAACTGCCGAGCGTGATCGGTGACCGCGACGCGCTGTACCGCGTGTTCGGCAGGACTGGAGCAACGATGTTCAGCAGTATGGTGCGTGTGCTCGCGGTGGGCGCGGGCGTGGCGTTGACGTTCGCAGTGGCTACAGGAGTGGCGCAGGCGCAGACGCCATCGCCGACGGCGACGGTGTCGCCGACCGCGGCGCCGACGGTCGCGCCGTGCCCGACGGCGACGGTGGTGGTGACGGCGCCGACGGCGGCTGCGCCAACGACAGTGAGCGTGGCGATCACGCCGACGCTGAACGTGAAGCCCGCGGCCGACGGCGACGCCGCGTCGTTCCACGTGCACTACTTCATCGACACGCCGGCGACGGCGGCCGGATCGGTAGTGCCCACGGATGACGCGAAGATCATCCACGCGGCTGCGCTGACGCAGAACCTCGGCGCGCTGGCGGCGGGGGCGCACACCGTCGAGGTGGTGCTCGGGCAGTTCAACCACACGGCGTGCGCTGCGCGCGGGTCGGTGACGTTTACGGTGGCAGCGACGCAGGCGGCGACGGCGGTTGCGCCGAGCGCGCCGGCGACGGGCTCGGCAGGGCTCGCCGGTGGGTCGCCCGCGGCCGCGACGGTGCTTGCGCTGTTCGCGCTTGCGACGGTGCTCGTCGGCGGCTCGCGGCTCGCGACGGGTCGGCGCGCGCGCTAGGGACCCTCACCCCCCGGCCTCCTCTCCCCGCGCGGCGGGGCGCGGGGGAGTCGGACTCAGGCGCATGGCGAGCAGTGTGTAAGAAGGGGGCGCGACGCGCCCCTTCTTGCATGCAGGCGGTGGTTGCTACTCGAGCGTAGTGGTGGCGGTGGCGCGCATCGTGCGCAGGCGCTCGATGCGCTCGGCGATCGGCGGGTGGGTCGCGAAGAGGCCGCCGAGGCCGCGACCGGAGAGCGATGCGAGCGGGTTGACGATGAACAGGTGCGCGGTGGACTGCGGCACGTCCATGGGGATGCGCTGTGCGCCCTGCTCGAGCTTGGCGAGCGCGGAGGCGAGCGCCTCGGGGTCGCCGACGGTGCGCGCGCCGTCGCGGTCCGCCTGGTACTCGCGCGCGCGGCTGATGCCGAGCTGGATGAGCGTGGCGGCGATCGGTGCGACGAGCATCGTGACGAGGCCGGCGAGGGGGTTGCGGTTCTCGCCTCGGCCGCCGAAGAACATCGACATCCAGGCGATCATCGAGATCGCCGAGGCGATGGTGGCGACGATGGACGAGGTGAGGATGTCGCGGTTCTTGACGTGCGCGAGCTCGTGGCCGAGCACGCCGACGAGCTCGCGCTCGGTGAGCAACTGGCGGATGCCGGTGGTGACGGCGACGGCGGCGCGCGTGGGGCTGCGGCCGGTGGCGAACGCGTTGGGCTGCTGCGAATCGATGGCGTAGACGCGCGGCATCGGCACGCCGGCGCGCTGCGCGACGTCTTCGATCAGCGCGAAGAGCTGCGGGTCCTGTTCGCGCTGGAGCTCGTGGGCGCCGGAGGTGCGCAGCACGATGTCGGCGCTGAACCAATACGAGCCGAAGTTCATCGCGGCGGCGATGACGGCGAAGGTGATGGCGCCGCCGGCGCCGCCGATGGCGCCGCCGACGGCGATGAGCAGGCCGCTGATGGCGGCGAGCAGGACGACGGTCTTGAGGTTGTTCATCGCTCCATCTCTCACGGCCGCGGCTCCGGACCGCGGCCAGACGTGCCGCGCGCGTGTGTGTGCAGCGCGCACATCGATTGTACGGCGGGGGGTGGGGCAGGGTGGGCTAAGGATGTGTGAAGCGGGGGGTCAAGGCGGCAGCATGGTGCCGATCGGCGTAAGCGTGCCGTCGGCAGTCACCGCGTGGCCGAGCGGCGCAAATGCGCCGTTTGGCGCGTGCGGCGTGACGTAGCGCTGCACGGGTACGCGGCACCCGAGCGCTATCTAGGTCGCGCGGGCGGGGTCGTCGCTGAAGAACAGGTGGCGAGCCCACGGGTCGCCGTTCGTCGCCGCGGCGCCCGCGACGACGAGCACGCCGCCGGGGCCCCAGTAGCTGTCCCGCACATCCGCCCACCGGTACGCCCCGTGGACGTACTGGACTCCGTTCAGCCAGATATGCAGCGCCCGTTCGGCATCGGCGCGGAGGGTGCTGCGGCCCTCACAGTCCGTGAGGTAGAAGGAGTGCACGAGCGTCCCTCGGCTCGCGGGGGAGGGACACTCGGTTGGGCCGCGTGCCTCACCGAAGGCGCCGCACGGCTGCAGCTCGTAGCGCATGAGGGCGAGCAGCGCGTCGACGTCGCGTGCCTCGATGGCGGCGATGGCGGCGTCGATGTGCGCGATGCCGGTCGGCGGGCGGGTGCGGGGAGCGACGGCGGGTGGAACGATGGGCGTGACGGTGGCGGACGCTGGGACCACGGCGCCAAGCGGTGTAAGCGCTCCTCCTTCGTGCAAGAAGCCTGTCACAAACAATTCGACCGGTTGGACAAGGCAGCCAAAGCTTAATTGTGTGCCGCCGTTGTCGGGGAAGGAGAGGGACGCGCCTCGCTCTCCACCGGGAGAGCTGCTGCTGACGGCGATTACTGCGCCGGCCCGAGCGCGGTTCTCGCGTGATGGGTTCCAGCGGTACGCGCCGTGGAGGCTAGTCGCGCGCTGCAGCCAGAGGTCCAGCACGGCCAGCCCATCTTGGCGCGACACCGTATTGAAATCGCACTCGCCTGCCCATAAGAACTCGATTGGCGTGCCCGGACTGAGACCCGGCGGGCACGTGAACGGGCTGCTTGCGGTGACACATGCGGCCCGTTCGCATCGAATCAGGGACGCGAGGGCGTGAGCGTCGCGGGCCTCGATGGCGGCGATTGCAGCGTCTGCGGTCGCGTTGCCCGTGGGGGGACGGGTGCGCGGGATCGGCGTCGGCGTTGCGGTCGGGGCTGGAGTCGCCGTATTCGGGCGTGCCTCGACAGTCGCGGTCTGTATTGCGGCGGTCGTGGTCGGAGTCAAGCGTGGTGCGTCGTCGTCGCACGCGGCGAGCAGTGCGAGCGCGGGCAGCAGTGCGGCGAGGGCGGTGTAGGCGCGCATCGGTGCGATCATGATGGCACGCGCATCGAACGGTGCGCGTGCGGCGCCGGATGCAGAACGGCCGCCCGAAGGGCGGCCGTTCTGTCGTGTGCCGGAAGGCTTGTGCCTCGAGCGACTCGGGTTAGATGCCGAGTTGCTGGGCGACGAGCTCGCGGTGGTGGTCGCCGTCGCCGTAGGCGAGTTCGGCGCGCTTCTGGCGGCGGTAGAAGAGCTGGATCTTGTAGTCCTTGGTGAAGCCGATGCCG
>SHYP01000012.1 GCA_009692725.1 Dehalococcoidia bacterium
GGGCAACACGATCCCCTGGACGTACGTGTTCGACAAGGAGCCGACGCTCGAGTCGGGCGGGTACGGCAAGTGGGTGCGCCGCGACATCGCCGAGGCGAAGGCGCTGCTCGCTGCGGCGGGCGCCGAGAAGCTCGTGCTGAACAACATCTTCTACGCCTACGACGTGAACTACGAGAAGATCCCGGAAGTGATTAGCCCGATGCTGCGCGAGGCCGGGATCACGATCGCCGGCGGCAAGGTCGACTACACCGAGTTCAACTCGCAGTGGACCGGCGCGAAGCTGCCGGAGTTCACCACCGGCGGCTGGGCAACCACCGGCTTCGACGCGGACAACTACTTCCACGGCCACGTGCACTCGAAGTCGACCGGCAACCGCTGGCAGACCAACGACGCGGAGATCGACGCCTGGGCGGACGCGCAGCAGGTGGAGCTGAACCCGGAGAAGCGCCGCGAGCTCTGGCGCAAGATCTGGGACAAGGATCTGGATCAAGCGTACCGCCCGCCAACCGTGGCCGGGATCGCGATCCATGTGTACCAGCCGTGGATGCGCGGCGTGCGCTGGACGGGCACGGTGCCCGGCGACAACAGCTCGTACTACAGCTGGGGCGACCAGGTGTGGTACGCCTGGCTCGACAAGTAGCGAGCCGCATCGCGCGACTGCGTTGGAGGGCGCCGCAGATGCGGCGCCCTCCTCGTTGTCCGCCCGTGGCGTCGCGGCCCGGCGTCCGACGGCGCGCGCGACCGTCGATTGCGTGCGTGCTAGGCTGCGCTCTCCGCATGGCTGTGGAGCGCCGTGCCGCCGCACGCGGGCGGCGCTAATGGACACGCCCACCGATGGTGCAGCCTCCGCCCGCAGGCGCGACCGAGCCGCCCCCGCCGGCCTCGGGCAGCGCGACCCCTGACGGCAGCGGACCCTCGCGCTGGTTCGCGCGCACCTTCGCCGCGCTGGACGACCCCAACTTCCGCCTGTTCTACATCAGCAACATCCTGCAGTTCGGGTCCATGCAGATGCAGCTCGTCGTGCGGGGCTGGCTCGTCTTCCACCTCACCGGCTCGTTCGCCGCGCTCGGCACGATGGCGCTCGCGAACGCGATTCCGCTCATCCTCTTCTCGCCGATCGGCGGCGTGATCGCCGATCGCGCGCCCAAGAAGACGGTGATCCAGATCGGGCAGGGCTACAACGCGGTCAACGCCGCGGCACTCGCCATCCTCGCGGCCGGCTGGTTCGGCCTCGAGCTCCAGTTCTGGCACCTCTTCCTGAGCGCGTTCCTGCAGGGCGGCGTGAACTCGATCATGCAGCCCGCGCGGCAGTCGATGATCTCCGACCTCGTCCCGCGCGAGCGGCTCACGAACGCGATCGGCATCAACGCCTCCGGCCAGACGCTAATGCAACTCGTCGGGCCCGGCACTGCGGGCTTCATGATCGCGGCCGTGAGCCCGGCGATCGTGTTCGCGACTATGGCCGCGATGTACGCGCTGGCGATCACGTTCACGATGCGACTACCGACGCGTCCGCTCTACGTCTTCGCACAGTCCGCCGCCGGGGTCGCGGCCGCACATGCGCCGCGACGCAGCCGCGGGGCTGGCGGCGTGAAGGATCTCGTCGACGGCATCCGCTACGTCACGCATGACCCGGCGATCCGCACGGTGATTGCCGTCAACTTCCTGATCGTCATCGTCGTCATGCCGTACACGATGCTGCTGCCGGGCTTCGTCAAAGAGGTGCTGCACAAGGGCGCGTTCGAGCAGGGCGCATTGTCGAGCGTGCAGGGCGTCGGCGCGCTCATCGGCGCGATGGTCGTCGCGTCGACGGGGTCGCGGGGCCGCGGCAAGCTGTTCATCGGCTGCGGCGCGGTGCTCGGCGTGGGCATTGTCGCGTTCGCCGTGTCGACGAACTACTGGGTCACGCTCCCGCTCATGGTGATGATCGGCGCCGGCCAGGCGGGGCGCATGGCGTTCGGCCAGGTGCTGATTCAGGCCTACTCCGCGGAGGAGTACCGCGGCCGCGTAATGTCGGTGTGGTTCATGGAGTTCGGACTGGTACAGTTCGGCACGTTCATCGTGGGCTTCCTCGCCGAGTGGTTCGGACCGCAGCTCGCGATCGGCGGGCTGGCCGCGACGCTCGTCGTCGGCATGGCCGTCGTCGCGCTGTTCGTGCCGACGATGCGCAACCTGGAGTAGCCCGCGCGACACGCAGGCACGGCGCGGCTGGCCGCGATCGAGCAAGATAGGTGCGTGGAGACACCGCCGCGCAGCACCGCGTTCGAACTGTTCGCGCCAATCGCGGGCAGCTACGAGCGCTGGGCGACGGTGCTCAGCCTCGGCCAGGACCCGCGCTGGCGCGGCGAGCTCGTCGCCCGGCTCGAGCTGCCGCGCTCCGCGCGCGTGCTCGACGTCGCCACCGGCACCGGCACGATCACGCGACTGCTCGAGCGCCGGGGCGCGCGCGTCGTGGCCACAGACCAGAGCGCACAGATGCTGGCGCGCGCGCGCGCCGGGGGCGCTACAACCGTGCTCGGGACCGCCGAGCAGCTGCCGTTCGCCAGCGCGTCGTTCGACGCGGTGACGTTCAGCTACCTGCTGCGGTACGTGCAGTCGCCGGCGGCGTGCATGGCCGAGCTCGTGCGCGTGCTGCGCCCGGGCGGGACGATCGGCATGCTGGAGTTCGGACGGCCGCGCGGGCCGTGGGGCCCGTGGTGGAGAGTCTACACACGCCTCGTGCTGCCCGCTGCCGGTGCCGTCATCGGCTCCGGATGGGGCCGCGTGGGCGCGTTCCTCGGGCCGAGCATCGATGCGTTCCACGCCGCGTACCCGCCCGCGACGCTCGCCGCCCTGTGGACGGCGGTGGGGCTCGTCGACGTCCGCATGGCACGTCGCTCGCTCGGCGGCGGGCTCCTCATGTGGGCGCGCCGGCCGTGAACCGGCCGGCGTTCTATGCGCGCACGGGAACCGCCACGGGTGACCTGCTGGCGATCCTGCACCCCCCTTATACGCTGTGGCATCTCTCGTACGTGTGCATCGGCGCGGGGCTCGCGACGGCGATCGACTGGGTGCGACTGGCCGGTACGCTCGCCGCGTTCCTGCTCGGGACGGGCGTCGCCGCGCACGCGCTCGACGAGTGGCATTCGCGGCCACTGCGCACGGCGCTGAGCGACCGGGTACTGCTCGCGCTTGCGTCCGCTGCGTTATTGGGCGCAAGCGGCATCGGGGTCGCGGGCGCGTTCGTGATCTCACCGTGGCTACTCGCGTGGGCCGCCGCGGGCACGCTGCTCGCGATCGCGTACGCACTCGAGTGGCGGCGCTGGTTGCACACCGAGCCGGGATTCGCGTTCGCGTGGGGTGCGTTCCCGGTGCTGGCCGCGTTCTGGGCGCAGGCGGAGACGCTGAGCCTCGCAGCGCTGGCGGTCGCGCTCGCGGCGGCGCTGCTCAGCGGCGCACAACGCGCGCTGAGCACACCGGCGCGCTTCGTCCGGCGGGAGACGGCGCGCGCCGTCGCCTCGTTCGAGGGTGCGCCGGGCGACAGCGCGTGGGACCGGGAACGGCTGCTGGCGACGTGGGAGCGGCCGTTGAAGCTGCTCACCGCAGCGCTGGTCGCGCTCGCCGCCGGCATGCTCCTGCGGCATGCGTAGCCTGGCGATCGCGACCGTCCCGCAGGACGGCGCGGCGGGAAGCGAACGTGCGCGGCGGGAGCGCGGCGGGGCGACCCACATGAGACGGGCAGGTCGCCCCACAGACGGTTTCGAAGTTCAACGGCGCCTGTCCGAATGGTCACGAGGCGTGGCGTGGCGTGCCATTTGGTCCGGGTTTCCGCCCCCCGCGAGGCTCACCTCCCCTCCTAGCACCCGGCATCGATTCCTCTGAAGGTGCGAGCGTGACCAGGTTCATCGTCGACGGAATGAACGTGATCGGAGCGCGACCGACCGGGTGGTGGCGGGACGTCGGCGCGGCCTTTATCGACCTCCTCAGCCGGCTGGAGGAGCACGCCCATACTACCGGAGACGAGGTGACGCTGGTCCTTGAAGGCCGCTTTGAAACCGTCCTCACGGAAGCGAATCACGACGGGGTGTCCGTGGTGCATGCTCGGCGTCGCGGTCGCGACGCCGCGGACGACCGCATCATGGAGATCGTCGCAGCGGACGCGAAGCCCGGAACCCTGATCGTCGTAACGTCTGACCGCGTCCTCCGCATGCGTGTCGAACAACTCGGTGCGTCCGCGATCGGCGCCACAGCCTTCCTGGCACGACTTGGCGCCCAGACTTCGACCGGCACTGGGGAGATCGCGTAGCTGACGTTCGGCCCGGCAAGCCGTGACGACAGGGTGCACCGCGCTGTCGGCGTCCATCGCGTCCGCGAGCGGGCGCAGCCTTGAACGGGCGGCAGCGATCGACGAGGCGAAGGGCGGCGGCGCGCACATGATGTGAGCGCGGCAGCGCGGCTCCCGTACCGCGCAATGGCGGTGCGCAGGCGCTCGGCGTGTTCGGTCGCTCCGGCCGCACTGCGAATACCCGACCTCGGGCCGGGGGCACCAGCCTGGCGCTGTTCACGGCGCTCAAGGCGCTCGGTATCTATCGGTCCAAGCCGGAGGAGGAGCTGGCCGGGCTCGACGTCCCCGAGATGGGGGGCACGCGTACCCGGTGCAGGAGATGGCCGGGCTGCGCGCACCAGCGCCCGTCGGGACATTTGTCTCCTCTTGATCGCAACACGGTGACTCGGCCGGACGGATGCACGTGACCACCGACGCCGCAACCCTCGCCGGTGTGCGCATCGCCTTCATCGCGGAGCGGACTCCCGTCATGCTCCAGCTCGAGGCATCGCTCGCCGAGGCGGGCGCCCACGTCGCACACTTCGTCACGAGCGACCCGCGCTGGCAGAACGTGTGCGATGCCGACGTGTGCATCGTGCATGTGCCCGGGGTCGATCCGAGCACACCGACCACGACCGGCGCAGCAGCGGCCGAAGCAGCGCTGCAGCGACTCGTCGCTTCACAGCAGGTCATTGCCCTGCTGGAGGAGCCGGCACTCGCCGCGCTGCCCTCCGTGCGCGACTTCGTGCTGCCGCCGTTCCGGCCGTCGGAGCTGGTGCTACGCGTGCAAGCCGCCCTTCGCCACGCGCGGCCCGGAACCATGCTACGGGCCGGCAACCTGGACCTGCACGTGGCCAACCGGCTGGTCGCGGTCGACAACCACCCGGTCACGCTGACGTTCGGCGAGTTCGAGATCCTCCACACACTGCCCGCGGCCCGCGGCCGCCCGTTGCCGCGTGACGCGATACGCGGTCCTCGCGGGCGACGGGACGACGCGAGCACGGCGCAGCATCGACATCCACATACACCGCCTGCGTTCCAAGCTCGGCGCGCACGTCGGCACCCGGCGCGGCCGCGTGTCGCGCCAGCGTCATACAAGCGCCGCGGGAGGGGCGCAGGAGATCCGCGGCCACCCCACGCGCCGCGCGTGCGGCGCATCGCAGTGGGCCGACCGTCCAGGTGGCGGCAGCACCCGAGAGGAGTCCAGTGAAACTGATCATCGCCTACATCAACCCGTTCAAGCTCGACGAGATCCGCGACGCGCTCAAGGTGGCCGAGTCACCGGGCTATCGGTGAGCAACATCCAGGGCTTCGGCCGCCAGTCTGGCCACACCGAGACCTACCGCGGTGCCGAGTACGAGGTGGACTTCGTGCGGAAAGTGCGCATCGAGGTGCTCACCGACGACACATTCACGCCGACCGTGATCTCGACGATCGAGACCACCGCCCGGACCGGCTCGATCGGCGACGGCAAGATCGCCGCCCTCGCGGTGGAGGACGTGATCCGCATCCGCACCGGGGAGCGCGGGCGCGACGCGTTGTAGTGCGCGCCATCGCCCAAGGCGGCTGGGAGCCGGGACTACTCGACGACCCCCGCTGAGCGCAGCTCCGCGATCTCGCCAGCCGACAGGCCGAGCTCGCTGAGTACCTCGTCCGAGTGCTGGCCGAGGGCTGGCGCCGGCACATCGGTCCCGGTTCGGAACCGGGAGTGGTACGTCACCGGTCCAGGCCAGCGCTCGGGTCCGGTGACGGAGTGATCGACGTTGATCATGTACCCCATCGCCTGTACCTGCGGGTCGTCCGCCATGTCCTCCGGCAGGTTCACTTTCGAGACGGGCGCGCCGGAAGCATCGAACGCCGCGATCCACTCGTCCATCGTCCTGGTAAGCAAGGTCGCGCGAATGCGCTCGCTGAGCGCGTCGACGCGCTCGCCCCACAGCGGGTCGACGGCGTTGAAGTCGGGGTCGAGCATCGGGTCGTCGGTAATCCCCAGCACCTGCCGCATCTGCTGGTGGTTGCGCGGCGTCAGCGCGCCGAGTGTGATCGCGCCGTCCCGCACGCGGTACGTGTTGTAGTAGTTGCCAAACGCCCGCCCGGTCCGCCGCCGCGTGTCGCGTGCCTCGACGATCGCCGACCACGGCGCGCCTTCGGCTCGCAGACGCGCGACCTCCTCCATCACCGGGCGCTGGAGGATTTCGTCGGACGCCGGCAGTTTGCCGACGCTGCCCGCCTGGATCGAAAGCGCCGTCGCCAGCAGCGATGTCTTGATGTGGTCGCCCTCGCCGCTGACCGCGCGCCGGAAGAGCGCGGCGCAGATGCCCATGGCCGCGGCCAGCCCAGTCGAGTAGTCGCCGATCGCCGTGCTCGTGATCTGGCGGGGCGCGCCGAACTCGTTCACCTTGCCTTCGCCCGCCATCAACCCCGAGTACGCCTGCGCGACGATGTCCGAGCCGGAACGCGTGGCGCTCGGTCCCTGGTCGCCGAAGCCAGTGTTCGCCATGTACACAATGTCCGGGCGGAAGCGGCTCAGCGTGTCGTAGCCGACGCCGAGGCGCTCCGGCACGCCCGCGCGCGAGTTGATGATGAACACGTCGAACTGCGGAATCACCCGATGCACAAGCGCCTGCGCCTCCGGGCGCTGCAGGTCCAGCACCAGGCTCCGCTTGCCGCGATTGAGCGCGTGGAACGCCTTCGACTCGCCCGGCATGAAGCCGCCGATGAGCCGGGCGCCCTCACCGCCCGGGGGCTCGACCTTCACGACCTCCGCGCCGAGGTCGGCGAGCGTCATCCCGCAGTAGGACCCTACGACGATCTGGCTGACCTCGAACACCTTGATGCCCGCCAGCGGACCGGCCATCGCGCCCTCCCCCTCGTCGTGTGCCGTCGCAGGACGTTGTACTACACGCGCGGAGTCCAGGCGCTATCGCGGCGCCGCCGCCGGCCGTCTGTGCCCTTCTGCCCACCCGGCCTACCGCCCGAAGAAGCGCCGCAACGAGCCCATGAGCCCACCGCCGCCGCCGCCGCGCCGTCGCGCGGCGTGCCACGCGGCCTCGGCGCCCGGCACCCGGCGGAGCCCCCGGCCACGCGCCTGCAGCACCGCCAGCACCTCGCGGTCCTCCCCGGCGTCCAGCCAGTACCCGTGCTCGTCGTCACACGTATCGAGCTCGACGTTGTGCGCGCGGTAGTTGAACGCCGTCATCGGCCGGTCGCAGGCCGGGCACGGCAGCTCAGAGGGGCGCCGCGCATAGTCGACCGTGGCCCGGCGCGTCGTCTCGTCCGCGCGCTTCGCCTCGAGCGCATCGAGCTCGTGTGCGTCGAGCCAGAGCCCACGGCAGTTCGGGCAGCGATCGACGTCGATGCCCTGCATCCGCTCGGCGACGAGCGTCCCGCCATCCCGCGGGCATGCGAGCGCCCGATCCGCCATGTCGCTGCTCCTTGCTCGCCATGCGTCGCTGGTCGGAAGGCGACGGCTCGCACCACGTTACACGAACGGCGCGACGCCATCGTGCGGTCCCGGCGGTGGCGGCGGTGGCGGCGGATCGGTGATTCCTCAGTATCCGCCACCCGGCGTGGAAGCGGCCACGCCACCAGTTGGCGGTGTTGGATTATGCTGCGACACCGGTCAGATAACAGAGAAGGAGCATTGATGCCCGACCTCTTGTATGAGAAGCAGGACGGTTACGCGATCTTCACGATGAACCGCCCGGAACGCTTGAACGCGCTCGGCGGTTCGATGAACGAGGCGCGGGTCGCTGCCCTCGCCGACTTCAACGCCGACCCGAAGATGCGCGTGGGCATCATCACCGGCGCGGGACGGGCTTTCTCCGCGGGCGGCGACCTCAAGGAGATGGCCGAGCGCGCGGCTCAGGGGAAGGCCCCGGTGTCGGCCGGCTCGGGCGGTGGGGCAGCGTCCTCCATGGGATTCTCGACCAGCCCGAAGCCGTTCATCGCTGCGGTGAACGGCCTGGCCATCGGCGGAGGCCTCGAGACCGCGCTCGACTGCGACCTGCGCATCGCCTCCACGGAGGCGTTCTTCGGGCTCTTCGAGCCGAAGCGCGGGATCATGGCCGGGTATGGCATCCACCACCTGCCGCGAATCATCAACCTCACGCACGCGAACTACATCCTCCTCACCGCGGAGCGGTTCAGCGCCCAGCAGGCGAAGGAGTGGGGCGTCGTGAACGAGGTGGTCGAACCGGCCCGCCTGCTTCCACGCTCGATCGAGATCGCGCAAACGATCATGGAGAGTGCGCCGCTCTCGGTTGAGGGCACGAAGGCGATCGTGCGCGCCTGGCGGCTCGCGAACATGGACGAGTCGATGCGGCTCTATGAGTGGGTCGGCCGCACCGTGTTCAACTCGGACGATGCCAAGGAAGGCCCGACCGCGTTCGCGGAAAAGCGCGCTGCCAACTGGGTGGGTCGCTAGCTCGACTGTTGACGCGGGCCAGGATCGGGGTGACGGCACCTCGATCCTGGCCCGGCGCTGGAACGTAGCGGTCGGTCCCAGCGAGGCGAACCCAAGCCGCACGCGACCGCTCGCGCTAGTCGGCGGCGGCCTCGGCGGCGAGGATGAGCGGCGGCTCGTGGTCCGCGAGCGAGGTGACCTTCGGCGGCGGCTCGCGCGAAATCAGCACCGCGGCGGCTCCGACGCTGTATGCGACGGCGAGCATCAGCCAGGCCCACGTGTAGGTACCGGTCGTGTCGAACAGCAGCGATACCGCGAGCGGGCCCGCAGCGCCGAAGACTAGGCCCACCGGCATGCCGATGCTACGGACCGCCCCGATGTGCACGCGGCCGAAGTACTTCGCCCAGATGAACTCCCCCAGCGGAACGCCGCCGCCGAAGCCCAGCCCCCAGACGAAGAACGCGGCGAGCATCAGCGGTAGCTGGTGGAGCTCGCCCGCAAGCAGCATCAAGAGCACGCCCGTGACCATCCCGCCGAAGCTCGCGCCCCAGAGCGTGCGGACCCGGAACCGCGCGAGCGTGTAGCCCCAGAGGAACTTCGCGAGCAGGTTCGCAACGCCGGCGACGGAGGCCGCCAGCGCCGCCTCGCCGCGCGTGAACCCCGCGTTGGTGACGAATGGGATGCCGTGGATCAGCACCGCGAACGCGGCGCCACCGAAGCAGCCGAACGAGAGCGTGAGCAGCCAGAACGCGCGCGTGCGCACCGCCTCGTGGCGCGTGTACGAGTTCAGCCGGTCGAGCGTGATCGTGTCGTGGTCCCGCTGCGACGTGCCGACGCCGTCACTCCGGCGCCCGTCCGGGAGCTGTCCGTAGTCCTCGGGCTGTCGCCGCATCAGCAGCGCAACCGGAATCGAGAGCACAAGAGCACCGGCGGCCAACAGGACGTACCCGTCGCGCCAGCCTCGTTCGTCGACGACCCTCGTCATGACGAGCGGCATCGTCATGCTCGCAAACGAGATGCCCGTCGACCCGAGTGCGATCGCCCAGCCGCGCCTCAGTACAAACCACTTCGACATCGTGACGTTGAGAACGAGCGGTCCAACGAACGCGACGCCGAGGCCCACACCTACCGACTGCAGGGCGAAGAATTGCCAGAGCTCGTGGACACGCGAGATCAGCAGCAGCGATCCTGAGAGCCCCACAGCGCCCACCAACATCAGCGGACGGGCTCCGTGGCGGTCGACCAGCGGGCCTACGAACACGCCCACGAGACCGCTGACGATGTTGGTGCCGGTTACGGCGAGCGTGAACGCGCCGACGCTCCAGCCCAGGTCGTCAACGACTGGCCGCAGGAAGATCCCCGCCGAGCCTACCCCCGCCGCCACCGCGACGAAGTACCCAACGACCGCGCCCGCGACGATCCACCATCCGTAGAAGATGCGCGGACTGTCGGCGGGGCGGGCAGTGGCGGTCATGGCCGCGATTCTATGGCCTTGAGAGCCATGGCGACCGCACGTCGCCCGCTGGGTCGTGGCCGCTGCGGTTCGCCGCGCCACGACGGTCATGATAGATTTCAGTCAATTCGGGACTAGCAGCGCCACACCGGAGGGATGCATGGAATCGCGAGCTCAGGAAGTCACGGAGAGCAAGGGCGCGGCGATCGGCCGCCGTGCCGCCTTGCGAGGTATCACTATCGGCGGCGCAGGCCTCGCGGCGGCCGCCCTCATCGGCTGCGGCGGCGACGACTCTGCTACGTCGGCGCCAGCGTCCGGGGACTCGGCAGCGTCTATCAGCACCACTGGGAAGCGCCCCGAAAAGCTGCCCTCCGGTTGGAACTGGGATCCGGCCCTGCCGTACCCGTATCAGTTTCCCGAGCCGGCGAAGGAGGCCAAGCCGGGCGGAACGCTGCGTGTCGCCACGTCATGGGACGTGGGGCCGATGGATCCCACAATCTCGGCGGCCGGTGGCTCCATCACCGTGCCGAACATGGTCTACAACCGCCTGGTCGGACACGTGGGCGGGGTCGACGTCGACCCGTTCAAGTTCAAGCTTGAGCCTGAGCTGGCGGCCAGTTGGGAACGCTCGCCTGACGGCCTTGCGGTTACGTTCCACCTGCAGAAGGGCGTGAAATGGCAGAACGTCGCGCCGTTGAACGGCCGCGACTTCGTGGCGGCCGACGCGAAATACGCATTGGAGCGTTACGCCACGACAGGCATTCACAAGTCGTACGGGACGAGCGTCAAGTCCATCGAAGCGGTCGACGCTACCACGCTGAAAGTGAACCTCACCAGGCCGATCATCGACTTCGTGATCCCGCTGGGCAGTCGTTACCAGACGATCTTCCCCCGCGAGCTCGTCGACAACGGCACCATCGCCAAGGAGGCGGTCGGCACCGGCCCGATGATCCTCAAGGAGGCTGCCGCCGCGAGCCACGTGCGCCTGGACAAGAACCCCGCTTACTGGGAGCGCAAGGTCCTCATCGACGGCGCGGAGTTCCGCGTCATGCCCGACGCGGCCGCCCGAATCGCGGCTTTCCGCGCGGGGCAAGTGGAGTATGCCTATTCGCCTGTCACCACGGCGCGCGACGTGCAAGGGCTGGTCGACTCCAACGGTGGCATCCAGGTCAACATGGTGCCACAGACCTACGTCACCTCGATCGCGCCCGCGTTCAATCTGCGCAACCCCAAGTACGCAGACATCCGCGTGCGGAGAGCGGTCTCACTGGCGATCGACCGCAAGGCGCTGATGGACGTGATCTGGAACGGCGTCGCCCGCGCGCTGCCGACCATTCCCTGGATCTACATCTTCGACAAGGAGCCCACCGTCGCCACAGGCGAGCTCGGCAACTGGCTGCGGTACGCCCCCGCCGAGGCGAAGCAGCTGCTGCTGGCCGCGGGCGCCGAGGACCTCACGATCAACGCGCCGTACTACGAGTACTCAACGTCCGACACGCAGCGCGCGGAACTGATGACCGACCAGATGCGACAAGCCGGCATCCAGTTCAAAGCATCCAAGGTCGACTACACCCAGTACAACTCCCAGTTGCAGTCCGGGAACTGGGTGGACGCGCTTGGCCACGCCTACCTCGCCCTTGGCTTCGACGCGGACACGTTCTTCTACACGCAGGTGCACTCGAAGTCGCCCGGTAACCGTGACCACATCACCGACACCGAGATCGACACGTGGGCCGAGGCGCAGCAGGTAGAGCTCGATCCCAAAGCCCGGCAGCAGATCCAACGCAAGATGTGGAACAAGATACTCGACCAGGCCTGGCGCCCCGTCACCGCGCGCGGCATGACGTTCGAGATCTACCAGCCGTGGCTGCGGGGCATTCGCTTCGGCGGCGCGCTCGGCGACAACAGCTCCTTCTACGAGTGGGGCGACCAGATCGCGGAGGCCTGGCTCGACAAGTAGCCGGCCAGAAGGCACGGCCCGTGAAAACGCGGGAGTCCATGCGTGGCGTGGGCTCCCGTGACCGTCAGGCCATGGGGGCGCGGCGTTCTGCCCCGAGAGTTCGTGGTAACTGCGCGACGCGCGATGAGCGCAGCTCGTGGTAACGCGCAACGGCTGGACGCAGCCGCTCGAGCCTCGGGGCATCGGTCTGAGCCCGGTTTGCATGACATCCGAGGGAGGCACGAACACGGTGGACGGCGGCCTGGACGCCGGAAACCGCCTACTCCGGCCGATCGAGGTGGCGGGAGTGCGTGGGAGTCGAACCCACCCGGGACGAGCACGTCGCCCCACAGACGGTTTTGAAGACCGCGAGCGCCACCGGACACCATCCACTCCCGCAGCGATTCTAGGTCGGCGGGGGCCGCCTTGTCGCAGGGGTTCAGGCCGGGTCGGGCGGGGTCGACGCCAGCGGCGCGGCTACTGCTGCGACGGCAGCCACGGCGAACGTTGCGAACTGCCCGAGCAGCCCGCGTACCGCCGCGTCGTCGAGACCATCCGCGGTCCAGCGCAGGCGCGCACCGCCGTCCTCGACGCATACGCAGAGGCCGCACGCCAGAGGCTCGGCGCACGCCCAGTCCGCGTCGTGCAGGCAGATGCCGATCGGCAGCGCGATTGCGCCGCCCGAGCGAGCGCGCGCGCGCAGCGACGGGATGCGTGCGTGCACGTCGAGTGCGTATGTCCCCGCCTCCCGCACACGCTTGAGCTCCGCGCGCAGCGTACGCAGCGCCGGCGCCGCTTGGAGCAGGCCCGCGCCATCGACGCGCAGGGCCACTGCGGGCGCGCACACCGGCGGCGTGCCTTCCAACAAGGTCGCGAGCGCGTGATCGCGGAACGCCACGTCGCACGCCGCACGCGGCTCACCGCTGCCGATGAACGCCGCGAGCGTGAGCGCGACGGCGTCTACCCCACTCTCGCCGCCCGCCGCACGGGCCAGCAGCGGAGCGAGGTCTGCGGGCAGCGCCTGCTCGACCGTCACGCGTTGGCCGGTCGCGGGGGGCCAGTCGTGCGCCAGGCTCGGCGCGGCGGCGTTCGCGAGGCGTTCGATCCAGAAAGGCTCGTGCTTGGCGACGGCGCGCTGCACTGCGGCTAGACGCTCCGCGAGCGCGTCGCTGAGCACCGGCACACGCGCGTCACGCTCGATGCCGCGCGAGGCAAGTGCCGCGCCGTCGAGACGCGCGCCCTCGAGCGTGGCAAACCGCTCGAGCCGCAGCGCGCCGTCGACGCCCGCGACGACCGCGCTGCGGTCGCCCGCCATGAGCACGGTTCCAGCCGGGACCGACGTGGGGTCCGGGAGCAACGTCGCCTTTTGCACTGCGACCACGCTGCCGTCCGGGCATAGCAGCTTCGGCAGGCCGAGCGCGTTCTCGTACGGCCCGAAGTCCAGCGCGCGCACGAGCGCATCGAGCGAGTGCACGGGGCGGCGCCAGTCCAGCACGCCCGCCGCCGGCGGCCGCCGCAACCGCCCGAAGTAGCTGCGGCCCTGCTCCGGCTGCGGCTGCAACGCCGCGGTGCCCGTGGTCAGCTCCGGAATCAGCTCGACGAACGAGTGCAGCGCCGCTTCGTAGCAGGCTGCGTTCAAGCTGAGCGCCGTGGCGCGTGGGCCGACGTCGAACTTGACTTGCTTCAACACCACGCCTGCGTCGACGGCCGGCTCCATGGTGTGCCACGTGATGCCGTGCTCGCGCTCCCCGCGCATCAGCGCCCATGACGTCGCGTGCACGCCGGCGTAGCGCGGCAGCGGCCCGTCGTGGTAGTTCACCGCGAGGCGGCGCGGCAGCGCGAGCAGCGCCGGCGGTAGCACGCGCAGGTTCACGACGCTGAAGAGGAACTGGAATGACACCGCCGATAGCAGCGTCAGGAGGTCAGCGGACGGATCGATGGTAGTAAGCCCGCGCTCGCCGGCCCACTCGATCAGCTACGGCTCTTGCGTGACGATGGCCCGAATCTCGTGTCCCGCGGCGCGGAACGCGTCGGCGCATTGCGCCAGCAGCGAGCCCTCGCCGATGAATACGGCACTGGCACGCTCGCCCGCGCCGCTCGCTGCTGTGTCGACCACCGCGCGTCCGATCTACCCTCGTCGCGACGCGTCGCGCGCGTGCACAACGCCAAGTCTAGACATTCGTGCGGTGTGGTCGAACGAACGTTGCGCGGCGGACAGCGATGCGGCGCCGTCACACTCGCGAGTGTGCGGCGGTTGTCGGCTCGCGCAGCGGACGTGCCGCGCACGTCGACGATTCGACGTAGCGAGGCGCGCTCCGGCGTAGGCTGCCCCACGACGTGCCGATGCCAGCGAGTTGCGTTACCTCGGCGCGAGCCTGTGCCTCGAAGCTGGCCCGCTTGCATCGCGGCCGCGATCGGCTGGATGCTGGTTGGGTACAGCAGGAGGACCCCATGGTCGAGCAGCCGAGCGACGCCGATCGGGCGCAAGCGTCGCCCGAGTCGATCGCGAAGATGTGGAAGTTCGTCACCAACTTCGCGGAGAAGAGCGGCACGTACCTGCACCCGCAGCGCGAGATCACGGAGTTCCTCGTGATCGGCCTCGCGAAGCACGTCGAGGAACTCGGCCGGCCACTCTGCCCGTGCAACTTCTACGAAGACAAGGCGGCCGAAGCGAAGCAGTCGACGTGGATCTGCGCCTGCGAGGAGATGCAGAAGTACAAGTACTGCCACTGACTGCTCTTCTGCACGCCGGAAGGTCTTCCGGTCACCGAGTACCTGCCAGCCGACCACGAGGGGCGCGAGATCTACGGCGTCATCGAGGATCCGCACCCCGACAAGGGCCGAGCACTCAAGCGGCTAGAGGAGAAGCAGGGGCGCACGATCCGCAAGGGCGGCCCGCGCGCCGACGCGCCGCCGCCCGATGGAGGTCCGCCCACCGACCCGAGCTAGCGCGCGCACAGGCACCTGTACGCATGCACGAAGAGCGCCGGCGATACCGGCGCTCTTCGTGCATGCGTGGTCGATTGCGGCAGCTGGCGCCGCGATGTGCGCGCTAGACGAGGACGGCGTCGAGGCGCTTCTGCAGGTCGCTCTTCGGGCGGAAGCCGACGATCTGGCCGGCCACGGCGCCCTGCTTGAAGACCAGCAGCGTCGGGATCGAGCGGATCCCGAACTGGCTCGCGATCTTCGGGTTCTCGTCCGTGTTCAGCTTGACGAACTTGACGCGTCCCTCGTACTCGCCAGCGAGCTCCTCGACGATCGGGGCGACCATGCGGCAGGGGCCGCACCACGGCGCCCAGAAGTCCACGAGCACCGGGACGTCACTCATCAGGACATCGGCGTCGAAGGTCGCGTCGGAGGTGTCGGCGGGGTGCGCCATGGCGGTCTTCCTTCCATTCGAGCGCCGCGCCCGCTGCGGGCTCGTACGCTAGTTGCCTGATGATGCGTCGCTGATGGCCACTATGCCTGAACACGGTGCCGAGCGTTGGCAGCGGCGTTGACAGCGCCGCTGCGGATGGCTACAGTCTATATACCCCTATGGGGTATGTCAAGCACCGCCGAGGAGCAATCCAGTGCCGGAGCCCATCTCGCAAGAACAGCTGCGCGCGCGCCTCAGTCGCATCGAGGGGCAGATTCGCGGCATCGCCAAGATGCTGGAAAGCGAGCGCCCCTGTGAGGATGTGGTCACGCAACTGATGGCCGTGCGCTCGGGCATCGACACCGTCGGCGCGCTTGTGCTGGACCAGCACCTCGGCGCCTGCATCGGCCACGAGGACGGCGCCGAGCTACGTGTCGAATCGCTGCGCGAATCGATGCGCATGTGGTGGCGCTTCGCACCCGGAGCCGCAGGCTTCGCCGTCGCCCCCATGGAAGCCACGTTGCCGCCCGCGGAGTAGCGGCCTCTTCACCACCCAGCCGGCGCTGACTGTCCCGTCCCGCCCAGTCGTGATTTGTGCAGCCCTTACGCTCGCGCGCCGCGGACCGACGCGGCGACCGCTTCGCGCACGCCGCGCGCGGCGGCGTCGGCCGCGCCCCGCACTGCGTTCGCAACCGCGGCGCCGTCGCTGCGCCCATGCGCGATGTACACCGCGCCATCGACGCCGAGCAGCGGCGCCGCGCCCGCGCGACGATAGTCGAGCTGGTCCGCGAGCGCTCGCACCTGGGGGCGCAGCAGCAGCCCGCCAAGCCGCCCGCGCCGCGAGACACGCGCCGCGCGGCGCAGCTCCAACAGCATCATCTCGATCACGCCCTCCGCGAGCTTGAGCGCCACGTTGCCCGTGAAGCCGTCCGTCACCACCACGTCGGCGCGGCCCGTGGTGATCTCGCGCCCCTCGACGTTGCCGAGGAAGCGCAGCCCGGGCGCAACGGCGAGCGCGGCGTGCGCCTCGATCACCGCGGGCGTGCCCTTGCCGGGCTCCTCGCCGATGCTCAGCAGGCCGACGCGCGGCTCCGCGACGCCCAGCACGGCGCGCACGTAAGCGGCCCCCAACAGGCCGAACTGCACGAGGTGCGACGCGCGGCTCTCCGCGTTCGCGCCGCAGTCCAGCAGCAGGCAGGGGCCCGGTGGCAGCGGCAACAGCGCCCCCAGCGCGGGCCGCTCCGCGCCTGGCAACCGCCCGAGCACCACCAGTGCGAGCGTGACCACCGCGCCCGTGTTGCCCGCGGACACGAACGCGTCTGCCTCTCCGCGGCGCAGCAGCTGCAGCGCGACGTACACCGACGATTCCTTGCGGTGGCGCGCATCCAGCGCGTCGTGCTGGTCCATCGCGATCGCGTCAGAAGCGTGCACCACGCGCACGTTCGCGGGCGTCGCGCCGAGGCGCGCGAGCTCGCGGCCGACTGCAGCGGCATCGCCGACGAGCACGACGTCGACGCCGCCGCGCGCCGCGATCAGCGCGCCCTCCACGGCCGCCTGCGGCGCGAAGTCGCCCCCCATCGCGTCGACAGCGACGACAGTCATGCGCGCGCCCGCTCGAACAGCACGACCAGGCGGTCCGCACCGTCGTCGAACGGCGTGAGCGCGTAGTCGCCGTACGTCGCCACCACGGCGAGGCCGGCGAGGCGCGCCGCGAGCTGCAGCTCGCCCGGCGTGATCACGCGCAGCGTGAACTGGTGCGTCCAGCGACGCAGCGGCCCATCCGGCGGCTGTACGTCGTAGTGGAATGCGACCTCGCGCAGTCCCAGCGCGGGCCGGCCTTCCACGGCCACGAGCTTGGTCACGAGCGCCCCGCGCCAGGCCCGCGTCCAGTGCGCCACCAGCGGCTGCGGCCCCGGCGCGAGGTCGTCCGGCTGCGGCGCCTCGACGTCCACCACGACGAGGCCGCCGCGCGCGAGGTGCGCCGCAGCGGTCGCGAGTGCCGCGACGATATCGTCGACGCTGTCGAGGTGCTGCAGCCCGCCGAACGGCACGAGCACCGTGGCGAAGCGGCGGCGCAACCGCAGCTCGCGCATGTCGCCCTGCACGAGGCGCAGCCGCACGCCGGCCGCCTGCGCACGCGCACGCGCCACCGCGAGCATCGCGGCACTCGCGTCGACGCCCACCACGTCATGGCCGCCCGCCGCGAGCGGGATCGCGACGCGACCGGTGCCGCAGCCGAGTTCCAGCACCGCGCCGCCCTGGCGCTCGGCGAGCTCGCGGTAGAGGTCGATGTCGTCTTCGACGCCCGCGAGGTCGAGGTCGTAGAAGGGCGCCGTCGCGGACCAAGGGTCGGCGGGGTCCAGGGCTGCGGCAACGTCGGAGGATGCGGGCACGTGGCGATGCTAAGGCGGCGCGGCCGAGGCGAGCAAACCCGCACGCGCCTCCACACGCCCCGCCGTGCGCCGTTGACGGCCGCGCGCCGCCGCCCCAGCATCGCCGCCGTGAACGACGACGCCCGCTGGCGAGCGCTGGTCCGCGAGGTGCCGGACTTTCCGCGCCCGGGCGTACTGTTCCGGGACATCACCCCGCTGCTCTACGACCCGGCGGCGCTGCGCGCAGCCAACGACGCGCTCGCGGAACGGGCGCACGCGTTCGCGCCCACCGTGGTCGCGGGCATCGAGGCGCGCGGGTTCATCTTCGGGGTGCCGGTCGCGGAGCGGCTCGGGCTGCCGTTCGTGCCGGTGCGCAAGCCCGGGAAGCTGCCCGCGGCGTACGCCTCGGTGGCCTACGCGCTCGAGTACGGTGAGGCGGAGCTGCAGCTGCACGAGGAGCCCTCGGTCGCCGGGAAGCGCGTGCTGGTCGTCGACGACCTGCTGGCGACGGGCGGCACCGCCGAGGCCGCCGCCCGGCTGGTCCACGCGCTCGGGGGCAGCGTGGCGGGGTTCGCCTTCTTCGTGGAACTCGCCGAGCTCGGCGGACGCGCGCGGCTGGCGGCGCCCGTCACGGCGCTTGTGACGTTCTAACCGCCGGCGCGCCAGCCGCGGGCCTTTCTCCTGACGGCCTGCTGACCGCCTGGGGCGAATGCGGCGGGTAGGGGCCAGCGCGGGTCCGGAGTAGGGGGATTCCCCTAGTGGCCCGCGCGCCGCAAACGCCTTTACGATGTGTCGTCGAGCTTCGGCAGCCGCAGGGATGGCGTTCGGAACGGCGGGCAACGTGGCACTGCGCAAGGCAGCGGGCGCCCAGCTCAGCAAGCGCGGCTTCTGGGTGTTCACCGAGTACCGCTATGAGCATCCTGCCGGCGCGTTTCGGCTGGGCGCGCACGGCTTCGCGCGCGCGCGCCGCGCGCTCGACGAGGGCGGCGCCGCCGCGATCGGCCGCGCCGATGGGCGCACGCTGTGGTGGACCGGCGACGCCTTCTACTGGGCCGACGACGAGGACGGCGAGCAAGTCGCACTGCTCGCATGGGACCGCCGCCGCCGCGACAGCGCGCGCATCGAGCGGCTGCGCAAGCAGCGCGCGCACGAGGGCACAGCCGGCGAGGCGCGCCGCGAGCGCGTGCCACCAGACGTGCGCACCGCGGTCTGGTTCCGCGACGAGGGCCGCTGCGTCGAATGCGACACGGAGGACGACCTGCAATTCGATCACGTCATCCCGATCGCGCACGGGGGCGGCAGCGCTCAGGCGAACGTGCAACTGCTGTGCGGCGACTGCAACCGCCTCAAGAGCGACTCGCTTGCCTGACGCGGCCGCAACAGTCGGCGTGATCGGCGGGTCGGGCTTCTACGACCTCCAGGGGCTGCACGATGCGGAGCGCCTCGCCGTCGCCACACCGTTCGGCGCGCCGAGCGGCGCGATCGTGCTCGGCACGCTCGCCGGGCGACGCGTGGCGTTCGTGGCGCGCCACGGCGAAGGCCACCGGCTGCTACCGAGCGAGGTGCCGTCCCGCGCCAACATCTGGGCACTGCGCTCGCTCGGCGTCGAGCGCGTGCTCGCCGTGTCCGCCGTGGGCTCGCTGCGCGAGGAGGTCGCGCCGCTGCACGCGGTGGTGCCGGACCAGCTCATCGACCGCACTCGCGGCCGGCCGTCGACGTTCTTCGGTGGCGGTGTGGTGGCGCACATCGGCTTCGCCGACCCCTTTTGCGAGCCCACCGCCACGGTGCTGAGCGCGGCAGCTGCTGCGAGCGGCGTGCGCACGCACAGCGGCGGCACCCTCGTAGTGATCGACGGGCCGGCGTTCTCCACGCGCGCGGAGTCCGAACAGCACCGGGCAGCCGGCGCGACCATCGTCGGCATGACGGCGCTGCCGGAGGCCAAACTCGCGCGGGAAGCCGAGCTCTGCTACGCCTCGATCTGCTTCGTCACGGACTACGACGTGTGGCACGCGCACGCCGCCGACGTGAGCGTCGAGCTTGTGCTCGCGAACCTGCAGCGCAACGCGGACCAGGCCCGCGCCACCATCGCGCGCGCCGTGGCGCAGCTGCCGGAGCAGCGCGACTGCGAGTGCGGCCGCAGCCTCGCGGGGGCACTCATGACGACCCCCGCGGATGCCCCGGCCGAGGCGCGCCAACGGCTCGCGCTGCTCGTCGACCGCTACTGGGGGAGTGCGCCGTGACCGACGCCATGTACCGCACCAGCGCCCAGCCGGCGCGCTTCGTGCTGCGCGAGCAGCGCGACCCGCACATCGTGGAGGCCGCGCTCACCGAGGACCGCGGCTACGCCGCCTACGTGCTCGGCCACCTCGAGCCCGGGCTGATCGAGCGCGCGCGCTTCTGGCTCGCCGACGGCGCCGAGGGGCACGGCGTGCTGCTGCACGCGCGTGGCGCGCTCGGACGCACCGTTTGCGTGGTGGGCGCCCCGGCGGCCGTGGAGGCGCTGCTGGCGCTGCACCCGGGGCCGATCGATTCGTACCTCTCGACGGCCGCGCCGGAGCATCTGCCGGCGCTGCGGCGGGCGTACGCGCTCTCGCACCTTACGCAGATGCAGCGCATGGCGACCTCCGCGGTCGCCTTCCGGCCGGTCGCCGGCGACGTGCGCCGCCTGGTGGGGCGCGACGCACGCGCGCTCAACCTGCTGTACGCGAGCGACGGCGCGCCGACGGGCTACGGCCCGGAGCACCTGGAGCGGGCCGTCTACTTCGGCGCGTTCGAGGCCGGCCGCCTCGCAGCGGCGGCCGGCACGCACGTCGTGGCCCCCCACGCGAGCGTGGCGGTGGTGGGCAACGTGTTCACGCACCCGCAGTTCCGCGGGCTGGGCCTGGCGGAGCGCGTCACCTCCGCGGTGACCACGGAGCTGCTCGAACGCGGGTGCTCCACGGTCGCGCTCACGGTCAACCCCACGAACACGCCAGCCGTGCGAGCCTACACGCGCCTAGGCTACCGGCCCGGGGCGCTCGTGATCGAGGCGCGGGTACAGCGGCGCGACCTTGTGGGTGCGCACGCGGCCTGGCGCCGCTGGCGCGCCCGGCGCGCCGCCGGCACCCCCGGTATCGAAGCAATCAGCGTAGGCCGGCGCTCGCCGGACCAGGGAGGCCACGCGTGACCAGTACACCCCAGGTCGATGCCGCAAGCGACATCGCGGATCGCGCGCTCGCGCAGGCGGGCGTCCGCCGCGTCGAGTGGGCGGCGCGAGAGATGCCGGTGCTCCAGCAGATTCGCGAGCGTTTCGCGCAGCAGCGCCCGCTGGCGGGCGTACGCGTCGCGGCGTGCCTCCACGTGACGTCGGAGACCGCGAACCTGATGCTCGCGCTGCGCGACGGCGGCGCCGACGTGCGCCTCGCGGCCTCGAACCCCCTGTCGACGCAGGACGAGGTCGCCGCGGCGCTCGCGGTCGAGTACGGCATTCCCACGTTCGCGATCAAGGGCGAGGACAACCCGACGTACTTCCGCCACCTCGCGGCGGTCGTCGAGCACGCCCCCCAGCTCACGCTCGACGACGGCGCGGACCTCGTCGCGCTGCTGCACCGCGACCGCCGCGACCTGCTCGCAAGCGTCGTCGCCGGCACCGAGGAGACGACGACGGGCGTCGTGCGTCTGCGCGCGCTCGCCGCGGAAGGCAAGCTCGCCTACCCGATCATGGCCGTGAACGAGGCCGACACGAAGCACATGTTCGACAACCGCTACGGCACCGGGCAGTCGACGCTGGACGGCATCACGCGCGCGACGAACATCCTGTTCGCCGGCAAGACCATGGTGGTGTGCGGGTACGGCTGGTGCGGCAAGGGCGTCGCCTCCCGCGCGCGCGGGATGGGCGCGCAGGTGATCGTGACCGAGGTGCAGCCGCTGCGCGCGCTGGAAGCCGTGATGGACGGCTTCCGCGTGATGCCGATCGTCGAGGCCGCGCGCCAGGGCGACATCTTCGTCACGGTGACCGGCGACATCAACGTGATCGACGTCGCCGCATTCGACGCGATGCGCTCCGGCGTGGTGCTTGCGAACTCCGGGCACTTCGACGCGGAGATCAACCTCGCGGCGCTCGCCGGGATGACCGAGGCGCGGCGCACGCTGCGGCCGTTCGTGGAGCAGTACACGCTCGTCGATGGCCGTGAGATCGTCGTGCTCGCGGAGGGCCGGCTGGTAAACCTGGGCGCCGCCGAGGGTCACCCGGCCTCCGTGATGGACATGTCGTTCGCCAACCAGGCGCTATGCGTCGAGCACCTCACGCGCGAGCATGCGACGCTCGTGCCGGGCGTCTACGACGTGCCGAAGGTCATCGACGAAGAGGTCGCGAAGCTGAAGCTCGCCTCGATGGGCGTGCACATCGACACGCTCACAGACGAGCAGGAGCGCTACATGCGCTCCTGGGAACTGGGCACGCACTAACCAACGGGTCGCCCGCCGGGGGGAGAATCGCATGTCCACGACGTTCATGAGCTCGCCGTCGCTGTTGCTCACCAGCGAGTCGGTGACCGAGGGCCACCCCGACAAGGTGTGCGACCAGATCTCGGACGCGGTGCTGGACGCGATGTTGCAGCAGGACCCGATGTCGCGCGTGGCGTGCGAGGCCGTGGTCAACACCGGCTTCGTGCTGATCTTCGGGGAGATCACGACGCGTGCGTACGTCGACCTGCAGGAGATCGTGCGCCGCACCGTGCGCGAGATCGGCTACAACCACTCCGACATCGGCTTCGACTGGGAGACGTGCGGCGTGATCTCGTCGCTCAAGGAGCAGTCGAGTGACATCGCGCAGGGCGTGAACCGCTCGCTCGAGGCGCGCCAGGCGGCCGGCGAAGTCGAGGCGCTCGACCTCGAAGGCGCCGGCGACCAGGGCATGATGATCGGCTTCGCCTGCTCCGAGACCGACGAGTACATGCCGCTGACCACCGTGCTCGCGCACCGGCTCGTGCGGCGCCTCGCGGAGCTGCGCAAGACGGGCGCGCTCACCTACCTGCGCCCCGACGGCAAGTCGCAGGTGACCGTCGAGTACGCGTACGGCGTACCGAAGCGCATCGAGGCCGTCGTCGTGTCGACGCAGCACAACCCCGAGGTGAGCGAGGAAACGATCCGCCGCGACATCGAGCAGCTGGTGATCCGGCAGATCTGCCCGCCCGAGCTGATGCAAGACACGAAGATCTTCGTCAACCCGACGGGGCGCTTCGTGAACGGCGGCCCCGCCTCTGACGCAGGGCTGACGGGGCGCAAGATCATCGTCGATAGCTACGGCGGAATCGCACGCCACGGTGGCGGCGCGTTCAGCGGCAAGGATCCGAGCAAGGTCGACCGCTCCGCGGCGTACGCCGCGCGCCACGTCGCAAAGAACGTCGTCGCCGCGGGGCTCGCCGAGCGGCTCGAGGTGCAGGTGTCGTACGCGATCGGCGTCGCACGCCCCACGTCGATCGCCATCGAGACGTTCGGCACCGCCAACATCGCGGAGGCGGAGATCGAGCGGCTCGTGCACCAGCACTTCGACCTGCGCCCCGCCGCGATCATCCAGCGTTTCGACTTGCGCCGGCCGATCTACCGCCAGGTGGCCGCGTACGGCCATTTCGGCCGCTCCGACCTCGACCTGCCGTGGGAACGGCTCGACGTCGTCGACGCGCTGCGCGCCGATGCCGGCCTGCCGGCCGTGCGCCTGCAGCCGCACTCGGCGTAGGCGCGGCCGGCGCGTGCGCGCGATCGTACTCGTGGGCGGCGAGGGTACGCGCCTGCGGCCACTCACGTGGCGCACGCCGAAGCAGCTCGTACCCGTGCTCGGACGCCCATTGCTCGAGCATTTGCTGCTGCATCTGCGCGCGCACGGCGTCACCGCGGTGACGCTTGCGCTCATGCGCACGCGGCTGTCCGAGGTCGTGCACGCGGCGTTCGCCGACGGCGGCGCGCTCGGCCTCGCGCTCGACTACGCGTACGAGGAGACGCCGCTCGGCTCCGGCGGCGCGATCGCCGCGATCGCGGGCGGCTGGGACGAGCCGTTCCTCGTGTGCAACGGCGACATCATCACGGACCTCGACATCACGGCATTCGCCGCGGCGCACCGCGCGCGCGGCGCCGCGATCTCGATCGCATTGCACGAGGTCGACGACCCGTCCGGCTTCGGCGTGGTCGCGCTCGATCCGGACGGCCGCATCACGCGCTTCGTCGAGAAGCCGCCGCGTGCGGAGGCGCCGTCGCGCCTCGTGAACGCGGGCACGTGGCTGTTCGAGCCGAGCGCCATCGCGTCGCTCGACCCCACGCGCTTCCAGCGCGTCGAGGACGAGCTGTTCCCGACGATGGCGGCCGCGGGCGGCCCGATCTTCGGCTACGTCGGCTCGGCGTACTGGCGCGACATCGGCAACGCCGACGCCTACCTGCGCGTGAACCTGGAGCTGCTCGCGGGCGCGCTCCCCGCCCGGCTGCCCGCCGACTGGCCACCGGAGCGCGTACTCGTCGGCGCCGGCGCGCACGTCGCGCCCGGCGCGCGCGTGAGCGCGCCCGCGCTGCTCGGCGCCGGCGCGCGCGTCGACGCGGCGGCAAGCGTGGAGGGCCCCGCGGTGATCGGCGCAGGCTCACACCTCACCACGGGCGCGCTCGTGCGCGGCTCGGTACTGTGGGCGCGCGTACGGGTCGGCCCCGGCGCGCGCGTGATCGACTGCGTGGTCGCCGACGACGTGGAGATCGGCGCCGGCGCCGAGCTCGTCGGCGCGGTCGTCGCGCACGGCGCGCGTATCGCGGACGGCGCGCGCGTCGCGCCGGGCAGCCGCATCGAACCGGACGCGCAGGAGGGCTCATGACGGAGATCCGCTTTGGCACGGACGGTTGGCGCGCGGAGATCGCGGAGGACTTTACCTTCGAGAACGTGCGCGCCGTCGCGCAGGCAACCGCCGAGCACATGCTCGGCACCGGCGCCGCGGCGCGCGGCGTCGTGGTGGGCTACGACACGCGCTTTCTGTCCGCGTCGTTCGCCGCCGCCACCGCGGAGGTGCTGGCCGCGAACGGTATCCACGTCGCGCTGACCGCCGCCGCGGGCCCCACACCCGCGCTCTCGCACGCCGTGATCGAGCGCGGTGCGGGCGGCGGCGTGATGATCACCGCGAGCCACAACCCCGCACGCTGGAACGGCTTCAAGCTGAAGGAACACTTCGGCGCCTCGTCGCCACGCGACGTGACCGACGCCATCGAACGCGCGATCCCGGGCGTGTTCGCGGAGCACCGCGTGCGACGTCTGCCGATCGGCGCGGCGGAGGCGGGGGGGCTCGTCGAGCGCTTCGACCAGCGCCCCACGTACCTCGCTGCGTTGCGGCGACTCGTGGACGTCGAGGCGATCCGCACCGCAGGCCTGAACGTGCTCGTGGACTCGATGTACGGGGCGGCGGGGGGCTATGTGGCGGAGCTGCTGAGCGGCGACGCGACGCGCGTCGAGGAGCTGCACGGCACGCGCAACCCCGCGTTCCCGGGCATGCGCGCGCCCGAGCCGATCGCGGCGAACCTCGGCGAGCAGCTCGCGCAACTCGCGCAGGGCGGCTACGACATCGGCCTTTCGAACGACGGCGACGCGGACCGCCTCGGCCTGGCCGACGAGCACGGCGTGTTCATCACGCAGTTGCAGGCGTTCGCGCTGATCGCCCACTACCTGCTGAAGGTGCGCGGCGAGCGCGGACCGCTCGTGCGCTCCGTGACGATGACGCGCATGATCGACCGCCTCGGGGAGCGCTACGGTTGCCCCGTGTACGAAACGCCGGTCGGCTTCGTCAACCTCGGGCCGAAGATGCGCGAGACGAACGCGCTGCTGGCGGGCGAGGAATCGGGCGGCTACGCCGTGCGCGGCCACATCCCGGAGCGCGATGGCATCCTCTCCGGTCTGCTCATCCTCGAAGCGATCGTACGCACGGGCCAGCGTCCGTCCGCGCTGCTGCAGGCGCTGTACGCGGAGGTGGGCACGCACGAGTACGATCGCGTGGACATCACGCTGCGCGGCGACGAGCGCGACGCGATCCGCGCGCGCGTGGCAGCCGCGCAGCCGCAGGAGATCGCGGGGCTGCGCGTGACCGCGCGCGACCAGCTCGACGGCTACCGCTTTCAGCTCGAAGGCGGCTGGTGGTTGCTGCTGCGCTTCAGCGGCACCGAGCCGCTGCTGCGCATCTACGCGGAGATGCCGACGATGGGGCAGGTGCAGGCAGCACTGGAAGCGGGACAGGCGATGTCGGGAGCCACGCTGTGAACACGAGCGACGCGGAGCGCACGCTCGATGACCGGGACGCGATCGGCCGCGTCGACCCGTCGGGCATGGCGGCGCTGATCGCGGGGCTGCCCGCGCAGAGCCGCGCGGCCTGGGATGCGGGGCACGCGTGGCCGCTGCCGTCCGGCTTCGAGACGCCGCAGCGCGTCGTGCTGCTCGGCATGGGCGGCTCGGCCATCGGCGCCGACGTCGCCGCCACGCTGGCCGCGCGCTGGGGCCGCGTCCCGGTACAGGTCGTGCGCGGCTACACCCCGTCGGCGGTCGACGAGCGCACACTGCTGATCGCCTGCTCGTACTCGGGCGACACCGAGGAGACGCTGGAGGCGTTCCAGCAGGGCCTGCCGCAGGCGGGCATGCGCCTCGCGATCACGTCGGGCGGCCGGCTGACGCAGCTCGCTGCGAGCATGGACTACGCGCTGTTCAACTTCGAGTTCGCGGCGCCGCCGCGCGCCGCCTTCGGCTGGGCGCTGTTCCCGCTGCTTGCGATCTTCGAACGGCTCGGCGTGCTCACGCTCGCCCCGGGCGCCGTCGACGCCGCGCTCGCCGAGCTGGCGCGCTGCGCCAACGACTGGGGCCTCGACGTGCCGGAGGAGCGCAACGCAGCGAAGCAGCTTGCACGTCGCATCGCGGGCCGCGTGCCGGTGATCCTCGGGCCGGACCTACTGGAGGTAGCGGCGCGGCGCTGGGCCGGCCAGCTGAACGAGAACGCGAAGCAGTGGGCGCTGTTCGCGGCGCTCCCGGAAGCGGACCACAACCTCGTCGTCGGCTTTCCCGGCCCTGCCATCGCGCGCGAGGCGCTGCACGTGCTGCTGCTCGACGCGCCCGCGCTGCACCCGCGCAACCGCCTGCGCGTGCGCCTGACCGCGCATGCGCTCGAGGAAGCCGGCATGCCGCACGACGAGCTGCTGATCGGCGGCACCGAGCCGCTGGATACGCTGCTGCGCGCCTGCTACCTCGCGGACTGGGTGTCGCTGTACACAGCGGTGCTGAACGGCGCGGACCCGCATCTGGTGCGCGTCATCGACTGGCTGAAGCAGGCGCTCGCCGACGGTAGCTAGCGCCGACGCGCGTCCGCCGGCACGCCGACTTCATCCCTTGCATCGCGATCTGCGCGCTCGCGGCGCCCCGACTTACGTCGAGACAATCGATGAGGGCTAGCGAACTCGCTACTGAGGCCGCTAGCGCTTGGTGAACTGCGGCGCCTTGCGCGCGCGCTTGAGGCCGAACTTCTTGCGCTCCTTCTCGCGCGGGTCGCGCGTGAGCAGGCCCTCGGCGCGCAGCGGCCTCTTGTACAGCTCGTCGGAGACCACGAGGGCACGCGCGATGCCGAGGCGGATCGCCCCGGCCCAGCCGGTGTTGCCGCCACCCGCGACCTTCACCTGAATGTTGAAGCGGCGCTGTGTGTCGGTGGCAGCGAGCGGGCGCAGCAGGTCCTGCCGGGCGGACGCGCGCACGATCACTTGCTCCAGCGGGTGGCCGTTCACGACGACGGTGCCGGTGCCCGGGTAGAGCCGCACGCGCGCGACGGCCGACTTGCGGCGGCCGAGACCGTAGTAGTAGTGCTCAGTGGTCATGGAGGCTCCTTGCTACGGTACCGCTACTCGGCGGCGGTGGTGCGCTGGCGGACGCGCGCGCCCGTGCCGGCGCGGACCTGCGCCTCGTGCGGGTGGGTGGGCCCGGAGTACACCTTGAGGTGGCGGAACAGCTCGCGGCCCAGCGACCCCTTCGGGAGCATCCCGCGGATCGCGTGCTCGACGACTCGGCGCGCGTCGCGCTCCAGCTGCTGGCGCACGCTGCGCTCGCGCAGGCCGCCCGGGTAGCCGGAGTGGCGGTAGTACACCTTCTGCTGCGCCTTCTGCCCCGTGAGCGCGATCTGGCGCGCGTTCACGATGATCACAAAGTCGCCCATCGGCAGGTGCGGCTCGTACGTGGGCTTGTGCTTGCCCATCAGCAGGCGCGCCGCCTCGCCCGCCAGCCGCCCGAGCGGGCGGTCGTTCGCGTCCAGCACGTGCCAGCTCCGGTCCATGGAGCCGGCGTGCAGCCGGAACGTCTTGGTGGTCGCGTGCTTATTCGCCGTCGGCGAGGGCATCGTCGTCATCGCAGTCCTCGGTCCAGTGCAGCGCCTCGGGCGCGTAGCGTACGTCCGTGAGCGTCAGTCCGTGCGCCGGCGCCACCGGCCCCGCGCTGCTCGCCGCCCCCTCGAGCAGCCGCGCGAACGCCTGCGGCGTGAGCGCCCCCGTCCCGACCCGGCTCAGCGCGCCGACGATGCGGCGCACCTGCTGCGGCAAGAAGCTCTCCGCCTGCACACGCACGCGCAGTGCGTGCAGGCCCACCCGCTGCACGTCGCACGAGGCGAGCGTGCGCAGCGGCGACCGCGCCGGCGCGAGCCCCCCCGCGAACGCCGACCAGTCCACCATCGCACGCGGCAACGTCGTCGCCGCCGCCTGCATCGCCGTGACGTCCAGCGTCGGCCGCAGCTGCCAGCTGTACAGCCGCAGCAGCGGCGAGCGCGGGCGCCCATGCGCGATGCGGTACTCGTAGCTGCGCAGCAGCGCGCGCCGGCGCGGGTCGAAGTCCGCCGCGACCACCGTCGCGTCGCGCACCGCCACGTCCTGCGGCAGGTAGCGATTCAGCGCCGTCACGAAGCGCGCCGGCCCGTGCCCAGAGGTCGTGTCGAGCGTGCAGACCTGGCCGCGAGCGTGCACGCCCGCGTCCGTACGGCCCGCAAGCCTCAGCCGCTGCCGCTCGCCCGTGAAGCGCGCCAGCGCCACCTCGAGCTCGCCCTGCACCGTGCGCAGCCCCACCGCCTGCGCCTGCGAGCCGGCGAATGCCGCGCCGTCGTAGGCGACCAGCAGCGCGATCCGCCGCGCCTGCGCCGGAAGCGGTGCGCTCATCCTGCGCGGCTTCGCTCACGACAGCAGCTCAATCTGCACCATCATCGCGCCGTCGCCCTTGCGCGGCCCCAGCCGGGAGATGCGCGTGTAGCCGCCGGGACGGGTCGCGAACCCAGTCGCGATCGGACCGAACAGCTTCTCGACGACGGCGGGCTCGTACACGTAGGCCAGCGCCTGCCGCCGCGAGTGCAATGTGCCCCGCTTGCCGAGCGTGACCATGCGCTCGACGATCGGGCGGATCTCCTTCGCGCGCGCTTCCGTCGTGCGCACCGCGCCGTGCTTCAGCACCTGCGTGGTGAGCGCGCGGAACAGCGCGCGGCGCCGATCCGTGGGCATGTCGAAGCGGCGACCCGCTATCTGGTGTTTCACGCGACGCCGTCCTCGCCATCGGCAATGTCGCTGTTGTCGTCGCCCGCCTCGCGCAGCGCCTGGATCAGCGCAGCGCCCAGCGAGCCCACGGACTCGTCTGGTTCGATCTCCACGCCACGCCGCTCCGGCGGCGACGCGACCGCCACCGGGCCGGAGCCGCTGAGCGGCAGCACCGTCGGCTGGCGGCGCGTGTCGATGCGCGGCGCGGGGAAGCCCTTCGCGACCAGCCGGTTGCGCAGCTCCTCGTAGGACTTCTCGCCGAAGTTGCGCAACGCGAGCAGTTCCTCCTCAGAGCGCTCGAGGATCGCGCTGACGGTCGTGAGCCCGGAGCGCTTGAGGCAGTTGTACGCGCGCACGGAAAGGTCCAGCGCCTCGATCGGCGTGTCGTACCCGTCAAAGCCGCCACTGATCTCCACCACCTTGCCGACGAGCGCCGGCTCCGGCCGCCCGAGCCGCTGGAAGCCGAGCATCTGCTCGCGCAGGATCTCGGCGGCGAGCGAGACGGCCATCGACCCGGTGATCGTGCCGTCCGTCCACACTTCCAGCTCGAGGCGGTCGAAGTCCGTGTCCTGGCCGACGCGCGTGTGCGCGACGTGGTAGTTGACGCGCCGCACCGGCGTGAACAGCGCGTCCACCGGGATCACGCCGATCGGCAGCCCCTCGCTCACGGTCGCCGGCAGGTAGCCCCGCCCGGATTCGACGTTGAGGTCGACGACCAGCGAGGCGTCAGCGTGGTCGAGCGTGGCGAGCTTGAGCTCGGGGTTCGCGACCTCGTAGTCCGCCGTCGCCTGGATGTCACCCGCTGTGACCACGCCAGCGCCGGACGACTCCAGGAACAGCCGCGCCGGGCGGTCGGAGAAGGCGTGCAGGCGCACTTCCTTGAGGTTCAGCAGGAACTCGGTGATGTCCTCCTGCATGTGCGGCAGCGTCGAGAACTCGTGGTCGACGCCCTCGACACGCACCGAGGTAATCGCCCCGCCGGGAAGCGAGGCGAGGAGGATGCGCCGCAGCGCATTCCCCAGTGTAGTCCCAAAGCCCGCCTCGAGCGGCTCGGCGACGACCTTGACGTAGTCACCGTCCTCCTGCTCGACGCGGATCTCGGGGATGTGCAGTTCGGCCATGCATTCCACCTGCCTTGGTTGCGCGGTGTACGGACGCCGGCCCATGCCGGCGCTCGGGCTACCGCGAGTAGTACTCCACGATGGCGTTCGGGTTGAAGTGCGAGTCATAGTCGCCGGCGCCCGGCTCCGCGACCATGCGCCCGACGAGCGCCGAGCGGTCGATCTCGAGCCAGCCGGGCACGTCGCGCGCGTCGATCTCCAGCTTCAGCGTCTTCGCGTACTCGGAGCGCGCGCCGCGCTCCGACAGCGCGACGACGGCGCCAACCTTCATGCGCGCGCTCGGCACGTCGAGCTTCTTGCCGTTGACCGCGACCAGCCCGTGCGACACCAGCTGCCGCGCCTGCGCCCGCGTGGAGCTGAAGCCGAGCCGGAACACCACATTGTCCAGCCGCTCCTCCAGCGAGCGCATCAGCAGGTCGCCGGTCACGCCGGGGCGGCGCACCGCGACCTCGTAGTAGTGGCGGAACTGCTTCTCCATCAGCCCGTACGCGTAGCGCACCTTCTGTTTCTCGATCAGCTGCTGGCCGCGGTCGGAGATCTTCCGGCGACGCAGCGAGCGCGGTCCGGGCGGGCTGGGCCGGCGCACGACGGCGCACTTGAGCGTGCCGCAGAGCGACGCGCCGTAGCGACGGCACTTGCGGCACTTGGGTCCGGTGTAACGAGCCATCGAATCCTCCTACTGCCGCGGCCGGCGCCGCGGGCGGCAGCCGTTGTGCGGAATCGGCGTGACATCACGAATCGAGAGCACGCGCACGCCGGAGGATTGCAGCGCGCGCACCGCGGCCTCGCGCCCGGCGCCCGGGCCCTTCACGAACACTTCGATCTCGCGCAGACCGTGCTCCATCGCGCGCTGCGCCGCGCCCTCAGCCGCCAGCTGCGCCGCGTACGGCGTGCTCTTACGCGAGCCCTTGAAGCCCGCGGTGCCGCCGGAGCCCCAGGCGACCACGTTCCCGTTCGGGTCCGTGAGCGTGATGATCGTGTTGTTGAACGTGGACGACACGTACGCGCGCCCGCGCGGAACCGACTTCCGCTCGCGGCGGCGCGGCGTGCGTCGTGTTTGCGCTCGACCCATCGTGATACTCCCTGCAGCGCCGGCGTCCAAACGCCGGACCGTGGTCCCGTGCCGTCTCGCTCGGCGGCCGTGCCGCCCGGCGCTTACTTCTTCCGCGCGGCCTTGCGCTTCCCGGACACCGTCCGCCGCACCCCGCGCCGCGTCCGCGCGTTGGTCTTCGTGCGCTGGCCGCGCACCGGCAGCCCGCGACGATGCCGCTGCCCACGGAAGCAGTTGATCTCGATCAGCCGCTGGATGTTCTGGCGGATCTCGCGGCGCAGGTCACCCTCGACGATCATCCCGCCCTCGACGACGGCGCGCAGCCGCGCCACCTCGTCGTCGGTCAGGTCGCGCACTTTCGTCGTGGGATCGATCTGCGTCTGCTCGAGGATCTGCGCGGCCTTCGGACGGCCGACGCCGTAGATGTACGGCAGCGAGAACAGCACTTGCTTGTCCCGCGGGATATCGACGCCGGCGATGCGTGCCATGGCGCGCTCCTAACCTTACTGCTAGCCCTGTCGCTGCTTGTGCTTCGGCACCACGCAGATCACCCGCAGCACCCGGTGGCGGCGGATGATCTGGCAGCGCTCGCAGCGCTTCTTGATCGACGCGGATACTTTCATCGCCTCATCGCCGTTCCCTCGCCTCCGCTAGCGGAAGCGGTAGGTAACCCGCCCGCGCTTTAGGTCGTACGGGCTCAACTCCACCAGCACTCGGTCGCCGAGCAGGATGCGGATGTAGTGCACCTTCATCCGCCCTGAGACATGAGCAAGCACGTGGTGGCCATTCGCAAGCTCGACATCGAACATCGCGTTTGGCAGCGCGTCCTTGATCACGCCCTCGACCTCGATGACCTCTTTCTTCTGCTTCGGCTGCCGCGTCCTGCGTTCCGGCAAGCGTTGTCCTCGTCTGCAGCGTTACGCCACGATGCGCGTGAGCACGTCCGGCTCACCTTCGGTGATGGCCACGGTCTCCTCGAAATGCGCGCACAGGCTCAGGTCGCACATGCGCACGGTCCAGTGATCCTCGAGCTCCTCGGTGTCCGGCTGCCCAAGCGCGAACATCGGCTCCAGCGCCAGCACCATGCCGGCCTTCAGCCGGTAGCCGACGCCGGGCCGTCCGTAGTTCGGGATGTGCGGCGGCTCGTGCATCTCGCGCCCCACGCCGTGCCCGCCGTACCCCTCCACGATGCCGTACCCCGCCTGCTCGCCGATCGTGCCGATGGCGTGCGAGATGTCACTGAGGTAGTTGCCGCTGCGCGCCTGCGCGATGCCCGCCCACAGCGACTGCTCCGTACGCCGCAGCAGCTCCGCGACCGCGTCCGGCACCGCGCCGACGGCGGCCGTAAATGCCGCGTCCGACACGAAGCCCGCATACGTGACGCCGAGGTCGATGCTCACGATGTCCCCCGCGCGCAGCGCACGGTCGGACGGGATGCCGTGCACCAGCTCCTCGTTGACCGAGTAGCAAATCGCGCTGGGATACGGCGGCCGCCCGCCCGGCGCGTAGCCGACGAACGTCGCCACGCCGCCGCGCGCGCGAATCTCGCGCTTTGCCAGCTCGTCCAGGTCGCGGCCCGTCACCCCAGGCGCGACGGCGTCACGCAGCAGCGCGCGCACCTCGGCGTTCAGGCGCCCCGCGTCGCGCATGCGCGCCAGCTCGGTGGCGGACTTGACTGTGACGGACATAACCGGCATCCGAGTATGTTACGCCTTCCCCGTGCCGCTGGTCACGGCGCTGATCGCCCCGAGCAGCCGCTCCGTGATGGCCGTGGGCTCGCCCGTCCCGTCGATGGCATGCAGCTTGCCCTGCGCGCCGTAGAACTCGGCCAGCGCCTCGGTCCAGGCGCGGTTTGTGTCCAGCCGTGCCTGTACGGTGGCCGGCTGGTCGTCTGCGCGTTGCGTGAGCGCCGTGCCGCAGCGGTCGCATACGCCCGCAGCGCGTGGCGGGCTGCTCAGCTGGTGGTAGATGGCGCCGCAGCTCGGGCAGCCCCAGCGGCCGGTGAGCCGGGCGACCAGCAGCGCCTCCGCCACCTGGATGTACAGCACCGCGTCGATCGCGCGACCCAGCTCCGCCAGCGCGCGGTCGAGCGCCTCGGCCTGCGGGATCGTGCGCGGGAAGCCGTCGAGCATGATCCCGGCGGCGGCGTCCGGCCGGCGGATGCGCTCCAGCAGCATCGCGATCGTAACCTCGTCCGGCACCAGCTCGCCGCGCGCCATGTGCTGCTGCGCCCGCGCGCCGAGCTCCGTGCCCTCGGCCGCCGCCTGGCGGAACATGTCGCCCGTCGAGATGTGCAGCAGCCCGAGGCGCTCCGCGAGCAGCGCCGCCTGCGTACCCTTCCCCGCGCCCGGCAACCCCAGCAGGATCAGCTGCATCAGGAAATGAATCCTTCGTAGTTGCGCATCAGCATCTGCGCTTCGAGCTGGCGCATCGTGTCGAGCACCACGCCGACGACGATGAGCAGGCCGGCCGCGCTGATCTGCAACGACTGCACGTCGAACACCCGCGTGGTCACGAACGGCACGATCGCGATGAGGCCCAGGAAGAACGCGCCGCCCGCGGTAATGCGGATCAGCACGCGCGTCAGGTACTCCTGCGTCGGCCGCCCCGGCCGGAGCCCGGGGATGAAACCGCCCTGCCGCTGCAGGTTCTCCGCGAGGTTCTGCTGCTGGAACACGACCACCGTGTAGAAGTACGTGAAGATGAACACCAGCAGGAACACCGAGAGCCAGTAGATCGGCTCCGTCGGCGAGAGCGCGCGCTGCAGGAAGTCGGCCGAGCTCGCCATCCAGCCGACATCGACGGTCCGCGCGACGAACTGGAAGAACGCCGGCGGGAAGATCATGATCGAGAACGCGAAGATCAGCGGGATCATCCCCGCCGAGTTCACACGCAGCGGGATATGCGTCTGTCCTTGCTGCCGATACATACGCCCCCCGCTGAACGTCGAACGCGCGTACTGCACGGGAACGCGCCGCTGCGCCTCCTGCACGAGCACGATCGCGTAGACGATCCCCACGGTGACCAGCCCCAGAAAGATCAGCCGCCCGAAGCCGATGCCGCCGCCGCCAACCACGCCGCCGAGCAGCCCCGGCATGCCCGCGACGATGCCGCCAAAGATAATCAGCGAGATGCCGTTGCCGATGCCCTTCTCCGTGATCAGCTCACCCAACCACACGAGGAACATCGTGCCGGCGACCATCGAGAAGAGCGACGCCACCGTCGGAAGGAACGTGTCCGCACCAAAGCCGACCCCGCTCACACCGCCCAGCTGCTGGATCAGCAGCAGCTGCGCGTAGCCCTGCAGCGCCGCGAGTGGCACCGTCAGCCAGTGCGTGTAGATCTGCAAGCGCTGACGGCCGGACTCGCCTTCCTTCTGCAGCGCCGCGAGCCGCGGCACCAGGCCGCCGGCGAGCTGCATGATGATGGACGCCGTGATGTACGGGTATACGCCCAGCGCCGCCACCGACAGGTTGCGCAGCGCACCGCCCGAGAAGATGTTCAGGAAGCCGAGGATCGCGTTGTTGTCGAACGTCTCGCGCAGCTGATCCGCGTCGACGCCCGGCACCGGGATGTGCGCCACCATGCGGAACACGAGCAGCAGCCCGAGCGTGAACAGCACCTTCTGGCGCACTTCCGTCTGCTGGAAGGCGTCGATACCCGCCTGCATCAGGCGCGGCCGCGCGGTCTGCGTCGCCATGCGGACTAGGCCTCCTGCGCCTTGGCCTTGCGGCGGTGGATGCGATCACGCACGCGGTGCTCCGCAGGCGCCTGCTCGTCGAAGCTGCCGCCGGCAGCGCTGATCGCATCCTTTGCGGCCTGCGACAGGCGCGGTGCGATCACGGTGAGCGCGTACGGCAGCTCGCCGTTGCCGAGCACCTTGTACGGCGTCTGCGCGCTCGCGATCAGCCGCACCGCCGCCAGTGCCTCTGCGTCGACCCTGGCTCCTGCGTCGAAGCAGCGCGCGAGGTCGCGCAGGTTCACCGCCTGGTACTCGACGCGCGTGAAGTTGCGGAAGCCGCGCTTGTGGCCGAGCCGGCGCACAATCGACATCTGCCCGCCCTCGAACTGCGCGCGCACGCCGCCGCGCGCCTTCTGGCCCTTGCGCCCGCGCCCGCCGTACGTGCCCTGCCCAGACGCCTGCCCGCGGCCCACGCGCTTGCGCGCGTGCTTCGCGCCCTTCGGCGGCTGCAGTGAGTGCTGGTCCACTACGGGAGCTCCTCTACGGTCACCAGGTGCGCGACCTTGTGCGCCATACCGCGAATGCTGCGCGAGTCCTCGTGCTCCACGACGTGGTGCAGCCGCTTCAGGCCCAGCGCGCGGATCGTCGCCTTCTGGTCCGCGGCATAGCCGATCGCGGACTTGGTCCACGTGATGCGCAGGCTCGCCATCGCTACACTGCCGCTTGCGCGAACGCACGACGCTCGGCGACCACGTCAGCCGGCTGCCGCAGCATCTTCAATCCCTCGATGGTCGCACGCACCGTGTTCACCGGGTTGTTCGAACCGAGCGACTTCGTCAGCACGTCCTTCACGCCCGCGGCCTCCATGACCGCGCGCACGCCGCCGCCCGCGATCAGCCCGGTCCCCGCGGATGCCGGGCGCATCACGATCGTCGACGCCTTGAAGTTCGACACGATGTCGTGCGCGATCGTCCCCTGCCGCATCGGCACCTGGATCATCGAGCGCCGCGCGATCACGCCGCCCTTGCGGATCGCCTCAGGCACCTCGTTCGCGCGGCCCATGCCGAAGCCGACCTTGCCCGCTCCGTCACCCACGACGACGATCGCCGTGAACGAGAAGCGCCGGCCGCCCTTGACCACTTTCGCCACGCGGTTGATGAACACGACCTTCTCGATGAATTCCGACGACTCATCGTCATCGCGCCGCCGCTCGCGCCGTGGGCCGCGGTCGCTGCGTTCGCCGCCGCGTCGCTGCACCATCAGAACACCAGCCCTTCTTCGCGGGCGGCATCCGCCAGCGCGCGCACACGACCGGCGTACGCAAACCCACCGCGGTCGAACACGACCGCCTCCACGCCTGCCGCGCGCCCGCGTTGCGCCACCAGCGCGCCCACCTGCTTCGCGCGCTCCGTCTTCGTACCGCCTGCTGCGCGCGTGGCGGCCTCCATGTCGGACGCCTGCACCAGCGTACGCCCCACGCGATCGTCGATGAGCTGCGCGTAGATGTGGTTCGACGAGCGGAACACGGCGAGCCGTGGCCGATCGGCGGTGCCCAGCACGCGCTTGCGCAGCCGCTCATGGCGGCGGATGCGCGCCGCGCGCGCGGTGTCCTGTAGCGACATCGCTCTGCTCCTAGCGCCCGGTCTTGCCCGCCTTGCGGCGGACTTGCTCGCCGGCGTAGCGGATGCCCTTCCCGCGGTACGGCTCCGGCGGCCGTACTTTGCGGATCAGCGCAGCCTGCTGGCCGACGACCTGCTTGTCGATGCCGACCACGTGTACCCGCGTCGGCGACTCGAGCTCAAACGTCGCGCCGTCGATCGGGTCCATGGGCACCTGGTGCGAATAGCCGACCGTCAGCACCAGTTGCTGGCCGCGCAGCTCCGCGCGATAGCCCGTCCCCTGGATCTCCAGCGACTTGCGAAACCCCTCCGACACGCCGTGCACCATGTTCGCGAGCAGCGCGCGCGTCAGCCCGTGCAGCGCGCGGTGCGTCGGCGCGTTCGAGGGCCGCGTCACGACGATGCGCCCCTCCTCGAGCGACGCCCCGATCGACGGGTGCATCGCGTGCGCCAGCTCGCCACGCGTGCCGCGGACGCGCACCTCCTGCCCGTCGATCGCGACATCGACGCCTGCGGGTACCGGGATCGGGAGTTTGCCGATGCGCGACACGTTCGCTCCTACCAGACGTAGCAGAGCACTTCGCCGCCGATGCGCTGCCGCCAGGCCTCGTGGCCCGACATGACGCCCTGCGACGTGCTCATAATCGCGATGCCGAGCCCGCCATACACGCGCGGAATCTCGCCCTTGTCGACGTAGACGCGCAGCCCCGGCCGCGACACGCGGCGGATCCCCACGAGCATCGCACGCCGGTCCGGGCGGTAGTTCAGGCGCAGCCGCAAGTATCGCCGCGCGCCCTCGCTCTCCTCGCTGTAGCCGGAGATATAGCCCTCCTTCTGCAGCACGTCCGCGACGGCGGCCTTCACCTTCGAGGCAGGGATGCGCACCTGCTCGTGTCGCGCGCCCACCGCGTTGCGGATGCGCGTGCACATATCTGCCAACGGATCCGACATCGTCATCTGTCTGCTCGCCTGCCTTCCCGGGGCCGTCGCCGCGCGGACGCGCCGATCACCACGAGGACTTCTTCACGCCGGGCAGCTTGCCCTGGTTCGCCAGCGTCCGGAAGCAGATGCGGCACATGCCGAACTGCCGCATGTAGCCGCGCGGCCGCCCGCACGGGCGCTTCGCCCACACCACCGGACAACGGTTCCGATGCCGCACGGCGAACTTCGCCGGCTGCTGCGACTTCACGATGTTGGACATCTTCGCCATCGCGCTCGCTCCCGCTAGCTCTTCACGAACGGCATGCCGAGCAACTGCAGCAGGCGCTTGCCCTGCTCGTCGTTCGGCGCCGAGGTGATGATGTTGACCTGCATCCCGCGCACCCGCTCGACCGAGTCGAACGAGATCTCAGGGAAGATGAGCTGCTCCGTCAGGCCTAGCGCGTAGTTGCCGTGCCCGTCGAACGCGTTCGCCGGCACGCCACGAAAGTCCCGCACGCGCGGCAGCGCCGTGTTCACCAGCCGGTAGTAGAACTGCCACATACGGTCGCCGCGCAACGTCAGCGACACGCCGATCGGGTTGCCCTCGCGCAGCTTAAAGTTGGAGATCGCCTTCTTCGCGCGGTTCACGATCGGCCGCTGCCCCGTGATCGTGGCGAGGTCCGCCGTCGCCGATTCGACCGCGCGGCCGTTCGTGAGCGCCTCGCCAAGACCGATGTTGACGCTGATCTTGAGCAGCGTCGGCACCTGCATCGGGTTGGGCAGCCCGAACTCGCTGGCGAGCACGGGCGCGATCTCCGCGCGGTAGCGGCGCTTCAACTCGGGAATCGTGGCGGTGTTCGTTGTCATTAGTCGACCGACTCGTTGCAGCGCTTGCAGTAGCGGATCTTGCGGCCGTCCTCCAGGATGCGGAAGCCGACGCGCACGGCCTGCGTGCAGGCCGGACACACGACGCGCACGTTCGACACGTGCAGCGGCGCCTCGAGCTCCACGATCGCCGACGCCTCGGTCGCCGACCGCTGGCGGCGGTGCCGCTTCACGATGTTCGCGCCGGACACCACCAGTCGTTGCTCCTTTGGCAGCACGCGGCGCACTTCGCCGCGCTTGCCGCGGTCCTTGCCCGTCGTGATCTCCACGGTGTCGTTGCGCCGCACCTTGGCCGCCACTAGAGCACCTCCGGCGCCAGCGACACGATGCGCATGAACTCGCGGTCGCGCAGCTCGCGGGCCACCGGCCCAAAGATGCGCGTGCCTCGCGGGTTGCCCTGCTTGTCCGCCAGCAGCACCGCGGCGTTCTCGTCGAACTTGATCGCGGAGCCGTCCGACCGTTGGTACGGGTGCGACACGCGCACGACCACCGCGCGCACCACGTCGCCCTTCTTCACGCTGCTGTTCGGCTGTGCTTCTTTCACCGACGCAATAATCGTGTCGCCCACGCCCGCGTAGCGGCGGCGCGACCCGCCCAGCACGCGGATGCACATCAGTTCGCGCGCGCCAGAGTTGTCCGCGACCTTGAGCCGGCTCTGCTGCTGGATCACGTGGACGCCTGCTCATCCGGTGCCGCCGGCGCAGCCTGCGCCTCGCTCGATGCCTCAGCCGCCCCTGCCGCGGCACTCGCCGCGGCCGCCTCGTCCTGCGCGCGGGAGGCGGCGCGCTGCACGTCGCTCACCAGCATCGCGTCGATCGATGTCGGCTCCACCTGTGCGACTGCGCGCTCTTGCAGCACCTCCACCAACCGCCAGCGCTTCGTCTTGCTGATCGGCCGGCATTCCTCGATGCGCACGGTGTCGCCGAGCGTCGCCAGGTTCTCAGGGTCGTGCACGGGGTAGCGCTTCGTGTGCCGGATCACCTTGTGGTAGAGGCGGTGCTGCGACGCCCGCTCGATCGACACGATGATCGTCTGGTCGCCCTTGTCGGACACCACCGTGCCCACCCGCGCCTTGCGGTTCACGGCGCGCACGCCTGCGGCTGCTTGCGTCATCGGCCTACGCTCCCCCCGCCGCGACGCGCTCCGCGAGCAGCGTCTTCAGGCGTGCGATCTGCTTCTTCGTCTTGCGCACCTGCGACACGTCCGCAAGCTGCCGCGTCGCGGACTGGAAGCGCAGCTTGAACAGCGACTCGTGCGCGGACTCGAGGTCTGCGCGCAGCTGCGCGTCGTCCCGCTCGCGCAGTTCGCTCGCCAGCTTGCGCGGCATTACGAGCCCTCCTCGCGGCCGATCACCTTCGTGTCGACCGGCAGCTTGTGGTGCGCGCGCCGGAACGCCTCGCGCACCGCGACTTCCGACACGCCGGCCACCTCGAACATCACGCGGCCCCGCTTGACCACCGCGACCCAGTGGTCGGGCGGGCCCTTGCCTTTGCCCATGCGTGTCTCCACCGGCTTCTTCGTCACCGGCTTGTCCGGGAAGATGCGAATCCACACCTTGCCGCCGCGACGCAGCGACCCTGTGATCGCACGCCGCGCCGACTCGATCTGACGCGCGTCCACCCACGCCGTCGTCTGCGCCTGCAGACCCCACTCGCCGAACGCGACCGAGTTGCCGGTCATCGCCGCGCCCGCGCGACGGCCGCGGTGCTGCTTGCGATACTTGACGCGCCGCGGCATCAACATGGCGCTACTCCCCCGTGTCGATGCCGGCGAGCGCCAGCGGCGACTGCCGCGGGTCGATGTCGCCCTTGTAGATCCAGCACTTCACGCCGATCTTGCCGAACGTCGTGTTCGCCTCCGAAATGCCGAAGTCGATGTCCGCGCGCAGCGTGTGCAGCGGCACTCGCCCCTGCATCTCCATCTCCGACCGCGACATCTCCGCCCCGCCGAGGCGCCCCGAGATGCGCACGCGGCAACCGAGCGCGCCCCGCTGCATCGTGCGTTGCACGGACTGCTTCATCGCGCGGCGGAACGCCACACGTCGCTCGAGCTGCTCCGCCACCGAGCGCGCGACGAGCGCCGAGTCGAGCTCCGGCACGCGGATCTCCTCGATGTTCAGCCGCACGCGCCGCTCCGTCGCCCGCTCGAGCGCGCCACGCAACTGCTCAACGTTCTGCCCGCCGCGGCCGATGACGATACCCGGCTTCGCGGTGCGCACCGTCAGACTGAGCTGGTTTGCGTTGCGGTCGATCAAGATCGCGGAGATGCCGGCATCCGGTAACAAACGCATCACGAGACCGCGCAGGCGCATGTCCTCCTGCACGAGCTTCGCGTAGTCGCGCTCGCTGAACCACTTGGACTGCCAGTCCCGCGTGATGCCGAGGCGGAACCCGTAGGGGTGTACTTTTCGCCCCATCTAGAACCCCTCGTTCCCCTCGACCACGATCTCGATGTGTGACGACCGCTTGAGGATCGGGCTCGCCCGACCACGCGATCGCGGCTTGAAGCGCTTCTGCGTGCGCGCGTCCCCGGCGACGGCGCGCTTCACCAGCAGCTGGTCCGGGTTCAGGTTGTAGTTGTTCTCCGCGTTCGCCGCCGCCGACTTCACGGTCTTCCACACGATGCGCGCGTACGGCTGCGGCAGATACTCGAGCACCAACAGCGCCTCGCCGACGGGCAGGCCGACGATGCTCCGCAGCACCAGCCGCACCTTGGACGGCGAGACTGGCTGGTTCGAGGCAAGCGCGCGCACTTCCACTAGCGTGCCCTCGACGTCGTCTCGCTACGCCCGCGGTGACCGCGGAACGTGCGCGTGAACGCGAACTCGCCGAGCTTGTGCCCGACCATGTTCTCCGTGCAAAACACCGGCACGTGCCGGCGCCCGTCGTGCACCGCGATCGTCAGCCCGACGAACTCCGGCATGATCGTGGAGTCGCGGGACCAGGTCTTGATCGCCGCCTTCGTCCCGGAGCGCTGCAGCGCCTCGACGCGCTGGAGCAGCCGGGGCTCCACGTACGGACCCTTCTTCGTGGATCGCGACATCGCGGCCTACCTTCGCCCGCTGCCACGGCGCCGCTGAATGGAGCGGTCCGTGCGCTTGTTGTTGCGCGTGCGGAAGCCCAGCGCGGGCTTGCCCCACGGCGTCTTCGGCCCGGGCATACCGATCGAGGCCTTGCCCTCGCCACCACCGTGCGGGTGGTCGACGGGGTTCATCGCGGACCCGCGCACCTGCGGCCGCCTGCCGCGGTGCCGCGTGCGGCCAGCCTTGCCCAGCTTCAGCAGCGCGTGTTCCGCGTTGCCGACCGTCCCCACCGTCGCCATGCACAGCTCGGATACGTAGCGCATCTCGCCGGACGGGAGCCGCAGCAGCGCGCGCCCGTTGTCCTTCGCCATCAGCTGCACGCCCGCGCCCGCCGCCCGCGCCAGCTGCGCCCCGCGCCCCGGCTGCAGCTCCACGTTGTGCACGGTCGTGCCGGGCGGCAGGGCCGCCAGCGGTAGCGTATTGCCCATCGTGATCGGCACGCTGGGGCCGGAGACGATCTGCTGTCCGACCGCCACGCCGGTCGGCGCGACGATGTAGCGCTTCTCGCCGTCCGCGTAGTGCACGAGCGCGATGCGCGCGCTGCGCCCCGGGTCGTACTCCACGCCGGCGATGCGGCCGGGCACGCCCGGCTTGTCGCGCCGGAAGTCGACGATGCGGATCTTGCGCTTCGCCCCGCCGCCGCGGTGACGCACGGTGATCACGCCGCGGTTGTTGCGCCCGGCACGCTGCTTCTTCGGCGCGAGCAAGGACTTCTCAGGCGTGTGCTTCGTGATCTCGGTGAACGAGAACCCGGTGGCCCCGCGACGGCCCGGCGAGGTCGGTCGAAACTTGCGAACCGGCATCGCTAGACCCCCTCGAAGACCTGGATTTGCTCGCCCGCCTGCAGCGTGACGATCGCTTTCTTCCACGCCGCCTGCCGCCCGGACGTCTTCCCCATGCGCTTCTCTTTGCCGCGCACCTTCATCGTGTTCACCGTCTGCACGTGCACGTGCGGGAACGCGAGCTCGACGGCGGCGGCGATCTGCGGCTTCGTCGCCTTGATCGCCACCTCGAACACGAACTTGCTCTGCGCCGACAGCATCGTGCTCTTCTCGGTCACGATCGGGCGCCGGAGCACCTCGTACGCGTGGATCGCTTTCGGCATCGCTATGCTCCCGGCACCGCGGCGCGACGCAGCGTCGCGCGCTCGCCGCCCCAGAGCGCCTCGATGCGGCGCACGGCGTCGACGGTCAGCAGCACCGTGTGGTGCGACAGCAGGTCACCGACGTTCAGCGTGTCCGCCGGCAGCACACGCGTGCCATCAAGATTGCGCGCGGACAGGTGCGCGTTGCGATCCGCCGCACCCGTCACGATCAGCGCCGAGCGCTCCACACCGAGCGCGGCAAGCATGCCCTTGACCGCCTTCGACGACGGCGTGTCGAGCCCCAATCGGTCTACGACGACGAGCCGCTGCTCCTGCGCGCGCGCCGACAGCACCGAGCGAATCGCCAGCCGGCGCATCCGCTTCGGCAGCCGCTGCACGTACGACCGCGGCGCCGGACCGAAGATCACGCCGCCGCCGCGGCGCAGCGGCGAACGAATCGAGCCCATGCGCGCCCGGCCGAGCCCCTTCTGGCGGCTGGTCTTGCGCGTGGAGCCGCGCACCTCGCCCCGCGTCTTCGTGTGCGCCGACCCGGCGCGCCGCGCCGCGAGCTGCGCTACCAGCGCCTGGTGTACCACCGCGGCGTTCGGTTCCAGGCCAAACACGCTGTCGTCCACGTCGATCGCCTCGAGTGCCGCGCCGGCCGCCGAACGCACGTCAAGCTTCATTCGGTCGCCTCGCCATCGGCCGTGTCGGCCACCGGCTCGGCATTCGCCGTGTCGCCAACTGCATCACCAGCGTCGTCACCGCGCTCCGCCGACGTGTCAACGAGCGGCTCGGCGTCCACCGGCGCCGCGACCGCGACGAGCGTTGGCGGCGTGTACTGCTTCATCGGGGCGCGCCGACCCGGCATCACAGTCACCACCGCGGTGTTCGGCCCGGGCACCGAACCCTCGACAAAGAGCAGGTTACGCGCGGGGTCGGTGAGCACCACCAGCACGTTCATCACTGTCGCCGTACGCGCGCCCATGTGACCGGCCATGTGCTGCCCGCGCCACACCTTGCCTGGCGTGGTGCCCGCGCCCACCGATCCGGGCGCGCGGTGGCGGTCGGACTGCCCGTGCGTCTTCGGTCCGCCGCTGAAGTGCCAACGCTTCACGCCGCCCGCAAACCCGCGCCCCTTGGACACGCCGGTCACGTTCACGTACGCGCCCGCGCTGAACGTATCCACGGTCACGACCTGGCCCACCTCCGGCGCGTCGCCGCTGGGCGGGAACTCGCGCAGCACGCCGAGCGGCGCATCGATGCGCGCGCGCCGCAGGTGGCCGCGCTGCGCACGCGTCAGCCGCTTGCGCCCCGCCTCGAAGCCCAGCTGCACCGCCGAGTACCCGTCGCGCTCCGGCGTGCGCACCTGCGTCACGCGGTTCGGGCCGAGCTCGATCACGGTCACCGCACGTGCACGCCCCGCGCCGTCATACAGGCGCATCATGCCGATCTTGCGACCAATCATCCCGGTAACCATGATGCCCTGCGGTCCTGCCTGCTACAGCTTGATTTCGATGTCCACGCCGGACGGCAATTGCAGCCGCATGAGCGTGTCCACCGTGCGCGATGTCGGCTCGAAGATGTCGATCAGCCGCTTGTGCGTGCGCGTCTCGAACTGGTCGCGCGAGTCCTTGTCGATGAACGGCGAACGAATCACCGTGTACTTGCGAATGCGCGTCGGCAGCGGCACTGGCCCCGCGACCGCCGCGCCGGTGCGCTCGGCTGCCTCGACGATCTGCGCAGCAGAGCGGTCCAGCACGCGATGGTCATAGGCCTTCAGCCTGATACGAATGCGTTGCCTCGGCACAGTCCCCGCCTGCCTCTCGAGCGACCCGCTCGAACTACCCGCTGCACTACCGCTCGAACTACTCGCTCACCCCGGTGACCACACCTGCGCCCACCGTGCGGCCACCCTCGCGAATCGCGAAGCGCAGCCCCTCCTCTACCGCCACAGGTGTGATCAGCTCGATCCCACACGTGATGTTGTCACCGGGCATCACCATCTCCGTGCCCT
>SHYP01000013.1 GCA_009692725.1 Dehalococcoidia bacterium
ATGGCGATCTCGTCGCCGGGGCGGCGGCCGGCGAGCGTGATCGCGTGCATCAGCAGGTCGAGCGCGTCGCGGTTGGTGGCGAGCTGGGGGGCGAAGCCGCCCTCGTCGCCGACGGTGGTGGCGAGGCCGCGCTCGTGCAGCAGCGAGCGCAGCGAGTGGTAGACCTCGGAGAGCCAGCGCACGGCCTCGCGGTAGGTGGGGGCGCCCAGCGGGACGATCATGAACTCCTGGAAGTCGGTGGAGTTGGCAGCGTGCGCGCCGCCGTTGAGCACGTTGCAGAGCGGCACGGGCAGCACGCGCGCGTTCACGCCGCCGAGGTAGCGGAACAGCGGCTCGCCGGCGGACTGCGCGGACGCCTTGGCGGCGGCGAGCGAGACGGCGAGCAGGGCGTTGGCGCCGAGGCGGCGCTTGCTGGGGGTGCCGTCCGCCTCGATCAACAGGGCGTCGAGCTCGGCCTGGCGGGAGGCGTCCGTGCCCCGGAGCACGGGGGCGAGCTGGTCGTTGATGTGGGCGATGGCTTTGAGCACGCCGCGGCCGTGGTAGCGGGCGGGGTCGCCATCGCGCAGATCGAGCGCTTCGTGGGCGCCGGTGCTGGCGCCGGAGGGGACGGCGGCGCGGCCGGCGGAGCCGTCGGCGAGGACGATGTCGACCTCGACGGTGGGGTTGCCGCGGGAGTCGAGGATCTCACGCGCGCGGATGTCTTCGATCTCCACGAGTCCCGCCTCTCGTCGCGCATGTGACCGGGCAATGATGCGGCTCGGGTGCGGGGGGGACAACGGGAGCCCTCACCGGCCGCCCCGCTCGCGGCGGCGCGGGGCGAGGGGCCGGGAGAGCGGGGCGATCAGCTCAGTTAGCGGGCGCGGGGGTGGACCTGCTCGTAGACCTCGCGGAGGTGGGAGTCGGCGAGCTGGGTGTAGACCTGGGTGGTAGACACGTTCGCGTGGCCGAGCAGCTCCTGCACGTCGCGGACGGAGGCGCCGCCGCGCAGCATGTGCGTGGCGAAGGAGTGGCGCAGGGTGTGCGGCGTGACGTGGGCGTCGATCTCGGCGGAACGCGCGTAGTTCTTGAGGATCAGCCAGAAGCCCTGGCGGGTGAGGCGCTCGCCGCGGCGGTTGACGAAGAGCGCGACTTGCGGCCGCTCTTTGAGCAGCGGCGGGCGGGCGTTGTCGAGGTAGCGCTCGATGGCAGCGACGGCCTGCTCGTAGACGGGGATGACGCGTTCCTTGGCGCCCTTGCCGGTGCAGCGCACGTAGGCAGGTGCGGGCACCAGGTGCAGGCTATCGAGGTTGAGCGAGACGAGCTCGGTGACGCGCATGCCGGTGGCGTACATGAGCTCGAGCATGGCGGCGTCGCGCACGGACTCGGCGGTGTGGTTGCGTAGCGGTGCGTGCAGCAGCGCGTCCACGTCGGCGGTGGTTATGGGCCGCGGCACGCGCCTGGGGGCGCGGGGTGAATCGATCGCGGCGGTGGGGTTACTGGTGATGATGCCGTGATCGATCAGGAACGTGCAGAACGACTTCACGGCAGCGACTTTGCGCGCGACGGTGGCGGGCTTGTACTGGCGGTCGCTGCGCAGCCAGGCGATGTAGTCCGTGATCATGTCGCGGTCGATGTTCGCGACGTGCGGCTGGCTGCCGCTGTGGCCGCGCTCGGCGGCGAACTCGGCGAAGCGGGTGAGGTCGTTGCGGTAGGCGTCGGTGGTGTTCTTGGAGGAGCCGCGTTCGGCAGTCAGGTAGTGCAGGAACGCATCGATATGCTGGTCCACTGGTGCCCCCCGGTCCGCGCGCCGATGCGCTGCATGGTCACGTCGGTCCGACCGCGTCGACTTTACATATATCGAACGTGGCGGGCGAGTGTAACTCCGGTGGTGGGTCGCGTGCCTAGGAGCCTGTCGCCCTTGCGCTGAAGGTCGAGATGTGATTGCGGCGATTAGAGGGTCGGCGGGCCGTCCGCGTAGCCTTCGGGGCCGCGCAACGGCACAAAGCGGACGCCACCGAGATCGCGTGAATGCCGTGGCGAAGGTAGTTGCCCGCGACGACCCAGCCGTCGCCGACGACTCGCTGCGCCAAGCGCCCTGCGAACTCGTCTTCCGACGGTTCGACCCAGCCCGGCTTCCAATACAACGCGTCCAGATCGATGAACGGCACGCGCATCGCGGCGGCAAGGCGCTGGCCCAGTACCGTCTTGCCCGCCCCAGCCGAGCCGACGACGACGACGCGGCCCAGTGCCGTATCCACTAGAGCGAGCGCTTGACGGTCTCGGCGAGGCGGCGGGTGAAGCCGACGGTGCTGGCGATCTCGTCGATGGAGGCTTGCTGGAGTACGCGCACGGAGCCGAACTTGCGCATCAGCGCGCGCTTGCGCACGGGGCCGACGCCGGGGATGGCGTCGAGGACGGAGCGTTGCGCGGACTTCGCGCGCAGGGTGCGGTGGTACGTGATCGCGAAGCGGTGCGCTTCGTCGCGGACGCGCTGCAGCAGGTACAGGCCCTGCGAGTCGCGCGGGAGGCGGATCGGCTCGTCGATGTCGGCGACGTAGATCTCCTCTTCGCGCTTCGCGAGGCCGCACACCGGCAGGTCGGCGAGGCCGAGGTCCCGCAGCACGTCGAGGGCGGCGCCGAGCTGGCCCTTGCCGCCGTCGATCACCACGAGGTCGGGGAGCACGTCCCACGGGGAGCTCGCCGGCGCGTCGTCGACGGCGGGGGTGACGTCGTCCATGGCGTCGATGGCGAGCACGGTGAGGCTGTCGATCACGCCGTTGTCTGCGAGCTCGAGGCGGGCGGCGCTCGCGTCGGTGTCGCCCGAGTCCGTGACGGTCGCGTCCAGGGCGAGCGACTCGACGTCGGCAGCGGCGGCGGCGCCACCGGTGACGAGCATGTCGTTGGTGACGGCGGGCGGGACGGTGTGGCGGGCGACGCGCTGGAAGCGGCGCGCGAGCACCTCGCGCATCGAGGCGAAGTCGTCCTGGCCGGTGACGGTCTTGATGCGGAAGCGGCGGTACTGCGAGGAGAGTGGCGCGCCGTCGGCAAAGACGACCATCGAGGCGACGGTGTTGGTGCCCTGGATCGTCGAGATGTCGTAGCACTCGATGCGGCGTGGCGGGGCGGGGAGGTCGAGCTGCTCCTGCAGCAGCGTGAGCGCGGCCTGCGTCTTGTCGCGGTCGCTGAGCCAGCGCACGTGCGACGCGGCGAGCGCGCCGCGCGCGTTGTCCTCGGCGCTGGCGACGAGCTGGCGCAGCTCGCCGCGTTCCGGGACGCGGATGTCGACGGCGGCGCCGCGGCGTTCGCGCAGCGCGAGCTGGAGCTGTTCGGCGTCGGCGGGCGCCTGCGAGAGCAGCACGTAGCGCGGCACGTACGTCGCCGACTCGAAGTACTGCGCGAGGAACGCGCCGAGCACCTCCGCGTCGCTCGCATCGCGCGTGCCGTCGAGCAGGAACGAGTCGGTGTCGGCGACGGCGATGCCGCGCACGAAGAACGCTTGCACGCAGGCGTCGTCGCCGTTGCGCGCGAGCGCGAACACATCGGCGTCGAGCGGGGTGGTGGTGGCCATCTGCTGGCGCTCGGTGACGCGGCGGATGGCGGTGGCCTGGTCGCGCAGGCGAGCGGCGCGCTCGTACTCGAGCGCGTCGGCGGCGAGCGCCATCTCGCGTTCGACGTGGCGCAGCACTTCATCGGAGCGGCCTTCGAGGAAGAGGATCGTCTCGGCGATCACCGCGTCGTACTCGGCCTGGGTGCAAAAGCTCGTGCAGGGCGCGATGCAGCGCTTGATGTAGTAATCGAGGCAAGGGCGGGGGTCGGTGCCGGTGATGGGCTTAGTGCAGGAGCGCCAGGGGAAGAGCTTCTTGACCACATCGAGGGTGCGGCGGACGGAGCCGGCGGAGGCGTAGGGGCCGAAGTAGCGCGCGCCGTCCTGCTCGACGCGGCGTGTGATGGTGACGCGCGGCCAGGGATGCTGAACGTCGACCTTGAGGTAGGGGTAGTGCTTGTCGTCCTTGAGCCGGACGTTGTGGTGCGGCTGGTGGCGTTTGACGAGCGTGGCCTCGAGCAGCAGCGCTTCGGACTCGGTGCGCGTGACGATGTGGTCGACCTGCGCGACGAGCGCGGCGAGCGCGAGCACCTTGGGCTCGAGGCTGCGCGAGGAGCCGAAGTAGGAGCGGACGCGGGCGCGGAGGTTGGTGGCCTTGCCGACGTACAGCACGTCGCCGCGGGCGTCGCGCATGACGTAGACGCCCGGGCGCTCGGGGAGCGCGCGGACCTGGTGGAGGACGGCGGGATCGATCACGCAACGATTGTAGGTCGAGGTCACTCGCCGTGACGGGCGCGGGCTCAGCGGCCCGTGTGGCTGATCGGGGCCGTGACCCGAGCGCGCGGGCGCGCTGAACGGGCGGCGGCGCCAACGGAGGACGGGGCGCGCGAGCTGGGCCGGTCCGCCACTGCCGGCCCAGCTCGCGCGGGTGGGGCGCGGCTAGGCTGCGGTCCTGGGGGCGGGCCCGTCGGTGGTGAGGCCGTAGAGCGCGATCTGCTGGGCGATCTCCTGGATCGGGCCGCCTTCGACGGCGATCGCGCGGAGTAGCTCGGTGATGTCGGCCGGGGTGAGCGTGGTCTGGTTGCTCAGGCCGGTGGCGCGCAGGGCGCGCTGGATGAGCGTGCCGGCGCGCTCGGGCGTAGTGATCTCCGCGAGCTGGAAGGCGATGTCTGCGATGGCCTGAGCCTTGTTCACCGTCGGTCTCCTGTCTGGCGGTGCGGCGAGGGGGGGCATCGGGGCGAGCCCGCACCGGCTGGACGGAGGGCCCGAAGCGGCGGCAGCAGGAGCACTGAGGTGAAGCGGAGCGTCGAGGGAGAGTCGGAGCGGCCGACGAGCGTCGCGCCGCCGGGCGGCGGGTCGGCGTATCGATGGAGCGGTGGGACGAGAGAAGTGGTGCGCCCGGTAGGATTTGAACCTACGACCTCAGCCTCCGCAGGGCTGCGCTCTATCCCCTGAGCTACGAGCGCACGATGGAACCGATCGAACGATGGACCGAAGGACGTGGTGCCGAAGGCGAGACTCGAACTCGCACGAGGTTACCCTCACTACGCCCTGAACGTAGCGCGTCTGCCATTTCGCCACTTCGGCACGTCTCTCTGGGCGTTCCTGGGCCTGCGGCTGGTGGGCCGTAGTGGACTCGAACCACTGACCTCTCGCGTGTGAAGCGAGCGCTCGTACCAACTGAGCTAACGGCCCGAGTCCGGGCTCCCGGAGCCATGTCAGCGTACCGCCGCGCGTTGTGCCGTTCAACCTCGCGCGATGGCGCGGGCGTCGGGCGGGGCCGCGAGCGCGAGGTCCGCGCCGTGGCGGAGCGTGCGCACCGCGACGACGCGGGGCCAGGCGAAGCGGTGGAGGAAGCCGGGCTCGCCGGGCTGCGGACCGTCGAGTGCAGAGAGCAGCGCCTTCAGGTCGCGCTGGCCGGGCGGCGTGGGTCCGAGCCGGCGGTAGAGGGCGCGGGCCAGCGCGGGGCCGCTGTCGGTGGCGGCGAAGCTGACGCGGGGGGCGTGCGCCGCGGCGAGCAACGCGGCGAGGTCGCCGCCGGTGGCGAGCACGTCGGGGGGGACGCCGGCGGCGAGCAGCGCCTCGACGGTGGGGGCGAGGTCCGGCGAGTCGAAGACGGCCATGGCGTTGCCGGCGAGCAGTGCGGCGGCGAGCCAGCCGACGGCGTGGTCGCCGTCCGCGCGCAGGATGCCGAGGCCCCGCGCGATGTCGTAGCGGAGCTCGGTGTGCTGGCCGGCGGCTTGCGGCGTCGGCACGGGGCGCGCGAGCTCGCGGCGCGCGGCCTGCGCGGCGGCGTACAGCGGCGCGACGTGTGCGTGATGCTCTTCCGCGAGCAGCACGGCCGCGCGCTCCACGGTGTCGATGCGCGCGTGGAGCGGCGCGTCCCAGCGGTCGGCGAGCACATCGAGCACGACGGCGTGTGCGTGTGACTGCTCGGCGGCGCGTGCCTCGGCGGCGGCGACCAGCGCGTGCGCGGCGGCGTCGTCGGCGGGGGCGTCGGTGCGGCGCAGGAACGCCCAGAGGTAGTCGGGGCCGCCGGCCTTGGGGCCGGTGCCGGAGCGGTGGTGGCCGCCGAACGGCTCGACGCCAATGCGCGCGCCGGTGATGGTGCGGTTCACGTAGATGTTGCCGGCGTCGAGCGCGTGGGTGGCACGCTCGATGGTGCGCGGGCTGCGCGAGAACACGCCGGCGGTGAGTGCGTAGCCGGTACCGTTTGCGATCGCGTACGCCTCCGCTTCGTCGGTGAAGGGGATCAGCACAAGGATCGGGCCGAATAGCTCCTCGGTCGCGGTCGTGGCGCTGAGCGCGCGGTCCGCGCTCAGCTGCATGATCAACGGGCCGGCCTCCAGCGTGCCGGGGCGGCCGGCGAAGCGATCCAGCAGCACGGTGCACTGCTCGCGTGCGGTGGCGGCGGCGCGCTGCAAGCGCTCCCACGCGGGGCGGTCGATGAGCGGGTTGACACGCGTGGCGGGCGCGTCGGCGGGGCCGACCTCGATGCTCTGCGCGGCGTCGATCAGGCGGTCGCGCAGGTGCTCGAAGAGCGGCGCGGCGACGAGCACGCGCGAGGCGGCGGAGCATTTCTGGTTCGCGTGGCCGAAGGCGGAGCGGAGGATGCCGTCGACCGCTTCGTCGAGGTCGGCGTCGGCGAAGACGAGCACGGGGTTCTTGCCGCCGAGTTCGGCGACGAGTGCCTTGAGCGGCGCGTCGGCGGGGTCGACGTGCGCCACGGACTCGTGCAGGTGCGTGCCGACGGCGTGCGAGCCGGTGAAGGCCACCATCGCGACGTCCGGGCTGTCCGCGAGCGCCTGGCCGGCGTCGGCGCCGCGGCCGGGGAGGCACGCGAGCACGTCGGTGGAGACGCCTGCTTCGTGCAGCAGCGCGACGAGGCGGTGCGCGACGAGTGGCGTTTGCGCGGCGGGCTTGAGGATCGCGGCGTTGCCCGTGACGAGCGCGGCGGCGGTCATCGCGCAGGGGATGGCGAGCGAGAAGTTCCACGGCGGGATCACCGCGACGACGCCGCGCGGGGTGACGGTGTCGCCGTGGGCGGCGAAGAGCGCCTCGGCGCGCTGCGCGTAGTACTGCAGCGCGTCGACAGCCTCGACGACCTCGGCCCAGGCGTCGGCGCGGTCGCGGCCGCCTTCGTGGACGAGCCACGCAGCGAATTCGTGGGCGCGTTCGTACAGCAGGTCGGCGGCGCGCCGCAGTGCGCGGGTGCGCTCGGCGACGGGCGCACCCGCCCAGTGCGGCGCGCCGGCGCGCAGCTCCGCGGCGAGGCGGCGCGCCGCCTCGCCGGTGGCGAAGGCGGCGTGGCCGACGGGCGGGCCGTCCGGGTGCGAGGGGCTGAAGACGGCGACCAGCTCGCTACCGGCAGCGAGCGCGGGCGGCAGCTCGAAGCGCTCGCCCCAGCGTGCGCGGGTCGATGCGAGCGTCGCCTCGAACGCCTCGCGGAAGGCGGCGTCGTGCCAGCGCGCTTCGGCGGCGCGTGGGAAGTCGACGGAGCCCTCACCCGCCGGTGCGCGCGCCTCGCGGGAGCCCTCACCCCCCGGCCCCCTCTCCCCGCGGGGCGGGGCGAGGGGGCCGGGGGGTGCGTCGTCGACGGGGCGCGGGGCGCGCAGCAGCTCGTCGGGGGTGGCGCCGGAGCGGCTCTGGAGCAGGAAGCCGGCCTGCGACGAGTTCTCCAGCACGCGACGCACGAGGTAGGCCATGCCGGGCAACGGCTCGCCGACGGGCACGTAGTCGCGCACGTCCCAGCCGAGCGCGGCCAGGCCGCGGCTCGTGCCTTCGGCGGTGCGGAACAGCACCTGGTGCTCGAGCGTGCGCGGGGGCAGGCCGTGCACGGCGGCGAGCGCCTCGGCGTGGGCGTGGGCGCGCGCGTTGTGGCTGCCGACGGCGATGCGCAACGCGGGGTGCGCGGCGACGAGGATGGCGAGCGTGCGCTCGAAGCTCGCGTCGGTGGCGGCTTTCGCGGACCAGACGGGGGCGGGCCAGCGGTTGGCGGCGGCGACGATCGTCTCGTAGTCCCAGTACGCGCCCTTGACGAGGCGCACCTGGAACGGCATGCCGCGCGCGCGGGCGAACGCCACGAGTTGGTGGGCGTGCGTCTCGGCGTCGCGCAGGTACGCCTGCAGCACGATGCCGGCGTCGGGCCAATCCGCAAAGCGCGCGCCGCGCCCGAAGACGTGAGTGAAGAGCTCCCACGTGAGGTCGCGGTACGCGTACTGCTCCATGTCGACGGTCAGCCCGACGCGGGCGCGGGCAGCGGCCTCGACGATCGCCTCGAGGGCGGGGCGCACGCGGCGCACGGTGCCGGCGGGGTCGACGGGCGAGAAGTGCGCGGTGAGCGAGGACAGCTTCAGCGAGATCTGCAGCGTGGCGTTGCCGCTCGCGGTGCGGGTGCCGGCAGCCGGGTGCGTGGCGAGCTGCACGAGCAACGCGAGGTAGCGGTCGACGTAGGCCTGGGCCTCGGCGGCGGAAAGCACGGCTTCGCCGAGCAGGTCGAACGAGGGCGAGCGGCCGAGCGCGGCGAGCTGGTCCGCGGTCGCGCGCACGGCGTCGGGGGCGGGGAGCGTGATGAAGCGACGCGCGAACAGCTCCACGGAGCGGCGCGCGGTGACGCCGACGACGGGCGCGGGCAGCAGCGGGTCGCGCGCGACGCGTAGCAGCCAGCGCAGCGCGAACGGCAGGTCGGGGAAGGCGTCGCCGAAGTACTCGCGGGCGAGGCGCTTCGCCTCGTGGCCGCCGGCGTCGTGGTCGAGCGCGGCGAGCACGTCCATGTAGCGCAGCAGGCGGCCGCGGAAGCGCTCCTCGGCGACGGCGTGGGTGAGCAGCCAGTCCTCGACGCGTTCGGCGGGGCCTGGGCGGTAGCGCGCGGCGGCGGCGAGCAGCTCGCGGCCGAGCTGCTGCGTACGCGCCTCGACGGCGGCGGGGTCGGCGGGCGGGGGGGCGGGGTCGGCGGTCCTTGCCACGCATCCAGCGTAGCGCGCCGCCGACGCGGAGGCGGCCTCTGGCGACGGAGGCGCGGGTAACCATCACCTCGCTCCCCCGCTCCCCTCGCGGGGCGAGGGGGAGCGAGCAGGCCGCTAGCTGTAGGTACCAGGTCAGGGTCAGTTGGTGCAGCCGGTCTGCGGGAGCCAGGAGACCGGTCTGAACAACCTACCCAGGACCTACGACTAGCGCGGGTCACGCCACATCAGCCACGCCGGCGGACCGCCGTGTGGCAGGTTCACGCGCTCGACCACCTTGTATCCGTGTCGTTCGTAAAGCGGGACGTTCCGTTCCTTGCTGCTTTCCAGGTACGAAGGCAGCCGCTCGGCATCCAGGCGCTCCATCATCGGCTGGAGCATTCCGGAGCCCACGCCTCATGCCTGCAGCGACGGGTCGACGCCGATGGCGAGCAGGTAGTAATGCGGCTCCTTCGGGTGCTTCTTCTCGACCATGTCCAGCGCAGCGATAGCCTGCCTGACGCCGCTGAGCCCGGCAACACGGACCAGGTCCGGGAGCAGCTTAAGGTCGCTCAGCAGACCGTGCGGCCGCCCGCCGGGAGGATTCCAGAGCGTGCACCCTCGAAGCCCTCGGTCACGTAGGTCTCACCGAATGGGAAGGTCAGCTTCTTGAGCGCGATGGACATCATGAGGCGCACCCGTTGGGCGCGGCGCGCGTCTTGCTTCACGATGTGGTTGATAACCGGGTCGTCGTCGAACGCCCTCCCCAGCACGTCTGCGACGCGCTCAAGGTCGCTCGTTCGAATGTGCCGAACTACCACGGCCGTCCGCTCGTCGGTCACGTCTCGTCCTCCTCCCAGCGATGGCAGCGATGGTAGTACATCCCCTCGCTGCCATCGCCGGGAGGAAATTGGCGGCTGACAAGTTGCCCCCACACGCGTCGTTCCCCGGTACCGGCGACGGGTAGGGGCCGCACCTGCGGGAGCTGATGCCGAGCATCGCGGCGGGCGCGCGGCGCGCGGGACGCCCCGAGGAGGAACGCTGGAACGTCGGGCTGGCCGCGCTCGCGGAGGCGGGGCAGTTCGACTGCGGCCTCGCCTACCACCGCATCGCGGGCCGGCGGCGGTGGCACCAGGGCCTGAGGGGTGAGGGTGCGGAGGCGATTCGCTACGATGGGAGGACGCGGGCGCGGGCACGGACGAGGGGCGGGCGGTCATGGCTGGCGTGGTGAGCTCGTTGGACAGCTTCGGCACGCGGTCGACGCTCGCGGTCGGTGGCGCGACGCACACGGTGTACCGGCTCGACACCGCGGCGCGGGCGCTCGGCATCGAGCTCGCGCGGCTGCCGTTCACGCTGCGCATCCTGCTGGAGAACCTGCTGCGCGGCGAGGACGGTCAGAACGTGACCGCCGAGCAGATCCGCGCGTTCGCGCGGTGGGACGCGAAGGCGGAGCCGACGGACGAGATCGCGTTCCGGCCGGCGCGCGTGCTGCTGCAGGACTTCACGGGCGTGCCGTGCATCGTGGACCTCGCGGCGATGCGCGACGCGATGGTGGCGCTGGGCGGCGACCCGGGGCGCATCAACCCGCTGCAGCCGGTGGACCTGGTGATCGATCACTCGGTGCAGGTGGATGCGTTCGGGTCGGCGGGCGCGTTCCTGTTCAACGTCGAGCGGGAGTTCGAGCGCAACATGGAGCGCTACCAGTTCCTGCGCTGGGGCCAGCAGGCGTTCGACGACTTTCGCGTGGTGCCGCCGGGCACGGGCATCGTGCACCAGGTGAACCTCGAGTACCTCGCGCAGGTGGTGTTCCGCGGCGATGGGGCGGCGTACCCGGACACGCTCGTGGGCACGGACTCGCACACGACGATGATCAACGGGCTTGGCGTGCTGGGCTGGGGCGTCGGCGGCATCGAGGCGGAGGCCGCGATGCTCGGCCAGCCGGTGGCGATGCTGCTGCCGCAGGTTGTCGGCGTGCGGCTGATGGGGCGCTTGCCGGCGGGCGCGACGGGCACGGACCTGGTGCTGCGCGTAACCGAGCTGCTGCGCGCGCGCAACGTCGTCGGCAAGTTCGTCGAGTTCTTCGGGCGCGGGCTGTCGGGGCTGCCGCTGGCGGTGCGCGCGACGATCGCGAACATGTGCCCGGAGTACGGCGCGACAGTGGGCTTCTTCCCCGTCGACGCGGAGACGCTCGCGTACCTGCGCTTCACGGGGCGCGACGAGCTCGTGCCGCTCGTCGAGGCGTACTGCCGCGAGCAGCAGCTGTTCCGCACGGACGACACGCCGGACCCCGAGTACAGCGAGCTGCTGGAGCTCGACCTCGGGACGATCGAGCCGAGCCTGGCGGGGCCGAAGCGGCCGCAGGATCGCATCGCGCTGAAGGACGCGCAGGCCTCGGCGCGGCGCACGATCGCGGAAGAGGTCGCGGCGGGCGCGTCGGCGACGCCGGTGCACGTCGGCACGAACGGCGTGGCGTACGACCTGTCGAACGGCGCGGTGGTGATCGCGGCGATCACGAGCTGCACGAACACGTCGAACCCGGAGGTGATGATCGGCGCGGGACTGCTCGCGAAGGCGGCGCACGAGCGCGGGTTGCAGACGAAGCCGTGGGTGAAGACCAGCCTCGCTCCGGGATCGCAGGTGGTGACGGACTACCTGCGCGAGGCGGGGCTGACGGAGCACCTCGACGCGCTGGGGTTCGAGCTGGTGGGGTACGGCTGCACGAGCTGCATCGGCAACTCGGGGCCGCTCCCGGACGAGGTGTCGGCCGCGATCGGCGAGGGCAAGCTCGCGGTCGCGGCGGTGCTGTCGGGCAACCGCAACTTCGAGGCGCGGGTGCACCAGCAGGTGCGCGCGAACTACCTCGCGTCGCCGCCGCTCGTCGTCGCGTACGCGCTCGCAGGGCACATGGACATCGACCTCGAGACGGAGCCGCTCGGCGTGGGGTCGGACGGGCAGCCGGTGTACCTGCGCGACGTGTGGCCGAGCGAGGCCGAGGTGCAGTCGACGATGCAGCGCGCGGTGCGCTCGGAGATGTTCCGCGAGCGGTACGCGGACGTGTTCACGGGCGACGAGCGCTGGCGGTCGCTGGCGGGCGCGGGCGGCGCGCGCTTCGCGTGGGACCCGGACTCGACGTACGTGCGGCGGCCGCCGTACTTCGAGGGACTGACGCGCGAGCCGGTGCCGGTCGCGCCGATCCACGACGCGCGCGTGCTGGTGGTGCTTGCCGATTCGGTGACGACGGACCACATCTCGCCGGCGGGGGACATCGCGCGGACGAGCGCGGCGGCGGCGTACCTGCGCGAGCGCGAGGTGCCGGCGTCCGAGTTCAACTCGTACGGCTCGCGGCGCGGCAACCACGAGGTGATGATGCGCGGCACGTTCGCGAACGTGCGGCTGCGCAATGCGCTCGTCGAGCGCGAGGGCAGCTGGACGCAGCACGTGCCGTCGGGCGAGGAGCTATCGATCTTCGACGCGGCGGAGCGCTACGCGGCGGAGGGGGTGCCGCTGGTGATCCTCGCGGGCCGCGAGTACGGGTCGGGCTCGTCGCGGGACTGGGCTGCGAAGGGGCCGATGCTGCTGGGGGTGCGCGCGGTGATCGCGCAGAGCTTCGAGCGCATCCACCGCTCGAACCTCGTCGGCATGGGCATCCTGCCGCTGGAGTATCGCGCGGGCGAGTCGGCGTCGACGCTCGGCCTGACGGGCCACGAGCGCTATGACATCGCGGTGTCGAGCGTGATGACTCCGGGGCAGGACGTGGTGGTGCGCGTGACGTCGGACGACGGCGCGACGCGGGAGTTCACGGCGCGCTGCCGCATCGATACGCCGGTGGAGGCGGAGTACTACCGCCACGGTGGGATTTTGCAGTACGTGCTGCGGGGGATGGTGTAGGAGGGGAGGCCTAACCAGCGAAACGTTGCGTAAACGCAGCGCAGATTCGTTGGATGAACGCATCGTAGTGCAGGGGGTCGCCAACCTGGGGAGCGGGTGGTGCGGCCGCGTAGCGAGTAGAGCCCAGATCGATGTTGTCCATGGCAACGACGAGAAAGGCGCTTGCATCGAGTCCGGACGCCTGCTCTGTGGAGCGCAAGTCGATGTCGCGTATTTCGTCCAGGCAATGGGCGACATCACGCTCGACGTTTAGGTGCCGATTGACTGTTGTCTTTCGCGGCAACTGCAGAATCGGCGAGATATTTGCAACCGTGAGTCCGCCGACGATCGTCCTTCGATCGTAACCGTGACCATGGTCAGAAAATGTCTGAAGGTCCCGTCGCCGGTTCTTCGCGTTGTTGCGATGAGCCGTCATGATCGACTTCATCTCGATGGCGATCTGTACCGACGACTGGGTTGCGCGGCGGATACCCTCTGCTTCGGGTTGAGGCGGTGGTGGCGGCTGCCCGAGAACGAGATCGATATTCCAGTCCGACCTACCAACACGGATGGTGAAGTTCACATCGTAAACGAGGTCGCCCGCGGCGGCAGCGCGGTGGATCGTGGCGCAGGTGCTCACCAAGTCAGCGATGATCGCCTCGGCCAGCGCGTTGGAATGTTTGTTGGACCGCGGATTGTAGCCACGTTCGCGGAGATGCTGGAGGAACGCATCCGGCAGGGCCACTGCTTAGCCTGTACTTGCTAGGTACGTTGCCTCATCTTCCGCGAGACGCGTCTGAACCGCGGACAGCCGCGTTTGGATCTCGCGAACGTAGCCCGGGTCAACATCCACGGAGATTGAGTTCCGTTTCGTCTCGATCGCGCGATGGCAGTCGTGCCGGTGCCAGCGAATGGGTCAAGCACAGTGTCTCCCACGAAGCTGAACATCTTGATCAGCCTCCGCGGAATCTCCAGCGGGTATGGTGCTGGGTGGTTGGTCCGCAATTGCCCGGTGATGTCATCCCAGATGGGTCGAAACCACCGTACGTAATCATTCGTTGGAATGAAGGAAAGTTCTTGCTGTTCGACGGTCGGACTGCGGTAGCCGCCCGGCTTGCGGAGGAACAGTATCTGCTCGATATCGCTTTTAACGATGCCATTCGGCAGGTTCGGTTTTCCCAGGAAGCGGCTAGAGCGCGACGCCTCGAGGGCGATGTTCGCGACCTTTAGCCATCGGATCGGTGTAAGGCAGTCGAAGCCCACCTCGCGCTAGCGCACCTGTATGTCCGCAGGGAGCGGCAGCAGGTAGTGACGCCCTCCCTGCCTGCGAGAGATGAGGACGTCGCCGACGACGCATGCCACTCGCCCTCCTGGAACGAGCACTCGGAAGCACTCGCGCCAGACCTTGTCGAGTTCTTCTAAGAACTCGGTGTACAGGCTGATGTTCCCGAGCTGGCCCGCGCCTTCCGGATATTCCTTCAGTGAGCCGTAGGGCGGACTCGTGCAGATCAGATGGATCGAGGCGTCCGGGATCCAGGAGAGGTCCCCGGCATCGCCTTCGCGGACCTCGTGGGAGGTAGCCGTATCGAGGAGCAGCGTCACGGGGCGTCCTTGCAGGGGGAACTGATCAGGCGCGAGTATAGGACATGCGTACGGGCGAGCGCCACGTCGTGCGAGGCTCCTTGCTACGTACTGGCGAATTCGCGGCAGGCGATGGCGCGGGCGAGGTCGTCGTTGGACTCGCGGAGGGAGCGGGCGAGAGTGGGGAGGCGGTCGCCGACCGCGGTGAGCAGGTTGTAGGAGCGGCCGAGCGTGTCGCGGTCCATGCGGTAGTCCGGGAAGAGCGCGCCGAAGTAAGCGCGCGCGAACTCGTGCGGTTGCTGCTCGAACACCGCGGTGACCTCGGCGAAGAAGCGCTCGACGTAGGGGGCGAGCAGCTCGCGCTGGACGTTCCAGATGAAGCCGCCCATGGCGGCGCCGGTGAGGTGCAGCGAGCCGTAGCCGTCGGCGGCGAAGCGGCTCCAGGCGGCGGCTTTCGCGGCGGGGTCGGGGACGGCGACGTCGCAGCGCAGCGCGGCGCGCTGGCCGCGGTCGGAGCGGTCGCGCTCGCGCTCCGCGTCGACGCGTGCGGCGGCGCCGTCGAGCCCGAAGGCGGTGTAGCGCGCGGCGATCTCCCAGCGCATGTCCTGGTCCACGGTGAAGCCGGGGACGCTGAGCTCGCCGTCGGCGAGGCGGCCGCAGTGGCGGATGTCGTCGGCGGTGATCGCGACGCCGATGAGCGTGCGGCCCCAGACGATCTGCAGGTCGCCCTGCGGCGCGTCCTGCAGCCCCTGCCAGCACAGCTCGAAGAGCGCGTGGCCCTCGCGCTCGCGGCCGTCCTGCGGGACGAAGCGCGAGAGCGCACCGGCGGCGTTCGCGAGGATCGTCTCGACGAGCTTGTGGTCGTCCTCGTGGCGCACGTGCAGCGCGACGAGCGCGAGGTACTCGGTGGAGCGGAGCTGCTGGTCGCGCACCATGTTCCACAGCGCCTGCCAGGTGAGCGTGCGCAGCAGCGGGTCGCGCACGCGGTCGAGGTGGTCGCGCACGTACGCCAGCGAACGGAGGTCGAGCGAGACCTTCACGAAGCCGTGGTCGTTGTGGTTCGGCATGACGAACGCGGGCACGGGCAGGCCGATCGCGGCGGGGAGGTCCGTCGACGGACCGTCGAGGTCGATTGGCAGCGTGTCGATCTGCACGACTTCGCTGTCGTCGTGCACGAGGGCGACCTCGAGGTGGTGCGGGCGCAGCGTCGGGTAGTCGGGAAGCGCGGTCTGCGTGAGCCAGAAGCGCGTGATGCGGCCGCCCTGCTCGTCCCAGCGCGCGGCGATGGTGTTGAGCGATGGTGTTTCCAGCCACAGGCGCGCCCACTCGTGCAGGTCGCGGCCGATGCCTGCGCCGAGCGCGTCGAGCCACTGCGCGAGCGTCGTGTTGCCGAAGGCGTGACGCTCGAAGTAGATGCGCATGCCCGCGCGGAAGCCTTCGAGCCCCATGGCGGCGACGAGCTGCTGGATGGCGGACGCGCCCTTGCCGTAGGTGATGCCATCGAAGTTCAGGAAGGTGTGCTCGGTGTCCGGGACCTGCCCCGCGATCGGGTGCGTGGTCACCAGCTGGTCCTGGCGATACGCCCAGTTCTTCATCCCGCTGTTGAAGTCCTGCCACGCGCTGGTGAAGCGCGTGGCCGAGGTGAGCGCGAGGTACGCCATGTACGTCGCGAAGCTTTCATTGAGCCAGAGGTCGTTCCACCAGCGCATCGTCACGAGGTTGCCGAACCACATGTGCGCCATCTCGTGCAGGACGACTTCGGCGCGGCCGAGGCGCTGGCTGTCGGTGGGCGGGTCGCGAAAGATCAAGCGCTCGGAGTGCGTGACCGCGCCGACGTTCTCCATGGCGCCGGCGTTGAACTCGGGCACGAAGATCTGGTCGTACTTGCCGAACGGGTAGGGGACGGCGAAGAAGTCCGCGTAGAAGTCCAGGCCCTGACGGGTGACCTCGAAGAGCTCGTCGTGGTCGAGGTGGGGGACGAGCGAGCGGCGGCAGAACAGGCCGAGGTCGACGCCGGCGTGCTGGCTGCGCACGGCGTGGAACGGGCCGGCGATCAGCGCGAACAGGTACGTGCTGAAGGGCTGTGTGGTCGCGAATTGCCAGCGCTCGCGGCCGTCGGGCGCGGCGGCTCGGGAGGCGACGCGGCTGTTGGAGATGAGCTCCCAGCCGGCGGGTGCGGTGGCGGTGAGGGTGTACGTCGCCTTCAGGTCCGGCTGGTCGAAGTTCGGGAAGAGGCGGTGCGACTCGAACGGCTCGAAGTTGGTGTAGAGGTACTCCTCGCCGTCCTCGGGGTCGATGAACTGGTGGAAGCCGTCGCCGGTGTGGTCGTACTCGTGCTCGTAGGCGACGTGCACGACGTTTTGCGCGGCGAGCGACGCGGCGGGCAGCACGATGCGGTGGCCGTCGCGCGCGGTGGCTGGGTCGAGCGGCGCGCCGTTGAGCTCGAGGCGGTCGATGCGCGTGCCGCGATGGTCGAGGAAGAGGTCGCCGGCGCCGGCGCACGCGAAGCGCAGCGTCACCTCGCCGCGGTACGTCTGCGCACCCCGTTCGATGTCGAGGGTGAGGTCGTAGTGCACGGCGGATACGCGAGCGGCACGGGCTTCCGCTTCAATCTGGGTAAGGACGTCGCGCGGGGCGGCAGGGGCGCTGGTCATGGCGAGCTCCCGGGGCTGTGCGAGCAGAGTGGGGGTGCGGCGCGCACCAGTATACGAAGCGTGGGCACTGGCAGAGCGGGCCCGGTCAGCGGGCGCGCGATGGCGCAGGGGCCGGCGACCTGCCGCCACCGCGGGGGCGGAGGCGCAGCCAGGTGGTGACGGCGAGCGCGGCGGCGAGGCTGAACCAGGTCGCGGCGTATTCGAGGTGCGGGACCTGCGGGCCGAGCACCAGGAAGTGCTGGTTCGGGAGTGCGCCGGGGACGTGGTTGATGGCAGGCTCGCGCTCCCCCTCGATCACGTACCAGGGCAGCACGTCGAAGCCGAGGCGTGGCTGCATCGAGGGGGGGTCGACGCGGGACCAGGCGCCGGCGGTGGTCTGCCGGGCGCGTTCATCGGGGACGTAGCGCGCAAGGCCGGTGACGGTCGCGGGGGCGGCGCGGTCGAGCGCGGCCAGCACGGCGTCCTTGCGTTCGAGCGGGTACCAGCCGCGGTTGACGAGCAGCGCGGGGCCGCCGCCGTCCGGGAGCAGCGCCTGCACGATCTCCTCGCCCTTGGTGTCGAAGCGGATGCGGTTGGCGAGCAGCAGCACGGTGGGGTTCCAGCGGCCGCTGACGGTCACGCGGTAGAAGTCCAGGTCGGCGGGGGCGCGGGAGGCAGCGTCGGCCCAGGCGAGCGGGGGGGCGGCGACCTGCGCCTCGCGCCGCGCGTCGGTGCGTTGTGCCTCGCGCAGGCGGACGAGCTGCCAGCTGCCGAGCGCGAGCAGCACGGCGAGCGCCAGCGCGACGAGTGGGAGCAGCACGAAGGCGGGGCGAGGGCGCACGCTGGCATTGTCGCACGGTGCACCGGCGCGGGTGGGCAGGCGGGGTCGCGGGCTAGATCCAGCGGCGCCAGCGGAACACGGCGAGCATGGCGCCGGACACCACGAGCACGAAGGCCCAGACCATCCCGTAGCCGAAGCGCCAGGCGAGCTCCGGCATGTGCTGGAAGTTCATGCCGTAGAGGCCGGTGACGAAGGTGAGCGGCATGAAGATCGTCGAGATGACGGTGAGCACTTTCATGATCTGGTTCAGGCGGTTGCTGATGCTCGAGAGGTAGATGTCCATGAGGCTGGACGTGACATCGCGCAGGGTCTCGACGGTCTCGATGAGCTGGACGCTGTGGTCGTAGGCGTCGCGGAAGTAGACGCGCGTCTCCGGCGCGATGAGCGGGGTCTCGGCGCGTTCGAGGCGGGCGAGCACGTCGCGCAGCGGCCAGATCGAGGAGCGGAGGCGCGCGAGCTCGTGCTTGATGGCGTGCAGGTCGCGCAGGGCGGTGGGACTGGGGTCGCGCACGATCGCGTCCTCGACGCCGTCGATCTCGTCGTCGAGGCGCTCGAGCACGGTGAAATGGGCGTCGACGATCGCGTCGATCAGCGCGTAGGCGAGCGCGTCGCTGCCCGACTCGCGCAGGCGGCCGCCGTTGCGAAGCTGCGCGCGGACGCCCTCGAACACGTCGCCGGCGATATCCTGCTGCGCCGTGACGACGAACTCCGCGCCGAGCACCATGCTCACCTGCTCTGACGCGATGGTCATCTCCGCGGTGGGGTTCATGAGCATGCGCAGCACGATGAACAGGTACTCGCCGTAGCTCTCGACCCTGGGGCGCTCGTGTGTCTGGTACAGGTCCTCGACGACGAGCGGGTGCAGGCCGAGGCGCGCGCCCAGCGCGTGCGCGAACGCGGCGCCGATCGGGCCTTCGACGTCGAGCCAGACGTGGGCGTCCGGAGGGAGCGGAGGCCACGCGTCGAGATCCGCGATCTCGTACTCGCGCAGGTCGCGCGCGCTGTATTCGAGCACACGGATGCGGGGACGCGGCGGTGCGGGCGGGGACGCCATGCATGGCTCCTGCGCTGGTGCACGCGGAGTGTAGGCGGGGGCCCGCGCGCGCGCATGCGGCGCGTGTCGTGCGCACGTAACACGTGTCTGGTGTACATTCCGCGCGTGCTCGGGAGCGGCGCGGTCTGGTGACGGACGCGCACGCTGCGGGAACGCGACGCGCAGCCGTCCGGGCTGAGCGAAGCAAGGACGCTCGCTCGGCCCGGGCGGCAGTGACGATGTGCGCGCCGCCCACGACGCCGAGACGAAGGCCCGCGGGTGCGCTGCGCGCCCCGCGCCGCACTACTTCGAGGACACCGAAATGCCGCTCGATGACCCTCAGGTGACGGCTCGATGACGCAGTGACGCGCGCCCCCGACAGCTGGGATCCGGCGCAGTACGCACGGTTCGCTGCGGAGCGTGCGCAGCCGTTCTATGATCTCGCGGCGCTGGTGGAGCGTGCGCCCGAAGCGCGCGCCGTGGAGCACGTGGTCGACCTCGGGTGTGGCTCCGGCGAGCTCACGGCGTGGCTGCATCGCGAGCTGGGCGCGACGGTGACGTTGGGCGTCGACCGCTCGCGGGCGATGCTCGCGCGGGCGGCGGCGCAGCAGCTCGCGGGCCTGCGCTTCGTCGAGGCGGAGATCGCGGCGTTCGCGGAGGCGGGCCCGGCCGCGGCGGGCGCGTTCGACCTCGTGTTCTCGAACGCGGCGCTGCACTGGGTGCCGGAGCACACGGCGCTGTTCCCGCGACTGTGGGCGCTGGTGGCGCCGGGCGGGCAGCTCGCTGTGCAGCTGCCGGTGAACGACCACCACCCGTCGCAGGCGATCGCGCGCGCGCTCGCGACGGAGGCGCCGTTCGCGGAGCTGCTCGATGGCTACGCCGGGTTTACGCCGCCGCACGCGCCGGAGTGGTACGCGGGCATGCTGCGCGGGCTCGGCGCTGCGCGCTGGGTCGCGCGGGTGCAGGTGTACGGTCACGAGCTGCCGGACGCGGGCGCAGTCGTGGAGTGGATGCGCGGGACACTGCTGACGGCGTTTGCGGAGCGGCTGCCGGCGGACGCGTTCGCGGCGTTCGCGGCAGAGTACGCGGCGCGCCTCGACGCCGCGATCGGCGAGGAGCGTCCGTACTTCTTCACGTACAACCGCTTGCTGCTGTGGGCGCGCAAAGCCGAGGCGTAGCGACCGGGCTCCGCGGGCGCGCGCGTGTCAGCGCAGGCGCACGTCCCACAGCACGAGCAGCATGCCGATCCAGATCAGCACGATGAACGACGCGAACGAGCCGGTGAACGCGGGCCAGAAGGGGAGCGTGCGACCGAGGTCGCTCGCGGGGCCCGCGAGCATCAACGCGACGACGAGCAGCGCCCCGCCCACCACGCCCGCGCCCGCCACGACGGCGACAAGCACGAGCAAGCCGTACACCAGGCGGGCGTTCCACTGGTCGCGCTCGTGCTGCACGGGGAGGAAGTCTACTGCAAGGCTGAGCGCGAGGGGCTACTCCGGCTGGCGGCGCACGATCACCACGTCGGTGGCGGCGACGGCCGTCAGCGTGTTCACGATCGCCGGGGCGCCGGGGATGTAGCGCTTCCACTCCTGCTTCGTGACATCGAGCGTGAAGACGGCGGCCACGGTCAACTTCTGTGCCTTGATGAACGCCTGCAGGTCCTTCGTGCCGGCGACGACCAGCACGATGCCGCCGGCAGGCGGTGACTTCGCGACGGTCGGGCTGCCGGGCGGGGCGTAGCTGTACGCCTTCTCGCGGGTGGCGGGCTGGCTGCCCGGGTTCGTGACGACGACGTCGACGGCGGCGGCCGCCTTGCTGGCGGGCGTCGTGGCCTCGAGCTCGGTGTCGCTCTTCAGCGTCACCTTCGTGGCGGCGACGCCGCCGAAGCTCACGGTCACGCCTTTGAGGAAGCCGGTGCCGGCGACCACGACGACGGTGCCGCCGGTGAGCGAGCCTTCGTCGGGGGTCACGCTGCGTGCAATGGGCGTGGGGCTCTGGTAGGTGAAGCCGGTGGCGAGAGAGCCCTCGACGCTGCCGACCTTGACGGCGACGGCGACCTGGCCACCGCTCTCGCGCGCGGGCGTGACGGCGGTGATCGAGGTGGCGCTCACCACGACGACGCCGGTCGCGGCGATGCCGCCGATCGTGACCGTCGCACCGCTCGCGAAGTTCGTGCCGGTAACCGTGATCGCGGTGGCGCCGGCGAGCGGGCCGGTGGCGGGCGCGACGGTGGTCACGGTCGGCGTGCCGGGGGCGGCGTAGGTGAAGGCGTTCGCGAGCGTGCCGGTGAGCAGGTCCGGGTTCGTCACGGTGACCGCGACCTGGCCGGACGCGCCCGCCGGGGTCTTCGCGGTGATCGAGGTGGCGCTCACGACCACGACGTCGGTCGCCGCGATGTCGCCGAGCTTCACCGTGGCGCCCGCGAGGAAGCCCGTGCCGGTGATCGTGATCGCGGTGCCGCCCGCGGAGCTGCCGGTGTTCGGGGCGACGATGGCACTGGTCGGCGCGGGGTACTGGTACGTGAAGCCACCGCTGAGCGTCGACGACTGCGTGTCGAGGTTCGTGACGGTGACGACGGCGGCGCCGGGGGTGCCGGCGGGCGTGACGGCGGTGATCTGGCTCGCGCTCGCGACGACGATGCTGGTCGCGGGCGTGCCGCCGATGGTGACGGTGGCGCCCGCGACGAAGCCGGAGCCGCTGACTGTGATCGCGGTGCCGCCGACGGAGGGGCCGAGCGCCGGGCTGACCGAGGTCACCGTGAGCGCGGGTGCCACCTCGGCGTGGCCGAGCCACAGCCACAGCACGCCGGCCGCGTAGAGCGGCAGGGCGACGATCAGCGCGGCGCGCGTCAGGCGCAGGACGTACGTCATCGCGGTGATGGTCGGGCGGCGGGGCAGCGTCCGGGATCGGGGGAAGGGCGGGGGTGGCGGTTCGCGCGCCCCTATTCAGGCGTGCGGGTGGGGAAGCCCTGCGATCGAAACGGTCGGCGGTGCGCTCGGCGCTTATAGTGCGGGGCGTCGCGGTGTGGGTGCGGTGGCGGGAGCGGGCGATGAGCGTGCGCATCGGGCTGTCGTTGTCGACGCTGCCGTTCTCGTCGGCGCGGGCGCTATGGCGCTGGGTCGAGCGCTGCGAGGCGAGCGACGTCGACTCGATCTGGCAGACGGACCGGCTCGTGTCGGCCGAACCGCTGCTGGAGCCGCTCGCGTTCGCAGCGGCGCTCGCGGGCGGGACGGAGCGGCTGAAGTTCGGCATGAACGTGCTCGTGCTGCCGCTGCGCGACCCGTTGGTGCTGGCGAAACAGTGCGCGAGCATCGACTACCTGAGCGGGGGGCGGCTGCTGCCCGCGTTCGGCGTGGGCGGCAACGCCGCCGTCGAGTGGGGCGCGACGGGTCGCGATGCGCGCGTGCGCGGCGCGCAGGCGGACGAGGCGCTGGCGATCTGCACGCGGCTGTGGGCGGGCGAGCGCGTGACGTTCGAGGGCGCGCACTACCGCTATCGCGACGTGGCGATCGCGCCGCTGCCGGTGCAGCGGCCGCTGCCGTTGTGGATCGGCGGCTCGAGCGCGGTGGCGATCCGGCGCACGGCGCGCTTCGGCACGGGCTGGATCGGCGGCATCCAGACGGCGGCGCAGGTCGCGCCGGTGGTGGCGGCGATCCGCGCGGCGGCGCGCGCGGCCGAGCGGCCGATCGACGACGATCATTACGGAGCGGGGTTCGCGTTCCGCTTCGGGAGCTGGGAGGAGCCCGCGGTGCAGCAGGCGGCGGCCGGCATCGCGCGGTTCGCGCCCGACGGGGACGCGCGCGACTACCTCGCGGTCGGCGACGCGGCGGCGATCGTCGAGCGCGTGCAGCAGTACGTCGCGGCGGGCGTGTCAAAGTTCGTGCTGCGCCCGCTCGGCGCGGGCGACGCCGACGTGATGGCGCAGACTGAGCGACTGATCGCCGAGGTGCTGCCGCAGGTGCACGGCCGGTGAGCGAGGGGAGCGGCGCTCACGCGGATGAGCCGCTGCGCGCGCTCGCGCTGCGCGAGCAGCACGTGGCCGCGGGCGCGCGCTTCGCGCCCTTCGCGGGGTGGGAGATGCCGCTGCAGTACGCCGGCATCATCGCGGAGCACGAGGCGGTGCGCGAGCGCGCCGGCGTGTTCGACGTGTCGCACCTCGCGCGCGTGTGGGTGGAGGGCGACGGCGCGGGTGCGCTGCTGCGCAGCGTGACGACGTACGACGTGACGCGGCTTGCGGTCGGCGCGGCGCACTACTCATTGTACTGCGACGAGCGCGGCGGCATCACGGATGACGTGTTCGTGTACCGCGTGGCGCGCGAGCGCTGGCTCGTGGTGCACAACGCAGCGAACGCGGCGACGGACCTCGAGCGCGTGCGCGCGGCGGCGGGGGAGCGCGTGTGCGACGTCACGGACGAGACGGTGCTGCTCGCGGTGCAGGGGCCGCAGGCGCCGGCGCTGCTGCGCGGGCTGTTCGGCGACGCGTACGCGGAGCTCGCGCCGCGCGGCTGCGCGGAGCTCGCGTGGCGCGGCGGAGGCGTGCTCGTGGCGCGCACGGGGTACACGGGCGAGGACGGCGCGGAGTGCAACGTGGAGCGAGCGCAGGCAGCGGCGTTCTGGGACGCGTGCCTCGCGGCGGGCGCGGCGCCGGCGGGCCTGGGCGCGCGCGACACGCTGCGGCTCGAGGCGGCGCTGCCGCTGCACGGGCACGACCTGGACGCCTCGACGCACCCCTACGAGGCCGGGCTTGGCTTCGCGGTGTCGCTCGACGATGGGGCGGCGTTCACCGGGCGGGCGGCGCTGGAGCAGCTGGCGGCGGCGGCGCCGTCGCGGCGGCTGGCGTGTGTGCAGGCAGACGAGCGCGGCGCGCCGTTCCGGGCGGGCTATGCGGTGCTCGACGCGGCGGAGCGGGGGGCCGCCCCGATGGGCGTGTTGGCGAGCGGCGGGTACAGTCCAACGCTGCGGGCAGCGATCGGGCTCGCGTACCTGCCGGCTGCGGAGGCGCAGCCGGGCCGCGCGCTGAGCGTCGACGTGCGGGGTCGTGCGGTTGCGGCGCGGGTCGTGCGGCGGCCGTTCTATCGCTCGGCGCACGCGCCGCACTGAGCGCGTCGATCGATGGCGTCTGGTGGGCTGTGGACAAGTCCCTGCACGGGCCGAGGCCCGTAGCGCGCGCGCACGTAAGGATACGATCGTGGCCCCGCCCCCCGAACTCCCGTCCGACCTTCGCTATACGAGCGAGCACGAGTGGGTGCGCCGTGAAGGTGCGGCTGCGGTGGTGGGCATCACGGCGTTCGCGCAGGCGGAGCTCGGCGACGTCGTGTACCTCGAGCTGCCGGCCGTCGGCGCGCGCGTCGTGGCGGGGACGCGCCTCGGCGAGATCGAGTCGGTGAAGACGGTGTCCGAGGTGTTCGCGCCGGTGACCGGTGAGGTGATCGACGTGAACGAGGCGCTGCGCGAGCGCCCGGAGCTCGTGAACAGCGACCCGTACGGTGACGGCTGGATGGTGCGCGTGCAGCTCGCGGACGCCGCGGAGCTCGACGCGCTGCTGGACGCCGCGGCGTACGCCGCGCTGCTGCCCGAGGCGTAGGCCGCGTGGCGGAGCGCACGCCCGCAACGTCCGCGGCGCATCCGTACCTGCCGCACACGGCGGACGACGTCGCGACGATGCTCGCGCGGCTCGGGCTGCGCGACATCGATGCGCTGTTCGCAGAGCTGCCGAGCGCGCATCGTGACCCCGCGATCACGCTGCCGCCAGCGCTCGCGGAAGCGGAGATCGTGCAGCTGCTGCGGGAGCGCGCGGCGGAGAACACGGCGAGCGCGCTGCGCCCGCATTTCGTCGGCGCGGGCGCGTACCGGCGGTTCGTGCCGGCGATCGTGCCGTACCTCGTCAGCCGGTCCGAGTTCATGACGGCGTATACGCCGTACCAGCCGGAGATCAGCCAGGGCACGCTCCAGGCGACGTTCGAGTTCCAGTCGGTCGTGTGCGAGCTGACGGGGCTGGACGTGGCGAACGCCGGCATGTACGACGTGGCGAGCGCGACGGCGGAGGCGTGCTTGCTGGCGGCGCGCGTGACCGGCCGCGCGGCCGTCGCGCTGCTGGAGCCGTTGCACCCGCACACCGTCGATGTCGTGCGGGCGTACGCGTTCGGCGCGAACCTGCGCGTCGATGTGCTCGGGGCGGCGAGCGAGGCGGGCGCGGAGCACGCGTGCATCGTCGCGCAGCAGCCGGACTTCCTCGGCACGATCGCGGACGTCGAGGCGATCGCGGAGGCGGCGCACGCAGCGGGCGCGTTGTGCGTGGTGGTGGCGGATCCGTTCGCGCTCGGACTGCTGCGCGCGCCGGGCACGGCGGGCGCCGACGTCGTGACGGGTGAGGGTCGTGACCTCGCGGGGCCGGTGGCGTTCGGCGGTCCGTCACTCGGACTGTTCGCGGCGCGCACGGCGCAGCTGCGGCAGCTGCCGGGGCGCATCGTCGGGCGCACGCACGAGCTGCACGGGCGCGACGGCGCTGCGCCGCGCGCGGGCTACGTGCTGACGTTGCAGGCGCGCGAGCAGTTCATCCGGCGCGAGCGCGCGACCTCGAACATCTCGACGGGGCAGGCGCTGGTCGCGCTTGCGTTCACGATCGCGGTGCAGGCGATGGGGCCGCAGGGGCTGCGCGAGGCGGCGACGCTGTGCTACCAGCGCGCGCACGCGGCGGCGGCGCGCATCGCGGGACTGCCCGGGTACGCGATCGTCGAGCGCGGGCCGTGGTTCCAGGAATTCCTGCTGCGCGGGCCGTTGCCGGCGAGCGAGCTGCGGGCGCGGCTCGCGGCGCACGGCATCGCGGGCGGCGTCGACGTGTCGGCGCGGCCGGAGCCGGAGGCGCGCGAGGCACTGCTGCTGTGCGTGACCGAGGTCACGCCCGACGCGCACGTCGATGCGCTGGTGGATGCGCTGCGCGCGATTGCGGCGGAGCGATGAGCGCGCGCGCCGGCGATGACGGTGCGCGGCTGGCGTTCGACCGCGGGGCGCCGGGCCGGCGTGCCGCGGACGTCCCACGTTGGGCGGGGCCAGAGACGGCGCTGCCGGACGCGCGGCTGCTGCGCGACGAGCTGCGGCTGCCGGAGCTGAGCCAGCCCGAGCTCGTGCGCTACTACACGGAGCTGTCGACGCGGAACTACGGCGTCGACTCGGGCACGTATCCGCTCGGCTCGTGCACGATGAAGTACAACCCAAAACTCAACGAGCTGATCGCGGGCCTCGGCGGCTTCGCTGACGCGCACCCGCAGGCGCCGGAGCAGGCGCAGGGCACGTTGCGCGTACTGCACGAGCTGCAGGGTGCGCTCGGCGAGATCACGGGCCTGCCGGCTGTGAGCCTCGCGCCGGCGGCGGGTGCGCAAGGCGAGCTTGCGGGCGTGCTCATGATCAAGCGCGCGCTGGAGGAGCGCGGCGAGCTGGCGCGGCGCCGGCGCGTACTGGTGCCGGACTCGGCGCACGGCACGAATCCGGCGACGGCCGCGATGGCCGGCTTCACCGTCACGCAGCTGCCGACGGGGCCGGACGGCTCGCTGGACCGTGCGGTGCTCGCGCGCGAGCTCGATGACACCGTGGCGGCGTTGATGGTCACCGTGCCGAACACGCTCGGGCTGTGGGAGCGCGGCATCGAAGAGGTGGCGGCGCAGGCGCACGAGGCTGGGGCGTACCTGTACGGCGACGGCGCGAACCTCAACGCGATCCTCGGGCGCGTGCGCTTCGGCGACCTGGGCTTCGACGTGGTGCATCTGAACCTGCACAAGAGCTTCAGCACGCCGCACGGCGGCGGTGGCCCGGGGGCGGGACCGGTGTGCGCGACGCACGAGCTTGCGCCATATCTGCCGGCGCCGATCGTCGTCGCGGCGAAGGGTGGGTTCGCGCTCGAGCGGCCGGAGCGGTCGATCGGGCGGCTGCAGCAGTTCCACGGTAACGCGGGCGTGTTGCTGCGCGCGTATGCGTACCTGCGCGCGCTGGGCCTCGACGGCCTGCGCGCGGCCTCCGGGTTCGCTGTGCTGAACGCCAATTACCTGTGGGCGCTCGTGCGCGAGGAGTACGACCTGCCGTACGGCGGGCCGGTGCTGCACGAGGTGGTGTTTTCCGGCAGCCGTCAGCGGCGTGCGCACAGCGTGCGCACGTACGACATCGCGAAGCGGCTGATCGACTACGGCTTCCACCCGCCGACGGTGTACTTCCCGCTGATCGTCGAGGAAGCGCTGATGATCGAGCCGACCGAGTCGGAGACGCGGGAGTCGGTGGAGGCGCTGGCGGCGGCGCTCGTGGCGATCGCGCGGGAGGCGGCGGAGCAGCCGGAGCTGCTGCACGACGCGCCGCGGTCGGCGCCGATCGGTCGCCTCGACGAGGCGGAGGCGGCACGGCGGCCGGTGCTGCGCTGGACGCCGGGGTTGGGCGGCTAGCGGACGGCGAGCGCCCAGAGCAGTGCAGCGGCCATGGCGACGTGCGCGAGCACGAAGTAGACGTCGGTGGCGTGCTGGTCCCACCAACGCTTGCCGTAGTTCGGGTCTCCGGAGTTGAAGTCCATCGTCCGATTCAAGCCGCCGGCGGATGACCGGAGGGGGTCGGGGCGTGTGCCTGAAGTGCGGGCGCGAGGGCCCGCGACATCGGGGCTGGCCCGGCCGCGGGGACGGCGCGGGCGCGCCATACTGGAAGCTGCTCGGGGCGCCGCGGCCCCGCCAGTCCTCGGAGGCAGGGATGCGCGAGGCGACGCTCGACCCGCTGGGGCTGGTCTCGTACGAGACGGGGCTGGCATGGCAGCGCTCCGCCGCCGCGGCGTTGCGCGCCGAGAGCGGCCCCCCTGCTCCGGAGGCGCTGGCGGTGCTGGAGCATGAGCCGGTGTACACGCTCGGGATGCACGCGGACGCGCGGCACGTGCTCGCGACGCCGGAGGCGCTCGAAGCACAGGGCGCGCGGGTCGTGGTGACTGACCGCGGCGGCGACGTGACGTTTCACGGTCCGGGGCAGCTCGTCGCGTACCCGGTGCTCGACGTGCGGGCGCGCGGGCTGGGGCCCGGCGCGTACGTGCGCGCGCTGGAGGGGGCGGTAATCGCGGCGCTCGGGCGCTGGGGCGTGGCGGGCGAGCGCGCGCCGGGGCGGCCCGGGGTGTGGGTCGCCGGCGCGAAGGTCGCGGCGGTGGGCGTACGCATTCGCGACGGCGTGAGCACGCACGGGCTGGCGCTGAACGTATCGACCGAGCTGCGGTGGTTCGAGGCGATCGTGCCGTGCGGGATCGCGGACGCGGGGGTGACCTCGCTCGCGACGCTGCTCGGTGCCGACGCGCCGACGATGCGCGACGCGAGCGACGCCGTCGTCGAGGCGCTCACGTCGGCGTTCGAGCTGTGGTTGGTGGAGCGGACACCCTCACTCCCCGGCCCCCTCTCCCGGGGACCGGGCGAGGGGGAGCCCGAATACAGCGGCAACGCGTCTATCGCGCGGACGGCTGCGGACGTGGGGGCCGCATGACGGTGCGCGAGCGCAAGCCGGAGTGGATTCGTGCGCGCTTCCCGGGCGGGGAGCGCTACCTGGAGCTGAAGCGCGTGCTGCGCGCCGAGGGGCTGCACAGCGTGTGCGAAGAGGCGCGCTGCCCGAACATCGGCGAGTGCTTCAACGCGGGCACGGCGACGTTCATGATCCTCGGCGACATCTGCACGCGCGCGTGCGGGTTCTGCGACGTCACGTCGGGGCGACCGCAGGCGCTCGACCTGCTCGAGCCGTTCCGGCTCGCGCGCACCGTCGAGCGGTTGGGGCTGGAGTACGCGGTGATCACCTCGGTGAACCGCGACGACGTGCCGGATGGCGGCGCGAGCGTGTTCGCGGCGTGCCTCCGCGCGATCCGCCAGCGGCTGCCGGCGTGCCAGGTGGAAGTGCTGATCCCAGACTTCGAGGGCAACTGGGACGCGCTGCGCACGGTGGTCGAATCGGGACCGGTGGTGCTGAACCACAACACGGAGACCGTGCCGCGGCTGTATAGCCGCGTGCGGCCGAAGGCGCGCTACGCGCGCTCGCTGGAACTGTTGCAGCGGGTGAAGGAGATCGATCCGGGGATGACGACGAAGTCGGGCGTGATGGTGGGCCTGGGCGAGACGTTTGAGGAGCTGCGCCAGACGCTCGCCGACCTGCGGGCGCACGACGTCGACCTCGTGACGGTCGGGCAGTATCTGCGGCCGTCGGCGAAGCACCTGCCGGTGGAGCGCTACTGGCACCCGGACGAGTTCGCGGCGATCGCGGAGGCGGGGCGCGCGCTCGGCTTCCGGCACATCGAGGCGGGGCCGCTCGTGCGCAGCTCGTACCACGCGGGCGAGCAGCAGCGGGCCGCGGCGCGCGGGTAGTCGCGGTGCTCGCGGACCTGATGCCGGTGCAGACGGCGGACGGCATCGTGCTGTGGGGCGCGTACATCGCGCCGACGGTGAGCGCGCGCACGCTGCCGGTGGACGCGATCTGCTGGTTCCACGGCGACACGGGGTCCTTCCACCGCCAGCTGTACCTCGACCTGGGCGCGCGGTTCGCGGCACAGGGGGTGGCGTTCCTCTCGGCGAACCGGCGCGGGCACGACCTGGTGGCGAACGGCGCCGCGGACGGGCCGCTGCAGGGGTATGCGCACGAGACGGTGAGCGAGGCGCCGCTGGACTACGCGGCGTGGTTCGCGCTGCTGCGGGCGCGCGGGCATCGCACGATCGCGATCGCAGGCCACTCGGGCGGCGCGGTGCGCGCGGTATACACGCAGTCGATGGCGCCGCTCGACGACGTGCGCGCGGTGCTCGCGGTGTCGCCGGGCGAGTACGACCACGAGGGGCTGCGCGCGCTGCACGAGCCGCTGTTCGCGGAGACGTACGCGCGCGCGGAGCAGCTGGTGGCCGCAGGGGAGCCGGACGCGTACCTGCGGCCGGGCATCCCGTGGGGGGCGTCCTGGACGGCAGCGCGCTTCGTCGACTGCTTCCACGCGGACAACCGCTACAGCGTCGTGCGGCGCGCGCCGTCGGTCGGCGTGCCGGCGCTGTTCGTGTTCGGTGGCGAGGAGTGTGCAGTCGGCGGCGCGGACGAGCTGCCGGTGTGCGGCTACGCGATGCGGCAGCTGCGTGCGGCGGCGCTGCCCGGCGTCACGGTCGAGGTCGTCGAGGGCGCGAACCACGGCTACGTAGGGCGCGAGGCGGCGCTGTTCGAGACGCTGCGGGGGTGGCTCGCGCGGTTGTAGCTCATGTCGCCGCTACGGCAGCGAAGCGATGATGGCCTTGTCTCGTCCTCGGTGAAGGCGCGGGTGGTGGTAGTGCGCAGGCTACCTGCCGCGCCGAGCCGGAGCGCCACGCGCGCCGCGGCGTCGTCGCTGGGGAGCTCCATGAGCGTGGCAATGTCGTACTCGCCCATCACCATATAGAAAAGGATCATCCGTCCGCCTTCCGCCTGAATCAGCTGCTTGGCAGCTTCCAGGCGCTCGGGGCTTGCCTTCACGTCGCCGATGCCGCGGTCGGTCCACTGGACCAGGGACAGGTAACTCGGCACGTCGTCCTCCATGTATCGCGGGGCGCGCGGCGCGTGCGCGCGCGCATCTTCACACCGCCCGCAAGCTGATCGAGCGGCGGCCAGAAGCCGGACTTCGCCACACGTGCGTCTAGGATTCGCCGGAGCGCCATGCGCGGGATTCTCGGGAGGCTGTGCTTCCGCGTTAGCGCGCGCGCGGGCGGATGTAGTCCGGGCTGTGGCCCAGGTAGAGGCTCGCGGCGTGCATCAGCGTCTCGGCGAGGGTGGGGTGGGCGTGGATCGTCAGGTGCAGGTCCTGCACCGTCGCGCCCATCTCGACGGCGAGCGTGGCCTCGGCGATGAGCTCGCCGGCGTTCGTGCCGGCGATGCCGACGCCGAGGATGCGCTGCGTGCCGGGCTCGATCACGAGCTTGGTGAGGCCGTCGGCGCGGCCCATCGTCGTCGCGCGGCCGGAGGCGCCCCACGGGAAAGTGCTGCTCTCGATGGCGATGCCGCGCTCGCGCGCCTGCGTCTCGGTGAGGCCGGTCCACGCGATCTCCGGGTCGGTGAAGACGACGGCGGGAATCGCGGCGGGGGCGAACGCGGTCGGGCGGCCGAAGATCGCCTCGACGGCGACGCGCGCCTCGTGCGCGGCCTTGTGCGCCAGCATGGGCTCGCCGGCGACGTCGCCGATCGCGTAGATCGCGGGCTCGGCGGTGCGGCGCTGTGCGTCGGTGACGACGAAGCCGCGTGCGTCGAGCTGTGCGCGTGTCTTGTCGAGGCCGAGCGTGCGCGTGTTCGGCGTGCGGCCGGTGGCGATCAGCACGCGGTCGAAGCGATGTTCGACCTCGTCAAAGGCGGCGCTGGTGAGGCGGGCGCGCACCGCGTCGCCGGTGTCCTCGAGCGAGGCGACGCGTGTGTTCAGCAGGATGGCTTCAACCTCGCCGCGCAGCCGCTTCTCGAGCACCTGCACGAGGTCGCGGTCGGCGCCGGGGAGCAGTCCGCCGGTCATCTCGACGATGGTGACGCGGCTGCCGAGCGCGGCGTACACGGAGCCGAGCTCGAGGCCGATGTAGCCGCCGCCGACGACGAGCAGCGTGGCGGGGATATCCGGCAGTTCCAGCGCCGACGTGGAGTCGAGCACGCGCGGGGACTCGATGCGCAGCGGCGGTGGGATCGCGGGAACGGAGCCGGTGGCGACGATCGCGTAGTCGAACGCGAGCTCGGTCACCTGGCCGTCTGAGCGCACGTGCAGGGTGTTGGGCCCCTCGAAGTGGCCGACGCCCTGCATGTACGTCACGCGGCGCGCGCGCGCGAGCGCGCCGAGGCCACGCGTGAGCTTGTCGACGACACCCTGCTTCCACGCGCGCAGCTCGGCGAGCTCGATCTGCGGCGGGGCGAAGCGCACGCCCCAGTCGCCGGCGGCGCGCGACTCGTGGATCACGCCGGCGACGTGCAGCAGTGCCTTCGAGGGGATGCAGCCGCGGTGCAGGCACACGCCGCCCGGCAACGGCTCGGCGTCGACGAGCGTGACGGCCATGCCGAGATCGGCGGCGAGGAAGGCGGCGGCGTACCCGCCGGGGCCGGCGCCGAGGACGATGAGTCGTGCCGGTGCGGTGGCGGGGGTGGTCACGATGCGGCGCCTCTCAGGTGCGGTAGCGGCCGTGGTTGCGTTGGTTAGCCTTCGAGCGTGAGCAGCAGCGGTTCGTTGATGGCGTCGGCGATCCAGTTCAGGAAGCGCGCGCCGTCGGCGCCGTCGACGACGCGGTGGTCGATGGAGAGCGACAGCGGGAGGCGGAGGCGCGGCACCGGCGCCGACTGCGCGTCGGCGTAGACGGCCTCGAGCTGTGCGCGGCCGACGCCGAGGATGGCGACCTCTGGCCAGTTCACGATCGGCGTGAAGTTGCCGGTGTTCAGGCTGCCAAGGTTGCTGATGGTGAAGGTGGCGCCGCGCATCTCGTCGAGGCCGAGCTTGCCGTCGCGGGCGCGCCCGGCGATGCCGTTCATCTCGATCGACAGCTCGATGATGTTCTTCTGGTCGATGTCGCGGATCACCGGGACGGCGAGCCCGCGCTCGGTGTCGACGGCCATGCCGACGTGGTAGTAGCGCTTGAGCACCAGCTCCTGCGTGGCGACGTCGAGGCTGGCGTTGAAGTTCGGGTGCGCCTTGAGCGCGGCCCCGACGATCTTCAGCAGCACGACGGAGAGCGTGAGCGTGCCGCCGGCCTCCTGCGCGCGCTCGCGGTAGCGCCGGCGCACAGCATCGAGCTCGGTAACGTCGACCGAGCGGAACACCGTGACGAGCGGCACCTCCGCCCACGAGGTCGCCATGTTGCGGGCGACGGTGCGGCGGAAGCGCGTGAGCGGCGCGCGCTCGATGGGGCCGTACTGCGCGAAGTCTGGGAGGGGCGGCGTGATGTGCGTCGCGTCACCCGGCGTTGCAGCGCCGTCGGCACTCGGGGAGGGCGCTGCCGGAGCGGCGGTCGGGCGCGCGCTGCGTGCGTGCCGCTTCACGTCCTCGATGTCGATGCGGCCGCCCGGACCGCTGCCGGCGACGACTGTGATGTCGACGCCGACCTCGCGCGCGAACTGGCGCACTGCGGGTGCGGCGAACGCGGAGCTGCCCGCCGCGGAAGCTGCGGGCGCGGGGGACGGCGTGAAGGGCTGTGGCGCGGCGGCGGCCGTTGCGACGGGGGGCTCGACAGGCGCGGGTGCCGGGGGCGCGGTGGCGGTCGGGGGAGCGGGGGGAGTGGGCGCGGGGTCGGGCGCCGGGGCTGGGGGCGCGGGCGCGGCTGCTGGAGCAGTGGTGGCGGCCGCTGCGGGAGCCGGCGTGGGCGCAGTGGCGGCGGCGCCGGCAGCCTCGACCGCCTCCATCGTGAACAGCAGCTGCCCGGGGCGGATGGTGTCGCCGGGCTGCACGTGGATCTGCGCGATGCGGCCCGCGACGCTTGCGGGTACGTCGACGGTGGCTTTCTCGGTCTCGATGGTGAGCACGGCTTGGTCGGCCGCGATCGTGTCGCCCGCGGCGACGAGCAGCTGCACGACGTCGACCTCGGCGACGCCCTCGCCGAGGTCGGGGAGCGTGAACTCGATCGCCATCGGGGCCTCCGTCGTCGGGCGCGTCTAGGTGCGGGCGGGGTCGGGCTTCGCGGGGTCGATGCCCAGCGTCGCGATCGCGCGCTGCACCTCGGCGTGGTCGAGCACGCCGGTCTGCACGAGGCCACGTAACGCGGCGAGCGCGATGTAGCGCGCATCGACCTCGAAGAAGTTGCGTAGCTCGGCGCGCGTGCCGCTGCGGCCGAAGCCGTCCGTGCCGAGCGCGAGGAACGGACCCGGAATCCACTTCGCGAGGCCGTCCGGGAGCGCCTTCACGTAGTCCGTGGCCGCGACGACGACGCCCGGGCGCTCGCCGAGGCAGCGCACGACGAACGGCAGCTGCGGCTCCTCGCTGGGGTGCAGCAGGTTCCAGCGCTCGGCGCTCAGGGCGTCCTTGCGTAGCTCGGTGTAGCTGGTGACGGACCACACGTCGGCGGCGACGCCGAAACGGTCGGCGAGCAGCTCCTGCGCGGCGAGCGCCTCGTTGAGGATGGCGCCGGAGCCGAGCAGCTGCACGCGCGGTCGATCGACGGGGCCGTCCGCTTCCTTGAGGCGGTACATGCCGCGCACGATGCCGCGGCGCACGTCGTCACCGGGGGGTTCCGGCGGGTGGCGGTACGGCTCGTTGCCCACGGTGAGGTAGTAGTAGACGTCCTCGTTGCGCACGTACATGCGATCGATGCCGTCGCGCACGATCTCGGCGATCTCGTATGCGTAGGCGGGGTCGTAGGCGACGAGCGTGGGGATGGCGGACGCGAGCAGGTGGCTGTGGCCGTCCTGGTGCTGCAGGCCTTCGCCGGGGAGCGAGGTGCGGCCGGACGTGGCGCCGACGAGAAAGCCGCGGCAGCGCGCGTCCGCGGCGGCCCACGCGAGGTCGCCGATGCGCTGCAGGCCGAACATCGAATAGAAAATGAAGAACGGCAGCGTCGCGGGCCCGTACGCCACGTGCGATGTGCCGGCCGCGAAGAACGACGAGAACGCGCCAGCCTCGGTGATGCCTTCCTCGAGAATCTGGCCGTCTTTCTGCTCGTTGTAGAAGAGCAGGTTCGCGGAGTCAACGGGTGTGTAGAGTTGCCCGGTCGAGGCGTAGATGCCGAATTCGCGGAACATCGGGTCCATACCGAACGTGCGCGCCTCGTCGGGGACGATCGGGACGACGCGCGGGCCGAGCTGCGGGTCGCGCATGAGCTTGGTGAGCAAGCGCACGAACACCATCGTGCTCGATGCCTCGCGGCCGTTGGAGCCTTCGCGGAACTCGTCGAACAGTTCGGCGGGCGGCGCGACGAGGTCGCTCGGGCGCGCGCGGCGGTTGGGCATCGGGCCGCCGAGCGCGCGCCGGTGCTCGCGCAGATACGTGACCTCGGCGCTGTTCTCGGCGGGGCGGTAGAGCGGCGCGCCGACAACTTCCTGGTCGGAGAGCGGGATCGCGAGACGGTCGCGGAAGGCCAGCAGCTCGCTCTCGTTGAGCGCCTTCTGCTGGTGCGTGATGTTGCGGCCTTCGCCGGCCTCGCCGAGGCCGTAGCCCTTGATGGTGCGCGCGAGCACGACGGTGGGCGCGCCCTCCGAGCGCGTGGCGGCGTGGTACGCGGCGTACACTTTCTCCGGGTCGTGGCCGCCGAGGCGCATGCGCCAGAGCTGCTCGTCCGAGAGGTGCGCGACCATGCGCTGGAGCTGGGGGTCGACGCCCCAGAAGTGCTCGCGGATGTAGGCGCCGCCGGCGACGGAGTACTTCTGGTACTCGCCGTCGACGATCTGGTTCATGCGTCGCGCGAGGCGGCCGTCGTGGTCCTGGGCGAGCAGCGCATCCCACTCGCTGCCCCACAGCACTTTGACGACGTTCCAGCCGACGCCGCGGAACACAGCCTCGAGCTCCTGCACGATCTGGCCGTTGCCACGCACCGGGCCGTCGAGCCGCTGCAGGTTGCAGTTCACGACGAACACGAGGTTGTCGAGGCGCTCGCGCGCCGCGAGCGAGATCGCGCCGAGCGACTCTGGCTCGTCAGTCTCGCCGTCGCCGAGGAACGCCCAGATCTTGCGGTCGGTGCGCGGAATGATGCCGCGATCCTCGAGGTAGCGCATGAAGCGTGCCTGGTAGATCGCGAGGATCGGGCTGAGGCCCATGGACACGGTGGGGTACTGCCAGAACTCCGGCATGAGCCACGGGTGCGGGTAGGACGAGAGGCCGCCGGTGGCGGCGAACTCGCGACGGAAGTCGTGCAGTTGCGCCGCCGTGAGCCGGTGCTCGACGTAGGCGCGCGAGTAGATGCCGGGCGAGGCGTGGCCCTGGAAGTAGACGATGTCGGCGCCGTTGGGGTGGTCCGGGCCGCGAAGGAAGTGGTTGAAGGCGACCTCGTAGAGCATGGCGGCGGACGCGTACGTGGAGATGTGGCCGCCGATGCCGTGCTCTTTCTGGTTCGCCTCCACAACCATGGCCATGGCGTTCCAGCGGATGATGTTCAGCAGGCGGTGCTCGAGGTCGCGGTCGCCGGGGTAGTGGGGCTGGCGGTCGGCCGCGATAGTGTTCACGTAGGGCGTCGTCGAGGTGACGGGCAACCCCGCGCCGAAGCGCTGCGCCTCGATCTGCAGCGCGCGCAGCAGTGCGCTCACGCGCGCGTTGCCGCCGCGCCGCTGCACGTCACGCAACGAATCGACCCAGTCGTGGGTCTCGAGGTCGTCGGCCGGGGAGGGCTGGGGCGGAGCGTCCGTGCTCGTCATCGTGTCTCGCTTCGTGCGTTGCGCTCCATGGTACGGGCCGCAAGTGCTCGCGGCGGGGTGCACCCGTAGGTGCCCCCCCTGATCTCGCACACGCGCCGCCCTCCGTTGTGAGCGGGTGCACGGGGCGAAACGTGCCGCTGTGCTCGCACCCGGACGCGTTCGTAAGGTTGCTGCCCGAAACGTGACGTAACGGGGTGGGGTCAGCTGACCGGTACCGCCTCAGCGGATTCGATCGCCTCGATGATGGCGGCGCGCAGGGCGGGGTCGAGGCCGTCGCCGCGGCAGCGCGGGCACGTCGGCTCAGCGGGGGCGCCCATGTCGAACAGTCGCACGACGCGCGGCGTGTCGGACAGCAGCAGGCCGCACGCGGTGCGCACGAGCTGCGCGAAATAGACGCGGGGCTCGAGCGCCTGCGCGCCCACGAGCAGCACCCAGTGCCAGTCGTCGGCGAGGTCGTCCATCGCCTTTCCGACGATGCGCACATCGGCCACGGTCTGCACCTCCATGCGCGAGCGTATGGCAGCGGTGGGGTAGAGTCGCGCCCTGACGCGCTGCTGACGCTCCGAGGGGCGCGTACAGCTGTAGCCCGAGGAGAGCGCAGGTGCATCAGGTAGCGCGGGTGCGCAAGCGGGCCCCCTGGCAGCTCGCGATCGTCGTGGTCGCCGCGCTGCTCGGCTGGGCGCTCGTGGTGTGGCACGGCAGCGACGGGGCGGCGACCGCGGGCGAGCTCGCGCGCATCCGCGGCCGCGAGCCGGCGGCTGCGGTGTTCCGAGCGGATGGCGCGGGCGGCTGGGAGTGGCACATCGTCGGCGCGCCGCCCTTCGCGCAGCGCGGGCTGGCGACGCTGCGCGACGGCCACCCGTTGCTGGTGCGGTCCCGCGCGCCGGCAACGGGTGGCTACCGGCGCGCTGATGTTGCGCGCCCGCCGCCGTGGCTCGCGCGCTTCGACGGTCCTAGAATGGCGGCGTGGCAGGGTAGCTCAGTGGTAGAGCAGGGGACTCATAAGCCCTTGGTCGGCGGTTCAAATCCGCCCCCTGCTACCAACGAGTCTGCATAGACACGGGTCCGTACGATCTCCTTGCTTGGCGGACGCGCCATGCGACGCAGCGACAAGGGGACGGGCGCCGTGCAGAGAGCCACACACAACGGGCGCCAACCGGCGGCGAGCGCGCCGAGCGAGGCCCCGGCGGTACCCGGGCAGGGCTCTGTCAGAACTCAGGCCTCGCGGACGACCGCGTCCCCGACGGCATCGCGCGTTCGTCACGCCGCGCTCACGTTCTCGATCAAGTTCCGCCAGCAGGACATGAACACCTCTCGTCGCGCTGACGACGATGCAATGGTCTTGTCGATCCTGAAGTAGTTGTGGACCTCGTCGAACGCTGTGCAGAAACGCGATGCTGACTCGAAGTTGCCGAACCCCAGCATCGGGTAATAGCGCTGTTTCAGCGGCCGATGCGATTGCTCAGTCCGGTTGTTCAGGTAGCGGTCGCGCCGATGTAACGCCTTGCGGCCGCAGATCCAGCGGATCGCCTTTGGGTACGAGCCATGATGATCGGTGGTGACGCGCAGGGGACGCCGGCCCGTCACGTCGATGAAGCCTCGGAGGAATCGGCGCGCGGCCGCGCGGTCGCGGTGCTCGCTGAGCATCGAGTCGAGCAAGGCGCCGTCTCGATCGATCGCCCGGTACAGGTAGCACCAGCGACCGGCAACCTTGACGTACGTCTCGTCGATGTACCACGAGCGACCGACCTGACCGCGACGCTCTGCCCGGCCGCCGCGCGGATGAGCCCGGCGAACGTGTCGGCGCCATAGGTCGCGCACGCCGAGGTAGCAACCGAGAGACAACGAACACGGCGTCGCCGCTGCCGGCTCCCGGCGCTCACCCCGGTGCCGCTACAATGTCGCCCCGCGCCCGACTCGGGCGGACGCGGCGTTGTCAGTGGAGGTGCTCGATGGAGGACTCGGCGCTCGACGACCTGCGTGTCATCGACTTCTCGGACGGGATAGCTGGGTCGTACTGCAGCCACCTCTTTGCCGGGGTGGGCGCTGACGTCGTCAAAGTCGAGCCGCCGGATGGGGATACCACTCGTCATGCCGGACCGTTCCCCGGCGGCGCATTCGATGTCGAGCGCAGCGGACTATCGCTGTACCTCAACGTCAATAAGCGCAGCATCGTCGTCGCCCTTGAATCGGACACAGGCCGGGAGGTCGTGCGGGAACTGGCCTCCGGCGCCGACCTGCTGATCACCGACCGTCCTATGGCCGAGCTCCGACGCCTCGGGCTCGACTTCGGAGATCTCCAGTCGCGCAACGCCCGGCTGGTGATGACCTCGATCACGCCATACGGACGAGGCGGGCCGCGCGGATCACATCTCGGTAACGCGTTCAGCGTCTACCACGCGAGCGGACTCGGCTGGGAGACTCCGACCAACCAGGTGCGAGATCCAGCAACCCAGCCACCGCTGGCGCCAGGCAACCCGCAGGCGGACTATCTCACTGGCGCTACCGCGGCCGCCGCCACGATGGCCGCCCTGTTCCACCGAGAAGCCATCGGGCGGGGCCAGCTTGTCGACATCTCCGGCCAGGAGGCGAACGCGAACCATCTCCGCGTGACGCTCGCGGCCGCGGCCCACACGCCCGAGATGATGGCTCCGCGCACGAAGTCGAACTTCGATCCGCTCGTCCCCTGCAAGGACGGGCACGTCTTCCTCACGCCCTACAACCTCGACCACTGGTGGCAACGCCTCCGCCAGCTGATGGGCAATCCCGATTGGGCCGCGAGCGAGGCCTTCGCGACGGCAGCCGGGCGCACGCTCAACTGCGACGCGATCGAGCCGCTCATCCACGCGTGGGCTACGGGCTACACACGAGCGGATCTGTATCGGCTCACGCTGGACAGCGGGCTCCCGTGTTTCCCCGTGTACTCGCCTACCGAGCTCCTCGCCTCCGAACAACTGCGGTCACGCAACTACTTCGAGGAGATCGACCACCCGGACGCAGGTCACTTCGTACAGCCGGGGTGGCCGGTATGGCTCTCGCGCACGCCGATGCGTAGCGAGCGCTCTGCCCCGCGGCTGGGCGAGCACACCGACGAGCTGCTCGCGGAGGCGAGGACGGCGAAGCCACGCACCGGGATTGGAGCGACCCGACCCCCGGCGCGCGCGGCTGCTGGCGACCTCCCGTTGAGCGGTGTACGCGTGATCGACTTTGGCTGGATTCTGTCCGTGCCGCATGCGACCGCGTGGCTTGGGGCGCTGGGCGCGCAGGTGATCCGCGTCGAGTCTGCCCTGCGGTATGACATCGTGCGGGCTGCCGGCCTCACCCGCGGCGCTGACAACATCCCTGGTATCGAACGTTCGGGCTCATTCAACAACCAGAACTTCAGCAAACTCGGTGTGACGGTGAACCTCCAGGATTCGCGCGGCGTCGAACTCATCAAGGAACTCGTGCGCAAGAGCGACATCGTCACCGAGAACTTCGCGGCCGGCGTGCTCGGGCGCCGCGGCCTCGGCTACGACGACCTCAGGCGAATCAAACCAGACATCATCATGCTGTCCGGCTCCCCGCACGGCCAGACCGGACCGGAGTCCCGCGCGACTGGCTGGGGACCGACGTTCTTGGCCTACATGGGCCTGCCCCATATCACCGGGTACGCGGGGGGCTCGCCGAGCACCATGGGGGGTGCCTACCCGGACTACGCCCTCAGCGTGCACATGGTCTTCGGTATGCTCACCGCGCTGCGCTACCGCGACCGCACCGGTCACGGACAACACGTCGACGCGGCGATGGGCGAGATCACGGTCGCGATGACCCCCGAGCCCGTGCTCGAGTACACGATGAATGGTCAGGTGGCGCCGCGCTGCGGCAATCGGGACCGAGCCCGTCGCTGCGCTCCTCAGGGCGTGTACCCGGCGGCTGGCGAAGATCGCTGGATCGCGATCTCGGTCGTCGAGGACGAGGCGTGGCGAGGGCTGCGTTCCCTACTCGGCGAACCGGCGTGGGCGCAGGACCCGCACTTCGCAAGCCTCGAGGGCCGGCTGGCTGGCCACGACGCGATCGACCGTGAGCTCTCGCAGTGGACAGCACAACGGGACGCCCATGAGGCCGCCGAGTTGTTACAGCGGGCGGGCGTGATCGCGGTGGCGGTCTTGAGCCCGATGGATGTCTTCCACGACGAGCAGCTACGTGAGCGCGGCTACTTCGTCGACGTCGACCACCCTGAACTCGGGGTTCGATCGCTGGCCGGCATCCCCGGGCGCTATAGCGAGCTGCAGCTCAACTACGCACCGACGCCGATGCTGGGCCAGCACAATCATCAAATCTTCGAGGGAGTGCTCGGACTCAGCGCCGCGGAGGTTGAGGAACTGCAGAGGGAGTCTGTCCTCATCTGAGCGAAGCTGCGGGAGGTGGAGCGGCTGCTCGGTGAGGGGCAGACGATCGCCGAGGCGGCGAAGCAGGTCGAAATCTCGCAGCTTCCGCACGATCTGCTCCGGCGTGTGCCTGCGTCCCTTCACCGTGATGTCCTCCTCCACCCACCTTCGTGGGCCAAAAGACTCTCATCAACGGTGGTCTCGCTTCAGGGGGCCGGGTCAGTCATCCCTGACCGACGAGCGGGCGCGCGCCTTTGCCACCGACGCATTGCGAGCGCTGGCGCAACAGCGCGATGACCTCGATCACGGCATCGCGGATCTGGACAGGGAACTCCAGGCAATGCAGTCGGCGACCGTGTCGGCAGAGGCCGTGCGGGCGTCGCTCGCCAACATCAACGAGGTGTACGAGTGCTTGCAGCCTTACGAACGCAAGGAACTGGTACGCCTGCTCGTGCAGCGGGCCGAGGTCAGCGAGCGGCGCATGACGCTGGAAATACGAGCGGGAGCCAGGGCGGTGGCTCCCGCAACGTACGGAAACAGCGCGTCACGCTCTGAGAGACCGGGTTGGCTCCCCGGATTGGTATCCCAAAGGACAATGGGGACAAATCTAGCGCCGCGCCGCCGGTCCTACAGGCCGGCCACCGTGCAGGTTGGGTGCGTACGGCAGCGCCAGACTCGGGCGCGACGCACTGCTCGACCGCGACGCGGCCTTCGCGCTCATTAAGAGCCGATAGTGTCGATGACTTCAGGGCGACGACGCTTCATCCCCCGGCTACTTGTCGAGCCACATCCACTTCACCTGGTTGCCTGTGTCCAGGTAATCTTGTCCCGAACCGGCCCCACGCGCATAGCGCTGTCCACGGACCCACGGCTGCTGCAACTGGAACGCATAGCCTGCCGGCTTCTCGATGCGGTACGCCTTGTCGAGCACGCGATCCCAGACCTTGCGCGCCAGTTCGTCGCGGACGTTCTGCTTGATCTCCACCTGCACCTGCTCGGCCCAGGCGTCGATCTGCGGGTCGTTGATATTCCAGCGGTTGCCGCTCGACTTGGAGTGGTGCATGCCGTAAACGAAAT
>SHYP01000024.1 GCA_009692725.1 Dehalococcoidia bacterium
GTCCGCCTGCCCCTTCAGACTCAGATACTTGGTGATCGCCGCCGTGAGCGTGGTCTTGCCGTGGTCCACATGACCAATCGTCCCCACGTTGGCGTGCGGCTTCGTGCGCTGAAACTTCCCCTTCGCCATCGCCCCTCGCTCCTACGCCCCTGATGCCGGGGCCGCTGCGCGCCCCGCCTCGCTCGTGACCGTTGCCGTCTCGCCCCCGCGCATCCCATCCAGCCGAGGCTTGCGCGCCCGCAGGATGGAGCCCTCAAGCGGAATCGAACCGCTGACCTCGTTCTTACCAAGAACGCGCTCTACCGGCTGAGCTATGAGGGCCGGTTCCTCCGCGCTACCTGTCCGCCGATGCCCGACTGGTGATGCTGGTGCAGGGGGCAGGATTCGAACCTGCGTAGCCGTAAGGCGGCGGATTTACAGTCCGCTGGAATTAGCCACTCTCCCACCCCTGCGGGCTCCCGATCCGTCGACGGCCCGCAGTGGAGCCCGAGAGGGGATTCGAACCCGCTAACCTACCGATTACAAATCGGTTGCGCTACCGTTGCGCCACTCGGGCGCGCGCCCACCAGCCATCGCCGGACGACAAGCACTCGCCCTCCGGCCGATCAGAAAGCGAGCCACCAAGTATAGGAACGGCCCCTCCCGAGGGTCAACGCGCAACCTCCACACCAGATTCGAGTTGCCCGCATTCGAACCAGACCGGCCGGCGGCTAGCCCCGAGCGCTCCAGCGCGGCCCCTGCGGCGTGTCCTCGATCGCCACGCCGAGCGCCGCCAGCCCATCGCGGATGCGGTCCGCCAGCGCGAAGTCGCGCTCCCGGCGCGCCGCCTCGCGGTGCTCCAGCAGCGCCTCGACCGTGCCAGCGCCGTCCTTGCCGCCGCAGGCGACTTCGAGCCGCGCGGCCAGCTTCGCCAGCGCGGCGACGTTCAGCGCCGCGGCGGGCGCTGGCCCCTCCAGCGCGAGGCCCAGCACGTCGCGGGCCAGCCCACTCAGCTTCTCTTGCATGCTCCTGACGTACTCGGGCCCCTGGTGCTCGTCGATGCCCTGGTTGATGGCGTTGGCGAGGCCGAAGAGCGCAGCGAGCGCTCTGGGCGTGTTGAGGTCGTCCTTCATCGCGGCGACAAAATCGCGTTCACGCTCCGCGGGAACGTCGAGCACGTTGAGCGGAGTGCTGCTGGAGAGCTCAGCGCCGAGCAGCGGCTCGCGGCTCGCGGCGCGGCGCAGCCGCTCCACGCCCGCCTCCGCCGCCGCCATCGCCTCGTCGGTGAGGTTGTTCGGGCTGCGGTAGTGGCTGGAGAGCGCGAACAGCCGCAGCGCGTCCGGCGACCAGCGCTTGACTTCGAGCGCCTCGCGCACGCTCACCACGTTGCCCAGCGACTTCGACATCTTCTCGCCGTCGCGCTGCACCAGCCCGTTGTGCAGCCACAGCCGCGCGAAGCCCGCGCCCGCCGCCTCCGACTGCGCGATCTCGTTCTCGTGGTGCGGGAACACCAGGTCCAGCCCGCCGCCGTGGATGTCGAACGCGCCGCTGGTATCGCCGAGGTAGCGCTGCGCCATCGCGGAGCACTCGATGTGCCAGCCGGGGCGCCCGTCACCCCACGGCGAGGGCCAGCGCACGCTCGCCGGCTCCTCCGGCTTCGCCGCCTTCCAGAGCGCGAAGTCGAGCGCGAACTCCTTCTCCTCGCCCGGCTCGAAGCGCGTGCCAGAGCGCAGCTGCTCGATGTTGCGGTGCGAGAGCTTGCCGTAGTCCGCCTTGGAGCGCACGCGGAAGTAGACGTCGCCCTGCGCCGTCGGGTAGGCGTAGCCGCGCGCGATGATGCGCTCGATCAGCGCCACGATGCCCTGCGGCCCGCCGATCTCGCCGCTGACGCGCGGGCGCTGGTCCGGCGGCGTGAGGTTGAGCGCCGCCTGCTCCGCCTCCCACTGCGCGATGTTCTGGTCGGCGAGCGCGCGCGGGTCCACGCCCAGCTCGCGCGCGCGCTCGATGATCTTGTCGTCGACGTCGGTGTAGTTCGTCACGTAGGTGACGCCGTAGCCGCCGGCCGGGTTGCCGCGCCAGCGCAGATAACGCACCAGCACGTCGTAGACGATCGCCGACATCGCGTGCCCGATGTGGCTCTCGGCGTACGGGGTGACGCCGCAGACGTAGATGCCGACGCGCCCCGGCTGGAGCGGCCGCAGCTCCTCGACGCAGCCGGTCAGGGTGTTGGCGAGCCTCACCGCTCGGCGTCCTGCAGGTCGCGAGCGTCCCGCGTTGCCGCGCCCGCGCCGCGCTCGCCCGCGCCGTCGGCGCCGTCCGCGCCGGGCAGCCGCCGCTCCAGCTGGTCGATGCGCCGCTCGAGCTGGTCGATGCGGTCCCACTCCGGGTCGGGCAGCCGCTCGACGGTCTCGTTGCCGCGGTTGGTGAAGGCGACGACGTGGCCCGGCACACCGACCACGGTGGCGTTCGGCGGGACGCTGGAGACCACCACTGCGCCCGCGCCGATGCGCGAGTAGGCGCCGATCGTGACCGCGCCGATGATCTTCGCCCCCGCCCCCACCACCACACCATCTTCGAGCGTCGGGTGGCGCTTCTCGCGCCGCGTGGAGGTGCCGCCCAGCGTCACGCCCTGGTAGAGGTGGCAGTCGTCGCCGATCACGGTGGTCTCACCGATCACCACGCCCATGCCGTGGTCGATGAAGAAGCGGCGCCCGATGCGCGCGCCGGGGTGGATCTCGATCCCGGTGAGGAAGCGCGAAAGGTGCGAGATCAACCGCGGCACCACCGGCAGCCCGGCGTCATGGAGCGCCTGTGCAAGGCGGTGCAGGATCAGCGCGTGGACGCCGGGGTAGGTGAGCAGCACCTCGGCGGCGCTGCGCGCCGCCGGGTCACGCGCCTGCGCGGTGCGGATGTCTTCCTGGAGCCTCGCCAGCCAGCCCATGTGCGGTCCCCGTCACTCGATGCTCGCGTTCGGCGGTAGAGCGCGCCCGCGGCGCGGGGCGCCCCCGGCGACAGACACAGCTGGCGACCGAGCTGGCATGGATTCGCGTCGAGTTCGCGATCACGGCGTTATGGTACATCGCCTCATGTCACATCGCCTCATGGCACATCGTCGTCAAGCAGCGCGACCGTCAGCGCCGCGATCGCCTGCCCCGCGCCGATCTCGCCCATGCGCTCGTTGGTCGTCGCCTTCACGTTCACCGCGGAGGGCGGCACGCCCATCGTCAGCGCGATCGAGTCGCGCATCGCCGCCAGGTGCGGGCCCAGCCGCGGGCGCTCCGCGATCACCGTGGCATCGATGTTGTGCACGCGGTAGCCGCGCGCCGCGATCAGCCGCACGACGCGCGTCAGCAGGATGCGGCTGTCGATGCCCGCCGTGTCCGGGTCGCCCGGCGGGAAGTGCTGGCCGATGTCGCCCGCGCCCGCCGCGCCGAGCAGCGCGTCCACGATCGCGTGGATCAGCGCGTCGCCGTCGCTGTGGCCCTCGAGCTGGGGCGCGCCCGGGATCTCGACCCCGCCGAGGCGCAGTGTGCCCTCCTGGCGGAAGCGGTGCACGTCGTAGCCGGTGCCGACCCGCATCAGCGGCCCCCCGCCTCGCGCCGCCCCAGCAGCGCCCGCACCAGCGCGAGGTCGCCCGGCGCGGTCACCTTCAGGTTCGCCGGGTCGCCCTCCACCGTCCACACCGCCTCGCCGAGCCGCTCCACGAGCGCGGCGTCGTCCGTGGCGTCGGCGCCGCCGTCCTCCGCGGCGTGGGCGCGGCGCAACAGCGCGCCCGCGAACGCTTGCGGCGTCTGCGCCGCGCGCAGCTCGTCGCGGTTCGCGGTGCCGAGCACCCGCCCGACGGCATCGACGCGCTTCAGCGTGTCGACCACCGGCAGCACGGGCACCGCCGCGCCGTGCGCGCGCGCGGCGGCCAGCACGCGCCGCGCCAGCTCCGCGCTCGTCAGCGGCCGCGCGGCGTCGTGCACCAGGTACCAGCCCGCGCCGGGGGCGGCCGCGATCCCCGCCGCCACCGAATCGCGCCGCCGCGCGCCGCCCGCCACCAGCCGCAGCTCGCAGTCCAGCGGCGCGGCGAGCGCGCGCAGCGCCGCGTGACGCTGCACCGGTGCCACCACGACCAGCAGGTTGACCTCCGGCAGTGCGGCGAGCGCGCGCAGCGGGTGCGCCACCAGCGGCTCGCCGCCGAGGTCAGCCCATAGCTTGTCGGCGTCACCAAAGCGCGCGGAGTCGCCCGCGGCGAGCAGGATCGCGACCGTGGCCGTGTCGTGACCGCTGGCGGCGTCGGGGGGCATGGCAGGGCCTTCGCGTTGCCGCGCCGTGCCGCCGGCGACACGTGCCGCGGCCGTGTGCTACGAGCTTACGGCGTAGTGCGCGGCGGCGCTGCACGAGTGGCCGCCGCGCGCGAGCACCGCCCCCGGTTGTGGGACGGGGGCGACGCGCCTACCCTCGATACTCTGATCGGAATACTCCAGCCGGGATACCCAGCCGGGATACCAAGCCGAGCACTTCGCCAACATCCAACATAGAGACGGGGACCGCCGTGACCAGCACCTACGAGTCGTTGATCGCCCGCGCCTCGAAGCCCGCCCGCTACAGCGGCGGCGAGCTGCACTCGATCGTAAAGCCGTGGGACGCCCACCCCGTGCGGATCGCGCTGGCGTACCCGGACATCTACGACCTCGGCATGTCCAACCTCGGGCTGGCGATCCTCTACGACATCGTGAACCGCCGCGACGACGCGCTCGCCGAGCGCGTCTTCTCGCCGTGGACGGACCTCGAGGCGCTGCTGCGCGAGCACGGCGAGCCGCTACGCTCGCTCGAGAGCCGGCACCCGGTACGCGAGTTCGACCTGCTCGGGATCACGCTTCAGTACGAAGTCTGCGCGACCAACGTGCTGAACCTGCTGGACCTCTCCGGCATCCCCCTGCGCACCGCCGACCGCGCGGCCGGCGACACGGTGGTGCTCGGCGGTGGCTCGGTCGCGCTCCAGCCGGGGCCGCTGGAGCCGTTCTTCGACGCCTTCGCGCTCGGCGAGGGCGAGGAGGTGATCGAGCAGCTGGTGGAGCTGATGCGCGAGTGGAAGGCGGGCGGCGGCGGCCCCCGCCGCGAGCTGCACCGCCGGCTGGCACACATCCCAGGCGTGTACGTGCCCTCGCTCTACGAGCAGCGCTACCGCGCCGACGGCACGCTGGAGGGGACCTTCCCCGTCGATGCCGCCGCTCCGGCGCGCGTCACCCGGCGCGTGATGCAGACACTGCCGCCGCCGCTGACGAAGCCGATAGTGCCGTTCATGGAGGTGGTGCACGACCGCGCCACGATCGAGATCCAGCGCGGCTGCACCCAGGGCTGCCGCTTCTGCCAGGCCGGCATGATCTACCGCCCCACGCGCGAGCGCTCCGTCGCGGAGGTGGTGCGCGCCGCCGGCGAGCTACTCGACAACACCGGCTACGACGAGCTCTCGCTAATGTCGCTCTCCACCACCGACCATCGCGAGATCGTGCCGATGGTGAACGCGCTGATGGACGCCTACGGCGATCGCGGGCTCAAGATCTCGATCCCCTCCACGCGCGTCGACTCCTTCTCGGTCGGCGTGGCGAACGCGGTCGCGCGCGGCAAGAAGCACACCCTCACGCTGGCGCCGGAGGCGGGCTCGCAGCGGCTGCGCAACACCATCAACAAGCTCGTCACGGAGGCGGAGCTGCTGCGAGCGGCGGAGAACGCGTTCGCCAACGGCTGGACCTCCGTCAAGATGTACTTCATGGTCGGCCAGCCGACCGAGACCGACTTCGACGTGGAGGAGATCGTGCGCATCGCCGGCGCAGTGAATCGCATCGGTCGCGGGCACATCGGCGGGCGCGCGCGCGTGCGCGTCTCCACCTCGAACTTCATCCCGAAGGCGCACACGCCGTACCAGTGGATCGGCCAGTGCGACGCGGCGACGCTGCGACGCCGCCACACGATCCTGCGCGACGGCTGCCGCCGCGCCGGCATCCAGTTCAGCTGGGAGGAGCCGGAGAAGTCGCTGCTGGAAGCTGTGCTCTCGCGCGGCGACCGCCGCGTCGCGGACGCGGTGGAGAGCGCCTGGCGCCTAGGCGCGAAGTTCGACGCCTGGTCGGAGCACCACGACTGGTCGCTGTGGGCGCGCGCGTTCGCGCAGCACGGCCTCGACCCTTCGTTCTACGCGCACCGCGACCGCGACCTCTGGGAGCCACTGCCGTGGGACCACGTCGATTCGGCCACGCAGAAGCCATACTTGCGCGGCGAGTGGCTGAAGACGCTGAACGAGGAGATCACGCTCGACTGCAAGCGCGACCCCTGCAACGTCTGCGGCCACCAGGGCATCAACGGCGAGTGCCGCCACAAGATCGCGGAGCTGGCGCAGATGCACCGCGACGGCGACGACACGCGCCACGACCGCCTCGCCGCGGAGCGCGAGCGACTGCGCGTGCCGGTCACGCTGGTCTAGCCCGCTCGCGCCCGCAAGGAGGTTCGATGAGCACGCACGCCGCCGCGCGCTTCGCGGTGCGGAGCTGGGACGAGGTCCCGTACAGCGAGGTCGCGGGCGGTTCGAAACTGACCCGCGCCGCCGTCACGCAAGCCTATCGCGGCGACCTCGAAGGGGAGGGCATGGTCCAGTACCTGATGGCCTACCGTGAGGACGGCACCGCCGACTTCGTCAGCCTCGAACGCGTCGCGGGCAGCCTCGACGGGCAAACGGGCAGTTTCGTGCTGGCGGGCAGCGGCACGTTCGACGACGCTGCGGCGCGCGGCAGCTGGCGGGTGGTCCCCGGCTCCGCGAACGGAGCGCTGCGCGGCCTGCACGGCGATGGCACCTTCGCCGCCGCTCACGGCGAGCCGCAGGGCACCGTCGCGTTCAACTACGACTTCGAGTAGCGCCGCCGCGCCGGACGAACAACCTCGCCACGCGCGCCGCCTGGCCATGGCGCCGGGGGAGGCCGCTCCGTTTGACCGCCGACCACCCCGCCCAGCCGCCCGCCACCTTCTGCCGCTTCGGCTGCTACTGGGACGGCAAGGGCCGCCCGCTGCGCCGCTGCCACGAGTGCGGGAAGTTCTTCTACGACGCGGTCGCGCACGGCCATGACCACGAGCGCATGCGCCAGCTCGGCTGGCTGCCGGAGCGCTGGCCGCGCGGCGGCGGCGGCTGGCAGCAACCGCGCTGAGGACCGGGGCTGAGGCCGCGGGCCCGCCGCGACTCGCCCGGCACAGCACTGATCAGAACGAACGGGGCCCCGACGAGTCGCCGGGGCCCCGCGTGCTTCGCAATCGCAGCGGTGAGGTAAACGACCGCCGCGCCTAGTCGGGCTCTGCGACGAATGAGGCCGCCACCAGCTCCGGCACGCGCTCCGTCCCCAGCAGCTCCACCGCCGCACGCTCCTCACCGAGCATCGCCTCGCGCTCGAACTCGAACAGGAACGGCAGCATCAGCGATTCCGGCATCGCGATCTCGGCGATCGGCACCGGCCGCACCACGACCACCGGGGCGCGCGCCGGGATCAGCTTGCCGATGATCACGTTCTCCTTCAGGCCGCGCAGGTAGTCCGTGCGGCCTGAGAGCGCGGCATCGGTGAGCACCCGCGTGGTCTCCTGGAAGGAGGCCGCGGCGAGGAAGGAGTCGGTGCTGAGCGAGGACTTGGTGACGCCCAGCAGCACCCGGATCGCCGTCGCCGGCTCGCCGCCCTCCGCTATCGCGCGGTCGTTCTTGTCCTTGAACACCCAGCGATCGACGATCTCGGAGCTGAGCATGTCGGTGTCGCCCGGCTCCTCCACCTGCACCTTGCGCAGCATCTGGCGCACGACCACCTCGATGTGGCGGTCGTTGATGTTCACGCCCTGCGAGCGGTAGACCTTCTGCACCTCGTCCACGAGGTACTTGGAGGCCTCGTCCGGGCCGCGGATCGCCAGCACGTCCTGAGGGTTGAGGTAGCCCTCGGAGAGCTGGTCGCCGGCGCGCACGAACTCGCCCGGCTCGACGCGCACGCGCGAGGTGACCGAGATCGGGTACTCGCGCGTGTCCGTGTCCTCGGAGATCACGCGCAGCGCCACCGGACGCCGCACGCGGCCCTTGCGCACGAACTCCACGCGCCCGCCGATCTCGGCCTTCAGCACCGGCACCGGCAGCTTCGAGCCCTTGCCCGCCTCCGGCGGCGGCCCCGCCAGCACCTGCTCGGCGTCGACGAAGTCGCCCTCCTCGACGGACAGCTCCAGGCCTTCGGGCAGGTCGTACTGCTGCTCGATCACCTCGGTGTTGCTGACCACGATCATGCGCGAGTCGCCGTCGTGGCCAATCGTCACCACGCCGTCGATCTCCGACATCACGGCCTGCCCCTTGGGCACGCGCGCCTCGAAGATCTCCTCCACGCGCGGCAGGCCGGACGTGATGTCCGCCCCTCCCGCCACGCCGCCGGTGTGGAACGTGCGCATCGTCAGCTGCGTGCCGGGCTCGCCGATCGACTGCGCCGCGATGATGCCCACCGCCACGCCGAGCGCCACCAGCTCGCCGGTCGCCAGCGAGCGGCCGTAGCAGCGCCGGCAGATGCCGCGCCGCGCCAGGCAGCTCACGGGCGAGCGCATGTGCACCTGCTCGGCG
>SHYP01000002.1 GCA_009692725.1 Dehalococcoidia bacterium
GCTAACCGAGGCGGGGCGCGCGCACTGCGTGACCAGCAAGCGCACGCTCTTCAACCAGGGCGCTCGCGCCGAGCTGGAAGGCGCGGCCCGCATCTTCGACACGGTCTAGCCGCGCCGCTACCCGGACCGGCCCCGAAGCGCGCGCGCACGTCGATCGCCCGCAGCAGGGCCGCGCGCGTCAGCAGCCCCACCAGCGAGCCGCCGCTGAACACCGGCAACTGGTTGACGTCGCGCTCCACCATCAGCCGCAGCGCCTCCAGCGCCTCCGTCGACGCCTCGGTGGCGACGAGCTGCGCGCGCGGCGTCATTGCGCGGAATACGCTCGTGGCGCCCCACTGCGCCTCCGGGAACCGCGCGAGGTCGGACAGCGACACGAGGCCCAGCACGTCGCCGTCCGCTACGGCCGCGACCATGAACGTGCGTGTGCCGTGACGCAGCGCGCGCTCCGTCACCAGGTCGCGCAGCGTCGTGTCCGGCGTGACCCACGCGACGTTCCGGTCGGCCAGGTCGCCCGCGCGCACGCCGGCGAGCGACAGCTGCATGAGGCGCTGGCGATACGTAGACTCCGCGGCGCTCCAGAGGATCCAGCCGATGAACACGAGCCAGATCGCGCCGATCCCCGCGCCGCCCAGCGCGAGGAGCATCCCCCCACCGATCATCCCGCCCGCCAGCGCGCGCCCCACGCGGCTGGCGATGCGCGTCGCGCTCAGCTCGTCGCCGCGCGCGCCCCAGAGCACCGCCCGCAGCACGCGTCCGCCGTCCAGCGGGAACCCCGGCAGCAAGTTGAACACCGCCACCGTCACGTTCACGTACGCGAGGTAGCCCGCCAGTGGATACACGGCGTCGAGACCGGCCGCGCGCGCGCCCAGCCACACGCCAGCCAGCAGCACCGCGAGCGCGATGCTCGAGAGCGGGCCCACGATCGCGACCCAGAACTCGTCGCGGGCGTTGCGCGCCTCAGGGGTGATGGCAGACACGCCCCGAACACGAACAGCATGATGCTCTCGACGGCGTGTCCACGGGCGCGCGCGACCAGCGCATGCGCCAGCTCGTGCGCGAGCACGGAGCCAAAGAACAGCACCGCGGTGACCACGCCGACGGCCCACCGCCGCTCGTCGCTCCACTCCGGGTAGACCTCGGGCAGGTAGCTCGCCTGCAGCGACCACGCGATCAGCGCGAGCGCGATCGGCCAGCTCCAGTGCAGGCGGAACGGGAACCCGAATAGACGCCCGACGGTGAGCGTGCCATTCGCCCCACCGGCCCCGCGACGATCGGCGGTGCCGCTGTGCTGGTCTCGCGCCACGTCTGCTCAGCCTCCCTGCGGCGCCGCGCCAGCGCCCTGCGCGACGTACGGCCCGTCTAGCGTACGCGAGCGTCCGCCGCGCGGTGCACCACGACGGCAAGGCCACGCGTGCCGGTCACGATGTCGCCGCCCCTGCGCGGGTCGAGCGGCCGGCCGCCGACCCTTCCCTCGCAGCCTCGGCTGCTCCGCGTGGCCGGCGCTATGATGCAGAGGCCACGGCGGTGGCGAGGCGAAGCACGGCGCCGCAACCGAGGAGCCCACGATGCGAGTGCTGCACATCGAGCCCGAGAAGTGCACCGGCTGCATGCGCTGCGAGGTCGCGTGCTCCTACCAGCAGGCAGGCGAGTTCAACCCCGCGAAGTCCGTGATCCGCGTCTCCTCGTTCGAGGCCCACACCTCCTACTCGCCCTACACCTGCTTTCAATGCGACGAAGCGTGGTGCATGACCGCCTGTCCGGTCGAGGCGATCGACATCAACGCGGCCGGCGCGAAGGACGTACTGGACGACAAGTGCGTCGGCTGCAAGTTGTGCACGCTCGCGTGTCCCTTCGGCACCATCTTCTACGACCCCCAGACTGAGAAGGCGTTCAAGTGCAACCTCTGCGGTGGCGACCCCGCCTGCGCAAGCGCCTGCCCCACCGACGCCATCGTCTGGCTGGAGGACTTCACCCGCGACTGGCAAGGGCCGTTCGCCGCGGAGCGCTCGGCCGCCGGGCTCGCCGTCGCCGCGTCGGGCGCGGGGCCGCGGCCGTGACCGCGCGCACGCGCCACGTCATCGTCGGCGGCGGGACGGCCGCCATCAATGCCATCACCGCGATCCGCGAGGTGGATCGCGGGGCGTCAGAGATCATCCTCGTCGCCGACGAGCGACCGTACGCGCGCATGGTGCTGCCGTACTACCTCGGCAAGAAGATAGGGCGCTCGCACGTGTTCACGCTCACGCCGCCCAAGCTCTCGCAGCTCGGCGTCGACCAACGCTACGTCGGGCGGCGCGCCGCCGCGCTCGACACCACGACGCAGCAGCTCACGCTCGACAACGGCGAAACGCTCGCCTACGACGACTTGCTGATCGCCACCGGCTCCTCGGCGGTACGCGCCCCGGTGCCCGGCGCCGAAGGGGCGGGAGTGCACTCGTTCTGGACGCTCGCCCAGGCCGACGGGCTGATCCGCGAGATCGCGCCCGGCGCGCACGTCGTGCTGGTCGGCGCAGGCTTCATCGCGTTCACCATCCTCAACGCGCTCATGCGCCTCGGCGTGCGGCTCACGATCCTGGAGCTCGCGCCGACGATCCTGCCGCGCATGATCGACGCGACCGGCGCGGGCATCGTCACCGCGTGGCTCGAGCAGCACGACGTCACCGTGCGCACCGGCGTGCGCCTCGCCGCGATCGAGCAGCGCGACGGCGGCGGCCGCGCACAGCGGCGGCTCACGCTCGACGGCGGCGAGACGCTCGACGCCGACGTGGTGATCATGGCGACGGGGATCCGCGCCAACATCGAGTGGCTGCAGGGCTCCGGGCTCGAGATCAACCGCGGCATCGTCGTGGACGATCACCTGCGCACCGGCGCGCCGCACGTGTACGCCGCGGGAGACGTGGCCGAGGCGCTCGACCGTGTCACGGGACGCCGAGCCGTGCACGCCATCGAGCCTGCGGCGATGGAGCATGGCCGCATCGCCGGCGCGAACATGGCCGGCCGCGACGTCGCGCACCCGGGCACCGTGCTGATGAACATCGTCGACGTGCTCGACCTCGAGATCGCGTCCTTCGGCGCCTGGGACGACCCCGACGCAGAGAGCGTCGCCGAGGTGAAGGCGCCGCGGCACGGCTACCGGCGGCTGCTCTTCAACGGCGGCGGCGAGCGGCTCACCGGCGCGATCATCCTCGGCATGAGCCACGACCTGTGGGCGACCAACGACGTGGGGATGCTCAAGGGGCTCGTGCAGGCTGGCCAACCGCTCGGCGCGTGGAAAGCGCAGCTGCAGCGCAACCCATGGGACATCAAGCGGCCGTTCGTCGCGAACGGCACTACCGCCCGGCTGCTCCCGGAGACGGTGCTCGGCGGGCCGTCGCAGCGCGCCGCAGACGTCGACGCCCCCGAGTATCAGCGCGCGCAGGTGGCGCTCACCGCACCGCAGCGCGACGTGTAGCGCGCCGCCCCGATCGCCCGCACCGGAGGAGTGCCATGACCAGCCAGCCAGCCCTCGACACCGCGACGACGCCGCTCGGCTACGCGGGCGCGATCCTGCGCGTCGACCTCACGAGTGGCCGCACCTGGAGCGAACCGCTGCTCGAGGAGCGCGCGCATACCTACCTCGGCGGCACGGGCCTCGGCGCCCGCATCCTCTACGATGAAGTGCCCGCGGAGGTGGGCTGGGACCACCCCGACAACCGCCTGATCCTCGCGACCGGGCCGCTCGCCGGCACGCCACTCTGGGGCACGGGCGGGCTCAGCGTCGTCACGCGCGGCGCGCTCACCAACGGCGCAACGAGCACTCAGGCGAACGGCTTCTTCGGCGCGAACCTCAAGTCGTCCGGCTTCGACGCGATCGTCGTGCAGGGCCAGTCGGACCGCTGGGTCTACCTCTACATCCACAACGGCGTCGCCGAGCTCCGCGACGCGGCGCATCTCCTGGGCCGCGACACCTGGGAGACACAGGACACACTCGCCGAAGAGACCGGGCTGCAGGGGCACGCGCTGTCCGTCTACAGCATCGGGCCGGCCGGCGAGCGTCGCGTGCGCTTCGCCGCGATCCAGGGCGACTACGGCCACGTCGCGAGCAAGAACGGCTGTGGTGCGGTCATGGGCGCGAAGCGCCTGAAGGCCGTCGCGATCGTGCGCGGCAACCGCGGCATCCGCGTGTCCGATCCGCGCGGCGTGTTCGAGAGCGCCGACAGCGTGTCGTACACGCTGCGCACCGAACTGCCCGGTCGCAACTTCTACGAGCTCGGCACCATGGGCGGCGTCGCAGGCCTGCTGCCCGCGGGCGGCCTGCCGGTGAAGAACTTCACGACGAACCTGAAGCCCGAAAGCGCCGACATGGCGCAATGGCAGCCGCTCGTGCTGCGCGAGGGCTTCGACCACCGCGGGCACCAGTGCAACTCCTGTGGCATGCAGGGGCACTGCCACATGCAGGTGATCCGCGACGGTGCGCACAAGGGGGAGATCGTCGACGAGCCGGAGTACGAAGGCTGGGTCGGCGCGGGCTGGGCGTGGGGCAACACCAACCCGACCGAGGTTTCGTGGATGAACACACAGTGCGATCGCGCCTGCGTCGACGTGAACGAGTTCGGCTGGGTCATCGGCTGGGTGATGGAGTGCTACGAGAAGGGCTACCTCACGAAGGAGCAGCTCGGCGGCATCGAGGCGACGTGGGGCAACGTCGACGCAGCGAAGGCGCTGCTCGACCTCCTCACCGCGCGCGAAGGCTTCGGCGACGTGCTCGCGGAAGGCGTGAAGATCGCCTCGGAGCGCGTCGGAGGGCCGGCCGCCGAGTGCGCGATCTACACGATGAAGGGCTCGAGCCCACGCGGTCACGATCACCGTGCGCTGTGGCCCGAGATGCTCGACACCTGTGTGGCGAGCACCGGCACGCTCGAGAGCGCAGGCGCACAGCAGCCGCAAGAGCTCGGCCTGCCCGCCGCGATCGAGGTGCAAAATCCCGCCGATGTGCCGAAGCTCGTCGCCGGCATGCTCGGCCGCCGCCATTTCGAGGACTCGCTCGGCGTGTGCTGGTTCACCATCTGCACCACGCTCGCTAACATCTCGGACGCGCTGAACGCCGTGACCGGCTGGGACTACTCCAAGGACGATGCGATGCTGCTTGGACGGCGCACCGCCGCGCTGCTGCGCGCGTTCAACCTGCGCTGCGGCATCGGCCCCGAGCTCGAGAAGCCGTCGGCGCGCTACGGCTCGACACCGGTCGACGGCCCGGCGGCCGGCGTCTCGATCATGGACCACTGGGACGAGATGCTCGACACCTGGTATCGCCTCGTGCAGTACGACCGCGCCAGCGGCCGTCCGCTGCCCGAGCTGCTCGACCGGCTCGGCCTGCCCGACGTGAAGGCCGACCTCTGGGCCGACGCGCGTTGATCGCGGAGCCGGCGCGCGAGGCGAGCGCCGGCGAGCCCGTGGGTTCGTTCACCGTCGAGGCGACGACCTGGGTGAGCAAGCTCGTCGGCGGCGACGACTGGGGCACCGTCGACCTGCGCGAGCCGCTCGTCGCAGGCGACACGGTGCGCAGCGGGCTGCGCCGCGTGAGCGAGCGCTATCCGCCGCTGCGCGACACGCTGTGGACGAGCGATACGCACGAGCTCTCCGAGCACCTGCACGTGATGGTCAACGCGCGCGCCCTCGGCGTGGAACGCACGCTCGACTCGCCGCTCCACGCCGACGACGTGATCACGCTGCTCGGCCAGTTCGCGGGCGGGTGAGCCGCCTCGCTATCCGCGCGGCAGCCCGAGGCCGCGCGTGGCGATGAGGTTGCGCTGTATCTCGCTTGATCCGCCCGCGCTCGGCGCGGCTCGCGGTACCGCGCGACGGCGGTACGCAGGCGCGCGAGCCAGTTCCGCTCTGCTGCTAACCTCGCCGGCTTCAGCAATTGGCGCCAATCGCCCGGCGCTGGACGGCAGCGGCTTGGCCGCACATGCTTGAACCGCACCTCGGCGGAGTCCCGGAGCACGCTTTGGGATACCAATCCGGGGAGCCAGTGCGTCCAGGGGCGCTGCGCCGCACGCCCACGATTTCTCCGTACCGTGCGGGAGCCACCGCCCTGGCTCCCGCACCTATCTCTAACGTGATGCGCCGCTCGCTGACCTCTGCCCGCTGCACCAGCAGCCGGCAGACCTAGCACCAGCCTGGCGACCGGCGGTCGTACGGCTGAACGCGAGTGTCGTGAGCGTCCAGTGGGCACATCGGGTGGCGCACGGCTGCGCTGGATGAGCCGGCGCCGTCCGTGCGGGAGCTTGCAGCGATCACGATCTGCCGTACTTAGTGACGGCGGAGGGTTCCGGATCGCGGATGAAAGCGGCCTCGCGCGATGGATCATGCCGACCACGTCGATCTCCTGCACAAGGGCATCGCTGCGCCGGGCGGAGTCTGGGCTGACTTCGGTGCCGGTGCCGGCGCGTTCACCATGGCGCTCGCCGAACTCGTTGGCCCCGGAGCGGTGATCTACGCCATCGATCGCGACGCCCGCGTTCTGCGCACACAGGAGGTGGCCGTGCATTCGCGGTTTCCGGGAATCACCTTCCATCACGTAGTCGCCGACTTCGCGCGCCCGCTCGCCCTGCCGGTGCTCGACGGGATCGTCATCGCGAACGCCCTCCATTTCCAGCGGGACCAGGACGAAGTCGTGCGGCTGCTGTGCGACTACCTGCGTCCGGGCGGTCGGGTGCTGGTCGTCGAATACAACATCGAACACGGCAATGCCGCGGTTCCCTATCCCGTGCCGTATTCGCAGTGGGAATCGCTGGCAACCAACGCCGGACTGACGCATACGGAGCTCTTGGCTACGCGGCCCAGCCGCTTCTTACGCGAGATCTACTCCGGGGCTAGTTGGTGACCGATCGGCCGGGCAGCGCCGCGGCCGTGCGGGCGCTGCTGCGCGGCCACGAGTCACCCTGGACGCTCATCGAGCAGACGATTTCAGAGTTCTGGGCGCTCACCGCGCGGCCCATCCGGCAGGCGCTGGAGCGGACCGGCACGCCAGCCTCCCTGCGTGGCTACGTCGACCTCGGCCCGGGGACACTGTCGCCGGCCGAGATGCGGCTACGCGACCCCTACTCAAAGCCGGCGAGGTTTCTCGAGGAGCTAGCGCGGCTGGCGGCGGAGGGGTGGGTCGAGGCGATCGGCGAGACGGAGTACCGTGTCAACGCCCGCGCCCGCGCGAACGTCGTGGAAGCAATACGCGCCGGAGATGCGTATCTGGGCACGCTCGATGTGCTGCCCCGGCCCGACTTGGAGCGACACGCCGACCTCCTGCAGCGGCTGGCGCGCGCGGACGCGATCGTACCGGAACCGCCGCGCCAGTGGGCGAGCCGGCGGCGCGTTCGTGTCGTCGGAGCGGACATGCCAGTAGTTGCCCAAATCCGCGAGCACGCAATGGATCTGTCTGCTCGGCGCGATGATGCTCACGACTTGGCATGGATGCCGCTGGGCGCGGCCGGTCATGTCTGGAACGCATTCACGTTCATCTGGCACGGCGAGGCCCGTAACGCCGTCGAGGTGGCCGCGCTGCAATCCTGGCGCGGGTACGCGGTAGACAATTACGAAACGGCGATCGAGGAGCTGGTGCGTCGCGGTTGGCTGGAGTCGGACGCGACGGCCGGCCACTACCGCGCGACGGCTGCCGGGAAGGCGCTGCGTGATGAGGTGGAAGCGCGCACGGACCTGTACTTCTACCAGCCGTGGTCGGTACTGAGCGACGGGGAGTGGGACGAACTGAGCGCTCGGCAGGCGACGCTACGCGTGCGGCTGCGTGAGCTGCGGCGCGCCGCGAGAGACGCGTCGCGCGCTGACGCGTAGCACCGCTCCTGGGCTCGGTTCGCGCACGGAAGTACGCGACGGTGGCCCGGCGGTCGATCTGAAGCAAGTTAACGACGACCTTGCGTCCGCGAATTGCAGGCCGCGGAGACATGGTTCTGACAACGGCGGCCCACGATTGTAGGGGCAGCGCTTAGCACGACCTCAAGCTGTTGAAGCTGCCGCGGTTGGTTCCAGGTCGACACCCCAATGGGGACGTACAACCCGGACTGGGCGATCGTGAAGCACTGGGACGAGACCGTGTACCTCGTCAGGGAGACGAAGGGTACGAATTCGAGGCGCTGGGCGTTTCCTTCCACGTGGCCGTAACGGCGAACGAGGTCTGAGCGTCGGCGGGGCAGCGTTGGTGAGCACCTGGTGACCGGGCCGGTGCGGCGGTTGTCAGCCCTAGTGACCGCTCCGCAAGTACCGAACCGCTTCCCACATCACGCGGCAGTCGACTTCGTTGTACGCGATGATCTTTTGCATGAGGTCGACCTCGGCTACGGGCGTCCCGGCCTGCGCAGCGGCCTCGTATGACCACCACGCTCCGACCATCGCGCCGAGCCCGTCCGCCGGGCCGTCGCCCCAGAGTGTGTCGATCAGGCCGTGACTGTGGAGGGCCTTCGCCACCGCCTTCAAACCGAATGCCATCGCACCGCGGATGACTACCGGCTCCTCCTGCATCACCCGGCGCAGGAAGTCGAACCACCGTGGTGAGCCCCACGCCCGCTCGGCGTGCCGCACCTTCGCTGAGTTGTACGCCGTCTCGAAGTTGCTGACCTCAGCGGGCGACCAGTGCACGACGCGAGGCGGTTGGCCGGCGGGATCGAGACGCGCGCGCACCGCTGTCATGTGCGCGAACCAGTCGTCGATGACGTTCGCCTCGGCGTGCTCGGTGAGCTGGTCGGCGACGAAGCAACGAAACTGCCACGCGCCGTTCTCGATGTGCCCGCAGCCGATCATGAAAATGAGCGCCTGCCCGCCACGCTGTGGCATGCGTGAGAAGTCGTCGGCGAGGTCACTCACCGTTTCGAAGTCGACGTAGAACTCCAGCGGCGGCGGCGCACGCCAGTCGTGCTCGGCAGCCGCGATGTGCGCCGGCTGTACCGGCGGCCCATCCGCCGAGCGGTTGATAGCGAGGAGTGCCTCGAACACAGGCATGCGCTTCGGGCCGGCAACCTTCACCACGGCCGGCGTGACACGAGGGTCCGTCCACTCGAACACGCCGAGCGCGTGAGCCGCCTGGCGGCCGGGCACGCCCACCTGCCAGAGCAGGGTGAGATCGCGCAGCTGCTCGGCGATCTCCCGCTTCGCGTAGTGCCACGGCCCGTCCTGCTGGTTGCCGGAGTTCGGATACAGCTCGGGCCGTGTCGGGCGGGGCAGCACCTGCCAATCGTGGCCCTCGGCACGGACCGCGCGAATCCAGCGGGTCGCCGCGGCGACGATGTCCGATGTCGGCTCACCGTTCGCGATCGTGCCGGCCTGCGACACGGGCGCGAGCCGCTCCATCGCGTTGAAGCCGCGCAACTTCCCCTGCTCCCAGCCCCGGCCGAGCAGGAACGCGCCGGGCGGCTCGTGCCCCTGCAGGCGGCCGAGTGCGCGGTTGTAGACGAACAGCTGCGCCTTGTATGCCGGCGACGAGCCCTCGTTGCCGAGCTGGCCGCCGGCGGCGAGGTGCAGCGTCGTAAACTTGATGTCGACCACCCGGTAGTGCCATGGGCCGCCGAGGTCGGGGGCGACGACCGCGGCCTCTTCCTCGGTCAGCGCTGCCGGGAACAACGCCTGCAGGACATCGCTGCGCACAAGGAGATCAGCCGTGCCAAACGTGCGATGTGCCGGGTCGCGAAGCACCGCCTGGTAGATCACGCTGGCGCCCGCGTGCATCGCGTCAAAGGTGCGCTCCGCGGCGCCCAGGTCGCGCGACCCCCCCGGCGCCTCGATCGAGAGGATCTCGGTGAGTGTTCGCAAGTGCGCGACGACGGCGGCCTCGAAGCCGTGCCCCTGCGCGAAGATGAATTCGGTGAAGTCCGCGCGTGGATCGTACCCGGACCGCTCGTTGTCGGGCACGAAGCCCCGGCTCCGCCCGTGCTCGCCGAGCCAGTCGAGGAGCGGGTCGCCGAGGACATGATTGCGGAGCGCGGTCGCGCTCACCCAGTCGCGCCAGTCCTCAGGCGATATCGGGACGGCTGGCGCGCCGGCGTCGTTGAACGTCAAAGCGTCCTTGGTCATCAGCCGGCATGATACCGAGTCACACGGAAGGTGGCGCTTGCTGGCTGCACCACTATGACTGCGGACTACTTCGGACCGCTCCGCTACGCGTCGATCCGAGGATTCGCTTCGACGCTGCAGACCGCATAGAACACTGGCAGCGTGTGTGCTTGCGAGAGGAGTACGAGCCCGGACAACAGGAAGCAGAGGCCAATGATGCCATCCTGCGCGGCCCGAAGCGGTCGATGGCGACGACTTCGCCCCCCGGCAGCCGCTCCGCCAGCCCCAAGGTGATGCTGCCCGGCCCGCAGCCGACGTCGAGCAGTCGCATCTCCGGCGAGAACTCCGGTAAGAGGAAGGCAGCAGCCTCCTCGGCCGTGCGCATGCCGTGTTGGCGCACCACCGCCGGAGCGTGGCCGTGGACGTATGTTTCGCGTAGCAGGTCGTTGGTCATTACCGAAGCATAGAGGACGGCTCGCAGACAGTGAACCTCAGTGGAACGGTGATCCTCCCGGAACTCGTCCCCATCAATCTCGAGTGGCACAGCGGCAGCACCTGGGGCTACCGGGTCCGGGTGGTGAATGACGGGATCGGTGACACGGCGAACGGCGGCATCGCGGACCTCAGCAACATGATCGTCCGAGGGTCGTGGGGAGACGCGGGCGGGCCTCTGCACTCGGCTTGTGAGTACCAGTTCCCACTGCAGGATCCGATCGACTTCCTCTATCCCAACCTAGCACCTGGGTGACACGCGCACGCGATACCCCGGCCGCACGGGCGAGTTCCGCTCGTGCCAACCGCCCCTGCATCGAGCAATTGCCGCCAATCGCTCAGCAGTGGACGACAGCGGCTTGGCCGTAGATGCTTGAACCGCACCTCGGCGGAGTCCCGGAGTACGCTTTGGGGTACCAATCCGGGGAGCCAGTGCGTCCCGGGGCACTGCGCTGCACGCCCACGATTTCTCCGTACGGTGCGGGGGCCACCGCCCTGGCCCCCGCTCGTATTCCCCCCGCCTGTGTCGTCGAGATCCGCGCGCAGCTCGCGTCGAGCAGCGCCTATGCCTCCGCCGAGCTCCACGCCTCCTGGATGCGCGCCATGAACACGGGGCACGGCGCCGTCATCAGCACCTTCAGCGCGACGCTCCCTAGCGCGTAACGCCCCGAGGCCCCGAGCCCGTGCGTGCTCATGGCGATCAGATCGACCCCCTGCTCCCGCGTGACGTCAGTGATGCAGTCGGCCGTCTCGCCGGTGCGCACCATGGTCTCCACGCTCGCCAGCCCGCGCGCCCGCAGCTCCCGCACCCGCTCCTGTAAATACTGCTCCGCGCGCTGCGGGCGCTCTGCCTGGAGCCGGCTCACCGCGTCGAGGTGCTGCTGATCCGTCGACGCCGGCACGTGCGGACGTGGCACCACCACGAGCAGGCTCACCTTGCCCCCGCCTACCTTCGCCATGTCCTCTGCGTACGCCAGCGCTCGTTCCGATCAGCGTTGACGCCGGGGTCACCACGCTGCAGGCTTCGCCATGTCCTCTGCGTACGCCAGCGCTCGTTCCGAGTACGCCGACTCATCCAACGGTACAAGGATGTGCTGAAACACCGGTCGACTCCTCCCGTGCGCTCTGGCCCGTTTGCCTGCATCGAAATATCTACTACGCCGGGGCTCACCGCTTCCCCTGAAGGTCCTACCCGGACGGGCCGTTCGTCACTCCGGTGATGTCGCTTCGTCGCGCTGCGGCACCCGCGCACCGCCTGTGGCAACGTAGAACGGTACGTCACGCAGCGGGCCGCCCAGCGGGTACGCTGCCCCGAGGAGCACGCGCATGGAACTGTACGAGGCGCTCCGCACCCGTCGCACGAGCGGCGCCTTCGCGCCCGCTGCGCCACCGCGCGCGCTCATCGAGCGCCTGATCGAGGCGGCGACGTGGGCGCCCAACCACCACCTCACCGAGCCGTGGCGCTTCCACGTGCTCGCCGGCGACGCTCGCGGTGCGCTCGCCCGCGCCATCGGCGACGCGCTGCCGCCCGCGCTCGACACCCCGCGTGAGCGCGATGCCGTGCGCGCGAAGCTCGAGCGCTCCCCCGTCGTGCTCGTGGTCACGCAGCGCGGCACGGGCGCCGACCCGGTGCGGTCGCTGGAGGACTACGCCGCCTGCGCCTGCGCGACGCAGAACTTGCTGCTTGCCGCCCACGCGGAGGGCCTGGCAGCGAAATGGAGCACGGGCAAGCTCGCGCGATCACCGGGAGCGGCCGCCTACCTCGGCCTCGCCGAGCAGGACCGCATCGTCGCGTACGTGTACCTCGGGTATCCCGCGCAGCCGGACGCGGCCCGCGGCCCACAACGCGCACCCGCCACGATCACCTGGCACGCGTAACGCGCCGCGGCCGTCAGCCGCGCACTAGCTCGCCTGGGCACGCTGCGGCTCCGCGACGAACACCGGGATCACGCGCGACGTCTTCTCCTGGTACTCGGCGTACGGCGGATAGGCCTGCACCGCGAGTACCCACAGCCGCGCGCGCTCCTCCCCCGCCACCTCGCGCACCCGCATCGGCTGCACGACCGCCTTGTCGCGGATCTCGACGTATGGGTCCGCGCGCAGGTTGCCGACCCACACCGGATCCGCGGGCGCGCCGCCGAGCGAGCCGACGAGCACGTAGCCGCCGCCCACGCTCACGCGCATGAGCGGCGTCTTGCGCACGGCCCCCGTCGTACGACCCCGATGCGTGACGAGGATCACCGGCCGGCCGCCCATCTCGGCGCCGTCCGTCCCACCGCTGCGCTCGTAGCGCTCCACCTGGTCGCGCACCCGCTCGGAGGGACTCGGGAGGTAGTTCGTCATTCGTGCGCTCCTGTCCTGCGGCCGCACGGCGCCCGCTGCGCGCGCCCCCGGCGCTGCTTCGACCACCAGCGTACGCGTCCACTCGCCCCGCGCCCTACACTCCCCCCGCAGCCGAGGAGGTCGACGATGACGAGCTACGAGCACATCCTCTACGAACGCGAGCCGCCGCTGGTGACGATCACGCTCAACCGCCCGCAGCAGATGAACGCGCTCTCCCGCCCGCTGGAGGCCGAGCTGCACGCCGCCCTCGACACGGCCGTCGCCGACGCCGAGGTGCGCGCGATCATCCTCACCGGCGCGGGCCGCGCCTTCTCCGCCGGCTACGACCTGGGCAGCGAGCGCCCCGAGCAGGAGCGGCGCCGCGACGCGCTCGACCGCTCGACGCGATCCAGCTGGCGTCACGCGGACCAGATGCTCCACATCATGGAGCTGCCAAAGCCCGTGATCGCCGCGGTCAACGGCTGGTGCCTCGGCGGCGGCTTCTGGTATTCGCTCGCCTGCGACATCACCATCGCCTCGGACCAGGCGACCTTCGGGCAGCCGGAGGTGCGCATGATCTCCAACAGCACGTTCCTGTTCCCCGCGCTCGTCGGCTGGAAGCACGCACATCGCTACGCGCTCACCGGCGACCACTTCGACGCGCGCGAAGCACTGCGCATCGGCGCCGTCAACGAGGTGGTGCCGCACGACCAGCTGATGGAGCGTGCCCGCGCCATGGGCGCGCGGCTCGCGCTCGTGCCGCCGGACTCCGTGCGCATGAACAAGGCGCTCACCATCAAGGGCCTGCAAGCGATGGGCCTGCGCAACGGCCTCGAGGTCGGCGGCTTCATTTCCACGATCGTCAGCAGCATGACGGACGCCGCGGACGTCGAGGCGCTGTACGAGACGCAGCGCACCGATGGCATGCGCGCTTTCCTGCAGCAGCGCGACGGCCCGTTCATGCCGGAGCCCGGCGGCCCGCGCAGCCGGCCCGCAGCCGAGCCGAGCGCCTGAGCCAGGCGCGCTAGCGACCGCGGAAGACCGGCTCTCGCCGCTCAACGAAGGAGCGGGCGCCCTCGATCCCATCCGCGGTGCCCTGCAGCGAGCGGATGTACGCGATGCTCAGCTCCTGCACGCGCGCCAGCGCCTCGTCCTCGACCGCGTGCACGAGGCGCTTCGCGACCGCCATGCCGAGGGGCGGACCCGCCGCGATCGCGGTCGCGAGCGCGACGGCGCGCACCTCGAGCTCCCCGCGCGGCACGACCTCGAGCACCAGGCCGAGCTGCAGCGCCTCGGCGGCATCGACGCGCCGCGCCGTGTACATCAGCTCGAGCGCGCGCTGGCGGCCCACCTGCTCCTGCAGGAAGTAGCTCAGCCCATACTCCGGCACGATGCCACGGCGCATCTGCGCGACCTGGAACTGCGCATCGTCCGCCGCGATGCGCAGGTCGCACGCGAGCGCGAGCGAGAAGCCGCCGCCGAACGCGAAGCCGTTGATCGCGCCGATCACCGGCACGTCGCAGTCGCGGATGAAGCGAATCGACTCCCGCTCCGGGTGCGCGCGCCGCCACGCGGGCGCCGGCGCGGCGGCGTCGCGCGGGGTGAAGTCGCCGCCCGCGCAGAACGCCCGACCCGCCCCCGTGAGCACCACCGCGCGCGTCTCGTACTCGCCCTCACTCAGCCCGCCGAAGTACGCGTTGAGCGCGCCCAGCAGCTCCGGATTCAGCGCGTTGAGCTTCTCCGGGCGCTGCATGCGCACGAGCGCCACGCCGCCGCCCAGCTGTTCGATCGTGAGCACACCCGTCGCGTTCACCGCGTGGCCTCCTCCGCCCGCGGCGGCCACCCGTGACAGGTGCCGCCGCGTGGCAGGATGGCACCGCCGCCCCACCGTCGTCGAGCACACCGCGTGACCGCAATCCAGCGACCGCGCGAGCCGGACGGCGCGCCGCCCCAGTCGCCGTCGCCGGCGGGCGATGCCCGATGTCAGTGCGCGGTGGCGCGCACGCCCGCCAGCCGCCGCACGCGGCGGTGCCTTACCCGCCGCCCACGTGATGGCGAGCGATGAAGGCGGCAACGTTCGTGTCAGAGAGCTCGCCAACCGCCTCGATGACTTGTTCGTCGGGCCAATCCCACCAGGCGATGCGCAGCAACGCGTCTACCTGGTCGTCGGGGAAGCGCCGACGCACCTCCCTCGCCGGCACGCCGACGACGACGGCGTAGGGCCGCACGTCGTGCGTGACGACGGCCTCCGCGCCGATCACCGCGCCATCGCCGAGACGCACGCCGGACATGATCGTCGCACCCACGCCGATCCACACGTCGTTGCCGATGATCACCTCGCCGCGAGTCGCTGGGTGCCCGTCCTGGTTCGCTCCGGGCATCGCGAAGAACCAGCGGAACGGGAACGTGCTGACCCAGTCCGGGCGATGATTGCCGCCGACGAAGATGGTCACGTCACGCGCGATCGAACAGAACGAGCCGATGTGCACGCGCGTCGTCTCGCCCTCGTACACGTCGACGAGAGGGGCGCCATAGCTGAAGCGCCCGAACGTAACCTGCCCGCTGTCGACCAGTGCCCGCAAGCGGTTCGGCTGCGCGCGTCCGAGCAGCACGCGGCGTATGAGCTGCGCGACCAGCGACAGCAGCCGGTGCTGCCGTCGCCATCCGCGTGAGTCCTCAAGGTGCGCCGTGCCAGACGCGAGGTAAGAAGCAACCCTGCTCGAGTCGACCGGGGCAGCCGCCCAGCCCGGCTCACCGACGCGGGATGTCATGTGTAGCCCGCCGCTCGTGGCGGTGAGCGCGTCCCTGCGTGTGAACTGCCTCCTGGCCAGCACCGCATCGCACATCCGTGCGTGGGCCGCCTGAGCGCGTACGAAGACCCCATCCACTCAATGCGGGCGTGCACCCCGTCATGTTGCCGGAAGCGGCGATTGCGGTGCCGGCCCGCGGCGGGGTGGACCTGCTGGTCGTCGACGCCGAGACCGCATGGGCGCCCGTGCTGCCCTCAGCCATCGCGTTCAGGCCCGACGTGGCGCCCGTCGTGCGCACCGCGGGGTGCGTCCGGGCCGCCTGGGCGGACGGCGCCTCCATCGTTCGGTCGGACTCCGAGCTCGAAGCGCTCGTCGTTCAGGGCCCGGAAGCTGCGAGCGGATGACGTAGCCGACGCCGCGCATGTTCTCGACGAGGCCATCCACTCCCGCGCTTCGGAGCTTCGAGCGCAGCCGGCTGATGCGGGTCTCGATATAGTTCTGCTGGCCGCCGCCGCGGTAGCCCCGCACCTCGGGGGCAAGCTCGTCCGTAGCGATCACCTCGCCGCGTCGCGCCAGCAGCAGGCGCAGCAGGTCGAACTCCAGCCGCGTCACGCCGAGCGGCTGTCGATCCACGTACGCGGCGCGGCCCGCGTAATCCAGAGCCAGGCCTTGCGGTCCAGCGATCCAGGCGGCGGTGGACCGGGCAGCCAGCGACGCGACGGCCGACGTCAGACGCTGCCCCAGCGCCCTCGTGTCGATCGGCTGGCGAAGTACCTCGGCGCCGACAGCCAGCCAGAACCGCGTGTCCCGTGCCCGGGCGTGACGACCAGCACCGGCCCATCGTCGTGGGGGCGCATCGCGGCGCATTGCTCCGGCGTGAACGGCCCCTGAGGTTGCGCGCTGGCGAGCACCCCCGCACCGCCCCCGCACGAACCCACGGCTCCGCCGACGCGGCCGCCGGTACCGCCAGCACCCGCCAGGCCGGCGCAGACGAGCGCCGGCAGCAATTCCACGCATGGGTCGGCGTCACGGTCGCCGATCACCATCACCACACCGGATGACCTGCTTGCGGTGGGGCTCTCCCGGGCTTCGCTCGATGCGGGCTGGACCACCGGCGCGACACTCGCTTCTTCGTTGTGATGCTTCCGCAACACCCCGAGCGGGCTACGACCGCCCCGACCGATTGCACTGCCTGACGCGATGCGAACGTTTCCGCGGCGTATCACAAACATCGTGGCACGTCCATCGCAGCCCGGCGCGGCCGCTGATCCTTGCCGCAACCTTGCCGCGCCCGTTACCACGGCTGTCATGCGGTGTCCGCCCCCCGCCCGGCGTCGAGGATCGAGCGTGTGGCTGGGCGCTGCCTGCGGAGTTGGCGCGAAGAGAAGCATCCACTGCGACGTCTGCGCAACGATCCACGACCAGGCGCTGGAGGTGCATCTCCTGCCGGACGTCCCCGTGCAGACCGAGAAAGGCACCATCATTGCCCACCGGCGGGGGGTGCAGCAGCTGCTGCCGTGTGGCGGTTGCGGCGAGTGGTTGCGCTCCGCGCTCGACCATCTCAAACGCGCGATGGCGTAGCGAGTCCTGGCTGCCGCCCCGTCGCCGAGCCACCCCGCCCGACCGAGCCCCCCGGGGCATCGCCCGGCCGTCATCTGCCGCACGCTGCCTTCTAGCCGGGCACGCCCGCGACGCCTGCGCCGCCCGTGCAATGTGGTTGGTGCCGAGGGGCAGAGTTGAACTGCCGACACCGCGATTTTCAGTCGCGTGCTCTACCACTGAGCTACCTCGGCCCCGACCGGGCCAGACGCGCCCCGCCGGGGGGCGGCCGGCCCGGATCGTAGCCGCGAGCGCCACGGCGGACAACACGCGCGGCGCGCCGCCCCCCGCGCTCGCCCACGCCTCGCCGGCCGAGCGCCAGACTCAGCCGGCTCCCGTGCGCTAGCCGATGAACATCCCGCCGTTGACGTTGAACACCGCGCCCGTGATGTACGTCCCCTCGGTGACGATGTAACGAACCATGCTGGCGATCTCTTCCACCGTCCCGAAACGCCCCAGCAGCGCCTCGCCCTGCACGCGCGTGCGCTGCTCCTCGTTCAACCCGCCGATCATGTCCGTGTCGATGAAGCCGGGCGCCACGGCGTTGACGTGGATCTTCGAGCGCGCACCCTCGCGCGCCGCCCCCCGCACGAAGCCGATCGCGGCCGCCTTCGACGTGCCGTAGTTCACCAGCCCGAGCCGCCCCGTCTCGCCGACAATCGACGAGAGCACCACCACGTGCCCGCCGCCCGCCTCGCCCATCGGGCCCCAGACGGCGCTCGTGACGTTGTAGAGGCCGTCGACGTTCGTGCGGATTGGCTTCGCCCACTCGTCGGGCGTCATCCGCCCGAGCGTGCGGTCGGCGGTCGCCCCGGCGTTGTTCACCAGCACGCGCACCGGCCCGAGGTCCGCGATCACCTGCTTGACCATCGCCTGAGAGGCCGCGTAATCCGCGACATCCGCCTGGTAGGCACCGGCCTTGCCGCCGCTCTTCGTGATCTCGGCAACGACCTCGTTCGCCGCCGCCTCGTTCGCGACGTAGTTCACCGCGATCGTCGCCCCGTGCCTGGCCAGCTCCAGACAGATCGCCCGGCCGATGCCGCGCGACCCACCCGTGACCAGCGCTACCTGACCGTCCAGCACACCCGCCAACTCCGTGCTCCCTCCGCCGGCTTCGCCGGGCTCCCCGCCGCCTGTACGCGCGCGCAGCCTACCGCACCCCCGCGTTCGCGGCCACGACCCGCGGCCCCGCCGCGCTCGCCCGGTTGACACGCCCCCCCTTCGGGCGTAGAGGGAGGGCACGACGCAGGCCCGCGCGGCCCCGTACGCACCGAGGAGGTCCCGACATGCCCGACGTGATCTATGACAAGAAAGACTTCTACGCGATCTTCACGCTCAACCGCCCGGAGCGGCTGAACGCCCTCGGCGGCACCCTCATGTCCGAGATGGAGGAGTACGTCTCCGACTTCAACGACGACGCGAACATGCGCGTCGGCATCGTCACCGGCGCCGGCCGCGCGTTCTGCGCGGGTGCCGACCTCAAGGAGATGGCCGAGCGTAACGCCAGCGGCGCGCGCCGTCAGGGCGGCAGCATGAGCGGCATGATGTACTCGCGCAGCCCCAAGCCCTTCATCGCCGCGGTCAACGGCCTCGCCATCGGCGGCGGCATGGAGACCTCGCTTGACTGCGACATCCGCATCTGCTCGACGGACGCGTACTTCGGCCTGTTCGAGCCCAAGCGCGGCATCCTCGCCGGCTACGGCATCTACCACCTCCCGCGCGTCGTCGGCCTGTCCGCCGCCAACCACATCCTGCTCACAGCTGACCGCATCAGCCCGGAGCAGGCGCTCGCGTGGGGCGTCGTGACCGAGGTCACCGCCCCCGACCGCCTCATCCCGCGCGCCGTCGAGCTCGCCGAGCTCATCGCCGCCAACGCGCCCCTCTCCATCCAGGGCACGAAGGCCGTGATCCAGGTCTGGCGCAAGGCGCTCATGGAGGAGTCGCTGCGCGTCGGCGAGTGGGTCAGCAAGGTCGTGCTCGCCTCCGACGACTCGAAGGAAGGCCCGAAGGCCTTCGCCGAGAAGCGCCCCGCGGTCTGGACCGGCCGCTAGGTCACTCGGTCATTCGCCGTGACGGGCACGGGCTCGGGCGGCTTGGCTGACCGGTAGGCTTGGCGCTAGTCGCAAACGAGGGCGCCCCGCGGCGCCCTCGTTCGTTCGTCGCTTCGAGCCGCTGCCGGCCTGCCGCAGCCCCGGAAGTTATGTCGCTCGTGACGCGCCTCGCCCGTCCGGCAGCCAGCCGCCGTCAGGCGTCAGGGGCTGTGCCGATGCGCCGCGCCGGGTTGCCGACGACGACCGCGCCCGCCTCGACGTCACGCGTGACCACGCTGCCCGCGCCGACCATTGCTGCCGCGCCCACGGTCACCCCCGGCAGCACGATCGCGCCCGCACCCACGCTCGCGCGGCGGCGCACCGTCACGCCCTCGCACGTCCAGTCGTCCGCGCGCTTCGGGCTGCCGTCCGCGTTCGTCGCGCGCGGCCAGCAGTCGTTCGTGAGGATCGCGCCGGGGCCGAGGAACACCTCGTCCTCCACCACCGCGCCGCGATGCGCGTTCACGTAGTTATCGAGCTTGCAGCGGTCCCCGACCACGACATCCACGTCGACGAACGCGCCCTGCCCGAGCTGGCAGTCCGCGCCCACGCGCGCCCCGCTCCGTACCGTCGCGAACTGCCACACCCGCGTGCGCGCCCCCACCGTCGCCCCGTCCTCCACGTGTGCCAGCGGGTGCACGTACGCCGTCGGGTCGATCACGCGCGCGCCGGCGCCGGGGCGGCTGCGGCGACAGACTGCCAGTTGTGCAGCACCTCCTGCGCAAGCAGCGCCTCCGGCGGCTCGCCTTGCTCCCCGTACCACACCGCCAGCCGCTCCAGCCCCTCGCGCAGCGGCACCGCGGGCGCGAAGCCGAGCAGCTCCCCCGCGAGCGTGCTGTCGGCGTACAGGCGCAGCACGTCGCCCGGCCGCGGCACGTCGTGCTGGACGTCGCCCGCGCCGCCCGCGGCCACCTCGAGCACCGTGCGCGCGAGCTCATTGATCGCGATCTCGCGCCCGCTGCCGAGGTTGATCGTCTGTCCGACTGCCGCCGCCGCGGTCGCCGCGAGCAGGATCCCGCGCGCCGTGTCCGCGACGTACGTGAAGTCGCGCGTCTGCGTGCCGTCACCGAACACGATCAGCGGCCGGCCTGCGAGCGCGCGCAGCAGGAAGCGCGGAATCACCTCGCCGCTGTCGCCCTCGTGGTGCGAGCGCGGCCCGTACGCATTGAACGGCCGCACCACCACCGTCGGGAAGCCGTACGTCTCGTGGTAGGCGCGCGCGTAGCACTCACCCGCAAGCTTCCCCGCCCCGTACACCGTGAGCGGATACGTCGGATGCGCCTCCGTCATCGGCGCCCAGCGCGCGGTGCCGTACACCTCGGAGCTCGACACGTGCACGAACCGTTCGACCCCCGCCGCGCGCGCAAGCGCGAGCAGTTGCAGCGTGGCCGTCGCGTTCACGTCGTGGTTCTCCGCAGGCGAGTGGATCGAGTGCCGCACGCCGAGGCACGCGAGATGAAACACCACGTCCGTGCCCGCGAGCAGCTCGGCCATCCGCGCACCGTCGCGCACGTCCGCCTCGACGAAGCGCAGCACCTCCGGCGCGAGCCCGGCGAGGTGCTCGCGCTTCCCGTTCACGAGGTTGTCGACGACCGTCACCGCGGCGCCCGCGCCGACGAGCTGGTGCGCAAGCTCGGCGCCGATGAAGCCCGCGCCGCCCGTGACCAGCACGCGCGCGCCGCGCAGCTCGCTCATCGCGCGCCTCCGAGCTCGGCCACCGCGGCGCGCACTGCGCCAGCGACGTGCTCGGCGTGTCCATCGGTCAGCTCCGCGTACATCGGCAGCGACAGCACTTCGCGCGCGGCTGCCTCGGTCTCCGGCAGCGATCCTTCGCCGCCGCCGAACTCGCGGTACGGCGGCTGCAGGTGCACGGGCAGCGGGTAGTGCACGCCCGTCGCCACGCCCTCCGCCGCAAGCGCGGCCGCCAGCACGTCGCGCTGTGCGTGCCGCACAACGTACAGGTGGTACACGTGCTCGGCGCCCGCCTGCACGCGCGGCGTCTCCACGCCCGCTCCTGCGAGCAGCGCGTCGTACTGGGCCGCTCGGCTGCGCCGGCGCTCCGCCCAACCGTCGAGGTAGGGCAGCTTCACGCGCAGCGCCGCCGTGCCGGAGTTCACCGCCACCGCCTCACGCACGCCGCAGTAGCGCACGAACTCCTGCTCGAACGACGCGACCTCGGGCCCGCCGACGTACTGCCCGCCGCGTAGCACCGCCAGCACGCGCGCCTCAAGCTCCGGCCCGATCGCCGCGTACTGCGCACCCAGGTCGACGAACGGGACCTGCACGATCGTCGTCACCACGAGATCCTGGTCACTCGCCCGCCGTTGGCGAGCGACTGCTGCGCTGCCTCGAGCATCGCCACTGCCCGGCTGCCCGCGAGCCCGTCGCTGAGCGGCGCGGTCCCCGCGGCGATCGATGTGGCGAAGTGCCGCGCGCCCGTCTGCAACGCCTCCGCCGGATCGAGCTTCGGCGCGTACATGTCGCCCGAGCGATACTCGACGAGCAGCCGCCGCCGGTCCGCCTCCGTGTCACCGTTCACCGTGACGCCGCGGTCGTAGATGCGCAGCTTCTCGCTCGGCACCATGTCGTCGTACACGATCATGCGGTCGGTGCCGCACAGCGTGGCCATGCGGATCTTCACCGGCGCGAGCCAGTTCACGTGGGAGTGCGCGATGAAGTTCTGCTCGTAGTGCAGCGTCACGTACGCGATGCTCTCGCTCACCCCATCGCCGCTGCCGATGTGCCGCGCGCCCTGTGCCGACACCGCGATCGGCCGGAACGGCAGCAGGTAGTCGACGATCGAGACGTCGTGGATGCCGAGGTCCCAGATCACGTTGACGTCGTTCTGGTACAGCCCCAGGTTCACGCGCACGGAGTCGTAGTACAGCAGCTCGCCGAGCTCGCCTGCGTCGATGCGCGTGCGCATCGCCTGCACCGCGACCGTGTACACGAACGTGTGATCGACCATCAGCGTGAGGCCCTTGCGGTGCGCGAGCTCTGTGAGCCGCATCGCCTCCGCGTAGCTCGGCGCGAGCGGCTTCTCCACCCACACATGCTTCCCGGCCTCCAGCGCGCGCCGCGCCAGCGCGTAGTGCGTCGCGGTCGGCGTCGCGATCGCGACCGCGTCGACCCGGGGGTCGTGCAGGATGTCCTCGACGTCGGTCGTGAGCGTCAGTGTCGGGTAGCGCCGCCCGATGGCGGCCAGCCGCTCCTGGCTCAGGTCGCTCGCCGCAACCACGGTGGACCCCGGCGCCTCGAAGAAGTTGCGCACGAGGTTCGGGCCCCAGTAGCCGGCCCCCACGACCGCCACCCGCAACTCCGCCGGCTGCGCCGCCGCGGCCGCCGCGTGCTCCCGCTCCACTCCAACCATGCAACCCTCCCTCCACGAGCCCATGCACCGGCCCGGTCCGCGATTCTAGGCGGCAGCCGGTGGCAGCCTCGTGGAGCCCCGGTGGAGGCCGGCCGGCCGGGCGCACGCTGGCTGTCGCCACGCGAGCTGACGCCCGACGCGACCCGGCGCGGGCCGAGCGCGCGCGGTCCGAACGGCGATCCGGCAGCGCTCGGGATACAGGCGGGGAACGCAGGATGGCCGGCGGGCCGGCCCGCCTGCGGGCTCGCCCCGTCGCCCCACCCCGCCGCACCGAGCGCGTCGCCCACCGCAGTCCGCCGCGCCCGCCACTGCGCGCAGCCCACCGCCGGTTGTGCGACGCTACCGCCCGACGTACGCAGTCCCGTACGTCGCGCGCGCACGGAAGCGCGTGCAGCGTGGGAATATACACGAGAATGCTGCGCACGTGCGCACGCGAACGGAGATGCACGCATGGTCAACGATGTAACGCCCAGCACCGCGCACGACACGCGCTGGGCGTGGCTGCGCACGCACACGCCGGTGCTGCGCGACACCGTGTACATGAACTGCGGATGGCAGGGCCCGCTCAGCGACGACGTCGCCGCGGCGATGCACGATTGGATCGACCGCGAGCTCACACTCGGGCCGACGAGCCGCTCGCTGCTCGACGCGCGCATCGCACTCGGTGCGCGCTACCGCGAGCGCGTCGCGGCGTTGCTTGGCGCCGACGCGGACGAGATCGCGATCACCGATAACACCACGCACGGTCTGAACTTCGTCACCGCCGGGCTGCCGATCGCGCCGGGCGACGGCGTCGTCACCACAGGCGTCGAGCACCCGTCCGGTATCGTGCCCGCGTACTACCTGCGCGAACGTCGCGGCGCCGACCTGCACATCGTGCCGATCGCCGCCGACGATTCGCCCGGCGCGATGATCGAACGCTTTTCCGCCGTATGCGACGCGCGCACGCGGCTCGTGCTGATCTCCGGCGTGTCGTTCTCCACCGGCCAGCGCCTGCCGCTCGCGGAGATCGTCGCGCTCGCGCACCGCGCCAGCCCGCAGGCACGCGTGCTCGTCGACGGCGCGCAGACCGCCGGCCACGAGCCGCTCGACGTGCACTCGAGCGGTGTCGACGCGTACGCCATCCCCATGCACAAGTGGCTCTGCGGCCCTGGCGGGCTCGGCGCGCTGTACGTGCGCCGCGATCGCATCGCGGAGCTCGAACCCGCCGCCGTCTCCGGCCACGCCGCCGCGTCGTACGACTTCGCCGGCAACTTCACCCCGGAGCGCGAGTCGATCCAGAAGTTCGAGCTGACGACGGTGTCCGGGCCGCTGCTCGCCGGCGGCGTCGCCGCCATCGACCAGTACCTTGCGTCCGGCCCCCTTGCGGTCTGGGACCGCGTGCGGGCGCTCACCGCGCTCGCGGGCGAACGCTTCACGCGCATCCCCGGCGTCACCGTCACCAGCGCCCGCGGCGACACCACGCGCAGCGGGCTCTTCGCGTTCCACGCGCAGGGGCTCGACGCCCAGCTGCTCGCGGCGCACCTGCAGTTCGCGGCGCACGCCGTCTGCCGCTCCGTCCGCGAACTAGACTCGGTGCGATTGTCGCTGCACGTCTACAACACGCCCGCCGAGATCGAGACCGTCGCACAGGCCGTCGAGGGCGCGCTCGCGCACGGCGTCGCGCCCGAGGCTGCGGACTTCGTCCCCAACTTCGCCCGCGCCGTGAAGGAAACCTAGGCCGCTCGCAGCGTCCTCGCCGCCGCGTGCTAGCATTTGTGCGATCCCGGCCGTGGACGGTCGGGGCCGCCAACCACCCTCTACGTCCGACACTGCGCCGGAGCTGGAGCTGCCGGTCACGGCGAGTGACCGAAATGAGGCGCGCCTGAGCGAGCACCCGCTGGACCCGATCTTCCACCCGCGCGCGGTGGCGCTCGTCGGCGTCTCCACCTCGGCCAGCGGCCGCGGCGCCGAGTTCATGCACTCGCTGCTCGATCAGGGCTACGAGCAGCGCAGCCCGCTCTACCTCGTCAACCCCCGCACCACCGAGATCCACGGACTGCGCTGCTACCCCACCCTGCTCGACATCCCGGGGCCGGTCGACCACGTGATCTCGCTGATCCCGCGCGACGGCGTGCGCGCGCTCGTCGAGCAATGCGTGACGAAGGGCGTGCGCTCGCTGCACTTCTTCACCGCCGGCTTCAGCGAGAGCGGCGAGCCCGGCATGGCGGAGGCCGAGCGTGAGCTCGCGGCGCTCGCTCGCGCCGGCGGCGTGCGCGTGCTCGGTCCGAACTGCATGGGCCTCTACGTCCCGGACGAGCGGCTCGCCTTCGGCGTCGGCATGCCGCGCGAGCCCGGCGACGTGATGGGCATCTCGCAGTCCGGCGCGAACGCGCAGGAGATCGTCGGCGGACTCGCGCCCCGCGGCGCGCGCTTCTCGAAGGTCGTGTCCTTCGGCAACGGCTCCGACATCGCCGCCGCCGAGCTGTTCGACTACGCCGCGAGCGACCCGCAGACCGCGCTCGTCACCGCCTACCTCGAAGGCGTCCCGGACGGCCGCGCGCTGCTCGCCGCGCTGCGCCGCTGCGCCGCGGTGAAGCCCACGATCATCCTGAAGGGCGGCTACACCGCCGCGGGCGCGCGCGCCGCGAGCTCACACACCGGCTCGCTCGCCGGCCCGGGCGCGCTCTTCGATGCGCTCTGCCGCCAGGCCGGCGCGCTGCGCGTCGACACCATGGAGGAGCTGCACGACGCCGCGATCCTCGTGAGCACCGCCGCCCGCCACGTGCGCGGCGGCCGCGCCGTGCTCGTCGGCGGGGGCGGCGGCTTCTCCGTACTCGCCGCCGACGCGCTCGCGCGACGCGGCCTCGACCTGCCGGAGCTGCCCGAGGACACCCGCGCCGCGCTCCGCCCGTGGGTGCCCGTGGCCGGCAACAGCACCCGCAACCCCGTCGACGCCGGCTTCATGGGCGCCAACCGGCGCGAGGCGATCGAGCAGGTCACCACCATCGCCGCGCTCACACCCGGCTACGACGTGACCATCGTCGCCACCGGCGGCGGCCCGTCCCGCCCCGCCACCGCCGAACGCCCGCCCGACCCCGACGACGACGACCCGGCCGTGCCGCCGGTCGAGCGCGCCCGCCGCCAGATCACGCTGCTGGCGTCGCTGCAGGAGCGCGGCGGCCGCCCCGTGCTGCTCGTCCGCCGCGAGCGCGAGGGCGCATCCGAGGCCACCGCGGCGCTCGATGTCACCGCATACGCCGCGGGCATCGCCGCGTTCGCCTCCATCCCTCGCGCCGCCCGCGCGCTCGAGCTGCTGCTGGACTGGCGGCGCGCTCGCGCCGGCCTGCCAGAGCTGTTCTAACCACGCGCCCGGCGCGGCCGGCGCCGCACGCAGCCCGGCGCGCAAGCGCGCGCGGGACTACCCTGCGCACCACGGCTCGCGCGGCAGGAGGCCCGCCATGGAGGCACATATGTTCGCGCGCGCGTAGCTCGTCGACGCGCACCGCATGGTCCGCGCCGTCCTGCGCGACGCGACCGACGCCCAACTCGCGTGGCAGCCACCCGGCGCCGCTCACAGCGCCGGCGCCACCTACCTGCACCTGCTCACCGCCGCGGACGGCTTCGTCAACCGCATGCTCCGCGGCGCGCCCACGCTCTGGGACGCCGGCGGCTGGCCCGACCGCCTCGGCGTGCCCGAGCTGCCGCGGCTGGGCGACTGGAGCGGCGTGCACGGCCGCGCGTTCACCCTCGATGCGCTCGCGCCGTACCAGCAGGCGGTGCTGGACGCCACCCTGGCCTACGCCGAGTCGCTCGCGTCCGCCGACCTCGATCGCCCCGTCGATTTCCTCGAGCGCACCGTCCCGCTGGCCGACGTGCTCGCGCGCGTCACCGTGCACACCTGCCTGCACGCTGGCGAGATCGCCTCGCTGCGTGGCGCCCAGGGTGTCAGCGGCCTCCCCTTCTAGCCGCCTGCCCGCCGGAGCGGCCGCGTAATGGTGCTGCCCGACCCGGAACGCCAGGTGCTGCTGATCGGGCAATCGCTCGAGCTGTGGCGCCCGCCGCTCGCCGACGCCGTGCGCGAGCGCGACGCTGCGCAGCTCTTCGTCGCCGCGCGCCGTGAGCTGAACGCCGGCGCCCAGGCGATCGATGTGAACCTCGGCGCCGAGCGCTACCCGACGCTGCGCTCGGACCTGCGCTGGGCCGCCACCACGCTGCGCGGCTCCTTCCCCAGCGTCCCGCTGTTCATCGACTGCGGCGACCTGCCCGCGCTCACCGAAGTCGTGGAGCACGTGCGCCCACCGCTCGTCGCGAACGCCATCCCCGTCGGCCACCCGGACGCCCGCGCCCTCGCCGACGCCGCCGCACGCAACGGCGCCGGCGTCGTCTGCACCCCATGGCGTGCCGCGCGCACGAACGCCGAGGAAGGCGCCGGCGTGGACGCCCTGCTCATCGACATGGACGAGGCGTTCGAGCTGTGCGAGCGCGCCGGCGTGCGTGGCCCGCGCTACATCGATTGCGTCGCCGTCCCCGCGACGCGCGATATGTTCGGCTGGTTCCGCTCGCTCGCCTGGCTGCGCGCCGCCCGCCTCGAGGCCCCGCGCCCGCCCTTCGTGCCGCTCGTGGCCGTCGGCAACGTCGGCTACGGCGCGCCGTACCGCGTGCGCTCCGCGCTGCTGCGCATCTACGCCACGCTCGCCATCGGCGCCGGCGCACGCGCGCTGATCCTCCCTGTCGAGGACCGCGAGCTCATGCACACCATCGAGATGCTCACCGACCAGCGCTACGCCGACGACCTCACCGAGGGCTGGCTCTGGGAGCTCGCCGCCGCCGCCGAGGAAGGCCGCGACCGCTGGCCCCCGCCCCCGCCCAGCCTCCCCGAAGACGACCCGCTCCACGTCGTCTACCGCGTCATCGTCGACGACTGACCCCGCGCCCCCGTCGGTTCGCTCTTTGGGCGCGCGCAACCCGACCGAGGCAGCCCCTTCCACCTAGCCATGCGGTCCCGCTTGGACGCGTCGACTCGGCGCGTACGGCAGCGAGGCCGCGAACGGTGTGTCGCCGGAGGGGAGCGGGGCGCAGCCCCGCATCCAGAGGGTGGGTGGGTGGGCCCTTCCTATCTCCGCAAGAACGAGCGCGCGATCGCGTCCCCCGACACGTGCACCAGCGTCGGCCGGCCGTGCGGACAGGTGTGCGGCTCCGCGCACGCCTCCAGCTCGCGCAGCAACGCGCGCTGCTGCTCGACGTCGAGGCGATCCCCCGCCATCACCGCGGCGCGGCACGCCAGCGCCGCGGCGGCGCGGTCCGGACCCGCGAGCCGCTCCTCCGCCGCCCCCAGCCGCTCGAGGTACTCGACGAGCGCCGCCCCCGGGTCGCGCCGCACGAGCAGCGCCGGCACCGCGCGCACGAACACCCCCGCGCCATCCGACGCCGCCAGTTCGAACCCGAGCGCCGCGATCGCCTCGGCGTGCTCCAGCGCCAGCGCGCTCTGCACCGCGCTCAGCGGCGCGAACGCCGCGGCCAGCAGTGGCTGGCGCACCACCGTGCCCGCCGCGCGCTCCGCGCGCACCCGCTCGTACAGCACGCGTTCGTGCGCGGCGTGCTGATCGACCAGCACCAGCCCGTCCGGCGCCTCCGCCAGCAGGTACGTCGCCGCCAGTTGGCCGACCGGCCGCAGCGCCGGCAGCCGCGTCGCCAGCGGCAGCGCCGTCTGCCCCGCCTCCACGGCTCCCACCGGCAACGCCGCCGTCGCGCCCGCGAGCACCGCGCGCCGCGCCGCCCAGCCCGGCGCCTCGAGCGGCCCCGCGCCGACGAACGCGGGTCCTCCCTGCGGGCGCTCCCCGGAGCCGCTGAAACCCCCCTCGACTGGCGCCGCAGCAGCGCCGAGCAGCCCCGACCCGAACGCCGGCGCACCCGCGAACGCCGACGGCGCCGGCCCGGACACCGCCCCGGCTCCCGCGAGCGCCGTGCGCACCGCCTCGGCGATAGTCGCGTAGACCAGGCGCTCGTCGTGGAAGCGCACTTCCGCCTTCGTGGGATGCACGTTCACGTCCACCTGTTCCGCGGGCACGCGCACATCGATCAGCCCCAGCGGGTGCCGGCCGATCGGCAGCAGCCCCGCGTACGCGCTGGCCACCGCGTGCCCGAGCGACGGCGAGCGGATCGCCCGGCCGTTCGCGAACAGGTGCAACCCGCGACGCGTCGCGCGGTGCAGCGCCGGCGGCCCGACGAGCCCCTCGACGGTGCAGCGCGCGTCGCCCGCGACGCGCGCTGCGCTCGCGACCAGCAGCGCCGCCGCGATGCCCGCGCCGTGCACCGCCGCGAACGCCCCCCGCGCCGAGCCGCCGCCGTCCGTCTGCAGCGCGAGCCGCCCGTCGCTCTCCAGCCGGAACGCGATCGCGGGGTACGCCAGCGCGTACGCCTCCACCGCCTCCGCCACCGCGCGCGCCTCCGCCGCGCCCGCGCGCAGGAAGCGCCGCCGCGCGGGCAGCGCCGCGAACAGCTCGCGCACCTCCACGCTCGTACCGGGCGCCGCGCCCGCGCTGCCCAGCGTCGCGATCGCCCCACCGCGCGTGCGCACCATCGCCGCTGCCGCCTCGCCCGCCGGGCGCGTGACGATCTCCACGTCGCCCGCCGCCGCGATCGCCGCCAGCGCCTCGCCGCGGAAGCCCAGCGTGCCGATCGCGAACAGCTCATGCTCGGAGCGCAGCTTCGAGGTCGCGTGCCGCTCCAGCGCGTCCGCGAGCTGCGCCGCCGGGATGCCGCAGCCGTCGTCGCGCACACGCACTCGCTCGCAGCCGCCACCCGCGATCGCGATCTCGATGCGCGTCGCCCCCGCGTCGATCGCGTTCTCGACGAGCTCCTTGACGATCGACGCCGGCCGCTCCACCACCTCGCCCGCCGCGATCCGCGCCGCGACGTGCGGCGGCAGGATGCGGATCGCCGGGCGCGCCTCCCCGGCCGCCCCCCCGGCCCCCTCGCTCATCGCCCGCTCCAACCGCTGGCGTTTGTGGTTGCCGCCCGATCGGCCCCTGCGTAGCATGAAGTGCCCGCGGCCGCACGCAGGTGGACGGGACGGTCGCGGTGCGCGTTCGCTCTGCCCTGCTCACCGCGTTCGCGCTGGTCGCCGCCTGCCTCGCCAGCACGAGCGCGCCGCGCGACCGCCCCAACGTCGCCTCCCCAACGAGTGCCACAGCCGCTGCCGCAGCCGCAGAGCTCGCCGCCGCGCCCGCGCGCATCGCCCTCAGCGCCGACCAGCTGCTCGCGACGCCCGCGGCCGGGCTCAGCGCGGACGCGCTCGCCACCGCGCTCGCGCAGCTCGGCTACCACGTGCTCCCGCCCTCCGCCCTGCTGCCCGCCGTGCGCGTCGCCGTCCCCGCGGGCGAGGACCCGCGCGCGCTCGCCCGTGCGCTCGCCGCCACCGGCCTGCTCGCCGGCGTCGAGGCCGACACCCGCGTGCACGCCCACCGCCTGCCGGACGACCCGCTGCTGCCGCTGCAGCAGCCGTACCTCGACGCGATCCGCGCGCCCGCGGCCTGGGATCGCATAGCCATCGCGCCGCGCGTCACGATCGCCGTGGTCGATAGCGGCATCGACTTCCTGCACCCGGACCTCGCCCCCCGCGCGCGCCCCAACATCGCCGAGCTCGTACCGAACGGGCTCGACGACGACGCCAACGGCTGCGTCGACGACGTATTCGGCTGCTCGTTCGTGTCGCTCGAGGCCGCCGACCCCTCCTGCGGCTATCGCACCGCGCCGCCCCACGCCGCCGCCGCCGACGACGAGGGCCACGGGACATTCGTCGCCGGCGTGGCGGCCGCCGCCGGCGGCAACGCCGCCGGCGGCGCCGGCGTCGCCTGGAACGTCGGCCTGCTCTCCGTGAAGGTGCTCGATTGCACGGCCACCGGGCGCATCTCCGACGCCGCGGCGGGCATCCGCTACGCCGCGCGCGCCGGCGCGCAGATCATCGTGGTGGCGTTCGGCAGCGCTACCGACGCACGCGTGCTGCGCGAGGCCATAAGCGAGGCCACCGATCGCTTCGGAGCGCTCATCATCGCCTCCTCCGGCAACGACGGCGGCCGCGTGCAGTTCCCCGCCGCCTACCCCGGCGTGCTTGGCGTCTCCGGCACCGGCTTCGCGCTGGCCGACGGCAGCGTCGATTACCGCCGCCTCGCCCCCTTCAGCAACATCGGCCCCGAGGTCGACGTCGCGGCGCCCGCCGTGCGCATCGTCGCGCCGCTGCCCGCCGCCGCCTGCGGCCAGCGCGGCTGGAGCTGCATCGATGGTCAGCCCTACGCGCGCGCCACCGGCACCTCGTTCGCCGCGCCGCTCGTGGCCGGTGCCGTCGCGCTGCTGCTCGCGGAGCAGCCGGGCCTCGGCCCCGCCTTCGCGCTCAGTCTCGTCCGCCGCTCCGCAGCCGCGCTGCCCGCACGCCCCGACGGCGCTCCCGCCGGCGCTGCGCTGCTCGATGTCGAGGCGCTGTTGCGCCAGCAGTTGTTCAGCCTCGGCCTGCCCGGCGCCGCGCGCAGCGACCCTGCAACAGCCGGAGGGCCGGGCGTGCGCGCCGGCCCGGCCGTCGAGCCGGCAGCCAGCGCCCCCGCGCAGCAGTCGCCGATGGCGACCATTGCGCCCGCGCTGCCACGCGCCCCGCTGCCCCCCAAGGTCGGCCACGGCCCCGCCTCGCGCGAGTAGCACGCGCAGCCACAGGGTCGTGCCTGCCCGCCCGCAGCTCATGCTTCGCCGCCCAGCGCGCGGCGGGCCGCCTGGCGCAGCTCGTACAGCCGCTGTAGCGCGCTGAGCGGCGTCAGCGCGTCCGGGTCGAGCCCCGCGAGCTCAGCGACCACCGCGTCGCCCGGCACGGCGAGCGGCGGTTGCACCGCCGGTGGCAGCGTCGCCTCCCGCCCGCCCCCGAGCCTCGCGCCCGTGCCCGCGGCGGGCGGCAGCCTCCGCGAGATCGCGGTGCGCTCCGCCTCCAGCAGCAGCTCCCGCGCGCGCGCGACCACCGCGGCGGGCAGCCCCGCGAGCGCCGCGACGTGCACCCCGTACGCGCGGTCCGCGCCGCCCGCGGCGATGCGGTGCAGGAACACCACCTCGCCGCGCTCCTCGATCACCGCGACCGAGCGGTTCTCGACGCGCGGCAGCAGCGCCGCCAGTCCCACGAGCTCCTGGAAGTGCGTCGCGAACAGCGTGCGCGGCGTGCCCCCGGGACGGTGGTGCAGGTGCTCGACGACTGCGCGCGCGATCGCCAGCCCGTCCGCCGTCGCCGTCCCGCGCCCCACCTCGTCGAGCAGCACGAGCGAACGCTCCGTCGCGTTATGCAGAATCGCCGCTGTCTCGACCATCTCCACCATGAACGTCGATTGCCCGCTCGCGATATCGTCCTGCGCCCCCACCCGCGAGAAGATGCGATCGACCATCGGCACGCGCGCGCGCTCCGCCGGCACGTAACTGCCGCACTGCGCGAGCAGCACGACCAGCGCCACCTGGCGCAGATACGTGGACTTCCCGCCCATGTTCGGCCCCGTGAGCAGCACGATGTCCGCCCCGCCGGCCTCACCGTCCCCCGCGCTGCCACCGAGCGTGCAATCGTTGGGCACGAACACGCCCGCCGCCAGCCGCCGCTCCACTACCGGGTGACGCCCGCCGATGATCACCAGCGGCCCCGACTCCGCAAGCTCCGGTCGCACGTAGCCGTGCTCCGCCGCCACCTCGGCGAGCGCCGCCGCCACGTCGAGCCGCGCCACGGCCTCCGCCGCGTGCGCGATCGCCGCGCCGTGCGCCGCGAGCTCTGCGCGCACCCGCTCGAACGCCGCGCGTTCTGCCTGCTCGAGTTCCTCCCGCGCCGCCAGGATGCGCGTCTCCAGCGCCGCCAGCGCGGGGCTGCGGAAGCGCCGCGTCCCGGCCAGCGTCTGCCGCGGCTCGTACTCCGCCGGCGCGTGCGCCGCCTGCGAGGCCGGCAGCTCCCAGTAGTAGCCGAAGACGCGGTGGTAGCCCGCGCGCAACGACGCGAGCCCAGTGCGCCCGCGCTCCTCCGCCTCGAACGCCGCGAGCGCGCCGCGGGCGTCCGTCGCCAGCGCGCGCAGCTCGTCGATGCGCGCGTCCCAGCCCGTGCGGATCGTCCCGCCGTCGCTCGGCTCGGCCGGCGGCTCGTCCGCGATCGCCGCCGCCACCAGCGCCGCCGCCGTCGCTACGCCCCCCAGCCCGCGCGCGGCTGAGGCTGCCGGCGCGCCCGCGGCCGCCGCCTGCGCCGCCACCGCCGGCAGCCGTTCGAGCCCATGACGCAGCTGCACGAGCTGCCGCGCGCTCGCGCTCCCCGCGCGCACGCGTCCCAGCAGCCGCTCCAAGTCCGGCACGCCGCGCAGCTCGCGGCGCAGCGCCGCCCGCGCGAGTGGCGCGCGCACGAACGCCTCCACCTCGTCGAGGCGCTGCGCCGCGGCCGCCGCGCGGCGCAGCGGCCGCGCCAGCCGCGCGCGCAGCAACCGCGCGCCCAGCGGCGTCAGCGTGCGGTCGATGGTGTCGACGAGCGACGCCTCGCCCGCGCGCCCGCCCCCAAACAGCTCCAGCGTGCGCCGCGTCTGCGGATCGATGTACATGTGCTCCGCGGCGCGCACCGCGCGCGGCGGCCGCAGGTGCGCGAGCGCCACCGGCCAGCTCTCCTCGAGGTACGCGAGCAACGCCCCCGCCGCCCCCACCGCCGCGTCAAGCCCCTCGAGCCCGTACCCGGCCAGGCTCGCCACCCCGAAGCGCGCCGCCAGCCGCTCCGCGCCGCGCTGCGGCGCGAACTCCGCCGTCGGCCGCGCCGTCAGCCGCACGCCGGGCGGCGCCTCGAGCGCGCTCGCCTCGGGCAGCCCCTGCGGGACGCCCTCCGGCACGATCGCCTCGTGCGCGCCGAGCCGCGCCCATGCCCCGGCCAGCTCCGCCTCGGCGACGAGCGTGCACTCGAGCTCGCCCGTGGTCACGTCACACGCCGCGAGCCCCCAGCGCGCGCCCGCCGCCCCGGCGCCGCCCGCCCCGGCGCCGCCCGCGCTGCCGTCCGGCGCGAGCGCGACAAGCCAGTTGTGCGCGTCCGCCGCCAGCAGCGACCCGGCGTCGACCGTGCCCGGCGTCACCACGCGCACCACGCGCCGCTCGATCAGCCCGCGCCCCGGCGCGCTCGTCTGCTCGACGCCGATCTGCTCGACGATCGCCACCCGGTGCCCCGCCGCGACCAGCCGGTCGAGGTGACGCTCCAGCACGTGATGCGGCACGCCCGCGAGCGGCACGCGCCCCTCGTCGCCGCCCATCGGCCGCGAGGTGAGCGCGACGCCGAGCAGCCCGGCCACCAGCCGCGCGTCGTCGTCGAAGGTCTCGTAGAAGTCGCCCATGCGGAACAGCAGGATCGCGTCGGCGTGCTGGCGCTTCAGGGCGAGGTACTGCGCGCGCGCGGGCGAACTGCGCACCGGGCGCGCGACCGTGTCCGCGGCCGCGGGCACGACCGCGCTCGATGGCTGCGTCACGGCCGGGGTGGCCCCCGGGGCAGCTCTCGGGACGGCTCTCGGAATGGCCCTCGGGATGGCTCGGCGCTCGGCGTCGCTCAGCGTGCGCTCGCGGTCTCTGGGGAGACGCTCCGAGTGTACAACCGCCGCCCGCAGCGGGGCGTCATCGCGCCCGACCGCACGTGCACCGCGCTGCGTTGCACCCCACCGCGCGAGGCGCGCGAGCGGCCTGCGGCTACCGCCCGGCGAGCGGCGGCGCGCCGCCCTGCCCCGCCTCCGGCCGCGCGTAGCTCGTGCCCTGGAACGTCAGCGGCTGCACGCCCGCAGCCGCGGGCACGCCCGGCGGCCGCGCCGGCAGCGCCCGCGGCTGCGCGACCCCGGGCGGGGCCGCCTCGCGCACGATCCCGCGCGGCGCGAGCTCCGCGCACGCCCCGCAGCGGATGCACGCCGCGTCGTCGACGCGATACCCCCCCGCCCCATCACCCGACGCATCCGCCACCACGGCGCCCGTCGGGCAGATCGCCGCCGCGTCGGCGAGCCGCGGGTCGGACTGGTCGGCGACGCGGAAGCGCACGAGCCCCACGCAGCGCAGCGCCTCGCAGCGCCCGTCGCGCACGTGCGCCTCGTACTCCGCCGCGAAGAAGCGCAGCGTGTTGCGCATGATCGTCGGGCTCGCCTGCCCGTGCACGCAGTTCGAGTACTGCAGCGACCCGCCGAGCAGCTCCAGATTGTGGCGATCGCCCGCGCGGCCCCCGCCGCGGCCGATGCGCTCGAAGATCTCCGTCATGCGCTGGTTCCCGTGGTGACACGTCGTGCAGCGCCCGCACGACTCCTCCTCCAGGAACTGCGCGAACAGCGCGTTCAGGTCGATCGAGCACGCCCCTGCACCTACGAACACCACGCCGCCCGCGCCCACCAGCGCGCCGTGCCGCGCGAACGGCGCGCGCTCCAGCGCCAGCTCATCGAGCAAGGACCCCGGCAGGTACCCCGCCAGCGGCCCGCCCGCTTGGATCGCCTTCAGCGGCCCGCCGCCCAGCACGCCCCCGCACGCCGCCAGCGCGTCGCGCAACGGCACGCCGAATGGCACCTCCATCACGCCCGCGCGGGGGATGTCCCCGGAGAACGAAAAGATCTTGGTGCCGACGTCCGCCGCCGTGCCCAGCTCCCGGAACCACGCCGCGCCGTGGCGCAGGATCAGCGGCACGTTCGCGTACGTCTCCACGTTGTTCACGTTGGACGGCTTCATGAACACGCCCGCGTTCGCCGGGAACGGCGGCTTCACGCGCGGCATCCCGCGCCCGTCCTGCACCGAGGCGATCAGCCCCGTCTCCTCGCCGCACACGTACGCGCCCGCGCCCCGCACCACCTCGAGCGTGCACGCGAACTCGCGGCCGAGGATGCCCTCGCCGCACAGCCCCGCCGCCACCGCCTGCGCGATCGCCTGCTGCATGCGCGCGATCGCCAGCGGATACTCGTTGCGGATGTACACGAAGCCGTGCCGCGCGCCCGTTGCGAACGCCGCGATCAGCATGCCCTCGACGATCGCGTGCGGGTCGCCCTCCAGCAGCACGCGGTTCACCCACGCGCCCGGGTCGCCCTCGTCCGCGTTGCACACGAGGTAGCGCTCCGCGACCGGCGCCCCCCCGAGGAAGTTCCACTTCACGCCCGCCGGGAACGCCGCGCCGCCGCGCCCCGTCAGCCCCGCGTCGATCACCAGCTGGCGCAGCACCTCCGCCGTCTGGTGCCGCTCCACCGTGCGCGAGAGCGCCGTGTAGCCACCCGTGGCCACGTAATGCGCGAGCGACTCCGGGTCCGTCACGCCCACACGCGCGAGCAGCCGTCGCTCCCGCTCCAGCGCCAGGAACGGATGCTCGCGCAGCGGCGGGATGCCCGGCCGCGACCCGGCCAGCACGCCGATCGCCAGCGCCGCCGCCGCGCCCATGCGCCCGCTCGCCTCGTCCAGCAGCGCGTCCACCGCGTCCGCCGTGACCGGGCCGTAGAGCACGCGCGTGCCGTCCGGCCAGCTCAGCGTCGCCAGCGGCTGCAGCCATTGCAGCCCGTACCCGGCCACCCGCCCGACGTCCACCGCGAGCCCGCGCGCCGCGATCGCGCGCTCGAGCGCCGCTCGCGTCGCGCCCACGTCCGCCGCCAGCGCCGACGTGTCGATCGCCAGGTCGATGCGCGGGCGCGGCGGCCGCTCCCACGCGGCCCACTCGGCGGCCGCGCGCTCCTGCAGCGCGACGAAGGGTTCAGCCATCACGCCCGACCTCCGCGGCGTCCGCACCGTCGCGCAGCCCGCGCGCCAGCCGCACCGCGCTCGCCGCCGTCAGCCGGCCGACCACGCGCTCGTTCACCCAGACCTGCGGCGCCTGCTCGCACGTGCCGTTGCACTGCCCCACCACCACCTCGACGCGGCCGTCCGCCGTCTGCTCGGCCATGCGCACGCCCAGCACCGCCAGCATCGCATCGCGCACGCCTGCGCCGTTGCGCAGCCAGCATGCCGGCCCGCTGCACCACGCGACCGTCGTCTGCGCGGGCGGCGTCGTGCGAAAGTCCTCGTAGTAGGTCGTCGTGCCGAAGACGTGCGCGGGGCTGAGCTTCAGCTGCTCCGCGATCACGTGCATCGCCGACCGCGAGACGTAGCCGTAACGATGCTGCACGCGGTGCAGCGCCTCCAGCAGGTCCGCGTCGTCCGGCCGCAGATCGGCGACAAGCGCCCGCAGCTCCGCGCTGGCCTCTGTCTCGAGCGGCATCCGCGCCTCCCCGCCGCACTATCGCAGCGCCGCTCCCGAGCGGCAAGGCGCGGCCCGAGGGCGATGCGCGGTGCCCGCGGGGCCTAAGCAGTTTCCCCATGAAACCTGCAGACTGCCTGCCCGGAGCTCGTTCGCTAATCGAGGTGCTTCCGATCCTGATTCCGAAGCCACATGACCCACGATGGCTGTCGCCCAGACGCTGCGATGGCGCGCGGCAGAAGCACCGTGGCGACCCCCACGACCAGCCAGCTGCCGAGAAAGCACCACACAAGAGCCCCGCCTCCAAGCAGGAGGGTTGAAGTCGCGAACAACACGAGGAATAGGATCGCCCGCAGGGCATTGCCGACCGTGCGTATCACAACCATGATCTTCTCTCAGCAGCGTGAGCCGCGAGCCCCGCGTACTCACTCCGGGTCGCGCGTGGACGTACGCACCGTGCCCGTGACGAACGCAGCGACGCACCCGCCTTCAGTCTCCCGCCGCGACAGGCTCGACGCCTGCCGCCGCGTCGGCCACCGCCAGCCGCGCCACCTCCTGGCCGATGCGGATCGAGTAGTTCTGGCCGCGATCCTCCGGGTAGATCTGCGTCGTGTTCGCCAGGTACAGCCCCGCCACCGGCGTACGCAGCGGCGGGATCAGCTCGTGGTAGCGGTAGTGCACGATCGGCTGCCCCGCGCGGTCCTTGAACAGCCAGCGATCGCGGATCCACGCACGCTCGAAGTCCGGGTTGATGCGCCGGATGAACGGCTCGTAGCGCGCCAGCACCTGCTCCGCGTCCTCCTCAACAATCGGGTCGCCCGGATCCGTGTAGTTGGAGAAGTACACCACGTGCCGTCCGCCGTACTCGGCGGGCGAGCGAAAGTTGGTCTGCTCCACCGCCACCACGAACGGGCAGTCGTCGTCCGTCACCGTCAGCCAGTACATCGAGGAGAGCGGCCGGTCGAGCGCGAGCACCAGCACCGTCGCCCACTGGTACTCGACCGCCGCGAGGCGCTCCGCGTACGCCGCGTCGAGCCCCGGCACCATGCGCGCGAACACCGGCGATGGCGTGGTCGCGATCACGGCGTCGGCCGCCACCATTTCGCCGGTGTCGGCGAGCCGCACGCCGCGCGCGCGCCCGCCCTCGACGACGATCTCCGCCACCGGCCGCGACGCCTGCACCACCGCGCCGCGCGCGCGGAGCGTGTCAACGAGCGCGTCGACGAGCCGCCCGAACGAGCCCCGCAGGTAGCCGAGCTGCTCCTTCGCGAACATCCCGCCCGGCCGCGAGGCGAAGCGCAGGTACAGCTTGCCCCAGAACCACACCAGCGAGATGTCCGGCGCGTGCGCCCCGAACTTCGCGCGCAACAGCGGCCCCCACACCCGCGCGTAGCCCTCGCGCCCCACCCAGCGCTCGATCCACTGCTTCGCGCGCTGCCCCTCGTAGCGCCGCCAGTTGGACTGCCGCCGCAGCCACAACGCCGCCACCCCCAGTCGCACCCGCGTCAGCGGCGAAACCGGCGAGAAGCGCAGCAGGTCCAGCGCGCTCACGAACGGATAGATGCGCCCGTCCGTGAGAAACCCCACCCGCGACGGGATCCACTCGAGGTCGTCGCCCAGCCCCAGCTCCGCGATCAGCTCGCGGATCACCGTGTCCGAGTAGAACAGGTGGTGGTAGAACGCCTCGATCCGCCCGCCGCCGATCTCGAACGTGCGCACCTGCCCGCCGAGCGTGTCGCTCGCCTCGAACAACTGCACGCGGTGCCCGCCCAGCACGAGCTCGTACGCCGCCGCGAGCCCGCCGACGCCGCCGCCCACCACCACGACGTTCATGCGGCGCCCTCCTCCGTCGATTCCGCCGCCCGCACCAGCGCGCGCACGCCGAGGTGCCGCTGCCACAGCAGCAGCAGCCCCAGCAGCACCACCGGCACCAGCAGCAGCGCGTGCAGCACCAGCGCGTACGCCGTCGCCGCCGCGGTCGCCGTGCCGAACGCCACCGCTACCTCCCGCGCGAAGAACTCGAACGGGCCCACGCCCCCCGCCGTGCTCGGCGCCGCGATCGCGAGGTTCGCCGCCGCGCACACCGCGAGGTAGTGCCCCACATCGAGCGGCAGCCCGAAGCCGCGCCCGACGAGCCAGTACGCCCCCGCCTCGAGCACCCACCCGCCGAGCGACGCCGCCAGCACGGCGGACCACGCGCGACCCCCGCGCAGCGTGCCCAGCCCCGCGAGGAACGCGCCCATCCACGCGCGCGTCGCCGGCCGCACCCGTGCCGGCGCGAACCGCAACAGCGCAACCACCCTGGTGCTCGCACCCGGCCGCAGCGCGAGCGCCGCGATCAGCCCCGTCGCGGCCACGAACCCCACCACCGCCACCGCCGCAACCCAGCGCAGCAGCGAGCTCCCGCCCGCGACCGCGATCGTCCCCGCGAGCAGCAGCGCGAGCACCAGCCCGTCGAGGATGCGCTCCACCACGATCGTGCCCAGCGCGGCGAGCCGGCTCACGTCGTGGGCGTCGTGCAGCAGCTGCGCGCGGACCAGCTCGCCGGCGCGCACCGGCAGCACGTTGTTCGCCGCGTAGCCGATTACCACCAGCGACCACGCCTCCCGTGTGGGGATGCGCACCGTGCCGTCCAGCACAAGCCGCCAGCGCAGCGCGCGTACCCACAGCGCGCCCAGCTCGACCGCGAACGCGGCCACCAGCCAGCGCGCGTCGATGGCGCCAAGCGCGTCGCCGAGCTCCGCGCCGTCGACCCGCCGTAGCAGCAGCGCCAGGAACGCTCCGCTCACCAGCAGCCCGATCGCGATGCGCCGCTTGGGCACGCGCCCTCCCGCCCCAGCCCTGAGGCTCAGCTCCGAGGACTCCATCATTGGTCACGCACGCCCGCAGCGGCTAGCGGCCGGCCACTCCCGGCGACGCGGGGAAGAGCACGTCACCGTCCAGCGACCCCAGCGTCGAGGCGTCAACGCGGTCGCGCGCGAACTCGGCCCAGTCGGCCGGCAGCTCCCCGGACCGCACCCCGGCCCACACCTTGCGCAGCGTCCCGAGCTTCGATCCCGTGTCGTACGCCTTATAGCCCTCTTCCGGGAACCACCAGCGGTGGCGGTACGTGCGCGCGTCCGGCCGCACCTCGCGCAACGCCGGGTACGCGGCCGTCGTGCTGCGCAGCGCAATCACGAGCGACCCCGGCACCACCGTCGCGAAGCTGGAAGCCGGCAGGTAGCCCACGAATGGCACGTCGCGCAGGTACCACGCCCACGGCCACGGCAGCGCCTCGCTCTCGTCGACGACCACCTGCAGGCCGCCCGGCCACGACGCCGCCAGTGCGTGGATCTCCCGCGAGAGCGCCGGCACGTCCGGGCTCGTCTGCGTGTAGATGAGCGGCTCCACCGGCGTGTCCGGGTGCCCGTACACCACGTCGCGCGCCGTGCGCAACGAATAGCCCGCCGCGGGCAGCAGCAGCGCCACCAGCAGCAGCGGCCCCGCCCACAGCGGCGCGCGTCCCGGCCGCGCGCCCGCGAGCGCAGTCCACGCGCGCCCGACGCCGAGCGCCGCGAGCAGCGCAAGCGGCAGCGCGAGGTGCACGAGCAGCCACGGCATCTTCTCCCCCGCGTACGACAGCGCCACGAAGCTGCCGCCGAACCACCACGCGAGCAGCGCCGCGAGCGCGTCGCGCCGCCGCACCACCAGCCACGCGCCCGCCGCGAGCGCCGGCGCCAGCACCAGGAACTCGTACAGCGGCAGCATGAACAGGTAGTAGAACCACGGCTGCTCGCCGCGACGCACATCCTGCTGCGCGAGCCAGTAATCGAGCGCGCCCCAGAAGTCGGAGGTCACGCCCCCGCGCGTGTTCGTGAAGCCCGTCGTGAACAGCGGGATCGTGATCGCGTAGAACACGAGCGCCACCAGCAGCCAGCGCCACCAGTCCCACAGTAGCCCGGTGATCGTCGCGAGCCCCAGCAGCAGCGAGACCGTGATCACCCCGAGCCGCCGCTCCGTCTCGCCCACCACCTCGACGCCGAGCGCCGACGCCGGGAGCTGCGCGGCCGCCGCCAGCTGCGGCAGCGTGAGCACGCCCACGACGATCAGCAGCGCGCCCGCGCGCGGCACCTCGCGGAACCCCAGCCGCCGCCACCACGGCGCCAGCGGCAGCGCGAGCGCCGCGAGCAGCCACGCCACCGGCGCCAGCAGCACGCCCTCCCACAGCCGCTGCTCCCCGCGCGTCCCGCGCTGATCCAACAGCGCGAGCGTCAGCATCACGTCGAGGTACACGAGCAGCATCGCCGCGACGAGGTACACGGACTCCTTCGTCGCGAAGCCCAGCGCGAGCGCCCCAGCCGCCACCGCCAGCCAGCGGTCCCGCCCGTCCTGTTGGTAGCGCCACACCGCGATCATCAGCAGCGCCGTCCACAGCGCGCTGTAGATGTCCTCGCGCGCGAACCGCGAGTAGTAGAGCAGCGACGGCGACAGCGAGAGGAACAGCGCGCCCGCGATCGTCCCCGCCGCACCGAGCCAGCGCCGCAGCAGCAGCGGTGTCAGCACCAGCGCCGTCCCCGCGAACGCGGCCGGCATGCGCGCCATCGCGTCCCCGTCGCCGAACAGCTTGAACATGCCGGCCATCGCATGGAACTGGAACGGCCCGTGCATCAGCGGGTCGTGCACGTACAGCGGCCGCGCGTTCTGGAAGTACCACGAGAACGTCGCGTGCAACGACTCGTCGTGGTGCATCGCCCGCGCCCCCAGGTCGTACAGCCGCAGCACGAGCGCGCCCGCTGCGATCGCGATCACCACCAGCGTCACCGCATCTGGCCGCCGCCACCGCACGCTGCCCACGCTCACTTGCCCCCGTCCCTCGCAGGCGGCACCGTCACCACGCGCACGCCGTGCGCCTCGAACACCGTCGGCCAGCCCGCGAACCGCGCGCCCACGTCCGCCCCGAACTGCAACGCTTCCTGCCGGCCCACGTACACGTGCGTCACCCCGTAACGGCGCGCGATCGCGCCGGCCTCGTCGCCCGCGCCCGCCACGTAGATCTGCTTCACCGCCAGCTCGCGCTCGGCCAGCTCCGCTATGGTCCCACGCCACTGCTCCTCGTGCCCGTGCCAGCCGAGCAGCGTCGGCACGCCGCTCGCCGCGGACAGCAGGTTGCCATCGCCGTAGTCCGCGCTCACCGCCTCGAGCAACACGTCGCCCGGTGCGAGCGTCCCGGCCGCCCAGCGCGCCGTCGCCGCGAGCCCCGGGTCGCTCCGCTCGAGGTACGCCAGCGCGTCGATGCCCGTCTGCTGTCCCTCGCGCCCCCGCGCGACCGCCATCGCCGGCGCGTACAACAGCGCGACGCCGTACACCACGCCCGCCGCCGCGATCACCGCTGCCAGCGCCACGCGCACCCGCCCGCTCCAGCGATCCCACGCGAGCGCTACCGCGACGCCGCCCGCGATCGCCAGCAGCTGCCACGTCGCGAACCAGAACTTGAACACCGTGTTCAGCCGGTTCTCGAACAGGTCGCCGACGAATACGAGCTCCGTCGCGAGCACCACGATGCACGCCGCGGCCGCGAGCCCCCACGCGCTCCCCGCGGCGCGATCGCCCGCGCGCACCGCCCGCGCCGCCGCGGCGGCCAGCACCGCGAACGCCGCGACGAGCGCTGCAAGCGTGTACCACCCCGCCGCGCGATCCGCGAGCGCCCCCGCCTCGCCGCGCACGAGCGCCGCGAGCGCCCACAACAGCACCCCGCCCGCGCCGACCGCCACGGCGATGCCGAACGTGCGCGCCCTCGCCACCGGCCGCAGCAGCGCCGCGGCCGCCGCGAGCGGCGCCGCCGCCGGCAGCCACACGACCGCGAAGCGCCACGGATCGCTGGCCGCGCCCGTCACCAGCCCGACACCGCGCCACGGCGTCTCCAGCGTGTCGAGCAGCGGCCACGCGAGCGCCAGCGCGAGCCCGGCCGGCAGCGCCATGTAGCGTGCCGCCAGCAGCGGCGCCACATGCCACGGCCACCCCACCGCCACGACCGCCGCGATCGCCGCGGCGCCCCACAGCGCGCCGTAGATCACCGTGTCCCACGGGTTCGTCATCGCGAGCCCTGCGAACAACAACACCGCCACCGCGAGCGCGCTCGGCTGGCGCAGCCACGAGCGCCACGCGAGCGACGTACGCCCGCCGAACGCGCCCGCCGCCAGCGCCACCGCGAGCGCGCCCAGCGGCAGCGCCAGCAGGTGCGCGTGCACATCGCCCAGCAGCACGGAGAACGCCGGAAACTCCGTGATCGTCTCCGGCAGCACGCGTGTCGCGCGCCACCACCACCAGAACTCCGCCGGTACACCGTCGATCGCGCCCCCCGCACCCGGGAACCCCGCGACGCCGAACGCGCGCCACAGCCCGCCCGGACCGACGCCGTTAGCGGCCAGCACCTCGACGCCCCCCTGCAGCGTCGCAAGCGCGAGCAACGACAGCACCGCCACCGCGCCACCAATCGCGGCGCTCGCCCGCCGCCGCAGCGGCGCGAGCGCCGCGAGGTCGCCCGCGAGCCCGAACACCGCCACGCCCGCGTGCGCCGCCGCCGTCGGCACCGCGAACGTGAACGCCACCCCCAGCGGCACGCCTGACAGCCGCCGCACCACGTCGACCATCACATGCCCGAGGTGGTAGTACGCAAGTTCCGCGCCCCCGAGCCACGCGTCGGCGGGCGGCAACTCGCGCGCCCGCGCCAAGCTCGCGAGGATCATCAGGTCCATCGGCTTCTCGGTCGCCCACGCGTCCGGCGCCTGCGCGCGCGCCAGCGTCGCGAGCGCGAACACCACGACGCCCACCGCCTCACCCGCGAGCAGCGTGCGCCGCTGCGACCACACCGCGCGCACGATCGCGGGGTCGCGCCACGCGATCGCCGCCGACCACGCCCACAGCACCGCGGTCGCGCTCAGCAGCAGCGGCAGCCCGTAGCGCACGCCGCCCACCGCCGACGCCAGCCACGCCGCCTCCGCAACAACGAGCAGCCCGAGCGGCCGCGCGTACAGCACGCCGCGCGAGCGCAGCCCCGCGAACGCGCGCACCGCGGGCAACAGCCCCGCCGCTCCGATCGCCGTCAGCACCAGATACCAGCGCAGCGCGTCCGCCACAGGCGCGCTACGCCTCGGCCGGCTGCGGGCTCGCCAGCAACGCATCGACGAACGCGCTCGGCTCGAACGGCACCAGGTCGCCCGGCTCCTCGCCCGTACCGATGAAACGCACCGGCAGCCCTAGCTCGCTCGCGATCGCGAACACGATGCCGCCGCGCGCGCTGCCGTCGAGCTTCGTCAGCACGACCGCCGTCACCTCCACCGCCTCGATGAACGCGCGCGCCTGCGCGAGCCCGTTCTGCCCCGTCGTCGCGTCCAGCACCAGCGCCACCTCGTCCGGCCCGCGCCCCAGCTGGCGCTCCAGCACGCGGCGGATCTTCGTCAGCTCGTCCATCAGGTTCTGCTTGTTGTGCAGCCGGCCCGCGGTGTCGATCAGCAGCAGGTCCGCGCCGCGCGCGCGCGCCGCCTCCAGCGCGTCGAACACCACCGCCGCCGGGTCCGCCCCCTGCTGATGCGCCACCACGTCGAAGCTCAGGCGCGTGCCCCAGTGACGCAGCTGATCGATCGCCGCCGCGCGGAAGGTATCCGCCGCCGCGCACAGCACGCGGCTCCCCTCCGCCTGCGCCGCGTACGCCAGCCGCGCCACGGCCGTCGTCTTCCCGCTGCCGTTGACGCCCACCACCAGCACCACCGCCGGCGCCGCGGCGGCGCCGTCCTCGCGCTCCTCGCCGTCGGCGCCCCACAGCCGACCGCGCGCGCGGCCGGCTGGTGCGTGGCGGTTCGGCGCATCGAGGATCGCGACGAGCTCGTCGCGCAACCGCGCGCGCACCTCGTCCGCGTCACGCGGCCGCGCGTCCCGCACCCGCGCGATTACCGCGAGCATCGTCTCGACGCCGGCGTCCGCGCCGATCAGCGTCTCCTCGAGCGACTCCCACAGCGCGTCGTCGACCTGCGCGCCGCCGAACAGCCCGCCGATGCGGCCGAGCCACGACCGGCGCGTACGCGCCAGCGCCTGGCTCGTCGCCGCATCGGATTGCGGGCTGCGGCGGAACAAGCGCACGCGCGGGATCCTCTCGCGGCGAACACGGTGAGGCGGGACACCTCGATGCTACGCCGCCGCGACGGCTACGGGCAGCCGAGCGCCGCGAACAGCGCGTCGGGGTCCAGTGTCGCCTGTCGCGTGTTCGCGCTCAGGAAGCCGACGTGGGTGCCGACAAGGATAATTTGCGGCGGCGTGTTCGCCGTCCGGCTGTACGCGCTGACCTGCGAGTCGAAATACGGCTCAGAGATGCTGCCGCCGTCGCCGCGCCCGTACAGCCCGTTGCGGTTGCGTACGCTCACAAGCGAGCTCGCGCTCCCGTACTGGCCGAGCGGGTTGCACGCTGAGTCCGCGGCAGTGCGGTCGCTCGAGATCGCGCCGCTGAAGGTGCGCGTGCTGCCGTCCAGCAAGAGCGCCCGCCCGTTCAGGTCCGCGGCGTTGAGCGTGGTGCCCTGCAACGTGCGGAGGCGCCGGCCGCTGGCGCAACAGCCCCGCCGCTCTCACAGGCGACGTCAGCGGGACGTTGGCCGCGATAGCGTCCGGGTCAAACGCGCTGAAGCGCGCGTTTACGAAGCCCGGCGCGCCCACGAGGTGACCGGCCAGCTGCCCGCCGCTCGCGACCCACACCGACCGCAACACGCACCCCCACGCACCTGCCGCCGTCGAGAGCTGCGACACGTTCCCGCGACCCCAGACGATCAGCCCGCAGCCCCCGTTCGGCACCGTACCGACGTCACACCCGACTCCGCCGCCGCTCGCCGTGCCGATGTCCTCACGACCGTCTTACGACATCCTTCACGACGCCGCCGCCACCGCGTCGCCGACACGCAGCGACAGCAGCTGCGACGCCGAGTCCTCGCCCATCGACACGCCGTAGATCGTGTCCGCCGCCTCCACCGTCCGCCGGTTGTGCGTGATCACGATGAACTGCGAGCGCGCCGTCAGCTCTTGCAGCGTGTCCACGAAGCGCCCCACGTTCGCCTCGTCCAGCGCCGCGTCGACCTCGTCGAGCACGCACACCGGCGCCGGGTTGACCGCGAGCAGCGCGAACAGCAGCGCCACGGACGTCAGCGCGCGCTCCCCGCCCGACAGCACCGCCAGTGACGCGATGCGCTTGCCCGGCAGCTGCGCGTGGATCTCCACGCCCACCTCGCCCCCGGCCTCGTCCGGCTCGACCACGCGCAGCTCGGCGTTCCCGCCGCCGAAGAAGCGCCGGAAGTACTCCCCGAAGTGCGCGTTGACCTCGACGAAGGACGTGTCGAAGCGCTCGCGGATCAGCCGTTCGAGGTCGCGGATCGCGGTCCGCAGTTCCGTCTCCGCCGCCTCGAGGTCCGCCACCTGCTGCGTCAGGAAGCCGTGCCGCTCCCGCTCCTCCGACAGGTCGTCGAGCGCTTCGAGGTTCACCGGGCCCAGTGCGCGGATGTCCGTGCGCAACTCCGTGATGCGCCGCCGCAGCGCCGCGGGCTCCACGTCGGCGCCCCCGCCTGTCGGCACGACGGCAGGCGGGGGCGTCTCGGGGGCGGCCTCCGAGGCAGCGCCGACGGAAGGCGCGGCCGGCTGCACGCTCCCGTCGGCCGTGAGCACCAGCCCTTCGTCCGCCACCTGCTGCGTGAGTGCTTGCGCGTGCTCCGCGGCGCGCCGCAGCTCGCCCTCCGCGTGCAACAGCTCGCGCTCCGTGCCGTAGCGCCGCGCCTGCAAGTCGCCCCGCGCCGTCGAGAGCTCGCGCTGCTCGCCGAGCGCGTCCGCCTGCGCCGCGTGCGCAGGCGCGACGAGCGCGGCGGTTTCCGCGAGCGCGCTGCGCGCGTGCGCGAGCTGCGCGCGCAGCCCCTGCAACGACAGCACGAGGTCCTCGCGCTCCCGCCGCACGTCGGTCAGCAGCGCGCGGCGCTGCGCCAACCGCTCCTGTAGCTGCCGGCGCAACTCCGTGCGCTCCGCGAGCTGCTGACGAGCCGCCCCGCGCGCGCCCTCCGCCGCCGCGAGCGTCGCCGATGCGCTGGCCACCGCCGCGGCCGCCGCGTCGCGTTCGAGCGTCACCGCGCCCCCGCGGTCGCGCAGCGTGGGCAGCTCGCTGCCCAGCGCGGCGAGCTCCGCCTGCGCCGCCGCGCGCCGCTCCTCCAGCGCCGCGAACGCCGCTGCGGGCGCGCCGCTGCCGTCGCCCGCAGCGATCGTCGTCTGCGCCATCCGCAGCGCCGCCGCGATCGACACGAGCTCCCGCCGCGCCGCCGACTGCGCCGACGCGTGCGCGCGTCGCGCTGCCTCTGCCTCGTCGAGCCCGCGTCGCGCTGCCGCGACGGCGCTGCGCGCGTCGTTCGTCGCGCGTTCGGCGTAACCGCCGCGCTGCGCGGCGTCCTCGGCCAGCCCACGCGCAGCCGCGATCTCCGCGGGCAACGCCTCGATCGCTGCCTGCGTGCGCAGCTGCTCGCCGCCGCCCCCCACACCGCCGCCGTACAGCGAGCCGTTCTGCCGCAGCAGCACACCGTCGCGCGTGACCAGCGCGCCCAGGCCGCGCTCGCGCATGCGCTGCGCGACCTCGAGGTCATCGACGACGATCGTGCGCCCCAGCAGCGTGTCGACGAGCGGCCGGTAGCGCGCGTCGCAACGCACCAGCCGCGCAGCCACGCCCACCACGCCGCGCTCGTTGAACACGTTCACCGGGTACTGGTGCCGCACGGCGTCGAGCGGCAGCACCGTGACCGCGCCGGCGTGCTGCTCCCGCAAGTACGCGAGCGCCGCGATGCCGTCCGGCTCGCGCTCGACGACGATCGCGCTCAGCTGCTCCGCGAGCGCCGCCTCGATCGCGCGCTCCAGCCCTTCCGGCACGCGCAGCAGCCGGCTCAACGCGCCCACCACGCCCGCCACCAGCGGCTGGCCCAGCGCGTCCTGCTGGCGCGCACCCTCCAGCAGCGCCTGCCCCGCGGCACTCGCGTCCGCCGCCTGTTCCAACAGCTCCTGCAGCAACCGCTGCCGCTCCTCCAGCTGCGCGACGGCCGCCGCGGCCGCAAGCGCCGCGTCACGCGCGTCCGCCTGCGCGCGCTGCCGCTCCTCGAGGTCGCGCTCCGCCAGCTCGCGTCGCCGCAGCGCGTCCTGCGCCGCCTGCACGAGCGCGCGCTGCTCGCCGTGCAGCTCGCGCGCGCGCACGCCGTACGCTCGCAACTGGTCGTGCAGCGCGAGCCGACGCTCGGCCGCGGCGCCGCGCTCCCGCGCCCGCGCCTCCTGCGCCGCCCGCTGCTCCGCGATCCGCGCCTCGACGTCGCGCAACGCGTCCTCGAGCCGTGCGCGCCGCGCCTCCGCAGTGGCCAGCGCGCGCAACAGCTCGCTCGCCGCGCCATCGGCGTCGCGCAGCGCCGCCTGCGCGCGCTCGAACGTCGCCGCGGCTTCCGCGGCCTGCGCATCGAGCACCGCGAGGCGCGCCGCCGGCGTCTCCGCGTCGTCCGCCACGTCCGGCGTCGCCGCGATCTCTGCCTCCACCTCGGCCTGCCGCTCCGCGAGCAGCTCGGCGCGCTGCTCCGCGAGCGCCACCTGCTGCTGCAGCCGCAGCAGCTCCTCCGTGCGCGCGCGCTCCTCCGCCTGCAGCTGCTCGAGGCGCGCCCGCCGCTCCGCGACCGTGCGGTCCGCCATCTCCAGCCGCCCCGCGAGGCTCGCGAGCTCCTGCTCCACCGCAGCGAACGCGCGCGCGTGCTGGTCGTGCCGCGCGCGCGCCGCCGTGAGCGCGTCGTCCGCGCTGCGCAGCTCGTGCTCGTAGTACACCTGCAGCACGCCCATCAGCTCCACAGCGAGCGTGCGATAGCGCTCCGCACGCGCGGACTGGCGTTCGAGCTGGCGCAGCCGCGGCTCCACCTCGCGGATCAGGATGCGCACGTGCCCCAGGTTGTCGCGCGTCTCGGTCAGCCGGCGTTCGGCGCGCGTGAGCTCGATGCGGTGGCGGTGCACGTCCGCCGCCTCCTCGATCAGCTCGCGCCGCTCGTGCGGGCGCAGCGCCAGCACCTCATCCACCAGCCCCTGCGACATCATCGCGTACGAGTTCTGCCCCACCTGCGCCTTGTGGAACAGCTCCTGCACATCCAGCAGCCGCACCTTCGCACCGTTGATCAAGTACTCGCTCTCCCCGGAGCGGTACGCACGCCGCGTCACCGCCACCTCCGCGAAGTCGACCGGCATCCAGCGCTCCGTGTTGTCGAGCACCAGCGTGACTTCCGCGAGCCCCACCGCGCGCCGCCGGTCGGAGCCCGCGAAGATCACGTCCTCCGTCTTGCGCGCCCGTATCGCCCGCGCCGACTGCTCACCGAGCGCCCAGCGAATCGCGTCCGAGACGTTCGACTTGCCCGAGCCGTTCGGCCCGACCACCGCCGTCATCCCCGGCACGAACTCGAACCGCTGGCGGTCCGCAAACGACTTGAACCCGTGCACCTCGACGCGCCGCAGGTACATCGCGCTACCCCGTCGCCTGCTGTGGCGGCGGCAACTCGACCGCGGCCAGCGGCAGCCGCGCGCGCAACACCACCAGCGCGCGGCGCGCGGCCTCTTTCTCGGCCAGCTGTTTGCTCGGCCCCGCGCCGCTCCCCACCGTCGCGCCGTCCACGCGCACCTCGATAGTGAAGCGTCGCGCGTGCTCCGGCCCCTCTTCGAGCGTGGTCACGTACTGCGGCCGCCCGAACACGCCCTGTACCAGCTGCTGCAGCGCGCCCTTCGGGTTGAGCAGCGCGGGGTTCGAATCGAGCGCGGCGAAGTCCTCCGCCAGCGCTCGCTGCGCGAACGCGCGCGCGCCCTCCAGCCCCTGGTCCAGCAGCACCGCGCCCACCAGCGCCTCGAACACCCGTTCGAGGTTGCCCTCGCGCAGCCGCCCGCCCGTGCTCTCCTCGCCGCGCCCGAGCAGCAGCGCCTCGCCCAGCCCCAGCCGCGTCGCCACCCGCGCCAGCGTCGGCCCGCACACGAGCTGTGCCCGCCACTCCGTGAGCCGGCCCTCCTCGAGCTCGGGGTAGTCGGCGTACAACGCTTCGGCGACGATCAGCCCGAGCGCCGCGTCGCCCAGGAACTCCAGTCGCTCGTTCGTCTCACTGACCTCGGCCGGGTGCTCGTTCGCATACGAGGGGTGCGTGAGCGCTGTGCGCAGGTGTCGCGGGTCCAGGAACCGCATCCCGATCCGCGCCTCGAGCGCCGCGAACGGCTGCGCGTCGCCCCCGCCCCGCGGGCCGCGACCAGAGGCCACGCGCGCCGGCTCGGCCGGAGCCCTGGGCGCCGACCCGTCAGCTCCGGGTGGGATCGCGGACCTGGGAGCCACGGCCCTGCCTCTCACGGCCCGCGTCCACACCGCGCGGCGCTCACCGTACGATGGTCCGCCGAAGCCGTCGCTGCCGCCACTCTGCCCCCGCGACGCCCGGATCGTACGAAGGTCGCCCCGGGGTGTCAAGAATCGCTGACCCGCCTATGCACCCTACCATTCAAGCGCTCGACGCGGCACTCACCCCCGACGAGCGCGCGCTCTTCACGGCCGCCGTCACCGCCGCCGAAGCTGCCGCCGCCCCGCTCTACCTCGTCGGCGGCGCCGTCCGCGACCTCGCCGCGGGCCGGCCGTTGCGCGACATCGACGTCTCGACGCCCGCCGACGTCGCCACGCTCGCGCACGCCATCGCCGCAGCCACGTCCGCCGATGCCCGCGTCGAGCCCCGCTTCGGCACCGCGGCCCTCACGCGCGGCGCCGCCCGCCTCGATCTCGCGCGCTGGCGCAGCGAGCGCTACCCCCGCCCCGGGGCCCTCCCGATCGTGCGCTTCGGCGCCACGCTCGCGCAGGACCTCGCCCGCCGCGATTTCTCCGTCAACGCGGTGGCGCTGGGCGCGACCCACGCCGTGCGCGACGAGCTGCACGACCCGCACCACGGCCTCACGGACCTCGCTGCGCACCGCCTGCGCGTGCTGCACGACCGCTCGTTCCGCGACGACGCCACACGCCTCTGGCGCGCAGCGCGCTACGCCGCCCGCCTCAAGCTCCGCCCCGACGCCCCCACAGCTGCACTCATCGCCGGCGGCGAGCGCTGGCTGCCCGCCATCTCCGGCACACGGCTGCGCGCCGAGCTCGCCCAGCTCGCCGCCGAACCGCGCCCACTCGCCGCGCTGCGCCTGCTCGACGCCTGGGGCGTGCTCGCCGCCTCCGCGCCCGGCTGCACGCTCACCGCCGCCAGCGCTGCCGCGCTCGCCCGCCGCGGACCACTGCCGCTCGAGATGCTTGCCGCGACGCTGCTCGCCCCGCTGCCCACCCCCGCGCGCGCGGCTGCCCTCGCGCGCTTCGCAGCGCCCGCCACCGTCACGCGCGCCGTCGAGGGCGCCGCCGCGCTGCTCGCCGCCCGCGACCGCGACCCCGCCGCGCTCACGGCGCTCGCCGCGACAAGCCCGGCTGCACGCGCCGCCGCCCGCGCCCTCGATCCCGCGGCGCAGCGCGCGCTCCAGGCCGCGCTCCGCCGCTGGGAAACCACCCGCTCGCCGCTCGACGCCCAGGCGCTGCTGCGGCTCGGTGTACCCCCCGGCCCGGCGCTCGGCCGCGCGCTCGACCGCTTGCGTCGCGAGCGCTACCTCGGCACCCTGCACGATGCGGGCGCTGCGCGCCGGCTCGCGCTCGCGCTCACCCACGAGCAGCCCGCCGCGCCCCCCGCGCCCGAGCGGAGACGACGATGACGCAGCCCGCGACTTGCACCGTCTGCAACGAGCCTGAGCCGCCGCCCGCCCTGCTGAGCGAATGCTTCGGCTGCGCTCAGCCGTACCACCTCAACCCGTACGCGAACCGCCCCGGCAAGGACTGCGGCGACGCTTGGATCGGCGACGACGCGCTCACGCTGCAGTTCTTCTGCCAGCGCTGCATCGACCGCGCCCGCCAGCAAGCCGGCGCCGCGCCCGCCACCCGCTCCGACGTCGGCCCCGCGAGCGGCGGCTCGCCCATCGGCGCCGTCCCCAGCGCGCTCCCGGCGACGCAACCCGACGGCGGCTTCACGCAGCTCCTCGATGGCATGCAGCAGCTGCAAGGCATGCTCGACGCGCGCGCGCGGCCCCAGGCGCCTGCTCCCGGCAGCGCTCCCGCCGGCGCGCCCCCGCCTATCCGCCAGCGCGACGCGCGCGCGCGCCGTCGCTACCGCCGCATCGATTGACCACCGCACCCCGGGACGGACCGCGGCGACACCCGCGCGCACCGCGGCCCCGACCCGCGGCGCTGCCCGCCCCCGCGCCGGCCGCAGCCCGCGTACGCCGCGCACCCGGTGCCGGCGCCTGGGCCGCCCTGCTGCTCGGCGCGTGGCTCGGCCGCGTCTCGTCGGCGCTGCCCGCAGGCGTCGAGGACACCATCGACGCGGTGCTCCCGTTCGCCGCGGCCGCCGCGATCGCGCTCAGCTTCCGCCGCTGGCTGCGTCGCCGCGTGCAGCAGCGTTCACGAGGCGAGCGCGCCTGAACCACGTCGCGCCGTCCGCCCGCGGCGGCGCCAGCAGCGGCGCGTACCCGCAGCGCAGCATGAAGTACAACCCGTGCCCGTTCGTGCGCGGCACGCGCGCATACAGCTCGCGCACACCCTCCGCAGCAAGCTGCCGCTCCGCGCAGCGCAGCGCGCGCGCACCGTATGCGTGGCCGCGCTCGCCCGCGACAATCGCCACCGCGTGCACCACCGCGCGCGCGCCCGCCTGCTCGCGACCACACACGAGCACGCCGACGAGCCGCCGCCCCGCAACGATGCCGTAGCACTCGCCGCGCGCAGGCGGCGCCGGCAACGGCCCCGCGAACCCACGCTCGATCCCGTCCGCGAGCGCCGCCGCAAGCTCCGCCGCCGACGTGTCTGCGTCGCGCAGCAGCGCCACCCCGAAGCCGCGCGCCCACACCGCGCCGGCAACCGCGCCCGCGCGCGACGCGCTCATCGCGCGAGCCAGCGCGCCACCGCGTCCGCGATCGCCGCCACCGGCAACCGCCGCACCTCGCAGTCCGGCAGCGCATCCAGGAACGCCTGCCCGTACGGTCGCGTCAGCACACGCTGGTCCAGCAGCAAGAACACGCCGCGCTCGTCGTCACCGCGGATCAGCCGTCCGAAGCCCTGGCGGAACCGCAAGATCGCCTGCGGCAGCGCGAACTCCTCGAACGGATCGTCGTAGAGTGCGGCGCGCCCCGCGTACACAGGCTCGCCCGGCACCGGGAACGGCAGCCGCGCCATCGCGATCTGCGACAGCGCCGCTCCACGCACGTCGACGCCCTCCCAGAACGCCGCCGTGCCCAGCAGCAGCGTGCGCGGCTCCTCCGCCAGCGTGCGCAACAGCCGCGCCGGCGCGCCGTCGAGCTGTTGCGCGAGCACGTTGATGCCCGCCGGCAGCAGCTGCGCGTACAGCCCGCTCGCCGCCGCGCGCACCGCGGCGTGCGACGTGAACAGCGCGAGCGTGCGCCCGCCCGCCGCCTCCGTCGCGCGCGCGATCGCGCGATGCACCGCCTCCGCGTAGCCCGGCGCGTCGGGCGGCGGCACGTCTTCCGCGACGATCGCGAGCACCGCACGGCGGTAGTCGAACGGCGACGGCACCGCCAGCGTGTCCGCGTCGCGCAACCCGAGCGCGCGCACGCTGAAGTCGAACGACCCCTGCGCCGTCAGCGTCGCGCTCGTCGCGATCACGGCGTCGCGGCCCGCGTACAGCTCGTCCGCGAGGCGGTCCGCCACCTCCAGCGGCGCGCTCAGCACGCGCACGCCCCCCGCGCCGTCCTCGATCCACACGATGCGCGCCGCCTCCGCGCGCAGCAGCGCCTGCACGATCGTCGTGCGCGCGCCGCCAAGCGCCTGCGCGCACGCGCCGAGCTCCCCCTGCACGCGCTCCGCGTCCGGCCCCACGCTCGGCCCGAGCGCCGCGATCGCCCCACGCAGCCCATCGAGCCGCTCGCTCGCGTGCGCCAGCGTCACGTCGAGCTGCAGCGCCGCATCCTCGACGTCCCCCCAGGCCGGCTGCGCGCGCCGCGCCGCCGTGACCAGCAGCTGCCGCTCGTCCCGATCGCTGCCCCCGCGCCCGGACCTGGCGGAGCGATCCTCGCCGAGCTCCGCGCACGCGGCGCGCAACGTCGCCTCGAGGTCCGGGATGCGCGCCGCCGCGCGTGTCGCCGCCGCTGCCGCCGTGTCCGCGACGTTGCGCAGCCCCGCCACCGGCGACAGCGCGACCGCCTCGCCCGTCGTCCATTCGCGCGCGCGCCCGCATAGCGCCGCCGCGCCGTCGAGCTGCCCCTGCAGCTCGCGCAGCGCCAGCCGCGCGCCGTACTGCTGCGTCGCCACGCCCTCCAGCCGGTGCGCCTCGTCGATCACGAGCTGGCGGAACGGCGGCAGCACCTGCTCGTCCGCCGACGCGTTCGCCAGCAGCAGCGCGTGGTTCACCACCACCACGTGCGCCGCCGCCGCGCGCTGCCGCGCCCGCAGCAGGAAGCACGTACCCTCGCGCACGTACGCGCAGCGTCGAGACAGGCAATCGTTCCCGTCCGCGGCCAGCGCGTCCCACGCCGCGCGCTCGTTCGCCGGCACGGCGACCTCACCCAGCTCCCCGGTCTCCGTGCCCGGCAGCCACACCGCGATGCGCGCCTGCAGCCGCGCCTCCGCCGGCGTGCGCGCGCGCGGCGTCGCGCGCGCCTCCGCCCAGCGCTCCAGGCAGAGGTAGTTCGCGCGCCCCTTCAGGATCACGCCGCGGAGCGTGCCCGCGGGCACGCCCGCCACCGCCTCCGCCGCCGCCGCCGCCGCCGGCAGATCGCGCTGCACCAGCTGCTCCTGCAGGTTCAGCGTGTGCGTCGCCACCACCACGCGCTCCCCGCGCCGCAGCGCGAGCAGCGCCGCCGGCAGCAGGTACGCCAGCGTCTTGCCCGTGCCCGTGCCCGCCTCCACCGCCAGCTGCCCCTGGTGCGTGAGCGCCCGCGCCACCGCGCGCGCCACCGCCTGCTGCGTCGGCCGCGCGACGTAGCCCGGCAGCAGCTCCGGCCGCCGCTCGAGCATCGCGAACAGCGCGCCCACGTCCCCCTCGTCGATGCCCCCCGCGCCCTCGCGCGGCTCGAGCGGGGCGAACGCGCGCGCGACGCTCGCCGGCGGCGCGGGCACGAGCACGCCCGGCCCTTCCGGCAGCCCGAACCCGCCGCGCTCGACGGCCTCCCCAACGAGCTCGCGCAGCCCCCACGCGAGCGGCTCCGTCACCGCGAGCAAGTCGAGCAGCACCGCCCGCGGCAGCGCGTCGAGCCGGTCGAGCAGCCGCAGGAACACCGCGCGCGCCGCGTCGGCATCCGCGAGCGCGCGGTGCGCCACCGGCATCGCGACGCCGAGCTCGCCCGCGACCGCGGCGAGCTGGAGCCGCGTCGCACCCGTGAGCAGCACCGAGGCCAGGTCGAACGTGTCGTAGCTGCGCGGCCCGAGCACCAGGCCCCCCGCGTCGAGGAACGCGAGGTCGAACTGCACGTTGTGCCCGACCGGCACGCACCCCGCCGCGAACGCCCGCAGCTCGCCGAGCACCGCGGCCAGCGGCGGCGCGCTCAGCAGATCGACGTCGCGGATCCCGGTAAGCGCCTGCACCTCGCGCGGGATGCCGCGGTTCGGCCGCACGAACGAGCTGAACCGCTCCGCCCGCCCCGTGCGGCCGAAGCGCACCGCCCCCACCTCGATGATGTGATCGACTGCCGGGTCGAAGCCCGTAGTCTCGAGGTCGATCGCGACGTAGCGCTCAGCCATCGCTCGCCGATCGCACCGCGTTACGCGCCCTCCCCCGCGTCGGGCCCTGCGTCTCGCCGCGGCGTGCAGCGCGCGCGGAGCAGCCCTCCGGACAGCCTTCCGGACAACTCAGTCGCGCCGTGCGTTCGCCTCGGCGCTCGCCTGCGCGTTCGCTTCTAGCGTGGCGGCGATGCTCCCCAGCTCGAAGCGCACCAGCCGGCCCTGCGCCGTGCGATGCACCGCCTCGAAGCGCCCCGCGTGCAGCTCCTCCAGCAGCTCCCGCTCGGAACGCAGCGCGCGCTCGAACCCCGTCGCGTAGTAGCCGATGCCGGTGTTCGAGTGCGCGTCCGAGCCGCCCGTGCCGCTCATGCCGAGGATCTTCGCCACCTCGTACGCGAACTCGTTCTCGCGCGGCGTGTTGCAGCCGTTCGCCACCTCGATCGCGTGCACGAGCTTGAACACCGGCAGCTCGGCCGCCTGCTCCGCCGTCAGGTCGAACGGCTTGCCGCCCTTGCGCATCGCCGTCACCGGGTCGAACACATGCCGGAACGGGTGCGCCACGATGATGAAGCCGCCGCGCTTCTCCACCTCCGCACGCAGCTGCGCCGCGCGCCGGATGCCCGGCAGGTACGACTCCAGCCCCACAACGATCATGTGGCCGTGGTCCGTGGACACTTCCATGCCGAAGTTCGGGAACACGTCCGGGAACTGCTCGCGATACGCCTCCTGGTGGTGGCGCTCCCAGACCTGGTCGTGGTCGGCGATGTTGTACCCCGTCAGCCCGCCCGCGGGCGCGATCACGCCGAGCTCCTCCGGCTTCAGCATCGAATCGGAGGAGTGCCCCATCGTATGCAGGTGCATGTCGAGCACAGCCGCATGCAGGCCGTCAGAGAGTTGCAGGTCAGCCTCCTCGCGCGCTGGCCTCCCAGCATACGGACCGACGCCCCTCCCGCCTACCCGTAGCTCCCCGGGTCAACCCGCGAGCGCCGGTAGCAGCCACCCGAATGTCACGAGCCCGATCACCGCCGACGCCCACACCGGCCAGCCCGGCCGCCCCCACACCACTGCCGTCGCGCCCACCACCAGCGCGATCGCGCCGCCGACCAGCACGCTGAAGAGCGCGTTACCGCTGCCCAGCGCCCCAGCGGGCCGGGCCGCCTCCACCCGCAGGAACGCGGCCCCCAGGGAGAGCCCCACCGCCGTCCACAGCAGCACCAGCAGGTTCGCGAGGAACACCCCCGCCAGTGGCGCCGGCACCCGCCGCGACTGCCCGAGAGCGAGCCAGGCCCGGCTCCGCACGAGCGCGACGAGCAGCAGCGCCGCGTGCGCGAGCGCCCCCGCCACCCCCGCGATCAGCCCCGCGAGCAGCGCGCGCAGCGTCTCGCTCTCCATCGCCCGCTAGCTCGCGTCGGCGACGTCGACCGCCGTCGCGGCCGCCCGCCCAAGCGTCGCAGTCACGAACACGCGCGCCCCCGTCGCCTCCAGCTCCCGCCGCAGCTCCGACACGCGTGCGTCCTCCCGCACGAACAGGTACACCGCCGGCCCCGCCCCGCACAGGTGCAGCCGCCCGCCCGCGATCCGCGCGAAGCGCGCGTAGTGCGCCACGAGCTCAGGCTCGGTGCGTTCGACGACCCCCTCGAACACGTTCACGAGGTCCGCCGCCGGCGGCGGCGCCCCCCGCGCGATGCGGTGCGCGAGCCGCCGCGCGCGCCCGCCGTCACTCCAGTCCCCGTGCGCCAGCACCCCGAACCGCCGCGCCGTCTTGTCCGGCGGCGCCGGCACCGGCGGCGCGATCACCAGCAGCCGCAGCGGCCGCAGGTCCCGCAACGGCTCGACAATCTCGCCCCGTCCCGAACAGTGCGTCGCGCCGCCGACGACGAGCGCGGGCACGTCCGACCCGAGCGTCGCACCGAGCTCCGCCAGCCGCTCCACGGGCCAATCGAGCCCCCATAGCCGGTCGAGCCCCCGTAGCACCGCCGCCGCGTCCGCGGACCCCCCGCCGAGCCCCGCTGCTACCGGGATGCGCTTCGTCACCGTGATCGCCACGTCGGGCGCGCGCCCGGCCGCGCTCGCCAGCGCCTGCGCGGCGCGCCCCGCCAGCTCGTCCGCCCCCGCGACGCCCCGCGCCTCCGGGCCATCGACCGTGACGCGCAGGCCGGCAGCCGTCCGCAGCGTGAGCCGGTCCGACAGTTCGACGGTCGTGATCACCGTCTCGATGTCGTGGTACCCGTCGCTGCGGCGCCCCAGCGCCTCCAGCGCGAGGTTGATCTTCGCGGGGGCCCGTGCGGCGATCACCAGCGCCCGTGCCCCGGCTTCTCCCGACGACCAGCCTGCGCCCTCAGACATCGAGCGCGCGCGGGTGCCCTCGCTCGAGCACGTCGAAGAGGCGCCGCCAGTCCGCGAGCTGCAGGTGCTGCGCGCGCTGCTCAGGCCCGATCCCGGCCGCCACCAGCAGCGGCTGCATCGCCGCGTCCGGAATGCCCAGCGCCACCCGCAGCACGTTGTGCAATTGCTTGCGCGGCTCGGTGTAGCCCATGCGCAGCAGCTGGAAGAAGCGCGGCAGCCGCTCCCGCGGCAGCCCCGCCGCGTTGTCCGGCAGCCGCTCGATGCGCACGAGCGCGGACTGCACCCTCGGCGGCGGCCAGAACGCCGACGGCGGCACGTCGAACACCGCCGTCGGCGTCCCGTAGCACTTGATCGACATCGACAGCAGCGACTCGCGCCCCGTCCCGCCGACCATCCGCCGCGCTACCTCGCGCTGCACGAGGATCACGATCCGCGTCGGCCCCGGGTCCGCCTCCAGCAGTCGCCGCACCACCGGCTGGGTGATGTAGTACGGCAGGTTCCCCACCGCGACGTACGGGCCCTCAGCGTCGCACTCCGCCAAGAGCTCGCCCGGCGTGAAGTCCAGCACGTCCGCCGCCAGCACGCACACGCCGGGAGCGTCCGCGAGCCGCCGCCGCGCCAGCCCCGCGAGCTCCTCGTCGAGCTCCACCGCCACCACGCGCCCGGCGCGCTTCGCCAGCTCGGCCGTCAGTCCGCCCGGCCCCGCGCCGATCTCCAGCACCGTGTCGGCGGGCCCCACGGCGCACGCGTCCGCGATGTCCCCGAGCACGAGCTCGTCGATGAGAAAGTGCTGCCCGAGTGACTTGCGCGGCGCGACGCCGAGCTTGCGCAACGCCTCCGGCGGCGCGACGTACGGGCCCTTGGCCCCACGCCCTCTGGCGCGCGCGGGCGCCTTCGCGCGCCCAGCCTGCCCGCGTCCCTCATCTGGCCCGCGCCCCGTGGACGCGGGCCGTGCCGCCCCGACGGACGGCACCCCCGCAGGAGCTCTGCGCGGCATGGCCGGTCGTGCCCCGCCCTCGAATCGGTCCACAGGCTTGTCTCCGCCAGTCGGCTCAAACCCGGCGACCCTGCGGCACCCGCTACTACCGACGTACCGCTGCTTCCTTCCGGACCTGACGGGGTTAGCCGGGCAGCGCCGCGCAGGACCAGGCTCTCAACACCACTGTGCGGAAGCAGTCCCCAGGTGCCAGACCCTCAGACGGGCATTCAGCCCCGCTTGAGCGGATTGCGGGTAGAGGGCACCGCTAGCTCCCCGCCTAGCACGACCGGCCTCGATCGTAGGCGCGCCCCGCAGCGGCGTCAAAGCGTCGAGCCCCACCTCGCGTATTCTGCTCGCCGTGCGACCGATCGCGCTGCCCGTCGCGCACGAGGTCGACGCCGCGCGCTGGGTGGAGTGGCGCATCTTCCGGCTGCCCGGCGGCGGCACGGCATTCGTGCTGCTTCACGTACCACTCGCGGCTCTGCTGATGCACGGCTACACACACCTCACGAACAGTGCGCGCGGTGGCAGCCTCGCCTCGCTGCTGCTCGCGTGCGCGGGAGTCGGCACCGTTGCCATCCACGGGACGCTGCTGGCGCGCGGCCGGCCCGAGTTCCGATCCGCTTCCTCGCTGAGCGTGCTAGCGGCGACCGGCCTCGTCTCGCTCGTGCAGCTCGCCGCCACTGTCCGGCCGACGCGACTGGGGCGCACGGCGGATCGCGCGTAGAATCCGCGCACGGCTCGGCCCGCAGCCCGGAGTGCCCGTGCGCGTCCTCTCCATCGGCCGCCCGCTCGCCGATCCCTCCATCGACAACGCGACGATCTTCAGCGCCCCCGCGCTCTTCGAGTACGCCGTGGTCGTGCTGGACCCCGCCGGCATCTCCGCCGCGATCGCCGAGGCTGTCGAGGGCCGCGGCGGCCACCACACCCTGTCCGGCGTCCCCGTCGTCAACGGCGAGCCCGCCGGCGACGCGCTCTCCATCGCCGAGCTCCTGCGCCGCCGCCGCGACGAGCTCGTCGCCACCCTCGAGCGCGGCGCGCTCGTCGTCGTCTTCGCCGCCCCGCAGGCCGCGCTGCCGCAGGTGCTCGGCTTCACCGGCGCGGACCGCTACTGGCTGCTGCCCGCGCCGGCCGGCCTCACTTGGGGCCCGCCGCTGCTGCACTGGGCCGAAGGCCACGCGGTCGCCGTCGCCGACCACGCGCACCCGTTCGCGCGCTGGGTCGACGCCGTGCGCGACGACCTGCAATATCGCGCGCTCTTCGACCAGCGCGCCCCCGGCTTCGACGCCGCCGCGCGCGTGATCGCCCGCGCCAGCGGCGGCGCGCCGGCCGCCGCCGAGTTCCACGTGCTCGGCGGCCGCGTCGTGTTTCTGCCGATGCCCGCCGCCCGCGGCGGCGACGCCGCGCTCCGCCACGGCGCCGCGCTCGCCTCGGCCGCGCGCGAGCTGCTCGACGCGCCCGACCCCACCGACGCCCCGCCGTACTGGCTCGCCGCCGAAGCGCTGCCCGGCCTCGACGCCCTCGCCGCCGACGCCGTGAGCGCGCGCGACATCGCCACCCGCGCCGAAGAGCGCGCCCTTGCCACCGAGCGCGAGGCCGCCGCCTTCGCCCAGCCCCGCGACGTACTCTGGCTGCCCAACGGCCGCCCGCTGCTCGCCGCCACGCTTCGCTGCGCCGCGCTGCTCGGCTTCGCCGCCCGCTCGGCTGGCGGCCCCCCGCTGCTCACCTCCGACGAAGGCGAGCTGCTGCTCGAGGTCGAAGCCGCCGACGCCGCCGTCGGCATGGCCCCCCACTACCGCCTGCGCACCCGCCTCGACGCCCTGCTCGAGCGCGAGGGCCGCAGCGCGCGCGGCCTGATCGTCGTCAACGGCTGGCGCGGCCACCCCCCCGACCGCCGCGACACGCCGTACATCGATGCGCTGCGCGCCGCCGCCGAGGCCCACGGCTACGCCCTGCTCCCCGCCCCCGAGCTCTACGCCGCCGCCCGCGCCGTGCTATCGGCCGCCCCGCTCGACACCGCCGCGCTGCGCGCCCGCCTGCTCGCCACCTCCGGCGTCGTCACCCTCAACGACCTGCTGCCCTCGACCAGCGCCTGACGACTCGGACGCGATTCCTCCTCGGAGACGACACCCCCGAGACGCTCGTGCGGGCAGCCCGCCGCAGCCGATCGGGGGTGAAGGGATCGCCTCTCGTACCGGGGAGCGGGGCGCAGCCCCGCATTCATGGGGTGGGCGGGCGGGGCCCCCTTCCTCCCTACTCGGTCAGCCGATAGAAGCGGAAGAAGTCGTGCGCCACCGGCAGCACCTCGATGTCCGCGAAGCCCACCGCGCGCGCATACGCGCGCAGCGTCGCCGGCCGCATCACCGTCCCCGTCGCCGCCGTCGGCTGGTGCAACATCCCGTCAGGCAGGCAGATCAGCAGGCTCGCCCCGTACATCAGCCGTTCGACCGGGTCCCCCACCGCCCCGAACTCCTCCGCCACCCGCTCGTCCATCACGATCACCGTGTCCCCGCCCGACGCGAGCCGGCGCATCGTCGCCAGCACCTCCACCGGGCGTGGCATGTCGTGGATGCATTCGAACGCCGTGACCAGGTCGTAGCCCCCACTCGCCTCCGCGAGGTCCGTCGCGTGGAAGCGCACGCGGTCCGCGACCCCGTGCTCACGCGCGTGCACGCGCGCCGCTTCCACGCTCGGCTCGTCGACGTCGTAGCCGTCCACCGTCACGCCCGGGTATCCCAGCGCAATCGCGATCGAGGACCAACCCATGCCGCAACCGATGTCCGCCACGCGCGCCCCGGGCGCCGCCTGCAACCGCGCGTGCACGTCCGCGATCTGCGGCAACTGCTCCTGCGCGAGCTGCTGCAGGAACATCGGCCGGTTTGCGTCGCCCTGCGCCTCGCGCATCTCCGCGCCGAACGCGCTCCACGGCACCCCGCCGCCCGTGCGGTACGCCTCCACCAGCGCCGGTAACTGCGCGCCCACCGCCCCCGCCAGGGCGGCGAACGGCGTCAGGTACGTCAGACTGTCGCGATCGACGAGCACCGCCGCGTGCGCCGCTGGCAATGCGTAGCGTCGCAGCCCCGCGTCCGCGCTCGCGCCCGTCACGTCCACGATCTCGTTCACCGCCTGCTGCTCGAGCCACTCGCGCGCATAGCGCTCCGCGATCCCCGCACGCGCCGCCAGCTCCCCCGCCGTCGCCGGCCCTCCACTCGCCAGCGCGCGGTAGAGCCCCAGCCGATCGCCGAGGTAAACCGCGAAGATCGACATCACCCCCAGCACGTCGCCAAACAGCCGCTACACCAGCGCGCCCGTGCGCTCCTCGTCCGTCATCGCCGCTCCTCCCGCTTCAAACGCTGCACGCTACACCAGCGCCCGCTCCAGCTCCGTCGGCCGCGCGTAGTCGATCCCCTCGACGCCGAACCCGAACAGCTGCTCGAACGCCTGCTTGTAGCCCGCGTAATCCGACAGCTCGCGAAGGTTCGCCGTCGTCACGCGCGCCCAGCGCGCCGCCACCTCCGCCTGCACCGACGGATCGAGCTCGCGGTCATCGAGGCGGATGCGCCGCCGCCTATCGACGACCGGCGCCACGCCCGGCGCGATCTGCTCGCGGAACAGCCGTACGACCTGCTCGATCGTCCCCTCCCACAACCCGCGCTCGCGCAGCACCGCGAACACGATGCTCATGTACAGCGGCACCCCGGGGATCGCCGCCGAGGCCTGCGTCACCACCGCCGACTGCACGCTCACCCACGCCCCGCCGCCGTGCGCGTCCGCGAGCCGCGCGTGCAGTCGCTCGGCGGTCGCCTCCAGGTGCTCCTTCGCGCGCCCGATCGTGCCGGAGCGATAGATCTCCTGCGTCACGTCCGGCCCCACGTACGAGTACGCCACGCTGCGGCAGCCATCGTTGAGCAGGTGCTCGGCCGCGAGCAGCTCCAGCCAGTCCGCCCAGTCCTCGCCGCCCATCACGCGCACCGTGTCCGCGATCTCCTCCGCGCTCGCCGCCTCGATGCTCGCCTCGACGACGGCGTCCGCACGCAGGTCGATCGCCTTCCCGGTGTACGGCGCGCCGATCGGCTTGAGCGCGCTCTGCCACGTCACCGCCCCGTCCGGCGACACCCGCCGCGGCGCCGCGAGCGAGTACACGACGTAGTCGAGTGGCCCGAAGCGCGCGCGCAGCTCCGCCACCACCTGCTGCTTTACCTCGCGCGTGAACGCGTCACCGTTCACCGTGCGCACGAGCAAGCCCTCGGCGCGCGCGAGCCGGTGCGCCTCCGCGAGGTTGTACCAGCCCGCGCTGCCCGTGCGCGCCTCGGCCGCCGCGCGCTCGAAGCACACGCCCAGCACGTGCGCGCGCAGCCCGAACGCCGCGCTCAGCAACGTCGCGATCCCGTACCCGGTGCTCGACCCGATCACCAGCACGTTCCCCGCGCGCCGCCCCGCGAGCCCGGTCCGCGCGACCTCGGCCTGGCGCCGCACGACCGCCGCGCAGCCGTCCGGATGCGCGTTCACGGAGATGAACCCGCGGATGCGGGGCGCCACGATCTGCGTGCTCAAGCGCTGCTCACTCTCGTCTCAGCCGGGGTCGCGCTCCGCGTACGGTAGCAGCGCCGCGTGCGAGGCGGACACACCCGCGCGAGCCCCCGCTCGTGCGCCCGCGGTGGCACAATCGGCGCGGGATACCTGCCGGGGGGCCGTCGTGCAGATGCAACCGCTCGTCCGCCGCTGGCCGATCCTCGCGGCCGCGGCCGCGGCCGCCGTGCTCGTGCTCGCGGGCCTCGCCGTGCTGCTCGGCACGCGCCTGCTCGACGACGACCCGCCTCCGCCGGCGAGCGTGCCCGATTGGGCCGCGCGCGTGTGCGGCGCACAGAACGCCTTCGTCCAGGCGCTCATCGACTCGCGCGATAATCGCGACCCGCAGTTGCTCGACCTCGAGGCCCGCAAGCAGCGCGCCGCCACGCTCGGCCGCGCCGAGATCGCCGCCGCGCAGGCCATCGAACGCGAGCTGCGCGCCTTCACCCCGCCCGAAGCCGCACGCGCCTACCACGAGGCGCTGATCGCCCAGGCGCAGGAGACCGCGCGTTTCGTGCAGGAGCAGATCGACGCGATCGCGAAAGCCACCGCGCCCCAGCAGATCGCCGTCGCCAACGCTCAGGCCCGCTTCCAGCAGCAGGGCGCCCAGCAAGCCGTCACCGCCAGCGCCGCCGAGCTGCCGGAGCACGTCGTGCAAGCCCTCGCGAGCGAGCCCAACTGCGCCGGCGTGGACGCGCCCCCCACCCCCTCCGCCTGACCGCCGCTCCGCACGCCCGCTCAGCCGCTTCCGACTCCCCCTCGCCCCGCCCGCGGGGAGAGGGGGCCAGGGGGTGAGGGCCTCTGGCGTCCGCGGGTGGGCCCTTCCCCTCCTAGTCGCGCAGCTTCAGCACCGCCATAAACGCCTCCTGCGGCACCTCCACTGAGCCCACCATCTTCATGCGCTTCTTGCCCGCTTTCTGCGCCTCCAGCAGCTTGCGCTTGCGCGAGACGTCGCCGCCGTAGCACTTTGCCAGCACGTTCTTGCGCATCGCCCGCACCGTCTCGCGCGCCACGATGCGGCCGCCGATCGCCGCCTGGATCGGCACGTCGAACAGCTGCCGCGGGATCAGCTCGCGCAGCGCCGCCGTCAGCTTGCGCCCCTGCGCCGCCGCCACGTCCACCGGCACGATCGTCGAGAGCGCATCGACGATGTCGCCGTTCACGATCACGTCCAGCCGTGCGACCCGCGCCGGCAGGTAGTTCGCAAGCTGGTAGTCGAGCGACGCGTACCCCTGCGACCGCGACTTCAGCTGGTCATAGAAATCCACGAGGATCTCCGACAGCGGCGCGAGGTACTCCGCGACCACGCGCTGGTCGCCCGCCTCGCCACTGCGATCGAGATACTCGAGCTTCTCGAAGCGCCCCCGCCGCCCCTGCACAAGCTCCATCACCGCGCCGAGGTAGCGCGCCGGCGTCGTCACCGTGATGCGCATCCACGGCTCGCGCACCTCCGCGATCTCGTTCGGCACCGGCAGATCCGCCGGGCTGTCGACCACGATCTCGCGGCCGTCCGTGCGCGTCACCTCGTACGCCACCGACGGCGCCGTCGCGATCAGCGCCATGCCGAACTCGCGCTCCAGCCGCTCCTGGATGATCTCCATATGCAACAGCCCCAGGAACCCGCAGCGAAAGCCGAACCCCAGCGCCACCGACGACTCCGGCTGCCACTGCAGCGACGCGTCGTTGAGGCTCAACCGTTCGAGCGCGTCCCGCAGGTCCGAGTAGCGATCCGCATCCGTCGGGTACAGTCCCGCGAACACCATCGCCTTCGCGGGCAGATACCCCGGCAGTGGCTCGACTGCGCCGCCACGCTCCAGCGTCAGCGTGTCGCCCACGCGGCTGTCGCCGACGCCCTTCAGCCCCGTGGCGACGTACCCCACCTGCCCCGCCGTCAGCGCCGGCACCACCTCCAGCTGCGGCCGGAAGCAGCCCACCTCCAGCGGCTCGAAGCGCGTGCCCTGCTGCATCAACCGCAGCTGCTGGCCCGCGCGGATCGTGCCGTCCACCACCCGCACATACACCAGCACGCCCTTGTACGCGTCGTACTTCGAATCGAACACGAGCGCGCGCAACGGCGCTTCCGCGTCGCCGCGCGGCGGCGGCACCTGCGCGACGATCGCCGCCAGGATCTCGTCGATGCCCTGCCCGCTCTTCGCCGACGCGAACAGCACCTCGTTCGGATCGATGCCGATCACGTCGACGAGCTCCTGCGCCACGCGCTCCGGCTCCGCTGCCACCATGTCGACCTTGTTGACCACCGGCACGAGCGCGAGGTCGAGGTCGATCGCCTGGTACACGTTCGCGAGCGTCTGCGCCTGGATGCCCTTCGTGGCGTCCACGACCAGCACCGCGCCCTCGCACGCCGCCAGCGCCCGCGACACCTCGTACGCGAAGTCGACGTGCCCCGGTGTGTCGATCAGGTTCAGCTCGTAGTCCTCGCCGTCCGCCGCCCGGTACGCCAGGCGCACGGCCTGCGCCTTGATCGTGATGCCCTTCTCGCGCTCCAGGTCCATCTGGTCGAGCACCTGCTCCTGCATCGCGCGCGCCGCGACCGTGCCCGTCAGCTCGATCATGCGATCGGCCAGCGTGGACTTGCCATGATCGATATGCGCGATGATCGAGAAGTTGCGGATGTGCGCCTGGTCCATCAATTCATCCTAGCCGCGCCCGCCCCCACGCGCTCAGCGATGTACGCCACCCGCGTCTGGCTCCCCCTCGCCCCGCCGCGCGGGGCGAGGGGGCCGGGGGGCGAGGGTCCGCGCCCCGCACACACAGACCGGGCGCATCGAGGCGCCCGGTTCAATACACAGACCGGGCGCCTTGCGGCGCCCGGTCCAGCACTCGTCCTACGCGTCGAGCCGCTTACGCCCGGTGGCACGCCACCCAGTGCGACGGCCCCATCTCGCGCCACTCCGGAATGCGCTCCCGGCACTCGTCGATGGCGATCGGACAACGCGTGTTGAACACGCAGCCCGGAGGCGGCCGCAGCGGCGACGGTACGTCGCCCGTCAGGATGATCCGCTCACGCGTCCGCTCCAGCCGCGGGTCCGTCAGCGGGATCGCCGAGAGCAGCGCCTTCGTGTACGGGTGCAAGGGGTTCTCGTACAGCTCGTTCGAGTCCGCGAGCTCCATGAAGTGCCCGAGGTACATCACCACCACGCGGTCCGAGATGTGCCGCACCACCGCCAGGTCGTGCGCGATGAACAGGTAGGTGAGATTGAACTCCTCCTGCAGGTCCTCCAGCAGGTTGATGATCTGCGCCTGGATCGACACGTCCAGGGCCGACACCGGCTCGTCGCAGACGATGAAGTCCGGCTCCACCGCCAGCGCCCGCGCGATGCCGATGCGCTGCCGCTGCCCGCCCGAGAACTCGTGCGGGTAGCGCTTCGCGAAGTACGGGTTCAAGCCCACCGCGTTGAGGATGTAGTTCACGCGGTCCGCCCGCTCGGCCCCCTTGTGCAGCCCGTGGATCGTCATCGGCTCCGCGACGATGCTCTGCACGTTCATGCGCGGGTTCAACGACGAGTACGGGTCCTGGAAGATCATCTGCATGCGCCGGCGGAACCCGCGCAGCGCGCGACCCTTCAAGTGCGTCAGCTCGGTGCCGTCGAAGTTCACCGTGCCAGCGGTCGGCCGGTGCAGCTGCAGCACCGCCCGACCGGTCGTCGACTTGCCGCAGCCCGACTCGCCCACCAACCCTAGCGTCTCGCCGCGGTTCACGAAGAAGCTCACGTCGTCGACGGCCTTCACGTCTGCGACCTTGCGCTGCACGATCGACCCGGCGACCACCGGGAAGTACATTTTGAGGTCCTTGACCTCCAACAACGGCCGCGTGCCCGGAGGCATGCTCGCGGCGGCCGGCTGAGCCATTGTCATCGGTTACTCCCTAGGAGCCGGTCCGCGCGACCGCGGGCTTCTGTTCCGCCGTCTTCGCGTCAGCCGACGGGTTCCGCCAGCACGCCGCCCAGTGCCGCTCGCTCTTCAGCTCCAGCGGCGGCGACTCCGTGTGGCACTTGTCGATGCGCCACTCGCAGCGCGGCTCGAACGGGCACCCCGGGATCGGGTCGATCAACAGCGGTGGCTGCCCCTCGATCGCGTACAGCCGCACGTGCTCCGTCGCGTCCAGGCGCGGCACAGACGCCATCAGCCCCACCGTGTACGGGTGCCGCGGGTTCAGGAAGATGTCGTCCGTCGTCCCGGACTCCACGATGCGCCCCGCGTACATCACGTTCACACGGTCCGCGTAGCGCGCCACCACGCCCAGGTTGTGCGTGATGATCACCACCGCCGAGCCCATGTCCTTCGCCAGCCGCGCCATGATCTCCAGCACCTGCGCCTGGATCGTCACGTCCAGCGCCGTCGTCGGCTCATCCGCCAGCAACAGCTTCGGGTTGCACGACAGCGCCATCGCGATCATCACGCGCTGGCGCATACCGCCGGAGAACTGATGCGGGTAATCGTGCACCCGCCCTGCCGCCTCCGGAATGCCCACCAGCTCCAGCAGCTCGATCGCGCGCTTCTCCGCGTCTGCCTTGTCCAGCCCCATGTGCAGCTGGATCGCCTCCATCAGCTGGTTGCCGATGTCCAGCACCGGGTTCAGCGAGGTCATCGGCTCCTGGAACACCATCGCGATGCGGTTGCCGCGGATCGAACGGATCTCCGCGTCGCTCACCTTGAGCAGGTCCTGCCCCTCGAAGATGATCTCGCCCCCCACGATCCGCCCGGGCGGTCGCGGGATCAGCCGCAAGATCGACATCGCCGTTACCGACTTGCCGCTGCCAGACTCGCCGACGAGCCCCAGCGTTTCGCCCTCTTCGAGATCCCAGCTGACGCCGTCGACAGCCCGCACCACTCCCTCTTCCGTATAGAAGTAGGTGCGCAGGTTCTTTACTTCCAGCAGCTTCGCCATTGGCCCCCCCGGGCTGACGGAAACTTCGAGCGTTCTTCCCGCCGGCTCCGGCAGCTCCCGAGCATGCTCGCGAGCCGTCCGACGCTGGTGGGGAAGAGGAGACTCGAACTCCTACGCCTTGCGGCACATGATCCTAAATCATGCTCGTCTGCCAATTCCGACACTTCCCCGTCGGTTCGGCAATACTCCCGGTTCGTCCCGTGGGTGGGTGCCCCTTCCGAGACGCCCCATGCCTGGACCCCGCGCTCCTCGCCCCACTGCAGTTGATGAATGCAGTTGGTGAGCCCCCAGGGACTCGAACCCTGAACCGGCTGATTAAGAGTCAGCTGCTCTACCATTGAGCTAGAGGCCCACCGTTCACCAACCGGTCAAGCATAGCGACCGCCCGCGCGGCCGCCACTCCCCGGCTGTGGGGCGGGACATTAGCAGGCGACTGATCACGTGTCAATGAATATCCACACTCCCGAGTGCTACAGCCGTTGACGCTGTTTCGCGCACAGCGATACGCTCGATGTCCGCTGTGGGCGGTTAGCTCAGTTGGTTAGAGCGCTGCGTTGACATCGCAGAGGTCACTGGTTCGAATCCAGTATCGCCCACCACCGCACGCCTCCACTGCACGCCTGCGCCTCGATCGCCCAGCTCAGTCGCGCTGCCCTGAACACCACACCGCCACCCCTCGCACGCGCTCCGCGTCGCGCCCCCGGCGCCACAGCGTGATGCCGTCCTCCTCCCGCACGAGCTCGAACCCCAGCCGCGGCAGCGCCGCCCGGCACGCCTCGTACCCGGCGTCGAGGTCGTCTCGCGGGATCGGCCCGTAGGCGTCCAGCAACACGTACTCCGCGTCCAGCACCCGCGGGAACTGGTAGCTGCGCTCCCGCGCCGCCAGGTGCGCGACGAACGGCGACTGCGCGCTGACCGTCGCGCCGGCCGGCACGGCGCGCACGAACGAGCGCGCCACGCGCGCGTGCGCGTCCACCGCGAACCGCCCCGGCTCGGCGGCGACCGACGGCGGCAGCGGCGACCGCGCCGCGAACAACGCCAGCGCCACGCCCGCCCACGCCGCCCCGACGGCGGCTCCGCGCCGCGAGACCCACCCACCCGGCCCGCGCAGCGGCAGCACCGCCAGCACGATCGCCACCGCCGTCGGCACGACCATGTAATGCAGCTGCAGCGCCCCCTGCGGCCCGTGCTGCGACAGCAGCGACGGCGCCACCACCAGCGCCAGCGCGGGCCACAGCCGAGGCACGAGCAGCGGCAGCATCGCCCCGCTCAGCAGCACCAGCGCGAGCGCCTCGAGCGGGCCCCGTTGCGCCAGCTGCTCGAGCGCGAGCCCGGGCCGCGTCACGAGGTGGAGCGCGACCTCGCCCACGCCGTCCCCCAGATATCCGTACCGCTCCGCGAACGGATTGAGCTCATCCCCCCGGTAGCGCGGGATCAGCCACAGCCACACCCACCCCGCGTACGCAATCGACGCCGCTGCCAGCGCCGCGGGCTCGCGCCGCCAGCCGAACGTCAGCCATGCGACCCAGCACAGCGCCAGCGCGAGCAGCACCCCGTCCTCCCGCAGCAGCAGCGCCCCGACCACCGCAGCGGCGAACCACGGCCGCCGCCCGGCTGCCAGCGCCCACAGCGCGCCGAACGTCAGCAGCGGCGCGAACGCCTCCGTGTGGAAGTCGAACGCCACCGCGCGTGCCGCGCCGAGGCTCAGCACGTACGCCGCCACCGCGCCCCACGCGACCCGCTCGCCCGCCATCGTCGCGCCGCCGCGTGCAGCGGCACGACTGCCCCCCCGAGCGCGAGCGCCTGCGCCAACAGCAGCGGCGTCGGCCCCCCACCGACCCGCTCCCCGAGCCACACGAGCGGCACGAGCAGCACGACCACCGGCTGCCAGTGATCCCCGGAATAGGACATGTCCCGGAACGAGTACGCGAACCAGCGCCCCTCGTCCGTGTTTCAGACCACCTGGTGGATGAGCCCCAGGTCCCACCCGTTCGAGTGGAAGGAGTAGTGCAACAGCAGGCTGCACGCCGCGTAGTACGTCGTAGCAACGGCCGCGACTGCGGTGAGCAGCACAGAGCGACGGGTCACACGACCCAGTGTCCCACGTGATCCGGTGTGCTCCCCTGACACACACCGCACCGCACTCGTTCCCTCTCCCCCTCGCCCGCCTCGCGGCCTCGCGGGGAGAGGGGGCCGGGAGGGTGAGGGCTCCCCGCGGTCCCGGCACCCCGCGCGTAGCACCAGTCAGGGGCGTTCGTTACGATGCCCCGATGACCGCCCCGAGCGAACACGCCGAGCCCCCCTTCGCCGAGCTGCCCCCCGAGGAGCAGCTGTTCCGCATGCGCCACTCCGCCGCCCACGTGCTCGCCGAGGCCGTGCTCCAGCTCTTCCCGGACGCGAAGTACGCCATCGGCCCGCCCATCGAGCACGGCTTCTACTACGACTTCGACCTCCCCCGCCCGCTCACCCCCGACGACCTACGCGACATCGAGGCGCGCATGCACGCGTCCGTCGCCCGCGACGTCCCCATCACCGGCCGCCAGATCCCGAAGGACGAGGCGCGCCGCGTCTTCGCCGATCAGCCCTACAAGCTCGAGCTGATCGACGACATCACGGACGCTACGGTCGGCCACTTCGTCCACGCCGACTTCCAGGACCTCTGCCGCGGCGGCCACACCGATCGCACCGGCCAGGTCGGCGCGTTCACGCTCACCCACTCCGCCGGCGCGTACTGGCGCGGCGACGAGCACCGCCCGATGCTCCAGCGCATCTACGGCGCGCTCTTCCCCACCCAGCCCGAGCTCGACGCCTACCTCGAGTCCGTCGAGGAAGCCGGCCGCCGCGATCATCGCCGCCTCGGCCGCGAGCTCGATCTCTTCAGCACGCACGAGGAGTACGGCCCCGGCCTCATCTACTGGCACCCCAAGGGTGGCCGCCTGCGCCTGGCCATCGAGGACTTCTGGCGCGAGCAGCACCTCGACGCGGGCTACGACATCGTCTTCACCCCGCACATCGGCCGCGCCACACTCTGGGAGCGCTCCGGCCACCTCGACTTCTACGCGGACAGCATGTACTCGCCCATGGACGTCGACGGCCAGCCGTTCTACGTGAAGCCGATGAACTGCCCCTTCCACATCCAGATCTACGGCGACCGTCTGCGCTCCTACCGCGAGTTGCCACTGCGCTTCGCGGAGCTCGGCACCGTCTACCGCTACGAGCGCTCCGGCACGCTCCACGGCATGCTGCGCGTGCGCGGCTTCACCCAGGACGACGCGCACCTCTTCGTCACCCCCGAGCAGGTCGAGGACGAGGTCGTCGCGGTCGTCGAGTTCGTGCTCGCGACGCTGCGCACCTTCGGCTTCGAGCGCTTCACCGCCAACCTCTCGACGCGCCCCGAGAAGTCCGTCGGCCGCGACGAGGACTGGACGCGCGCCGAAGCCTCGCTGCGCCGTGCGCTCGAGCGCGCCGGCCTCGAGCACGGCATCGACGAGGGTGGCGGCGCTTTTTACGGCCCGAAGATCGACATCGTCCTGCACGACGCGCTCGGCCGCCCCTGGCAGTGCTCGACCGTGCAGTTCGACTTCAACCTGCCGGAGCGCTTCGAGCTGAGCTACATCGGCGAAGACGGCGCGGAGCACCGCCCGTTCATGATCCACCGCGCCCTGCTCGGCTCCGTCGAACGCTTCGTCGGCATGCTCATCGAGCACTACGCCGGCGCGCTCCCGCTCTGGCTCGCCCCTGTGCAGGCCGCCGTCATCCCCATCGCCGACCGCCACCTGCCCTACGCGCAGGAGGTCGGCGCCGCCCTCCGCGCCGCCCGCCTCCGCCCGGAGGTCGACGGTTCGAGCCAGCGCATGCAGGCGAAGATCCGCGACGCCCAGCTCCAGAAAGTCCCATACATGCTCGTCGTCGGCGACCGCGAGGCCGAACAGCACACCGTCGCCGTCCGCACCCGCACCGGCGGCGACCTCGGCGCGCAGCCCCTGGCGGACCTCATCGCCCGCCTCACCGCCGAACGCGACACCCGCGCCATCGCCGTTCCCTCCGAACAGCCGCCCTCCGCGAATCCGTAAGCCAGCCGAGCCAGAACCACGACGGCTCCGCGCCCCTTCGCCCCGCCTCCGGAGGTCGCTACTGTGTGCGCTCGGATGCAGCCAACCGACGCGAACACGTCCAGCCATCGCGTGAACCCAGCACCGGAGTCAACGACACGTTACCTAAGCGAAACTTGGAGATCGCATCCGTAGGCAACTCCGGCGACTTGGCAAGCAGCGGAAATGATCTGCCCGATCATCGGCACGCCGTAGTTGGTGCCTACCCATTCCCCGCTCGGCAGCTGATGCGAGTGCTGATCGGCGAATTCCGGCGACTTCCCCGGATAAAGCTCGTATCGATCTCGGGCCACCCAACGCCGTTTGCTGCCATGCCTCGGCAGCGCGATGAGCTTCTCCGTGAACAGTGGATCGCGTGCAGCGAGCGCCTCAAGCACCTTGATTAGCACGTCGATAGCATTGCGGCACCGCCAGAACTCGCCAGACAGCGAGAATCCGACCCCCTGCGCGGAGTCGACCGGACCCGGCGGATTCACCCCAGGAGCGCTAACGGCCACGGACCTTCCTGGTTGAGGGAGCGTGCCTACGCCGGCAGCTTGCAGCGCCGGGCGCACAATAACGTCGTCCACGAGGAAGCGGAGTGTTACGTCCGGGTCAGGTCTGAACCACACAGGTTCTCGACGCGTCCCCCTATCAGTTCGAGGAGCTCCGCATCTTGTTCCGCGACGAGGGACCGCCACGCCTCGGGCAGAGCGGTACTGATCTGCCGCCCCTTAGCCACGTCCTGGTAGTCCCGTCTCGCCACTGACAGCGCCTCACCCGTACACACGGATTGGTACGTCAAGTATCTCCGAAGTCGCATAGCGGACTCGCCAAGATCTCGCTCGACTAGGTCGAGTTTGTAGACCCACCGCTCGGAATAGCTACCCTCTTCTGCGGGCAGGAAGAAGCTCCAATCTTGACCGTCCGTCAGAACGACAAGTTGGGTTCCGTGATGGATTGCGTAGTTGAACAATTGGCGCTCTGCGCCATCGCTGTGCCCAACTCGCTTCACCTCAAGCATGACACGCGGCGTCCCCGCCGGGTGGCACAACGCGAAATCGACCCGCCCGCTCTCCCCAACACGATCACCAACGGCGTACTGCTGGTACACCACCCTTGGATCATGCGTCGGCCAATCGAGCGATCGAAGCAAGCGCTCGACCACCCCGGACGAAACAGACATCTCGTTGGGGTACTCTGACCTTTTCAAACGCTGGACGATATCCTTGATGTCGTCTTCGAGCATTTCACCCTCACGTGCGAGCAGTTGCTCCGCCGACTGTGCTACGTCTGCTCGGGCTGCGAATCATAGGACATTCCGCCGCGGCCTCGCACCTGAAGAGGGCTATCCCCGGGGAGTTCACTCGCCGTAAGCCCTGGCAGGGCTTCCGCCGCGCCTTTCCTTCGGACCGGCCCCCTCTCCCCGCGGGGCGGGGCGAGGGGGCCGGGGGGGGTGAGGGCGCCTTGCCCCACCCCCGCGAGCCGTGCGACTCTACGCCCCGCGCATCGAGACCCCCGAGCCTGCCCCCCGACGGGAGACCGCCGTGTTCAAGCGCATCCTGCTCGCCAACCGCGGCGAGATCGCGCTGCGCGTCCAGCGCACCTGCCGCGAGCTCGGCATCGAGACCGTCGCCGTCTACTCCGAGCCCGACCGCAACCAGCTCCACGTGCGCGGCGCCGACGTCGCCGTGCCGATCGGCCCCGGCCCCTCCAGCGAGTCCTACCTCGTCATCGAGAAGATCATCGACGCCGCCCGCCGCACCGGCGCGGAGGCGATCCACCCCGGCTATGGCTTCCTCTCCGAGAACCCCCGCTTCGCCGACGCCTGCGAGGCGGCTGGCATCGCATTCATCGGCCCCTCCGCCGCCGCCATGCGCGCGCTCGGCGACAAGGTGTCGGCGCGCAAGCTCATGGAGGCGGCCGGCGTCCCCGTCGTCCCCGGCGCGAACGACATCGACCCGAACGACCTCCCCCGCGCACGCGCCGAGGCCGAACGCATCGGCTTCCCCCTGCTCGTGAAGGCGGCGGCAGGCGGCGGCGGGCGCGGCATCCGCGTCGTCGAGCGCCTCGACGACCTCGAAGCCGCCATGCGCGCCTCGGGCGCCGAGGCCGCCAGCTCCTTCGGCGACGCCACGATCTTCCTGGAGCGCTACATCCAGCGCTCCCGCCACATCGAGGTGCAGATCATGGCCGACGCGCACGGCACCGTGCGCGCCTACGGCGAGCGCGAGTGCTCCGTCCAGCGCCGCCACCAGAAGCTCACCGAGGAAGCCCCCTCCGTCGCCGTCGACCCCGCCCTGCGCCAGCGCATGTGCGACGCCGCCATCGCCGCCGCGCGCAGCTGCGGCTACCAGAACGCCGGCACCGTCGAGTTCCTGCTCGACAACCGCGGCGAGTTCTACTTCCTCGAGGTGAACGCGCGCCTGCAGGTGGAGCACCCCGTCACCGAGCTCGTCTACGGCGTCGACCTCGTGCGCCAGCAGCTGCTCGTCGCAGCGGGCGAGCCGCTGCCGCCGCTCGCGCGCCCGATCGAGCCCCACGGCTGGGCCATCGAGGCCCGCATCAACGGCGAGGACCCGTACCAGAACTTCATGCCGAGCGTCGGCCTCGTCTCGCACGTCGAGGCGCCCCTCGGCCCCGGCACGCGCTTCGACACGATGCTCTACGACGGCTTGGACGTCCCCGTTTTCTACGACTCGCTGCTCGGCAAGCTCATCGTCTGGGCCGAGACGCGCGAGCTCGCGCTGCAACGGCTGCGCCGAGCGCTGCTCGACCTCGTGATCGCCGGCGTGGACACCAACGTCCCGTTCCACCTCGCGCTGCTCGACCACCCGGACTACATCGCCGGCGACGTCGACACCGGCTGGCTGGAGCGCGTGTTCCAGATGCCCGCCCCGGGCGACGACGACCCCCGCGCGCAGACCGCGCTCATCGCGGCCGCGCTCGCCGCCTCGATGGCGAGCGTCCCCGCCAACGGCGCCGCGCCTACGGCTAGCACCAACGAATGGGTCCGCACGAACCGCCTGCGCGCGCTGGACCAGCGCGCGGGCGCCGGAGGAGGTCGCGGGTGGCGACGCGGCACCGGCTCGTAATCGCCGGCGAGGAGCACAGCGTCGTCGTCGACGACGCGAGCGGCTCGCTCACCGTCGCCATCGATGACGCTGAACCGCTGGCGATCGAGGCCGCGGGCACCGTCCCCGGCCTGTTCACGCTGCTCGTCGACGGGCGTCCGCGGCGCGCCTACGTCACTCGCCGCGGCGCCGGCTTCGAAGTGGTGGTGGACGGCCGGCGCTTCCTCGTCGGCCCCGCCTCGGCGGCGGGTCGCGGCCACGGCGCGCTCGGCGGCAAAGACCGCCCCGGCGAGGTGACCGCGCCCCTCGCGGGCGTCGTCATCGAGGTGCGCCTGGCCGTCGGCGACCACATCGCCGTCGGCCAGGCGCTGCTCGTGATCGAGGCCATGAAGATGCAGAACGAGATCCAGTCACCCGTGCCCGGCACCGTGACCGCCATCCACTGCCAGGCCGGCGGCCGCGTCGAGCAGGGCGCACTCGTCCTCGAATACGAGCCGGATGCCGTCTAGCGCCCGTGGCCCGTCACCCGCCGTTTGTGGCGCACGATCCGCCGATGCTAGAATCGGACGGGCTCGGACGCCGCAGGAAGCGGCGCACGAGTGTCGACGGTTCGTCGCCTGGAGGGGGCTATCGCCAAAGAACTTCGCATCAACGAGCGGATTCTCGCGCCGCAGCTGCGCGTCATCCGTGAAGAGGAGCAGCTGGGAATCATCTCCCGCGCTGACGCGCTACGCCTGGCCGAAGAGGCCGGCCTCGACCTCGTCGAGGTGGCGCCCACGGCCGACCCCCCGGTCTGCCGCATCATGGACTATGGCAAGTACAAGTACGAACAGTCCAAGCGCGAGAAAGAGTTGCGCAAGGGCATCAAGCACGCCGAGTTGCGCGAGGTGCGCATGCGGGTGAAGATCGACGAGCACGACTTGGACTTCAAGGCGCGGACGGCCCGCAAGCTGCTCGCCGAGGGGGACAAGGTCAAGGTCTCGGTGATGTTCCGCGCACGCGAGATCACGCACCCGGAAGTCGGGCGCGAGGTCCTCGATAAGTTCGTGGCGCGCATCCGCGACGTCTCGACCATCGAGCGCTCGCCCGCCCTCGAGGGGCGCATGCTCTCCGTGATCGTGACGCCCGGCGTGCGGCGCGAGCGACCGCCAGCGCCGCGGGTCGAAGCGGCGGCGCCTGTGGCAGCGGAAGCAGTGACGGCCGAACCAGTCGCGGCGGAACCAGTAGCAGACGTAGCCGATGCGGTAGTGGGGGGCAGCTAGCGTGCCGAAGATGAAGACCCACAAGGGCACCGCCAAGCGCGTCAAGGTGACCGGCACCGGCAAGTTCCTGATGATGTCGCACCACCGCAACAACAAGCGCATGAAGAAGCGCGCCGAGAAGCGCTTCGCCCTCGGCGGGATGGAGCAAGTGCACCCGACGCACACGCGCCAGATCCGCCGCCTGCTCCCGTACGCCTAGCGGCGCCCCTGCGCCTGAAGAACCCCGGCCGACGCCGAAAGGACTGCTCCCATGGCCCGCGTACGCAGCCGCGTCAGCGCTCACGCGCGCCACAAGGAAGTCCTGCAGCAGACGAAGGGCCACCGCGGCAAGCGGCACACGAACTACAAGGTCGCGCACGAATCGCTCATGCACGCGCTGCGCTACGCGACGGTGCACCGCCGCGATAAGAAGGGCGACTTCCGCCGCCTCTGGATCGTCCGCGTGAACGCCGCCGCGCGCCTCCACGGCCTCAGCTACAGCCGCCTCATCAACGGCCTCGACCGCGCCGGCATCGACCTCGACCGCAAGACCCTCGCCGACCTCGCCGTTCGCGAACCCGCAGCCTTCGCCACGATCGCCGCCCAGGCCAAAGCCGCGCTCGCGTAACTGCGGGGCGACCCCAACCATGGCTGAAGCCATCGCGGCGGCGGCGTTTCTCGCATCGGTCGTCGCGGTTGTTCTGAGTTACCTCTCGCACCGGGAGGCAAAGACGGCGAACGGCCTAGCTGTCGCGTCGAACACGATCGCTGAGAAGGCGGTCGCCGGGGCCGTGCGTTCTGAGGATCTGGCCGCCGAATCGAACGTCATCGCTCAGACGGCGGCCGCAGAGGCGCATCGTTCCGCGGAGGCCGCGCAAGGATCGCTGAAGCTTCAACAAGACGAGGCCGCGGCTGCAGCCGACCGCCGCGCCCAGGCACAACTCGCCGAAGTCCGCCCACTGCGATGGCACAACAGTGATCGCGGTACGACGACCCGCGCTGGGCTCCAGGTGCAGAACTTCGGCCCGGCCATCGCGCGCGACTTGCGGGTGTACTACCGCTTGTACCCATCGTCCTACTTTATGGCGGAAATCGGTGTGCTGGCGGCTGGCGACACCATCGGCGTTCAGAACGGCTCGGAGTGGGTTCCCCCGTGGCTCGACGGTATACCTGTCCCTGCACCTGAGCAGGTCGCGGCCCGGGTGGTCTGGCGTAACGCGAACGGCTCCAAGACCGTCGGCGACTGGATGATCGTCTCGATGTGAAATCGCGCGGACCTACCCCCGCAGCAGCACCCGAACTCCCGCGCCCACCGCGCCGCCCGCCCCTACTCGACGGCCACCTCGACCTGGTCGACGAGGATCGCGCCCTCATCGGGCAGCGCCTCGCCCTCCTCGGCCAAACTCTCGAGATGAAACGCGATCGCTTCGCGCGCGGCGGCCAGCGCTTCGTCACGTGTATCACCCTGCGTGAACAGACCCGGCAGCGCGGGCACCGCCACCGAATAGCCGCCAGCCTCGGGCTCGGGCATCAGGACGACCGTGTACCGTCGCATCTCGTCTCCTGACCCCAACCCCCCGCCCTCACCCCCGCAGCACCGCCCCAAACTCCCGCGCGAGGCGCGCGACCAGCCGCGCCTGCTCGCGATTCGCCTCCTCGGTCGTCAGCGTGCGATCGGCGGCGCGATAGCGGATCGCCACCGCGACCGACTTCTTGCCTGCTCCAAGCTGCTCGCCACGATACACGTCGAACACACGCGCCGCCTCGACGAGCCGCGAGGCGCGGATCGCCGCCAGCAGTGCGCCCGCCGCCACCTGCTCATCGACCACCACCGCGAGGTCTTGCTCGACCGCCGGGAAGCGCGGCGGGCTCACCGCGCGGCGCAGCGGCGGCAGCTGCGCCAGCAGCGTGGCGACATCGAGCTCGAACAGCTGCACCGGCTGCGCGATGTCGAACGCCGCGAGCGTGTGCGGGTGTACCTCGCCAAGCACGCCGACCGTCGCACCGCCGAGGCTGATGCGCGCGACGCGGCCCGGCAGCAACCCGAACGCCGCCGCGTCGTCCGCGGCGAGCGCGGCGAACTCGAACGCCACGCCGATGGCCTCCGCAGCCGCCTCGAGCACGCCCTTCGCGTCGAAGAAGTCGAGCGCGCGATCGGGGCCGCTCCAGCGATCCGGCGCCGCGCCGCTGAGCGCGCCGCATACCAGCTCGCGCTCGTCCGGCAGCGCCCCGCCCGCATCCTCGCCGCCCGCGCCACGGCGAGGCAGGTACACGCGCGCCGCCTCGAACAGCGCGATCTCGCTCGCGCCCGCCCGCACGTTCCGCGCGACCGCCTCGAGCAACGAGTGGCGCAGCGTCGTGCGCAGCAGCTCGTGCTCTGACGACAGCGCGTGCTGCAACCGCAGCGGCGGCGCATCGTCCAGCGTCGCGGCGGGCACCACGTGCCGCAGCACCGCGTCCGTCGTCAGCGAGTACGTGATCACCTCGCGCAGGCCCGCGGCCGCGAGCGCGTCGCGCAGCTGCTCGCGCAGCTCGCGCAGCGGGGCGCGCTCGTGCGGAGGCACCGCGCCGCGCAGTGTCGTCGCCGGCAGCCGGTCGTAGCCCGCCAGCCGCAGCACTTCCTCCGCCACGTCGTCCGCGATCGCGATATCGGTGCGCCACCACGGCGGACGCACGACGAACGCCGCGCCCGCCCGCGCGTCGACCGCACTCCGGACCTCACTGCGAACCTCACTGCGAACCGCGAAACCGAGCGCGCGCAGGTCGCGCTCGACCTCCGCGTCGGGCACCGCGAAGCCGAGCAGCGTGTCAAGCCGAGCGCGCGTGAGCGTGACCTCGGGCGTCGGCTGTGGCGCCGGGTACACGTCGACGACACCCGCGCGCGCCGTGCCGCCGCACACCTCGACGAGCAGCTGCACGGCGCGCCGCGCCGCGTGCAGCGCAAGCTCCGGCGCGAGCCCCCGCTCGAACCGCGCCGACGCCTCGCTGCGCAGGTGCAGCCGCTGCGAGGTGCGGCGGATACTCGCCGGCTCGAAGCGCGCGGACTCCAACAGCACGGTCGTCGTGCGTTCGGTCACCTCGGTGGCCGCGCCGCCCATCACCCCCGCGAGCGCGATCGGCCCCGAAGCGTCGGCGATCAGCAGCGTGTCCGCCGTCAGCTCGCGGTCCACGCCGTCGAGCGTGCGCAACCGCTCGCCGCCGTGCGCCGCGCGCACGACGACGTCGCCGCGCACCGTCTCGAAGTCGAATGCGTGCAGCGGTTGGCCCAGCTCCATCAGCACGTAGTTCGTCACGTCGACGACGTTCGTGACCGGGCGCACCCCCGCCGCGCGCAGCCGCGCCGCCAGCCACTCCGGCGACGGCCCCACGTGCACGCCCTCGACGACGGCCGCGACGTAGCGCTGGCACAGCGCGGGCGCCTCGATGCGCACGCGCACCGCGTCGGCAACGGGCGCGCCCGGCTCGGCGTCGCGCGACGGCGGCGCGTGCGCCGCCACTCCGAGGAGCGCGGCGCCGAGCAGCGCGGCGAGCTCGCGCGCGATGCCGACCATGCTCATCGTGTCGGCGCGGTTCGGCCAGGTGTGCACGTCGAGGATCACGTCGCCGAGCACGTCGGCAAGCGGCGCGCCCACCGGCGCATCCGCGGGCAGCACCACAATGCCCTCGTGCGCCTCGGACAGCCCGAGCTCGCGCTCCGACAGCACCATGCCTGCCGACTCCACGCCGCGGATCTTCGAGCGCTTGAGCACGGTCGCTGCGCCCGAGTGCCCGTCGAACAGCCGCGCGCCCTCCCGCGCGAAGGCGATGCGTTGCCCGGTCGCGACGTTCGGCGCGCCGCACACCACCTGCTGCGGCGCGTCCCCGCCGTAGTCGACCGTCACGAGCCGCAGCCGGTCCGCCTGCGGGTGCGCCTCGACAGCCAGCACGTGGCCGACGGTGACGAGCGCGCGGTCCCAGTCGCCGACGCGGCGAATGCCCTCGACCTCCGCCGAGGCCATCGTCAGTCGAGCGGCGAGCGCCTCGACATCGAGGTCCGCGGGCAGGTCGACGTACTCGCGCAGCCAGTTGAGCGATACAAGCATGGTCCGCTCAATCTAGCGCGTCACGACGCTGCGGGCAGCGGGCGCTATGCGTCGCTCGCGGGGCCCGCGACGTTCACCGTCGTCGGGCCCGTGCCGGCGCGCACGACGACGAGCAGGCTGGGCTCGCCGCCGGGGTTGCCCTCGCGGTGCACGGCGCCGGGCGCGACGTAGAGGAAGTCGCCCGGGCCCGCCTCGACCACCGACACGCCGCCGGGCCCCGACTCCATGCGCAGGCGGCCCGACGTGATGTAGATCGAGGTCTCGTGCTCGCCGTGGTGGTGCCAGCCGGACGTCATCCCCGGCTCGGTGTGCGCGACCCCGGCCCACAGCCCCGCGCTCGCGATCGCCTGTTCGCGCACCATGCCGGGCGTCGGCTCGCCCTCGACGCGGTCGCTCGGCGGGACGTACTTGACCGGATCAGCGGCAGCCACGGCGACCTCCCTCGGACTGGCTCCTTCGGAGCGCGTCTAGAACTGGCGCAGGAAGCGCAGGTCGTTCGCGTAGAAGTTGCGGATGTCGTCGATGCTGTGGCGCAGCATCGCGATACGCTCGACGCCCATGCCAGCCGCGAACCCCGTCACGCGCTCGGGGTCGTAGCCCGCCGCCGCGAGGATCTCCGGGTGCACCATGCCCGCGCCCATCACCTCGAGCCAGCCCGAGCCGCGGCAGACCGCGCACGCGGGGTTGTCGCCCGGGCACGCGAAGCACGAGACAGCGAGCTCCACCCCTGGCTCCACGAACGGGAAGTACGAGTTGCGCAGCAGCACCCGCGTCTGCGGCCCGAACAGCTGCCGCGCGAACTCCTGCAACGTGCCTTTGAGGTCCGCCATCGACACGCCCTCGTCGACGACCAGCAGCTCGACCTGCGTCAGCATCCACTCGTGCGTCGCGTCGGTCGCCTCGTAGCGGTAGCAGCGCCCCGGCACCGCGATGCGGATCGGCGGCTGGTGCTGCTCCATGTAGCGCACCTGCATCGGTGACGTGTGCGTGCGCAGCAGCAGCGCCTGCGCATCGGCGCGGTCATCGAGCGATGCGGCGCGGTCCGGAGCCGCTACGCTGCCCTCGGCGCGGTCCGGAGCCGCGCCGTTGAGTAGCTGAGGACTCAGCCAGAACGTGTCCCACATGTCGCGCGCGGGATGGTCGGCGGGGATGCGCAGGCGTTCGAAGTTGTACTCGTCCAGCTCCACCTCGGGCCCCTCGATGGTGTCGAAGCCCATGCGCGTAAACGCGTCGAGGATCGCGCGCAGCGTCTGCGTCACCGGGTGCAGTCCGCCGCGCCGCAGGGGCCGCCCCGGCAGCGTCACGTCGAGCGCGCCCGCTGCCACCTGCGCCGCGAGCGCCCGCGCCCCCAGCTCCTCGCGCCGCGCCGCCAGCGCCGCCTCGAGCTCGTCGCGCAGCCGGTTCGCCGCCGCGCCGACCGCGCGCCGCGCCTCCGGCTCCAGCCCCGCGAGCGAGCGCAGCACCCCCGTCAGCGACCCGCCCCGCCCGAGCACGTCGACCCGCCACGCCTCGAGCGCCCCCTCGTCGGCGGCCGCCGCGAGCCCCGCCCGCGCCTCGAGTTCGAGCGTGGCGATGGAGTCGGTGGTGGGGGTGGTGGTCATGGGGATGAGTGTAAAGGGCTGCTGGGGCAGCGCGCGAGACAGGTAACTAGCCTAGAAAGGCAGGTCATCCGAATCGCCCCGAGCTTGCGCGCGAGAAGCCTCCAACTGCCCCGAGACGATCCAGAGCAGGTTGAGGGATGCTAGTGCGAGTTCAGCGCACAATGCCGCGTCCGTGATGGTGGCACTGCGGTCGTGCTGTACGGCGACCGCCACATCCACCACGGAACGGAGGGACCGACGAAGTGCTTCGTTGCCACCACCGCCTAACACGGTCCCGATGAAGGCGTCGATCATCCGCTTTGCATCTGTATCACTTGGCCAGATTCCATCGGCGCCAGCGCCATGCTCTTCGCGCCGGTACACGGCCTGCGCCAGCGAGATCATCAGCTCTCGCGCGAGTAATCCTACCGCCTGAAAGTCCTCTTCGTTCCGCACGCCATTCAGCCTTGAGCGAAGCGCTGTCGCTTGCCGGTCAACGAGCGGCCAACCAGTCGGCTGTTCGGCGGCTTGGTGCCTGCGTCTTCCCGGTTGCTCACGCAGCAGTTCCCGAATCGGTTCGTACATATCGAAAACGTATTGCCGCCGCTGATACCATTTCGGGAACCTTGCCCAATACCCGTACCATGCCCACAAGTCGGCATGCGGGTTTGGATCTTCGACTCCTCGATCGCGAAGTTCGCTCCGAATTAGGTCTCGCCTCGCACGGTATTCGTCGTTTACCGAGGCGATGGCGGGGCCGCCCGTAGCCACTGCGGTCATCATCGACGCGTGCGCTTCGACTTCATCGAGCAATTGCTCGTCGTCCATGTGCGGAGCATAGCAGCCAGTCGACGACGCGGATTAGCGGATTCCCCGGGACTTATCCACCAACCGGACGAGTTACAGGTGCGAATCAGCCCACGACTGTTGATTGCATGTTCGTTACGGAAGCAGGAGCGCATTCCCGTTCGCAAGGCTAGAATGCCCCCGGCGCTGACAGGAGCCCCCAATGCCAATCCGCGGATACGTGCTCGTCGAGACCGAGGTGGGGCGGACGCAGGCCGTCGGGCGCGCGATGCGGGAGCTGCGGCCCTCGCAGGCGCGCATGCTCGCCGTCGACACCGTCACCGGGCCGTTCGACGTGATCGTGCAGCTCGAGGCCGACGACCTCGACCTGCTCGGCAAGTGCATCACCGAAGACATCCAGCGCGTGCCCGGCGTCCAGCGCACCACCACCTGCCTGTCGGTGCAACTCGGCTAGCGAACGCCGCCAGCACCGCCCGCGCTGGTACGATCGGCCGCATGACTGCCACCCAGCCGCGTTCCATCCTCCCGGCCGACATGATCTCCGTCGAAGAGGCGCGCACGCGCATCCTCGCCGCCTTCGCTCCCCTGCCCGCCGTGGAGCTGCCGCTGCTTGAGGCCGCCGGGCTCGTGCTGGCGGAGGACGTGCGCGCGGGCTTCGACGTGCCGCCCGCGGACAACACCTCGATGGACGGCTACGCCGTGCGCGCCGCCGACACCGCCGGCGCGACGCCCGACGGCCCGCGCACGCTGCGCGTGATCGGCTACCTCGCGGCGGGCTCGGCGTTCGCCGGCGAGCTCGGCGCGGGCGAGGCGCTGCGCATCATGACCGGTGCGCCGATGCCGCGCGGCGCCGACGCCGTCGTGCCGTTCGAGGAGACCGACGAGCAGGAGCGCGGCCGCTGGACCACGATCCTTCCGGGCACACCAGAGGGGCCGCACCGCACCGTGCGCGTCGACGTAGCCGCGGCCCCCGCCGCCAACATCCGCCGCGCCGGCGAGGACGTGCGCGCGGGCGAGCTCGTGCTGACGGCCGGCACGCTGCTCGCAGCCGCGCACATCGGCGTGCTCGCCTCGCTCGGCCTCGACCACGCGCGCGTGCACCGGCGCCCGCGCGTCGCCATCATCTCAACGGGCGACGAGCTGCTGCGCCCCGGCGAGCCGCTGCAGCCCGGCAAGATCTACGACGCCAACGCCTTCAGCCTCGCCGCCGCCGTGCGCGAGTGCGGCGGCGAACCGCGCATCCTCGACGTCGCACGCGACACCATCGAGGCGCTCACCACGCGCATCCACGAGGCGCTGCGCGAATCCGACGTGCTGGTCACCTCCGCCGGCGTGTCCCGCGGCGACTTCGACGTGGTGAAGGACGTGCTCGCGCGCGAGGGCCAGGTCGGCTTCTGGACCGTGCGCATGAAGCCCGGCAAGCCGCTCGCCTTCGGCACGTTCCGCTCGCCCGACGGCCGCACGGTCCCCCACCTCGGCCTGCCCGGCAACCCGGTGTCGGCGCTGATGACCTTCGAACTGTTCGGCCGGCCCGCGCTGTTCACGCTGCTCGGGCGCAGCGACTGGCAGCGGCCGGTGGCCCGCGCTGTGGCTGCCGAGCGGATCGTCAACACCGACGGCCGCCGCTTCTTCGCGCGCGCGTTCGTGAGCTTCGACCCGGCCACTCGACGTTATGTCGCACGCCTGACCGGCCCCCAGGGTTCCGGCGTGCTCACCTCGATGGCGCTCGCCAACGCCTACGCCATCTGCCCCGAGGACGTCCCCGCGATCGAGCCCGGCGAAGAGTGCGACGTGTGGCTGTTCGATGCGCGCCTCGCCGCCGCCGCCGCGACGGCCCGCGATGATGCCGCCCGCGATGATTGAACCCCCGGCGCCGGCCGGGCTCCCCGTGCTGCGCATCGTCGGTCCGGCCGCGTCCGGCAAGACGCTGCTAATCACCACGCTCATCGAGGCGCTGCGCCGGCGCGGGCATCGCGTGGCGTCGGCGGCACCGCGCCGCGGCAGCGCGGGCGGCGCGACCGTGATCACGCTCGCCAGCGGCGGCCGCGTCACCGTGGAGCGCGTGCTGCCGCTCGCGGAGCTGCGCGCGCTCGTCGCGCAGCTCGACCCGCGCGCCGACCTGCTGCTCGCCGAGGGCTGCGCGGAAGCCGGCGCGCCCGCCGTCGAGATCGCGACGGGCGACGCCCCCGCTCGCGTCCCGCCGGACCCCGAGCTGCTCGCGGTCGTCGCGGCGAACGAGCTGGCCGGCGACTTCGCGCGCTTCGGCCCCGGCGAGACGCGCGGACTCGCCGAGCTCGTCGAGCAGCGCCTGCTCGGCGGCACACGCCGGCCGCACGCGCCACCATCGAGCGCGCCGCCCGACGCCGGTACGCAGCCGCGACGCCGCTGGTGGCAACGTCGTGCAGCCAGCACCTAGCGTGCGCACGCGTCCCCCGCTGCTCACGCTCGCGCTGCCATTGCTGGCGGCGCTGCTGCTCGCCTGCAGCGACGACCCGGCCCCCAGTCCCGCCGGCGGCACGCCCGCGAGCGCAGCCACGACCACGACGCCGCCGTCCGAAGCACGCGCCACGCCGGCTGCGAGCCCGGCCGCGAGCGCGGCCTCATCGACGCCAGCCGGCGATGCGCTCGCGAGCACGTGCCGGCCCGGCGCGGCGCTCACCCCCGCGCAGACCGCGGGGCCGTACTACAAAGCCGGCGCACCCGAGCGCACGAGCCTCATCGAGGTGGGCTAGGCCGGCACGCGCCTGCTCGTGCGGGGCTTCGTGCTGACGAGCGACTGCCAGCCGCTCGCCGGCGCGCACGTGGACGTGTGGCAGACGGACGCCGCCGGGCAGTACGACAACGCGGGCTTCCGCATGCGCGGCGTCCAACGCACCGCCGCCGACGGCAGCTACCGCATCGAGACCGTCGTCCCCGGCGAGTACCCGAGTCGCACCCCGCACATCCACGTGAAGGTGCAGGCCACCGGCGGGCCCGAGCTGACGACGCAGCTCTACGTCCCCGGCAACACCCGCAACGCGAGCGACAACATCTTCGACCCCGCGCTCGTGCTGAGCGGCGTGCAGGTGGGCGCCACCGGCACGCCGGCTCGCTTCGACTTCATCGTGCGCGCGCGCTAGCGGCCGCGTCACGTAGGCTGGCGTTGCACGCTGACGCCACGGTCCGGAGCCGCGGCGTGGTGCGTGGTGCGCGCCGCGGTTCGGAGCCGCGGCGCTGAGAGATGGCCTGTGGGGGCGCGTGGACGAACTGATCGCGGGCACGCACGCCGGCGCCGACGAGGCGCGGACCGAGCGCTGGTCGGCCTGCTCCGCCATCGGCGCCTAGCGCGATCGCAACGCCGACGCCTGGGCCGTGCACGCGAGCGCCGACGGGCTGCTCGGCCTCGCCGTCGCGGACGGCGTCTCCTCGTCCGAAGGCTCGTGGGCCGTCAGCGCCACCGTCGCCCGCGCCGCCGCGGACTGGGGCGCGAACGCCACTGCGCTCGACCGCGCTGACCCGCGCACGCTCGTCGCACTCGCGAATGTCGCCGCGCGCAGCACGCGCGCCGAGGTCGGCGGCACAGGCTCGACGACGCTCGCCGCCGCCGCGCTCGACGCTGACGGCTGGGTACTCGCCTCCGTCGGCGACAGTGCGCTCATCTCCGTACCGCTCGCTGGACCCGCGCGCTCGCTCACGCCGCTGGACCAGCACCCGCGCTCGCGACACGTGCTGCTCGCCTGGATCGATGGCGACGCGCGGCCCACGCCCCACGTCGTGCGCCTGCCCCGCACGCCCGGATGGCTGTGCCTGCTCACCGACGGCATCACCGCTGCGCTCGACCTCGACGCCATCGCCGAGCACGTGCGCAACGCCGGCACCGCCGCCGCCGCCACCGCGCTCGTCGAGGCCGCGCGCGCCGCGGCGCGAGCGATGACACCACGGCCGTGGTCGTCGACGCCGAAGGCTGAGCGTCGACGTTTACCCAGCGTGAGCCCGTTGCCTACGCGCCGATCACGACGCGCCTCCACGCTGGCTACAGAGCGATGCGCGAAGGGAGCAGTGCCAATGGCCGACGCGATCCAGGGAGACTCGACACTGGGGACCACGCCGAGTGATCGCCGCGGCCACTGGCGCGGCGCTGGCGCTGTGCTCGGCGCACTCGGACAGGCGCTGGTGACGTACTCGTTGCCCCGCTGCCCGCGGTGCCGCACCGACGAACCGCCGACCGCCGACGCCGCCACCGCGGCCGAGCTCGGCGCATCGATGTTGCGCCGGCACTGCGGGCGCTGCGGGCACTGCTGGGCAAGCCGCTGGCCCCAGCCGCTGGACTCATTCACCTGGCCCGCGTAGCCGGCTCGTGACGCCGCCAGACGCCGCGCCGAGCCATCGCCGTCCACGCCGACGGCTGCGCGCCGGCGTGTCCGTCACGGCCCGGTGACCGACGCGAGCTAGCCCGCGCCCGTCACGGCGAGTGACCTAGCCGCGCGGCAGCCCCAGCCCGCGCGTCGCGATGATGTTGCGCTGGATCTCGCTCGAGCCGCCGGCGATCGTGCCGACGACGCTCGAGACATAGACCTGCGTGTGCCGCGCGTTCAGCGGCGCGAGCGGCTCGGTCCCCGCCCACAGCCCACCGTACAGCCCGAACACCTTCGTCCCCGTGCGCGACAGCCGCTGCGAGAGCTCGGACGTGAACGCCTTGCCCATCGAGGCCTCGTAGTTTGGGATCATCCCGTTCGCCTGCATCGAGGCGATGCGCAGCGAGAGGTTGTTGTTGACCTCGGTCTCGATCACGCGGTCCGCGACGTCGCGCCGCACGAGCTCCATGCGGTGCGGCGTCTTATTGGCGTTGGTGTACTCGATCAGGTCGTCGAGCGCGCGCTTCTGCGCGACCGCGCCCGAGATCGACGAGCGCTCGAAGTCGAGCAGCGTCATGCCCACGTACCAGCCGCGGTTCACCTCACCCACGACCTGCGACACCGGCACGCGCACGTCCTCGTAGAACGTCTCGTTCGTCGCGTGCTGCCAGCCCATGCTGATGATCGGCCGCACGCTGATGCCCGGCGTGCGCATGTCCGCCATCAGGAACGTGATCCCGCGGTGCTTGGGCGCGTCCGGGTCCGTCCGCACGAGCATGAAGATCCAGTTGGACTTGTGCCCGGACGAGGTCCACAGCTTCTGGCCGTTGATGATGTAGTCGTCGCCGTCGCGCACCGCGCGACACTGCAACGAGGCGAGGTCCGAGCCCGCGCCCGGCTCCGAGTAGCCCTGCGCCCAGAGGATCTCGCCCGAGAGCGTGGGCGGCAGGAAGCGCTTCTTCTGCTCGTCGGTGCCGTGCACGAGCAGCGTCGGGCCGAGCATCGGCACGCCGTTGCCGCCGCCCACCATCGGCGCCTCGGCGATCGCCAGCTCCTGCTTGAAGATGAACTGCTCCATCGTGGAGAGGCCCGCCCCGCCGTACTCCGTGGGCCATTGCGGCGCGCTCCAGCCGTTCTCGGCGAGCGCCTTCGACCAATTGGACGCCGCGGTCTTCGCCTCGTCAGAGCCGTAGACCATGTCCCACTGCCAGTCGTTCTCCGGCGCCTCCAGCACGGCCATCTTGTGCTGCTCGCTCTTGTAGTACTTCGGCAGCCGCTGATCGATGAACGCGCGGACCTGCGTGCGGAAGCTGGCCTGCTCCGGCGTGTCGTTCCAGTCCATGGGGCTCCTTCGGTGTCTGCGTCGCGGTCTGGCCCGGGCGGCCGCCCGCCCGCCTCGTCGGCGCGCCTACTATAGCGACGCAGCGCCCAGCCGCGCGCGTGCCCGCTCGCACCCTCGAGTACGGCCGACCGCGCCTCAACGCCGCGCCCACGACGTGTGCGTAGCCTCCGTGCCAACGCGCCGCTCGCGCACCCGCCCGAGGGACGCCCGATGACCGCCACCGAGCCGCCGCCACCGACCGACTCAGCGGCACGCGCCCCGCTCCCGCAGCGTCGCCAGCACCGCCGGATCGCGGTCGCAGAAGACGATGTCGTGGCCCCACTCGGCGAGCCCGCGGCCCGTCGCCTGCCCGACTACGCCCGAGCCGATAATCGCGATCGATGCCACAGGTCGCCTCCAGCTTCACGTCTCGACAGCGCGCCTTGACGAACGCGTGTTCGCAACACGAACGACAACGTGCGTAGCCCCCTTCGGGACCCCCGCTCGGGAGCCAGAGGTATGACGGCGGCCAGGGTGAAACCAGTACAGACAGGCGCGCACACACGTACGGGCGAACCCCTACGGGAACGCCTGACGGGCAGCACGATGACGCGTATCGGTTACGTTTCCGCCCGCGAAACCGAGATGATCCCGCGGATCGCCTCGAGCCGGGACATCAGCCGCGCGACCTGCGTGCGCCCCTGCGTCTCCAGCGTGAGGTGCACCGTGGTCGTGCGGTCGTCGTGCTCCTGCGTGCGCACGCCAACCATGTTGACGTTCTCCGCGGCAACCAGCGTGCTCACGTCGCGCAACAGGCCGACGCGATCCCATGCGTGCACCAGCACCGCAGCCGTGTACAGATCGCCGGCCGGACCCCAGTCGCACTCCACCAGCCGCTCGGCCTCGACCTGCCGGCGCACGTTCACGCAATCGCGACGGTGCACCGTGACGCCGCGCGAGCGCGTGATGAAGCCGATGATGCCGTCGCCCGGCAGCGGCCCGCAGCAGCGCGCCAGCACGACGTGCAACCCCGACTCGCCGAGCACGTGCACCCCGCCCGACGCCTTGCGCTCGCGGCGCACTGGCGTGTCGTCCACGGGTGCGGCCGGCGGCGGCGGCGCATGCTCCGCGAGCCGTTGCGCGAGCGACTGCAGCGACACATCGCCGTAGCCCACCGCCGCGAGCATGTCGTCGAACGAGTCGTAGCCGAGCTGCGCCGCCAGCCCCGCGGGCACGTCCGCGACGCCGAGCTTGCGGCGCTCGCGCTCGAGCAGCTCCTTGCCCCGCGCGATGTTGTCACCGCGCCCCGCGCGCCGGAACCACTGCCGCACCTTCTGCCGCGAATGACTGGATCCGAGGTAGCCGAGCGCGGGGATCAGCCAGTCGCGCGAAGGCCCGCGGTCCGCGCGCCCGCGCAACACCTCGACGATGTCGCCCGTGCGCAACCGCGTCGCCAGCGGCACCAGTCGCGCGTTCACGCGCGCGCCCACGCAGTGATGGCCGAGGTCCGTGTGTACCCGGTACGCGAAGTCGATCGGCGTGCTCCCCGCAGGCAGCACGCGCACATCGCCGCGCGGCGTGTACACGAACACCTGGTCGCGAAACACATCTGTCTTCACGGACTCGAGGAAGTCGTCCGTCCCGGACGCTTCCTGCTGCCACTCGATCAGATGGCGCAGCCACGCGAGCCGCTCCTCGTACTGGTGGTCGCGCTTGCGTGGCTCTTCCTTGTACTGCCAGTGCGCCGCCACACCGTACTCGGCCAGCTCGTGCATCTCGTGCGTGCGGATCTGCACCTCGAACGGATGCGCACCTGGTCCCATGACCGTGGTATGCAACGACTGGTACAGCGACTGCTTCGGGCTCGCGATGTAGTCGTCGAAGGCGCCCGGCAACGGCAGCCACGTCTGGTGCACGACGCCGAGCGCGTTGTAGCAGTCCGCCACCGAATCGACGAGCACACGCACCGCGATCAGATCGTGGATCTGGTCCAGCGTCTTCCCGTCCCGCGCGTAGCGCGCCATCTTGTTGCGGATCGAGTACAGGTGCTTGACGCGCCCCGCCACGTCGGCCGCGACGCCGCCAGCAGCGAGCGCGTCGCGCAGCTCGTGCTCGACGCGGCGCACGAAGCGCTCGCGCTCGGTGCGCCGCCCCGCCACCATCTCAGACACCCGCGCGTACTCCTGCGGCTCGAGGTAGCGGAACGCGAGGTCCTCGAGCTCCCACATGAACTGCCAGATGCCGAGGCGGCTCGCGAGCGGCGCGTAGATGTCTATCGTCTCGCGCGCGATCGCCTGCTGCCGCGGCTCCGGCAGGAACTCCAGCGTGCGCATGTTGTGCAGCCGGTCCGCGAGCTTGAGGATGACGACGCGCACATCCTCCGCCATCGCCACGAACATCTTGCGCAGCGTCTCGGAGTCGGCGCTCGAGCGCACGCCCGTGGCGGTCGGTGGCCCCATCGTGCTGATCTTCGTCGCCCCGTCGACGAGCCGCGCCACGTCCGCGCCGAACCGCCGCGTCAGCTCCTCGCCCCCCACGCCACAGTCCTCGATGACGTCGTGCAGCAGCGCCGCCGCCACCGTGGCCGCGTCCATGCGCAGCTCGGCGACCAGCTGCGCGACGGCGATCGGGTGCGTGATGTAGGGGTCGCCGGACTGGCGCAGCTGCCCCTCGTGCGCCTGCGTCGCAAAGTCCAGCGCCGCGCGCACGGCATCCACGCGGTCGTCCGGGAGGTAGCTCGCCAGAGCGACCAGCAGCGACTGCACGTCAGCGGGGGTCTCGCGGGAGACGACCATCCTTGCGATAACGTAGCACGCCCGCCCCACGACCACAGCCGCAATCCCCGCCTGGCACGAGGCTGGCGGTACGAACAAATGTTTCACGTGAAACACTGCCTCCGCGTAGCGCCGGCTCCGCCGGCCCGCCCGCTGCCCGCCAACCCGCGCGCCCCGTAGACTCCGCGTATGGCTGACTCCAAGGCGCCACGCGCCCCCCGCGGTATGCACGACCTGCTGCCCGAGGATGCCGCGCTCTGGCGCCACGTCCGCGACACCGCCGAGCGCGTCGCACGGCTGTTCGACTACCGCCAGGTCCAGACGCCGCTGGTCGAGGACGCAGCGGTCTTCCTGCGCACCGTCGGCGACGAAAGCGACATCGTCGCCAAGGAGATGTACGTCTTCGAGGACCGCGGCGGCGACCGCCTCGCGCTCCGCCCGGAGGGCACCGCCGCCGTCTGCCGCGCCTACCTGGAGCACGGCATGGGCAGCCGCCCGCAGCCCGTGCGCCTCTACTACTTCGGGCCGATGTTCCGCTACGACCGCCCGCAGGCCGGCCGTTACCGCCAGCTCTGGCAGTTCGGCGTCGAGTGCATCGGCGACCCCTCCCCCGCCGCCGACGTCGAGGTGATCGAGCTCCAGCGCACGCTCTACGCCGAGCTCGGGCTGGGCGACCTCGTGCTGCGCATCAACTCGATCGGCACCGCCGAGACGCGGCACCGTTACGTCGAGCTGCTGCGCGAGCACTTCCGCCCACACGTCGCGACGCTCTCGCGCGACTCGCAGCGCCGCTTCGAAACCAACGTGCTGCGCATCCTCGACTCGAAGGAGGACGCCGCGCACCCCGCCGTGCTCACCGCGCCGAGCATCCTCGACCACCTCGAGCCGGACGACGCGCAGCACTTCGCTGAGGTGCGCGCGCTGCTCGACGCGCTGGGCGTGGCGTACGAGGTGGACCCGCGCATCGTGCGCGGCCTCGACTACTACGCGCGTACGGTCTGGGAGTTCGAGCCGGCCGGCGGCGGCGGCCAGTCGACCGTCGGCGCGGGCGGCCGCTACGACGGGCTGATCGAGCTGCTCGGCGGCCCGCACACCCCGGGCACCGGCTTCGCGACGGGCATCGAGCGCATCATGCTCAACCTGCGCGAGCGAGGGCCGGCGGTACCCCAGCGCCGAACGGACGGCGTCGATCTCTACCTGGCGGTGACATCCGACAAGGCGGTTCCAACAGCGTTTCGGCTGGCCAGCGCAATGCGCAAGGCTGGCTCCTCGGTGGTTATTGGCGATTCGACGCGAAGCATCCGAGCTCAGATGCGGCAAGCGGACGCCCTTGGGGCGCGGTACGCAGAGACCATTGGCGCGAGGGAGGTCGCGAATCGAGAGTCTACGATCCGCGACCTGCTGCAAAAATTAGACCTTGAAAGCGCAACACCGTTAGCAGTGCGACCGCACGAAATCCTCCTGCACTGGCTCAAAGTCGAGCGCGCCTTGGCAGGCTACCTGCTCGTGAAGCGAACCGGACGCACCGGGTTTGCCGGCGCTCTAGCGCTTAGGGACTTCGAGGAAGCAGCATCTGATTCGGACGTCTTCTCGACCTCCGAACAGTCGCTCGTCCGAGAACTGCGAAACATCCGGAACGCTGCGGTCCATGGCCTTGCTGTACCGGCCTCGCAGGTGACTCTCGACCAATACGAATCCCACGTCGCTGCTATCGTCGCGAAGGTCGCGTATGTCACGAACAGGTTGCAGCGCGGGCACTCGGAGCAGCCCCTGCTAGACTGAGTGCATGTTTGAACGGCTGGCCGAGATCGAGGCGCGGTTCATGGAGCTGGAGCGGCTGCTCGGGCTGCCGGAGGTCGTCGCGGACCCGCGGCAGCTGCAGGTGCTGGGGCGCGAGCGCGCGTCGCTCGAGGCGCTCGTGCGGCTGTACCGCCGCTACCGCGAGAGCGAGCAGGCGCTGACGGAGGCGCGCGCGCTGGCTCGCGACGCCGACGACGAGCTGCGCGCGCTCGGTCACGAGGAGGAGGCGCGCCTCGCCCCCGCCGTCGAGACGATGGAGCAAGAGCTGCGGCTCGCGCTGTTGCCCAGGGACCCGGCCGACGACCGCGACGTGATCGTCGAGATCCGCGCGGGCACCGGCGGCGACGAGGCGGCGTTGTTCGCCGCGGACCTGTTCAAGATGTACCAGCGCTACGCCGAGCGCCGCCGCTGGAAGACCGAAGTCATCAACACGTCCGAGGCCGGCCCCGGCGGCTACCGCGAGATCGTGTTCGAGGTGCACGGCCAGGGCGCGTACTCCCGCCTGAAGTTCGAGTCCGGCGTGCACCGCGTGCAGCGCGTTCCCGAGACGGAGGCGCAGGGCCGCATCCACACGTCGACGGCGACGGTGGCCGTGCTCCCCGAAGTCGACGAGGTCGATGTCGACATCAACTGGGACGATGTGCGCATCGACATCTTCCACTCGGGCGGCGCGGGCGGGCAGAACGTGAACAAGGTCGCGACCGCGGTGCGCATGACGCATACGCCCACCGGCATCGTGGTGCAGTGTCAGGACGAACGTTCGCAGGGGAAGAACCGCGCGAAGGCCGAGGCCGTGCTGCGCGCCCGCATCTACGAGATGGAGCGCGCGCGCGCCGCGGCGGAGCAGGCGGGCAACCGCAAGGCGCAGGTGGGCACCGGCGAGCGCTCCGAGAAGATCCGCACGTACAACTTCCCGCAGGACCGCGTGACCGACCACCGCGTGAACCTGACGCTGCACTCCCTCCCGCGCCTGCTCGACGGCGAGATCGACCCGCTGATCGACGCGGTGGCGCTGGCGGAGCAGACGGAGCAGCTGCAGGCGGTGGGCTAGCCTGCGGCGGATGGCGGTATCCGCGGATGCGGGCAGCTCGTTACGAAGTCGGCACGAACGCGAGCATAATCCGACGCTCGCTGGGCTGCTCATCAAGGTCGAGGAACACGATTCGCTGATACATCCCGAGCAACGGTACGCCTGCGAGCACCGGTACCATCAAGGATGGGCTCGCGAGCATCGGGATGATGTGATCCGCGCCGTGCCCGGGCGCCTTCTCGACGTGTTGGTACGTGATGTCACGAGGGATGAGACGCTTGAGAGCCGCGATCACGTCGTCAGCAGCACCTTGATCGGGCTGCACGATCGCCAAACCCACCGTTGAATGCGGCGCGAAGACATTCACGAGGCCATCACCCTGATCCTTGCAGAACGCGCAAACCTCGACCGTGACGTCCGTGATGGGGCCAGCCGCTGTGCCAAGCCTGATGATGTGGGTCTGCATTCGACCTCCCCGAACTTCGAGATACCCCGGCTCTGTTAGAGAGGGCACCGGTTGCCACCGCCGTCGCCCTCGCGTGGATCGCCGCGCCGCGGCTCGCGATGCTCGGTGAGCGATATGGTACGCATCTGGTCAGCTGAACCGGGGGATGAGCGCGTGTCCCAAGCACTCCGTGCGCTGCTGCACGACGCCGCGCAGCGGCTGCTCGCGGCGCGGGCGGCGGATGACCTCGACGAGGGGCGGCTCGAGGCGGAGCTGCTGTACAGCGCGGCGGCGGGGCTCGACCGCGCGCAGGTGATCGCGCGCGGCGGCGAGACCGTGGCGGACGATGGCGGCGCGGCGTTCGCGGCGCTGCTCGCGCGGCGGCTCGCGCGGGAGCCGCTGGCGTACATCCTCGGGCGGCGCGAGTGCTACGGGATGACGTTCGAGGTGGGGCCGGGCGTGCTCATCCCGCGGCCCGAGACGGAGCTGCTGATCGAGGCGACGCTCGCGGCGGTGCGCGAGCATCCGCAGGCGCGGCGCCTCGTGCGCGTCGCGGACATCGGCACCGGCTCGGGCGTCGTCGCGCTCGCCGTGGCGAAGCACGCGCCCAATGCGAAGCTGTACGGGCTCGACCGTTCGACGGCGGCGCTCGCCGTCGCCGGGCGGAACCGTGATCGCTTCGCACTGCGAGACCGCGTCGTGCTGCTCGCCGGAGACCTGTTCGACGCGCTGCCGGAGCGCGTTGAGATCGTGACCGCCAACCTGCCGTACATCCCGACCGCCGATCTGGAAGCGCTGACGCCGGAGGTGCGCGACTGGGAGCCGACATGGGCGCTCAACGGCGGCAAGGACGGGCTTGAGGTGATACGCCGGCTGATCTACCGCGTGCCGGAGCACCTCGCCGCGGGTGCGCGCGCGGTGCTGCTCGAAGTCGGCGATGGCCAGGCAGAGAAGGTGGCACGGCTGCTGGCGGCTGCCGTGGGCGGACCCGCGCGCGTGCACGCCGACCTCGGTGGCCGCCCCCGCGTCGTCGAGGTGCGCGTCGGCTACTGACTAGCTTGGCTTAGGGCTGGGCGCTCTTGGGGTGGAGGATGATGCCATCAGCGACGTTGCGGGGAATCCCGCCCGGTTGCCAGGCGTCAGTCTCTTCGCACAGGGCTCCGTTCAAGAAGAACTCGACCCTCGCCCCCGCCGCGGGCCCGCAGACAGCGTCCGAAGCAATCGCGATCACCCATTTGCCCTGAGCGTTGACACGCGTGGGCGGGACGCACGGCCTTTCGCCGATTCGCGCTTCCAGAAGATCACCGGGCCGGAGCCCCTTCCCGTAGAAGGTCGCGGGTGGAGTTTGTGCGTACGCCGTGCGGGGCCTGAGGAAATCGAACCACCCGGCACGCGCTTGGCCGCCTCCGACGTCATGCATGTTTACTCCATCCCCTCGCCAGACCGAACCGCTCGAAGCCCTAGGCGCAGCGACCGATAATGGCCGTCCCCGTCGGCAGGATGCCCTTCGGGAAGAGTGCGTACCATGCAGCGTTGACTGCGCTCACGTTCGTACGTGGAACGTAAGTGACGAATGCCCCGCCCGCGGTCGCCCAGAAAGCCGCGCGCTCCGAAGTACAGCCCACTGCGGCAACCAGCTGCTCGCTCGTGCCTCCGCCGAACACGACGAGCCCGAATCCGCCATCCTGCGGAATGCGTCCGCTCCAAATCTCGCCAAGCGCCTCGGCCGGTGGGCTCTCAACCTGGACGCGTCTTTGCGCGAATTCAACGCCCACGTCGGCAAACTCGGCGGCCAACTTGTCGCGCCATCCGCCCGCGTCCCATTCGATGTACGCGACACCGTCGTAGTCGCTCGGGAATTCCACCCCATATTCACGCAGTAGGGCGATCCGGCCACGGCCTAAGATCCCGAGGAACAATCCGAGTTCCAACACAACGTTTTGGCGAGGCCGAGGCTGCAGGCCGGGTTCGCCTTGGAGCTGGCCTTCGTCGTCCCGGCTGGCAAGTACGATCGCGTACGACACGTCTTTCGACTCGTCGAGCAGCTTTTCAATAAGCGTGCGACCACGGTTCGGCCGGTCGCGCAGAATGATCGGTTGAAGGCCGATCTAGACGAGCCACTCATAGACCGCTCGTAGCATGCCCACGTCACGTCCATGAACGACGAATACCTTCCGGGGATCGCGCGCCGTCATCACGCGTCGAGGAGCTGGGCGGTGAGGCCGGCGTGCGCGAGGTGTTCGCGCGCGGTCAGCAGCAGCGTGTGGCCGCTCATGTCGCCGAGGCGCGGGTGGCGGATCGTCGCGTCGAGGCGCTCCGCGGGCAGGCGCTCGAGCGCAGCCGCGAGCTCGTGGCGGAGTCCGTCCCAGTGCCCGCGGAGCTGCGCGACGGAGTCGCCCGTCGCGGCGAACTCGGCGTCGCGATCGCGTACGGTCGGTCGCCCCCCGCAGAGCGTCGTGATGAGCGATTGCTCGGCCGCGCCGATGGTGTGCGTGGCGAGCGCGAACAGGCTGTTCGCGGCGGGCGCGGGGCGCCAGTTGAGCGCGGTCGCGTCGCGGCCGTCGGTGAGCGTGAGCAGCACCTCGATGTCCTCGACGAGGATGGCGAATGCGGCGGCGACTTCGGGCAGCATCGTGGCGTGCCGTGCCTAGTCGCGGGTGCGCGACTGGGCGAGCTGGTAGATCTTGCCTTCGGTCTTGATCGAGGGGGCGATCACCATGCGCGTGTGGTGGAACTCGCGGATCGTCTGTGCGCCGCAGGTGGCCATCGAGGTGCGCAGCGCGCCGACGAGGTTCTCGGTGCCATCGGTGCGCGAGGTGGGGCCGAAGAGCAACTGGTGCAGGCTGTGGTTGCGGCCGATGTGCACGCGCGTGCCGCGGGGCAGCTCGGCGTTGGGGGTGGCCATGCCCCAGTGGTAGCCGCGGCCGGGCGCTTCCTCGGTGCCGGCGAAGGGGGAGCCGATCATGATCGCGTCGGCGCCGGCCGCGAAGGCCTTGGCGACGTCGCCGCCGGTGCGGAAGCCGCCGTCCGTGATGATCGGCACGTAGCGGCCGGTGCGTTCGAAATATGCGTCGCGCGCGAACGCGGTGTCGATGGTCGCGGTGATCTGCGGGATGCCAACGCCCAGCACCTCGCGCGAGGTGCACGCGGCGCCGGGCCCGACGCCGACGAGCACGCCTTGCACGCCGGTCTCCATCAGCTCGAGCGTCGCGGCGTAGTCGACGGTGTTGCCGACGAGCACGGGCACGGGCAGCTGGCGCACGAGCTCGTCGAGCTGGAGGCCTTTCAGCGAGCGCGAGACGTGGCGAGCGGTGGTGACGGTGGACTGCACGACGACGTACGCCGCGCCGGCGTCGACGGCGATGGGGGCGAAGCGCTTGGTGTTCTGGGGGGTGGTGCTGACGACGGGCACGCCGCCGCCGCGCTTGATCTCGTCGACGCGGCGGGCGATCAGGTCCTCGCGCACGGGCTGCTGGTAGACGCGCTGGATGATGGCGGTCGATTCGACGAGGCTTGCCGAGGCGATGCGGTCGAGCAGCTCGTCGGGGTTGTCGTAGCGGGTCTGCAAGCCGTCGAGGTTGAGCACCGCGAGCCCACCGAGCTTCGAGTATGTGATCGCGAACGCCGGGTCGACGACGGCGTCCATGGCGGAGGCGAAGATCGGCAGCTCGAAGCTGCGCTCGCCGAGCGCGAAGCGCGTCTCGACGAGCTCCGGGTTGGTGGTGACGGCGCCGGGAACGATCGCGACGTCGTCGAAGCCGTAGGCGTGCTCGAGGGTCTTGCGTGCTGCCGTCATCGGTGTCCGCCTTCCGTGCGGGTGGCGTGCGCTGTGCGGTGCTGGGTCACGGGTACAGAGCGGCCCCTCGTGCGGGAGGGGCCGTGAGGGAGCTGCCGGGGGGCTTGAACGCGAAGACCCCTCGCGCTGGAGGGGTCTCGAAGGAGTATTGCCAACACGGTGGACCGCCCGAGGCAACCGCGAAGTGGTTGCGGCTCAGGATAGCGGCGGGCCCACGTGGGCGTCAAGAATCAGTCAATGTTGCTTATCATTTGAGGCGGCGCGTCGCGCTCCGGCGCAGGCCCATGAACCTGCGGATGAGCCTCGCGCTGGCGCTCTGCATGTTCGCCTGCGTCGCGGGAGCGGCCGCGCCGAGCGCTCGCGTGGAACCACGAGCCCTCGGCGCGAGCGCAGCGCGCTCCCCGGGCCACGCAGCCGCGGCGTCCCGCCTGTACCGGCCGCTGCTCGGACCACACCCGGGGCGGGTGCTAGCATTTCGCTATGCCCGAGCCAGCTCCCAACCCGACGCCACAGACGATCCTCGTATGCGTCGCGTGGCCGTACGCGAACACGCCGCTGCACGCGGGGCAGATTGCGGGGGCGTACCTGCCGGCCGACATCTTCGCGCGCTATCACCGCATACGCGGCAACCGCGTGCTGATGGTATCGGGCTCGGACGCGCACGGGACGCCGATCACGGTACGCGCCGAGGCCGAGGGCACGACGCCACAGGCGGTCTTCGAGCGTAACCACGCGTCGTTCGTCGACACGTTCGCGCGTTTCGGCATCAGCTTCGACCTGTTCACCTCGACCGCGACCGCGAACCACGCGCGCGTGGCGCAAGACATGTTCACGCGGTTGCTCGAGGCGGGCCACCTCTACACCGACGAGCAGACGCTGCTGTTCGACGCGAAAGTGGGACGCTTCCTGCCGGACCGCTACGTCGAGGGCGTGTGCCCGCGCTGCGCCTACGACGGCGCCCGCGGCGACCAGTGCGACAACTGCGGCTCCACGCTCGACGCGCTGGAGCTGCTGCAACCGCGCTCGAAGCTCTCCGACGCGACACCGGAGCCGCGCGCCTCGCAGCACTTCTTCTTGCGGCTGTCAGCGTTCAACGAACAGCTGCGCGCATGGGTCGAGGCGCAGTCGCACTGGCGGCCCGCGGTGCGCAACTTCACGCTCGGGCTGCTGCGCGAGGGGCTGCACGACCGCGCGATCACGCGCGACCTCAACTGGGGCGTGCCGGTGCCGGTGCCCGGGTTCGAGGGGAAACGCATCTACGTCTGGTTCGAGGCGGTGATCGGCTACCTGTCGGCGTCTATGGAGTGGGCGGAGCGCGCGGGCGACCCGGACGCGTGGCGCGCGTTCTGGGAGGCGCCGGACGCGCGCGCGTACTACTTCCAGGGCAAGGACAACGTGCCGTTTCACACGACGATCTGGCCGGCCATCCTGATGGGCTACGGCGGCCTGAACCTGCCGTACGACGTGCCGGCGAACCAGTACGTGACGATGTCCGGCGCGAAGGCGTCGTCCAGCCGCAACTGGGCGGTGTGGATGCCGGACTACCTCGACCGCCACGATGTCGATCCGCTGCGCTACATGCTCGCGGCGGTGATGCCGGAAACGTCGGACGCGGACTTCACGTGGGCGGAGTACGTGCGCCGCAACAACGACGAGCTGGTGGCAACGTGGGGCAACCTCGTGCACCGCGTGCTGACGCTGACGCGGCGGCACTTCGAGGCGTGTGTGCCGGCGCCGGAGGGCGCGCCCGCGCCTGCCTCGACGGCGATGCTCGCGCGCGTCGACGCGGCGTTCGTGGAGGCGGGCCGGCACATCGAGGCGGTGCAGCTGCGCGCGGCGCTGCAGACGGCGTTCGCCGTAGCGCAGGAGGCGAACCGCTACCTCGACGAGCGCGCGCCGTGGACGGCGGTGCACACGGACCGCGCGCACGCCGCCGAGACGCTCGCAACGGTGATCGACGTGATCGCGGGGCTCGCGAGCCTGCTGCGTCCGTTCCTGCCGGAGAGCTGCGAGCGCGCGTGGCGGCTCGTCGGCCAGGCGGATGCGATCGAGTCGGCGGGCTGGACGCGTCGTCACGTCGAGGCTGGGACCCCGCTGCCGGAGCCCGCGCCGCTGTTCGTGAAGCTCGACGACGCGCTGGTCGAGGAGGAGGAGTCGCGCCTCGGTCAGTCATCGTGACGGGCACGGGGTAGCGCCCGCGCCGTCGCGGTCGGGCGGTACGATGCGCGCCAGCAGCTTGCGGACGGTCGCAACGCCGTGGCAGGGAAGCGGAGGAAGCACGTGTACGGGACGGTCGCGCGGATGCGCTGCAAGCCGGGCGGACTCCAGTGGATACGCGCGTGGTTTGGTACCCAGACCGCCCGCCCTACCATGGCGGGCTGGATTTCGACGACCATCTATCAGGCGGATGAGGATCTAGATGTGGCGTGGGTGACGGTCGCCTTCGAGAGCCGCGAAGCGTACCACGCGAATGCTGCGACGCCCGTGCAAGGCCACCTCTACCACCAGATGCTAACCGGGCTCGAGGAGCCGCCGGAGTAACACGACGGCGAGATCATCTTCACGACGCACAAGAGCGGCGTTCGGGGGGGGGGGGGTAGCGAGCACGTGCCTGCATACACGACGCAACGCATCGACACGCCGGTCGTCGACGCCCACGCGCACAGCTTCTCGCGCGAGTTTCGCGGCGACCACGCCGACGCGATGGCGCGCGCGTGGGCGGCGGGTCTCGTCGCGGTCGTCGAGGTCGGCGGCGACGTCGAGAGCAGCCGCCAGGCGCTCGCGCTCGCGCGGGCGACGCCGGAGCGCGTGTTCGCGGTGGCAGGCGTGCACCCGCACTCCGCGCGCGACTTCGAGGCGGAGCACGCCGACCTGCGCGCATTGCTCGACGCGGGGGGGTTCGTCGGCATCGGCGAGATCGGGCTCGACTTCTTTCGCAACCTGTCGCCGCCGGAGCAACAGTTCGCGGCGTTCGCGGTGCAGCTCGAGCTCGCGCGCGAGTACGCGCTGCCAGTGGTGCTGCACGTGCGCAACGCCGACGAGGACGCGTACGCGCAGGTAGAGCCGTGGGCCCGCCGCGTCGGCCGCTACCTGGGCGCCGAGCGCGAGATCGGCATGCTGCATTGCTACGCGGGCGACGCGGAGCTCGCCACGCGGTACGTCGAGCTCGGCTTCGCGATCTCGGTGCCGGGGCCGGTGACGTATCCCGGCAACACGCGCGGGCAGGACGTCGCGCGCACGGTGCCGCTCGCGAGCCTGCTCGTGGAGACGGACGCGCCGTACCTCACGCCGGTGCCCTACCGCGGCACCCGCAACGAGCCCGCGTACGTCGTCGAGACGGTGCGCGCGGTGGCGGCGCTGCGCGGATGCAGCGCGGAGGACGTCGCCGCGGCGACGGCGCGCAACGCAGCGCGCCTGTTCGGCGTGACGCTACCGGCGCAGGTGCCCGCGTGACGGCCGTCGACGCAGCTGCCGGACGCGAGCTCGCCGTGCTGTACGGGCCGGTGGCGGCCGACCTACCGCGCGTCGACGCGCTGATCGCGTCGCTCACCCAGGTCGAGTTCCCGTGGCTGCGGCGCATGCTCGAGTCGACGCTCGGCGGGGGCGGCAAGCGGCTGCGCCCGGCGATCGCGCTGCTTGCGGGGCGGCTCGGGCGCTACGACCTCGATCTGCTCGTGCCGCTCGCGGCGAGCGTGGAGCTGCTACACACGGCGACGCTGGTGCACGACGACGTGATCGACGCGGCGCCGGAGCGGCGCGGGCGGCCGACGGCGGCGGCGCTGTTCAACAACGCGTCGAGCGTGATGCTCGGCGACTACCTGTTCGCGCACGCGGCGGAGTTCGTGGCGCGCACGGGGCACGTGCAGGTGATCCGCAACTTCGCGGAGACGCTGCGCGTGATGGCGCAGGGCGAGCTCGCGCAGGACGTCGCGGCGTTCGAGTACTCGCGCGACGTGCAGCGCTACCTCGACCGCATCCACGGCAAGACGGCGTCGCTGTTCGCGACGGCGGCGGAGAACGGCGCGCTAGTGACGGGCGCGCCGGAGCGCGAGGTGGGCGCGCTGCGCCGCTTCGGCGCCCAGATCGGGATGGCCTTCCAGATCGTGGACGATGTGCTGGACTTCGCGGCGACCTCGGAGGAGCTGGGCAAGCCGGCGGGCTCGGACCTGCTCGCGGGGACGCTCACGCTGCCCGCGCTGCTGTACATGGAGCGCTCGCCGGGCGACAACCCCGTGCGCCGCGCCTTCGAGGGCACGCGGCGCCGCGCGAACCTGCAACGCGCGGTGACCGAGATCCGCGCCTCGGACCTGCTCGACGAGTCGATGGTGACGGCGCGCCACTTTGCCAACGCCGCCCGCGCCGCGCTCGACGAGCTGCCGGCGGGCGAGCCGCGGTCGACGCTCGATGGGCTGGTGGACTACGTGGTGGCGCGGCGCAGCTAGGTAGGCGGGGGGCCGCTGGAACGGGCATCGCGGATGTAGGATACCGCTATGACTATGCCACCTGAACGCCCAGCACCGGCGCGGGAGTCTGGGCCCCGTCCGGCGGGTACACCTGCGACGCCACAACGGCGAGACGATCAACGCCCGTCGCCGCAAGCCCCCCGACCTGCGGGGAGACCCAGTACACCCATAAGGAAGGGCCTGTAGCTCTCAGGCTGGCAAGGCGAGTTGCGCAGTGACGACGAGCAACGCTTCAATGATGAGACCGCGCAACACCCACGAGAGCCACCGCCCCCGGCGTTCGCCGATGCGCTGGTTCTTCGCAAATCCTTCCACAAGCACTTCGAGTCCGGCGTCTCGGAGTTGATCGCGGCCGGCTCCCCGCCAGCGGCTCATCCATGTGACATCGATGCCGCTCTCGTACTCCCGGGGCCAGAGGACAACGACTGCGCATCCGGCAGTCGCAAGGTAGCTCGTGACAGCGAGGCTCGTGAGCACGCCGACAACGCTGCTCGCGACGCGCATATCGCCGAAGATCCCGGCAGCGCCGATGAACCCCGTGGCAAGCCCGAGCAGCGCGAGTGCCCTGGCTTCTTGCCGGTCGCTGAACGCGATTAACTCCGAGAGGCGCAGACGAGCTTCGTCGTAGAGGTGCTGTCGGGCGTCCTCATCGAAGTCTTGCGGCCAGGCGGGAGGCTCGGTGCTCACCGGGCGCACTCTACAGGGAGGCTGCGACGGGCGGCGATCCTGCAGCTACGCGTCGGCGGCGGGGGCAGCCGACCTCGCGGTCTTTTTCTTCCGCGCGCGCACCACGATCTCCGGCTTCGGGGTCACGCGCTCCTCCTCGGAGAGGAGGGTGGAGTCTGGGCGCTTGGCTTTGAAGCCGACGATGTCCTCGGGCTTCGGGTCGTTGGTGGTGAGGGGGTTCTTCAGGCGGCCTTCGAGGCCCCAGTAAGTGCCGTCGTCCGGGATGCGGCGGGGCATGCCGTCGCGCACTACGAAGGCGTTGAAGTCGGTCGGCATGAGGCGCCGCGACTCGGCGTCGCACTGCGGGCAGGGCTGCGGGTCGCTCGACTGGCGCACCGGGCGCAGCAGCTCGAAGATGCCGTTGCACTCGGCGCAGTAGTACTCGTACAGCGGCATGCGCGGCTCCCGTTCGTGGCGCTGGCTAATCCTGCTTATCAGTATATACGCCCGTTCCGGGGCCGCCGGATGGCACCGCCGCAGCCGTCGGCCGTGTTGCCGAGGAGCGGCGCGCCTCGCCGACGAAGCGCGCGGTACCGAGCGCGCGCTCGGTGACCGCGCGCATCAGCGCGTGCATCACGCGCTCCAGGCCCGCGGCGAGCTCCGGCGTGAGGCGGATGCGCGCGGCCTGCTCGTACGGGCCGTCCTGGTAGGCGCGCAGCACGCGCAACACGGCGCTGTCGATGGCGACCGCCTCCGCGTGCGTGGCGAGACACGCGCGGCAGACGACGCCGCCCGCGAGCGGCGACCAGCTCGCGCGCGCGGCGCCGACCGGCTCGTCGCAGCCGACGCAATCGCGCCACTGCGGGCGGAAGCCGGACGCATCGAGCAGCGCGAGCTCGTAGCTGCGGCTAATGAGCTGCAGTCCGTCGCCGAGCGCAAGCCGGCGCAGCGCGAGCAGCACGAGCGCGTACACTGGCTCCGCCTCCGCGCGGTCGACGGTGAGGCGGTCGGCGAGCTCGAGCACGTACAGGCCGGCGGCCATGCGGTCGAGGTCGGCGTGGAGCGCGGGGAAGCCGTCGCGCAGCTGCGCCTGCGTGACGATGTCGAGCGTGCGGCCGTGCGCGAGCAGCACGTCGACGTGTGCGAGCGGCTCGAGGTGCCCCGCGAGCTTGGAGCGCGGGCGCAATGCGCCCTTCGCCACGGCGTCGAGCTTGCCGCGCAGCGGGGTGAGCAGCGTGACGACGCGGTCGGCCTCGCCCAACCGGCGGTGGCGCAGCACGATGGCTTCGGTGCGGGTGACGCGGGGGACGCGGCCGGGCATGCAGCTAGGGTAGCGCGGAACCCTCACCCCCAACCCCTCTCCCGCGGAGCGGGCGAGGGGAGGCCGAACGGAACGGCGGGCGGAGCGACGCGGGTCAGCGGTCGCGGGCGTCGGGCGGGTCGGTGCTGTCGGCAGCGCGCGCGAAGCGGTTGCGGAGCGCGAGCCACACGACGGCGGCAACGAGCGCCGCGGCGAGCAGCGCGATGCGCGCGGCGCTCGTCGACGACATGCCGCGCGCGACGAGCGCCGCCGCGACGACGACCCACGTCAGCGTGAACGCAAGCCACCATGGTTGCCGGATGCCGCGCCACATGGTGCGGGTGGGTCTCCTTCGTGTCCGCCGCGGGCAGCTTACTCGACGCTCTGGCGGTACGTGAGGGCGCGCGAGAGTGTCACGTCGTCGGCGTACTCGAGGTCGGCGCCGGCGGGCAGACCGCGCGCGAGCCGCGTCACGCGGATGCCGAGCGGGCCGAGCAGCCGCGCGAGGTAGAGCGCCGTGGCCTCGCCTTCGAGGTTGGGGTTGGTCGCGACGATCACCTCGGTGACGTCGCGGTCGAGGTCGCGCAGGCGCGCGAGCAGCTCGGCGATCTTCAGCTCCTCGGGGCCGATGCCGTCCGCGGGCGAGATGGCTCCGTGCAGCACGTGGAACAGCCCGCGGAAGCCGCCCGTGCGGTCGATAGCGCGCAGGTCGAGCGGCTCCTCGACGACGCAGAGCACGGTGCGGTCACGCGCGGGGTCCAGGCAGAAGCGGCACGGGTCCTGGTCGGTGATGTCCTGGCAGCGCGAGCAGAAGACGACGCGCTCTTTGACCTCGATCAGCGCGTCGGCGAGGGCGCGCGCCTCGGCGTCGGGCGCGCGCAGCACGTGGTACGCGAGCCGCTGCGCGGACTTGGGGCCGATGCCGGGCAGGCGGTGGAACGCCTCGACGAGGCGCTGGATCGGCGAGCCGGCCCCTGCCGGTCCGGGCGCGTCGAAGGGTCCGGGCGGGCGGGCGTTCGCCACGAGCCGCGCTAGTCGTCGAGCGGCACGGCGCCGCGCTGCAGCGCCTCGTCGAACAGGTGGCCCCCGCTCGGGGGCGGCGCGGCGGGCGCGGCGGTGGCGGACGCCACGGCGGCAGCCGGCGCGGGCGCCTGCGCGAGCGCTTCCCAGACGACAGCGCTCACGGTCAACGGGCGGCCAGCGGCCTCAGACACCGCCTCGCGGATCGCGTCCATCACGCGCTGATCCTCTCGCGCCTTCTCGACGTGCGTCGGGAAGCGGAAGCCGAGCTCGATGCTATCACCATCGACACTCTTTATGTAACACGCGGTGTTGAGCAGCGCGCCTGCCTTGTGGTGGCGCTGGCGGGCGCCTTCGCGGATGCGCGGCCACTGCTGGCGCAGCGCGGCGAGTTCGGGCGAAGCGGCGTCGGCGTCGGGCGGGACGAACTGGGGGGCCGGCCGAGGCTCGCCGCGCGGCTCGGGGCGCGGCTCAGCACGCTGCTGCGGGTCGCGGTCCATCGCCGCTGCGCCTGCCGGGGACGTCGCGCGAGGCGCGGGCGGGCGCGGCTGCGCGGGCGCGGGCCGCGGCGGGGCGGGGCGCGCCGCTCGCGCGGCGGGCGCC
>SHYP01000014.1 GCA_009692725.1 Dehalococcoidia bacterium
TGCGCAAAATTCCTTGCTGCTGCCTCCCGTAGGAGTCTGGGCCGTGTCTCAGTCCCAGTGTGGCTGACCATCCTCTCAGACCAGCTACGGATCGTCGCCTTGGTAGGCCGTTACCCCACCAACAAGCTAATCCGCCGCAGGCCCCTCCGGAAGCGCCGAAGCTTTGGTCCGTAGACCGTATGCGGTATTAGCCCCTCTTTCGAGGAGTTATTCCCCACTTCCGGGCAGGTTCCTACGTGTTACTCACCCGTCCGCCACTTTCAGCCGGCCGAAGCCGACCTCACGTGCGACTTGCATGCATAAGGCACGCCGCCAGCGTTTATCCTGAGCCAGGATCAAACTCTCCATGAAAAAACGACTCGGCGCGCCGAAGCGCTCCGAGCATCAGAGTCTGTCCATCACTAGCCAGCGACCACGTCGCCCGGTGGTGGCGCCGGCCAGGGCGTGAGCCCAGATCGGAACCATCGACGAACGGCGTGCGCCAGCCAGGATCGACGGGGTCCTGTGCTGCTTCTGCCTGCTATCCAGTTGTAAATGTGCGGGTCACCGCCTGAGCGGTGGCGTCAAAGCAGGGTATGCCTGCCCCTCGTTCGCGTCAACAGGACGGGGACGGCGGCGGCAGATTGCAAGGTTCGGCGCCTGGCGCGCGCCTCAGTCGGCGGCCGGAGCGTCGGCCGGGGCCGTGTCCGGCGACCCGGCGTGGCGTTCGATGCAGGCGACATCGGCCTGCATGCGCACGCGGCCGCCCCGGAGCTCCACGGTGGCGCCGCGCCTCGACGCCGCGCGGAGCACGGCCTCGAGCTGGGCACCGCTGAGCGTGAGGCCCACGGCGGCAGCCGCCTGGAGCACGACGCGCGCGCCGACGGCGAGCGGCTGGCTGCGGAGCCAGGCGCGCGGGATGTGCACGCCGTCGCCTTCGACGTGGACGCGGCCCTGCGCAAGCTCCGCAGCGAGCGCGTCGAGAGTGGCGGCGTCCGCTCGTGCACGGTCGGCGAAGGCGGCGATCGCCTGACTGGCGCGTGGGTTGAGCGCGCGCAGCTCCGGGATCACGCGCAGGCGCACGCGATTGCGCGCGAGATCGAGCAGCTCGTTGCTCGCGTCGTGGCGCGCCGTTACCCCTCGCGCGTCGAGGTAGGCGCTGACGGCAGCGCGCGGCTCCCTGAGCAGCGGCCGCGCGACGCACAGCCCGCCACCCCCGCTGATGGGCCAGCGGGAGAGGGGCGCCATGCCGGCCACGCCGCTGAGCCCGCTGCCGCGCGTAAGTCGCAGGATGACGGTCTCCGCCTGGTCGTCCTGGGTGTGTCCGGTGACGCAGACGCGGGCGCCTGCCGCCCGGCAGTCCGCGGCGAGCCAGCCGTAGCGCGCGCGACGCGCGGCCGCTTCACCGCGGGTGGCGCCGGGGTCGGCGAGGCCGTCGACGTAGCGGGCGCCGGCTCCGCGCGCGAGCGCGCGTACGGCGGCGCAGTCCGCGGCCGTCTCCGCGCGCGAGCGCCAGCCGTGGTCGAAGTACGCCGCGGTCACGAGCCCCGGCCGGGCGTGGGTGCGCGCAACCGCGAGCAGCGTGGCGCTCGAATCGGCACCGCCCGAACAGGCGACGACGAGGGGTTCATCGCTCGCGACGCCCGCGTCGGCGAGCGCACGGCGGACACGTCGCTCGAAGGCCGCGGCGGCGCGGGTCGGCCTGGTGGGTTCCACGCGGGAAGCGTACCCGTCGCGGTCCAGACATGCTTGCGCTGGCGCTAGCGTGCGAACAACGCCTCCCACCAGCGCTGGCCGGGGCGGCGTTCTGGCTGCGCAGCGCCGGGCGCATCCACAAGCACGGCCGTCTCCCCCGGCCGCACGAGGCCAAACTGCGCGCGCGCCATCGCCTCGACGTACTCGTCGGAGGCGATGTATTCGCGCAGGCCGATCAGCTCGGCGCGCCGGACGCGCAGCTCGTCGACCTCGTGCGTGAGCGCGCGGCGCTCGTCGTGCAGGCGGTAGGTCTGCGCGGCGGTCTGGGCGCCGGCGTACAGGAACAGCCCGACGAGCAGCGACGCGACGGCGAGCACCATCTGCGCCGGGCCAAAAGACGGCAGGCGAACGCCAGAGAGACGCATCGTGCTTCGATCCTCGTGCCGCCCGCCGAGCATCGAACGCTACCAGAGGTGGCGGATGCGGGCAACGCGCGAGCCTGGCGGCACGGCCGCGGGGGCTCAGTCCTCGGCCAGGTGGCACTGCTCGTTCAGCTGCACGACGGCCCAGCGGTCGTCCGCGCGCAGCTCGACGATGCTCAGCGAGGCGAGGTCCACACGGAACTGCCGGAACGCGCGCAGCGGCACGCCCAGCGCGTGGCAAAGCAGCGCGTGCAGCGCGAGGTTGTGCGAGACGACCGCGACCACGCGGTCGGCGTCGGCGCCCGTCTGGTGCACGGCCGTGGCAGCGTCGATGGCCGCGATCGCGGCGCGCATGCGCAGCTGCGCCTCGCCCATCGACTCGCCGCCGGGGATGCGCAGCGTGGCGGGATCGTCGTCGCGCCAGCGCTGGAGGAAGTCGGGGTGACGCGCGCGCATCTCCTCGCCGGTCAACCCGTCGAGCTCGCCGTGGTCGACCTCGGCGAGGCGCGCGTCGGTGACGATGGCGAGGCCGCACGCAGCGGCGATCGCGCCCGCGGTCTGCTGCGCGCGCGAGGCGGGGCTCGCGTAGAGCGCAGAGGGTCGCAGGCCGCGCACGCGCTCGGCGACGGCGGCCGCCTGCGAGTGTCCACGCGCGTTCAGCTCGACCTCGCGGCGCCCCTGCGTGCGCCCGGCCGCGTTGCTATCGGTCTGCCCGTGGCGGATCAGCAGCAGCCGCAGCGTGGACATGCCCCGACCCTACTCGAAGCGGCCGCGCGTGCGCCATGCGCGCAGCGCGACGCGCGGACGCGCAGCCTCGATGGCCGTGCGCACGAGTGTGCCCGGCACGGCGAGCGCCGCGACGCCGAGCGCCGCGAGCACCGACGCGGGGCGGGCGCCGCGCCCCGGCTCGAGCGTGATGCGCATGCGCAGCCGCGCGCACGCGTCGCCTTCAGCGGCCGGCAACAGCTCGAGCGCGAGCACCGCGGCGCGCAGGTCGATGCGGCGGGTGCGCTCGCCGCGGCGCTCCTCCCACGGCAACGCCTGGCGCGCGAGGAACGCCGCGACCTGCTCGCGCAGCGCGGGCGCGGCGGCGGCGGGAAGGGCCAGCTCGTACTCTGCCCAGCGCACGGAGGCGGAGAGCGAGGGCAGGCGTTCGCCGATGTCCTCGACGCTCACGGGCGCGAGGGCGGTGGGGAGCGCGGCGCAGAGGGCGGCGCACGCGCGCTCGGGGTCGGCGTAGCCGGCGAGCCACAGGTCGAGCAGCTCCCGCTCGCCGGTCGTTTCCGGCGGCAGCGGCGGACCGAGCTCGATGCGGTGGCGTCCACCGCCGGCGGGCACGAGCGGCAGCCGGGCGGCGACGCACGCCTCCGCCCATGCGCGCGTGAGCTCGCCGCTGGTCAACGCGCAGGCGTCGCCGGTGCGGCGGTACATGACGCGCAGTCGTTGCCTCGTGATGGCCGCTTCCCTTCTGCACGCACCGTCTGCACGTGGGTGGTCGCGCGCAGTGCCCGTCCATGCTAGCGCGGCACGACGCTCGGCACCGCAGCGAGCACCTCTGACACCATGGTCACGCGCACGCCGGCGGCGCGCAGGCGGCGCAACACCTCGGGGAGCGCGTCGCGCGTGGCGTCCGAGTCGCAGTGGCTGACCGTGATCACACCGCCGCCGAGCGCCGCGGCGCGCTCGAGGTTCGCCGCGACTTCAGACGCCGTGAAGCCGCGCCAGTCGCCGGAGTCGCTGGTGACCAGGCCGAGCGTGTCGCGCTCGATCGTCCAGAAGACGTGCACGGGCCAGTCGGCGCGCGCCGCGGACGCGAGCACGCGCGCGTCGCGAGCGCCCGACGGCGCGCGCCACAGCGGCCGCGTGGAGCGGCCCGTCGCGGCGACGATGGCCGCGTCCGCGCGCTCGAGGTCGCGCGCGATCGCCTCGTCGCTGAGGCCGCGATAGTCGGGGTGGGCGTGGCTGTGGTTCGCCACCTCGTGGCGCTCGCCGATCGCGCGCGCGAGCTCCGGGTACGCCTCCACCCACTGCCCGATCAGGAAGAACGTGACCGAGACATCAGCCTCGCGCAACGCGTCGAGGATCGCCGCCGTCGGGCCGGCGTGACCACCGCAGTCGAAGCTGAGCGCGAGCGTGCGGCCCTCGCGGGCGCCGCGCGACACCTCGAGGGGCTCGCTCGGCGCGGCTGGCGCGGCCGGCGCGGGACGAGGGGCGGGCGACGTGGCAGGGGCCCTGGCGGCAGCCGTGGCGCGCGGCGGCTCGGCTGCGCTCGACGGGGCGCTCATGGGCGTCGCGGCGGGAGTCGCGGCCGCCGACGCGCTCGCTGCGGCGTCGTGCGCCGTGGTCGACCCCGGTGGTGGCGCTTCAGCGCTCCCCGGCCCCCCACAGCCGATCGCGACGCAGGCGCAGGCCACGAGCAGGCGCGCGATCACGCCTCGTGCGTGTCCCGCCCGTGCCGCCAGACCGCGGCGAGCAGCGTCTGCGCGGCATCGCGCGGGTCGCGGCGACGCATCGCGACCTCCTCGACGAGGGCGGCGAGCACGCCCTCGTGCGCGGCAGTGGCGAGCGCCTGGCGGTAGAGGGCAGCGCGGGCGAGCGCGACGATCTGTGCGCGCGCCAGCTCGCGGCGCTCGGCGGCGGCGTGCGCGGAGCCGCGCAGGTACGCGCGATGTGCATCGAGCGCGTCGGCGAGCTCGCCGATGCCGTCGTGCGTGCGCGCGACGGTCTTCACGATCGGCGGCGTCCAGCCGCGCGGCGGCGCGATCGCCAGCAGCCCACGCAGCTGCATCACCGTGGTCTCCACGCCGGCGAGATCGGCCTTGTTGACGACCATCACCTGCGCGATCTCCATGAGCCCGGCCTTCATCGACTGCACGTCGTCGCCGCCGGCGGGCATCGACACCAGCACCGTGCTCTCGGTGGCGGTCGCGACCTCGACCTCGTCCTGGCCCGCGCCGACGGTCTCGACGATCACGATGTCGTAGCCGGCGGCGTCCAGCACGTCGACGACGCCGGACGCGGCCTCCGCGAGCCCGCCGAGGTTCCCGCGCGAGGCCATCGAACGCATGAACACGCCGGCGTCGGCGGTCAGGTCTTGCATGCGGATGCGGTCACCGAGGATCGCGCCGTGCGAGAACGGCGAGGACGGGTCGACCGCGACGATCCCGACAGTGCGCCCACGCCGGCGCTCCTCGCGCGCGAGCGCGCCGACGAGCGTCGACTTGCCGACGCCTGCCGAACCGGTCACGCCGATGGTGTGCGCGCCGCCGGTGCGCGGGTAGAGCCCGGCAAGCACGGCGCGCCCGGCCGCCGAGTCCGCCTCGACGTGGGTGATCGCGCGAGCGAGCGCACGCCTGTCGCCCGCGGGGACACGCGCGATGAGCTCGGCAGCGTCCAACTACGCGCGCTCTTTGGCGTGCTCGCGAACGAACTCGATGATCTGCGTCGTGTCGGTGCCGGGGCCGAAGACGCCGGCGAAGCCCATCGCCTGCACGGCGGGCACGTCGGCCTGCGGGATGATGCCGCCGCAGAACAGCAGCACGTCGTCGACGCCGCGCTTCTTGAGCTCGGCGACAACGCGCGGGAACAGCTCGAGGTGCGCGCCCGACAGGATCGACAGGCCGACGACATCGACGTCTTCCTGCAGCGCGGCCTCTGCGATCATCTCGGGGGTCTGGCGGATGCCGGTGTAGATCACTTCCATGCCAGCGTCGCGCAGCGCCCGCGCGACCACCTTCGCGCCGCGATCGTGGCCGTCGAGGCCCGGCTTCGCGATCAGCACGCGGATGGTGCGCTGTTCCGTGGTCATCTCGCCCTCCTGGGCTACGCGCGGGGCTCTAGGCGCTCGCGATGAGCTGGATGGCCAGCCCGAACGCCTGCTCGGCCGGGATCGTCGCGGTCATGGTACCCGGCAGCGCGCCCGGCGAGGGGTCCGGCAGCGTCAGCCCGGCGGCGCGGTAGCGGGCGACCTCGGCGGTAAGGTCCGCCACCCGCACGGCGATCATCGAGGCGGCGCGCTCGCCCTCGGTCGCGATCGCCTGGGCGGCCGGCGAGTCCGGGCCGTCCGGGGCGACGAGCTCGACGATGCACTGGCCGCAGAGCAGCTGGCCGATGCGCAGCCCGCGCGCCTGCACCGTCCCGCGCAGCTCCAGGCCGAGCACGCTGCGCCACGTCTGCGCCGCGACGTCGAGGTCCGCGACGCGCGCCACGACGTGGTCGAAGCCGCGGGCGCTCGAGACGTGCGCGCCGGCGGGCGGCTGCGCGAGCTCGATCAGCACGCCGTGCATCGAGCGCGGGTGGATGAACGCCACCTCGCCCGCGAGCCCGCGGCGCGGCGCCTGGTCGATCAGCTCGACGCCCTGCCCCTGCAGCCGCGCGAGCTCGCCGCGGATGTCCGGCGTGTTGAAACAGATGTGGTGCAGCGCCGGTCCGCGGCTGGCGAGGAAGCGCGCAACGCCCGTGTCGTCGCGCACGGGCTCGAGCAGCTCGATCTCGTTCTCGCCCAGCTCGAGCAGCACGCCGCGCACGCCCTGCTCCTCGATCACCTCGTCGGCGGTGACGCGCAGGCCCATGATGTCGCGGTAGAAGCGCAGCGCCTCGTCGGCGCTCGGCAGCACAACGCCCACGTGGTGCACACGATCGATCATCGAACCCCCCGCCCGTACTGGCACTCCGCCATGTCGCTGCGCTGCCTAGAGTCCCTGTGCCCGGCGCCACACCTCGATCTGCGGCGCGTGCTCGCGATCGTGGTTCGCGCTGCTCGCGAGGCGGCGCGGCGTGCGCCCCTCGGCGTAGCGATCCGGGTCCAGCACGCGCAGCCCGCGCACGGCGGCGTCGTGCCGCTCGCGCGCCGCGCGCAGGCGGCCGAGCACCTGCTCCCAGGACAGCTCGCGCGCCTCGGCGACGCGCGCTGCGTTGAACGCGTCGTCGTCGTTCGCGTAGCCGGGGATCACCGGCCGCTCGCCCTGCGCGACGAGCTCCAGAGCCGCCGCGAAGCCGTCCTGCCATGTCGCCAGGTGCGCGACCACGTCCTTCACCGACCACTCGCCGAGCGCGCGCTCCAGCCGGCGCTCCGCCGGCAGCGCGTCGACGGCCTGCAGCAGCGCGGCGCGCGCGACCGCGTTGTCCTCGAGCACCGCGTCGAGCGCGTCGGCGTCGGCCATCAGATGGTCAGCACTTCCTGGTACTCGCCCCACTCGTCGCGCAGCACGTTGCAGATCTCGCCGATGGTCGCATACGCCTCGACGGCCTCGATCAGCAGCGGGACCATGTTCTCGGAGCCTTGGGCGGCCGCGCGGATGCGCGTGAGCGCCGCGTCGACGGCCGCGCCGTCGCGGCGCGCACGCAGCGCCTGCAGCCGCTCGACCTGCTTGCGCGCGATGGCCGCCTCCACGCGCATCGTCTCCGGCACCACGACGGTGCCGGTCTGGAATTGGTTCACGCCGACGACGATGCGCTCCTTCGTCTCCGCCATGCGCTGCAGCCGGAACGCGCTCTCCTGGATCTCGCGCTGCTGATAGCCTTGCTCGATGCAGGCGAGCGCGCCGCCCATGTCCTCGATGCGCGCGAGGTACGCGTTCGCCTCGTCCTCGACGCGGTCCGTGAGCGCTTCGATGTAGTACGAGCCGGCGAGCGGATCGATCACGTCCGCGACGCCGGTCTCGTAGCCGATGATCTGCTGCGTGCGCAGCGCGAGCTCGACGGCGGCCTCGGTGGGCAACGCGAGCGCCTCGTCGTAGGAGTTCGTGTGCAGCGACTGCGTGCCGCCGAGCACGGCCGACATCGCCTGGAAGCCGGTGCGCAACAGGTTGTTGAGCGGCTGCTGCGCGGTGAGCGTCGCGCCGCCGGTCTGCGTGTGGAAGCGCAGCATCTGGAGCCGGGGGTTCGTCGCGCCGTAGCGCTCCCTCGCGATCTTCGCCCACATGCGACGCGAGGCGCGGAACTTCGCGACTTCCTCCAGGAAGTTGGAGTGGCACGCCCAGAAGAACGAGAGCCGCCCCGCGATGTCGTCGAACTTCAGCCCGCTCGCGAGGGCCGCGTCGCAGTACTCGATGGCGTTGGCGAAGGTGAACGCGAGCTCTTGCGCGGCGGTGCAGCCCGCTTCGCGCATGTGGTAGCCCGAGATCGAGATGGTGTTCCACTCCGGCAGCTCGTCGCGGCACCATGCGAACACGTCGGTGATCAGGCGCAGCGAGGGGCGTGGCGGGAAGATATAGGTGCCGCGCGCGATGTACTCCTTAAGCACGTCGTGCTGGATCGTGCCGCCAACCTTCGCGAGGTCCGCACCCTGCTTCTTGGCGGCGGCGACGTACATCACGAGCAGGATGGAGCCGGTTGCGTTGATGGTCATCGAGGTCGTGACCTTGTCGAGCGGCAGGCCGGCGGTTAACACTTCCATGTCGGCGAGCGAGGCGATCGCCACGCCTACCTTGCCGACCTCGCCCTCGGCGCGCGGGTCGTCGGAGTCGTAGCCGATCTGCGTGGGCAGGTCGAAGGCGACGGAGAGGCCGGTCTGGCCCTGCTCCAGCAGGAACTTGTAGCGGCGATTGGACTCTTCGGCGTCGCCGAAGCCCGCGTACTGGCGCATGGTCCACAGGCGGCCGCGGTACATCGTGGGCTGGACGCCGCGTGTGAACGGGTACTCGCCGGGGTAGCCGAGCTTCTCGTGGTAGCTCCAGTCGGCCAGCGCCTCGGGGCCGTAGACGGCGTCGACCTCGGCGCCGGACGAACTCTCGAAGCGCGGCTGGCGCTCGCCAGCGCGCTCGGTCGCCTTGCGGTAGGGCCCCTCGAGCCACTCGGGCGTGCTCAGACTCACGTTGCCCTCCGGTCTGCCACACACCCGGCCGCTGCGCGCGCCCGTATGGGGCCGCGAGGCGCGCGGGCGCGAGCGCTTACGTCGCGCCGGAGTGTAGCCAGCCGTCGAGAGCCGCCGCAACCGGGCGCACCGGCACCCGGCGGCTGTCTGGACTCCGGCGTGGAATGCTGGTGGGCGATGGAGGGCTCGAACCTCCGACCTTCCGGGTGTAAACCGGACGCTCTGACCAGCTGAGCTAATCGCCCTGCGCCGAGGAGCACGCTGCTTCGCGCCGCCATCGATGCTAGGCAGCGGCCGATCGAGGGGTCAAGGTCACCCGTCACTCGGTCACTCGCCGTGACCGGCAGCCCCGGCTTCGTCGGGCAGTCACTCGCCGTGACGGGCAGCCCGGCTTCGTGGGGCACATCGTGGCATGGCACCCGACCGCGATCATCTCGACAGTCGTGCGCAAGTTCACCGCGAGCAGCGGCCAACGCGCGGGAGCAGCTAGGGCCGGCTGCGCGGCAGCACCCGCGTACCGATCACGATCAGCACGTACGCCACGATCAGCGCGATCTCGAACGCCGCGCGCGCGATGTGGCCGAACCACGCCTCGACGTAGTCCCCACCGAGCCAGAGGTTGACCACGAGTGCCGCGAACGCGAGCAGTTGCCATGCGAGGCGCGTGCGCACGGCTCGCCCGCCGCCTACTTCGCCTCGAGCAGCGCGGCCGCCAGCGCGTCGTAGCCAGTCGCGCGTGGGTGGATGTCCGGCGGCGAGTCCGTCATATGCGTCGCCGTCGCGGCACGCCCGCGCAGCGGCGTGTAGCCGTCGCCGACGAGCACGCCGTGGCGCGCCGCCACCTCCGCCGCGATCGCGTTCAGCTGCTGCGTGACGCGGTCCGTCTGCTCCTCGAAGGCAAAGCCCTGGAAGCCGAACGAGAAGGGGTTGTACACCTGCAGGAACAGCACGTGCGCCTGCGGCACCGCGGCGCGTACGCGCCGGAACAACGCGTCGAGGTTGCCGCGGTACACGGCGAGGCTCGCGTCGACGCGCGACTGGCACGCCGGCAGCACCACACCGTCTGCGCAGTCGCTCGAGCCGAGGTGGGGGAGCAGGTCGTTCGCGCCGATATCGAGGGAGACGTAGGCGATGTCCTTGCCGCGCATGAACGCCGTCGCCTGCTCGAGCTGCGTGCGCAGGATCGTGCCAGAGTTCTCCCCCGGGACGGCGAAGTTGCGCAGCCCGTACGGCACGCCGTCGCGCTCGGACAGCGCGCGATGCAGCCGCGATACGTAGCCGTCGCGCGGGCGCGCCACGCCGACGTTGGCCGCGAGCGAGTCGCCCAGCGCGACGTACCAGCGGCTGCCCGGCGCCTCGCGGCCGTCGACGGTGCCCGGGCAGAGGCGCTCGGGCAGGGGCTGCGGCGTGGCGGCCTGCGCCGCGCGCGCGCTGAGCCCACCGCTGGCGAGCGGCGAGGTGAGCAGCGCGCCGCCGCCGCGCGTGCCGACCAGCACGAGCCGTTGATCGTCGATGGTGAGCGCCTGCACCGTGACGCGTTCCTCGGCGAGGGTCTGGTTCAGCTCGGACGCACGTTCCACGAGCTCGGCGAGCGCATCCTGAGCGACGCGCGGCACCTTCAGCGCGCCGAAGCTGACGCTTTCGACGCACTGCTCTACCCCGCCGGCCACGAGCGCGTAGGCGAGCGTGCCCTCGGCGGCGGTGGAGCCGCTCTTGAACGTGGCGCGGAAGCGCACGACGCCCGCGTCACCGCCGCGACCGGCGACGAAATCGAGGTCGACGCGGCGAAGCGGGCTCTCCACCTGGCGCAGTCCGTCCTGCACGATCGCGGTGAGCTCGCCTTCCGTCAGCTCGATGCGGAAGCCGCTCTGCTCCTGCACGCCGCCGAGCAGAAGCTCGACGGCGGCGAGCGCGGGCGCGTCGGGCGCGGCGACGGGGCCGGTGGTGTCGAGCAGGCCGGCGCTGACCTGGTACGTCTGCCAGCCGCCGAACGCGAGCGACCCGGCGACGAGCAGCGCCGAGGCGAGCAGCACCAGCCTGCGCACCACCGCGCCCGCGAACCACGCGCCGAAGCACACCAGCACGAACACGGCGGCCGCGGTCGCAGCGCCCGCGAGTTCGCCGCCGAGCAGCAGTGTGAGCACGCCGGCGAGCAGCGCCGCGAGCAAGCCAACGATGAACGTGAGCACGCGCATGGCGCCTCCCCCTACGACACCCGCAGCGCCGAGCGGCGCGACCGGCGTGGTGGGACGCCACAATCACGCTAGCCGCGCGCCTCGTGCGCCGCAAGCAGCCGCGCAACCAGTGGCCGGGCGCGCGACAATCAGCGCGGTGACCAGACGCGCGCGCGAGCGCCGGCGATGAACCTCGACGATGCCGTCCCGCGGGACACGCTGGAGACTGGTGCGCTCGATCTTGGCGCGCTTGAGCTGGCCGATCTCGAGGAGGCCGCAGGCGAGCTGCACCGGCGCATCGGCGTCGCGCTGCGGCGCATCGGCGAGCTGCGCGCGGACGCGACGCCGCCGGGCAAGCGCAGCGCGCGCTGGCATGTCGCGTCGCTGGTCGTGATGTTCGAGCTCGCGGCCGCGAGCTTCGCAGCGATCGCCACCACGGGCGCGGCGGTGGTGCTGCCGCGGCTCGACCGCCACCCGACCGCGATCGCGGCGACGATGTACGCCGCGCCGACGCTGCAAGCGCTGCTGAGCCGCCTGGAACAGGACCGCCGGCTGCTCGCCGCGCTGGCGCGGTCACTCGAGACGCACCTCGACGAGCGGCATGCGACGGCGTTCGGCGAGCTGTCGCTGCGGGCGCTGCTCGCGGAGGTCGCGGTCGCCGAGGGCGCGCGCTGCGCACTGCTGGTGGAGCACGCCGCCGACCGCGCGACCGCCTGAGCGGCCCGCACCCGCCGCGCCCGCTCCGACTGTCGTGGTAGGGGGAACCCCTACGGGCGGTCCCTCACCCTCCCGATGATCGCCCGAACGGGTTCGCCCCGCGTGGGCCCGGCGGGAGGATCCATGGTCGCACCTGCATTCACGCTGCCGGCGCTCGCCGCGCCGCACGCGCACGCGCTCGCGCTGCTGCTCGACGGGGGCGCGAGCGAGGCGGAGCTCGTGCGCGGCGCCGAGGCAGACCCGGCGCTGACCGCGTGCCTGCTGCGCGCGGCGCGGGCGCTGCCCGGCCGCGGCGACACCTCGCTCACCGCCGCCGACGCCGCCGCGCAGCTCGGCGCGACGGTCGCCGGGCGGCTGCTCGCCGGCGCAGCGCTGGCGGAGGGCTTCGCGGGTGCGCACGCCGCGGGCATCGAGAGCGACGAACTATGGCGCCATGTGCTGGCCACGGCGCTAGTGGCCGAGGCGGCGGCACCCGAGCCTGAGCGCGCGCTGCACTTCGCCGCGGGCCTGCTGCACGACCTCGGGCGGCTGGCGCTGGCGGCGGACGAGCCGCGGCGGTACGCCCGCGTGGTCGTGCTGGCGCGTGCGGGGTTCGATCCGCGCGAGGTGGAGCGCGATCTCTTCGCGACGGACCACGCGGTGGTCGGCGCGGCGATCGTGGAGGCGTGGGGGCTCGCACCCGCGCTCGCGGCCGCGGTGGCGGGCCACCACGACGGCGACGGCGGCGCGCTGGGCGATGCGGTCTGGCAGGCGCGGCACGTCGCGACGCTGCTCGGGCTCGGCGACGGCGTGCTGATCGGCAGCGAGGCTGGCGCGGGCGCCCGGGGGGGCGCGCCCGCGCTGCTTCAAACGGTCGAGTGGTACCGCGCCGCGGTCACGGGTCGCGCCTAGCGAGGCTCAGCGACTCGCGGGGGGGGGCCGCGGGCGCGGCGCGCGTCGAGGCATGGGCGGCGGCGCCGCACGCGCGACTTCGAGGCCGAGCGTGAGCCAGCGGCGGAGCGCCGCGGCCGTGCGCACGCCCTCCGGCGCGACGTAGTACCAGCCGACCGGCGCGCGGCCCGTGAGATCGAACGGGCGCACGTGCGCGGACTCTGTGGCGTGCGCGATGGCGTCTTCTGGGACGCGTGCGATCAGGTCGTCACCGCGGACGGCGCTGCACATACGCCCGCCGAGCATGAAGCACATACCCCGAACATCGGGCGCTCGCTCAGCGACGGCGCCTCGTCCGCCTCGACGATGGCCGCGAGCAGCGTGCGCACACGCTCGGCGAGGCGCGCGTCGTACGTCACGGGGCGCGCTCGGAACCATGCGTCGACGCTGGCGCGGACTCGGCCCAGCCGTCGAGGCGACGCACGCGCACAACGACGGACTTGAACGCGGGAGTGCGCGAGCGCGGGTCGAGACGCCGCGGCACGAGCACGTTCGCCTCCGGGTAGTACATGGCGAGGTTGCCGGCGCGGATCGGCGCGAGCGCCACGACCACGCGCAGGCTGCCCACCGCGCTCGCGACCTCGACCGGATCGCCCTCGGCGACGCCGAGCCGTTGCGCGTCCTCGACGGCCATCATCACCACATCACGGCGGCGGTTGCCGCGGTAGAGGTCTTCTTCCTCGTACACGACAGTGTTGAACTGGCCCTCCGAGCGCACGGTCATCAGCCGGAACTCGCCGGACGCCAGCGGCTCGTCGGGCAGCGGCGTGACGGCGAAGTGCGCGCGGCCGTCGGCGGTGGCGAAGCGCGCGTCGCGGAACGCGCGGCCGCCGACCTCGAACTCGCGCCGCGTCTCGTCGATGGCGGCGGCTGCGGCGTAGCCCGGCACGACGCGCGCGATCGCCTCACGGAGCGAGCGGTGGGAGCGCAGCGCCGGCCAGTCGAAGCGGCCCGCAGGCAGCACGCGCTCCGCGAGCTCCGCCAGCACGTCGACCTCGGAGCGCAGCTCGCCTGCGATCGCGGGGCGGCCGCCGTCCGACAGGCGCACGAAGTTGAACATCGACTCCTGCGTCGTGGCCTGGTCCTCTTCGTCGCGCGCGCGCACCGGCAGGATGAGCGCGCTGCGGCCGCGGCCGTGCACGTGGCCCTCGTTGAGCTTCGTGGTCAGCGACACCGTCAGCGGCACGCGCCGCAGCGCCGCGCCCGCCCACGCGCGGTCCGGGTTGCTCGCGAACAGGTTGCCGCCCAGCAGCAGTGCGGCGTCGATCTCGCCGCGCTCCGCCGCGAGCATCGAGCCGTACGTGTCGAGCCCGGGCTCGCGCGGCACGGTGATGCCGTAGGCCGCCTCCAGCGCGCGCGCGAACGCATCCTTTAGCACGGGCGAGAGCCCCATCGACCCCACGCCCTGCACGTTGGAGTGCCCGCGGATCGGCAGCAGCCCCGCACCCGGCTGCCCGAGCCAGCCGCGCGCCAGCGCGAGGTTGGTGAGCGCGAGCACGTTGTCGACGCCGTGCGCGTGGTGCGTCAGGCCCATCGCCCACGCGACGATGCCGCGCTGCGCGCCCACGATGAGGCGTGCGGCTGCGTCGATGTCCGCGCGGGGCACGCCGCTCGCGACGACGAGCGCGTCCCAGTCCGCGCGCACGGCGTCGGCGCGCACGGCGTCCCAGCCCGCGGTATGCGCCTCGACGAACGGCTCGTCGACGCCGCCGCGCTCGATCACGGCCTTCAGCAGCGCCTTGCTCAGCGCCACGTCACCGCCGATGTGCGGCTGCAGGTACACGTCGCTCACCACCGAGCCGAGCGCAAGGCTGCGCATGTCCGAGGGGATGCGGAACCGCTCCAGCCCCAGCTCCCGCAGCGGGTTCACGACGATCACCGCACCGCCGCGCCTGCGCAGCGCCACGAGCTGCGTGATCAGCCGCGGGTGGTTGCTCCCCGGGTTGGCCCCCGCCACGATCGCGAGGTCCGCCTGCGCGAGGTCCGCGAGCGAGACGGAGGCCGTCCCTGAGCCGTACACCTCGGTGAGCGCGACCCCGGAGGCGTTGTGGCAGTAGAAGGAGCAGTTGTGGATGTGCGGGCTGCCGTACGCGCGCGCGACGAGCTGCAGCAGGAACGCCGCCTCATTGCTCGAGCGGCCCGAGCTGTAGAAGAAGACACGCCCGGGCGCGGTCGCGCGCAGCGCGCTCGCAGCGCGCGCGAGCGCCTCGTCCCAGCCGATGCGGCGGAAGTGCGTATCGCCCTCGTCGGCCACTACGGGGAACGCGAGACGCCCGAGCCGCTCGAACTGCGCCGAGCTCAGCTGCGCGAGCTCCGCGATCGACGTGTCGCGGAACAGCGCCTCGCTGATCGCGCCCTGCATGTCGCCGACCTGCGCCTGCACGGACTTCTTGCAGAACTCGGGGAAGTGCCCGGCTTCGTTGACCATGCCGCCGAGCTGGCCGCCCATCCCGAGCGCGCACGTCTTGCAGGTGTTGCGCGAGCGCATGCGCCGCACGAACTCGATCGGTGCGCCCGACCTGAGGGCGCCGCGCACCGTGTAGACGATCGCGGGGAAGCCGCCGCCAGCCGAGACTCGAGGCTTCGCCATAGCGGGCAGCCTACCGCGAACCGCCACCTCCCGGCGCCCCCCTCGCCCGCTGCGGGCGGCGGGGGGCCCGCGTGAACGAGCGGAGCAGCCTGTACGCGGGCGCGACAGTGGCAGCGATCGTGCTGGCGGGCGGCCGCGGCAGCCGCCTGGGCGTCGATAAGGCGGCGGCGAGCGTCGGCGGGCGCGCGCTGCTCGAACGCGTGCTCGCGGTCGCGGCGGCGGTCGCGGACGAGCTCGTGGTGGTCGCCGCGCCGGGGCAGGCGCTGCCCGCGTACGCCTCGGCGTTGCGCGTGCGCGTCGTGCGCGACGCCGAGGCGTACGCGGGGCCGTTGCCCGGCATCGTCGCGGGGCTCGCGGCCGTCGGCGCACCGGTCGCGCTGTTGCTGCCCTGCGACCATCCGTTCCTGCGGCCGGCGCTCTTGCGCGCGCTGCTCGCGGGCCTCGACGCCGCTCCCGCCGACGCGGTATCCGTGGTGCTGCCGCGGTACGCCGGCCGCACACAGCCGCTGCCGAGCGCGCTGCGCACCGACGTTCGGAGTGACGTGCGCGCCGCGCTTGCCGCGTTCGTGGCGAGCGGCACGCGCGCGGCCGGCGCGCTCGCGGACCTCCCCGGCGCGCTGCTGCTCGACGAAGCGGCGTGGCGCGGCGCGGACCCCGATGCGCGCTCGTTCATCGGCGTGAACACGCCCGCAGAGCTCGCGAGCGCCGAGGCGTTGGCCGCGCGCTTCGCCGCTGAGGGCTGAGTGCTACACGGGCGCGGCGCGCGACGCTCGCCGTCAGCTCGCGCGCGGACGTACGCGCACGGCGGTGCCGTACGCGCAGATCTCGGTCCACGTCGAGCCGAGCTCGGACGTGTCGAAGCGCATCGCGATGATGGCGTTCGCGGCGCGCGCCTCCGCTTCGGCGACCAGCCGTGCGATGCCCTGCTCGCGCGCCTGCTGCAGCATCGTGGTCATGCCCTTGAGCTCGCCACCCGCGAGCGAGCGCACGGCGGAGCCGAGCTGCGAGAACACGTTGCGCGAGCGCACGGTCAGCCCGAACACCTCGCCGAACACCTCTTCGACCTCGTACCCCGGGATGTCGTTCATCGTGACGATGATCATCGCTCGCCTCTCGCTGCCGGGCAGTCCGCGGTCGGCGCCCGCCGCCGCGATGCTACAGCGCGAGCAGCCCGCGGCGCGCCGCCAGCGTCACGGCCTCGGTGCGGGAGCGTGCGCCGAGCTTCGCGAAGATCGCGCCCGTGTGGTACTTGACGGTGTGCTCGCTGATGCCGAGCTCGCGCGCGACCGCCTTGTTCGGCAGGCCGCGCGCGAGCTCGCGGAGCACTTCGAGCTCGCGGGGCGTGAGCCCGGGGTCGTCGCCCCAGCGCTCGTCGTCGTGCGCGCCGCCGACGCCCGCCGACGGTACGCCGCGGAGCGCCGCGGGATGCGCGACGATCAGCCCCGCCGCCACCGCGCGCACGGCGGCCGCGAGCTCGTCAGCGGTCGCGTCGCGCGGCAGGCGCGCGTGCGGCACGCCGGCGAGCGCGCGCGCCAGCTCGTCGCCACGCCCGCCGAGCAGCACGAGCGGCGCCGCCGTCCGTGCTGCGAACGTCGCGACCGCCTCGACGTCTGCCGCGCCGCCCAGCTCCGCGACCGCGACATCGACGTCGACGCGCCCGAGCGCGCGGTCGAGCGCGGCCGCGTCGGCGGCCTCGGCCTCCGGCTCCGCCGTGGCGTCGTCCGCGAGCACGACATCGAAACCGGCGTCGACGAGCAGCACGCGCAGCCCCGCCCGCCGCCCCGTCCCAGAGGCGGGCGGGCCGCCCAGCACAGCGATCCGCAGGGGGGCTGCACGCACTCGTCGGGCTCCGGCCGCCGTCGGCCCTACGCCCGCTCGCCCAGCGACACCGTCAGATCGCGACGCTCGCCGCCGCGCAGCAGCACCAGCGGCACCGACGCGCCCACGCGCTCCGCGCCGAGCTGCGCCTGCAGGTCGTCGATGTCCCGCACGGCACCGCCGCCAAGCACCAGCAGGATGTCGCCGACCAACACGCCCGCGCGCTCGGCCGGTCCACCGGCCTCGACGCTCACCACGAGCAGGCCGCTGCGCTGGTCGCCGACCGCGGCGGCCATCGACTCCGGCAGGTGCACCGGCTGGCTGCCCACGCCGAGGTACGCGCGGCGCACGCGGCCGTGCTCGCGTAGCTCGGCGACCACGGCCGCCACGGCGTGCGCCGCGATCGTCACGCCCTCGCCACGGCCACCGCGCGAGGTGTTCACGCCGAGTACGCGGCCCGCGACATCGATAAGCGGGCCGCCGGAGAAGCCGGGCAGCAACGTCGCGTCCGTGCGCAGGTAGCCCTCGATCTGGGTGCCGCGGCGCGTGCGCACCGGGCCGCCGACCGCGCTCACCACGCCGCCGGACGCCTGCACACCGTCGCCCCAGGGCCGCCCGATCGCGAGCACGAGCTGCCCGACGCGCGCCGCGCCGGCCGGCGCGAGCTCGCCTTCCGGCGGCCCTGCGCCCTCGATACGCAGCAGCGCGAGGTCCGACCCCGGGTCGCGCCCGACGAGCTGCGCCGCCACCTCCTGGCCGTCGGGCAGCCCGACGCGAATCGCGTCCTCCTGCTCCACGACGTGGTCCGCGGTGACGATGTAGCCGCCCTCGCCCCACGCCACGCCGGTCGCCGCGATGCGCCGCCTGGCGCGCACGCGCACCGTGTACGCCTGCGCACGCTCCGCCGCGGCCGCGAGCCCGTCCGACAGCTGCTGTACCACGTTGGTGTCTGCCGTTGTCATCGCCACGCGCCTTTCGCACTACGAACGGGGAGCGGCGTTCGCGCCGCAGTGGTCCCGCCTCGAGCATCAGCGTCGCACGCGACGCCCGGCGCCGGATCACCCGTTCGGGCGGGGCGGCCCGTCAATACGGGCAGCGCTCACCTCGCGCCGCCGCCCGCATCCGGCGTCGCTACCGGCCACCGCGCGCGGCGGCTACGATGCGCCGGCACCGGGGAGAAGCCGTGTTCCCGATTCGCGATCTCAACCCGACGCGCGTGTTCCCCGTGGTCACGTTCGCGCTGATCGCCGTGAACCTGCTCCTGTTCTTCTTCTGGCAGCCCCACACCTTCCTCGAGGAGCAGCGCTTCCTCTACCGGCACGCGGCCATCGCCTGCGAGCTCACGACCGGCGCTGCGCTGAGCGCGGCCGAGATCAACAGCGGCACCTGCAGCGAGACGGCTACCGAGCCGTTCTTCACGGCGAAGCGGGTCGCGCTGTCGGCGGTGACCTCGATGTTCCTGCACGGCAGCCTGCTACACGTGCTGGGAAACATGTGGTTCCTCTACCTCTTCGGCAACAACATCGAGGAGGCGTACGGGCGGCTGCGCTACCTGGCGGCGTACCTGATCGCGGGGCTCGGCGCGACGCTGGCGTTCGTGCTGGTGCACCCGGACAGCACCGTGCCGCTCGTCGGCGCGTCGGGCGCGATCGCCGGCGTCCTGGGCGCGTACCTCGTGCTGTATCCGCGCCGCCAGGTGCTCTCGATCGTCTTCTTCGTGCTGCTGCCCGTGCCCGCAGCGCTGTTCCTGGGCCTGTGGTTCGTCGGCCAGTTCATGGAGGCGCAACCGGGCGTCGCCTGGGAGGCGCACGTCGCGGGCTTCGTGCTCGGTGCGGCGGCTACGCTTGCGTTCCGCGCGCGGCTGCTCGCGCGGGTGCGCGCGCTGCATCGCGGCTTCGCCTGACCTTCGCACGCATCGAGGAGCGCGCCATGCCCGACGTCGCACGCCTGCTTGCCGCGCTCACCAACGCGCCGGGGCCGTCCGGGTTCGAGGGCCCCGTGCGCACGCTGCTGCGCGAGGAGCTGCGGCCGTACGCCGCCGAGGTCACCACGGACGGCCTGGGCTCGCTGATCGCGCGCCTCGGCGGCGCGCCGCCGGACGACGCGCCGCGCGTGATGCTCAGCGCGCACATGGACGAGCTTGGGCTGCTGGTGCGGCGCATCACGCCGGAGGGCTTCCTGAAGTTCCAGACGCTGGGCGGCTGGCTCGACCAGGCGCTCGTCAACCAGCGCTGGACCGTGCTCACGCGCGGTGGGCCGGTACCCGGCGTGACCGGCATCAAGACCGTGCACGTGATGACGCCCGAGGCGCGCGGTCGGCTGTTCGCGCGCGATGAGCTGTTCATCGACGTCGGCGCCGCCAACGCGGACGACGCAGCCCAGCGCCTGCAGATTCGCCCCGGCGACCCCGTGGTGCCGGACAGCTCGTTCCAGGAGCTCGCGGGCGGGCGCCTGTACCTCGCGAAGGCGTGGGACGACCGGGTCGGCTGCGGCGTGCTCGTCGGCGTCGCGCGGGCGCTCGCGGACGCGCCGCCGCCGGCGACGGTGTTCGCCGTCGGCACCGTGCAGGAGGAGGTCGGCCTGCGCGGCGCGGAGACCGCCAGCCGGCACGTGCGCCCGGACATCGGCATCAACCTCGAATCGGGCGTGGCGGGCGACTACCCGGGCATCACCGCCGACGAAGCGCAGGAACGCCTCGGCGCCGGCCCCGCGATCTTCCTCCACGACAGCTCGATGCTACCGAACCTCGCGCTGCGCGACCTCTGCATCGAGGTCGCGCGCGACGCCGAGGTGCCACTGCAGTTCAGCGTGCTCACGGGCTACGGGCAGGACGGCGCCGCGATGCAGCGCAGCGGCGCTGGCACGCCCACGATCAACATCGCCGTCCCGACGCGCTACCTGCACAGCCACCACGGCGTGATCAGCCGCGACGACTTCGATCACGCGGTGCGGCTGGTCGCGGCGCTCGTACGCCGCCTCGACGCGCCGACGGTCACGCGGCTGCGCGCGTTCGACTGAAGCGCCGCGCCCGCGGGCGCTGCGCTCAGCTGGGCGCGGCGATGAAGTCGTGGAACGCGGCACACGCGATGCAGTAGGTGCGCCGCGCCGTGGTGTCCGGCAGTTCCGCCTCCTGCAGCTCGTGCTCCTCCTCGCGATGCCCGCACTTGCAGCGGACGCGATGGCGACGCCGCGACGAGGGCGCAACGTCACCAATCGCACGTGCCGATCGCGGGAGCGAGAGGCGCTACGGTTCGTTGCGCACGAGCACGATCGCCTGGGCGTCCTCGTACGTCGCGTGCCAGCGCCCGCTCGCCAGCAGGTAGCGCGTGAGCGGAGCGTCGGGCACGAACAGCACGGTGCGGAAGCCGCGCTCCGCGAGCACGCGCGCGGCGCCCTCGCGCAGTCGCACCACCTCGAGGTACTCGCCGAGCTCGGGGCCGCGCGCGAACAGGTCGTGCTGGCGGCCGTCGATGAACACGCGCGTCTGGGGCCACTGCGTCCAGATGAGGTAGCCGCCCCAGCCGAACTCGTTGAAGAGCGGGCCGCGCAGGCCCTCGGCACCGACCGCCTCGAGCGCGGCGACCGGCATCTGCTCGTCGCGCCGCACGTCGTACGGGCGGTCGCGCGCGAACATCGCGACGGCGATCGCGACGAGCACCGCGCCGTTGAGCACGCTCGCGGCGCCACCGAGGGCGGCGAAGCGCACCGCGCGGTCGTCGCGCCAGCGCGCGAGCGCAGCGAAGGCGCGCGGCGCGTGCGCCCCGGAACGGTTCGGCTGCACGAGCATGCGCCCCACGGCCACAGTCAGTAGCACCGCCGCGAACGGCTGGAAGCGCTGGCTCATCAGCGTCGCTGCCGCGAGCCCGCCCGCGAGCACGATGTCGCTGAGCGGCACGCGCGGGCGGCGCACGAGCGCGAGGCCCAGCCAGAACGCCAGGAGCAGGACGAAGCCGATCGCGGACGAATCGGCGACGTCGAGCGGCTGCCACTCCTGCGTTTGCTTGAGCAGCGGGTCGCCGAGCGCGCTGAACGGGAACCAGAGCAGTCGCAGCTCGTTGGCGTTCAGCGGCACGAGCAGCGCCCCGACACCGATCGCGAGCGCCAGCCACCGGCACTCGCGCGCTCCGAGGCGCCGGGCGGCGTCCCAGCGCCACGCGGCCGCTGCGAGCTCCGCCCCGAGCAGCAGCGTCGCGACCCCCAGGCCGACGACAAACGACCCGTGCAGGTTCGCCCACGCCCACAGCAGCAGCGGCAGCGCCACGATGCTGCGGTCGCGGCGTCGCACCCAGCGCTCGAGCAGCGCGACCTCAACCGCGAGCAACAGCGTCGAGACGACGTTCGGCCGCGGTCCCAGGTAGGGGGCGCAGGCGCCAAGTAGCAACAGCAGCAACAGCGTCGCGGGTGCGGCGCGCAGCTTCAGCCCGCGCAGCGTCGCTGCGACCAGCCACAGCGCGACGACGAAGCACGCCGCGAACGCCACCAGCGGCCCCACCATGCCGAAGCCACGGTAGAGCCCGTACATCGCGAGCCCAATCAGCCACTCGTGCGCGGTCCAGTCGCGGCCGGCCGCCGTCAGCGAGAAGGGGTCGGGCACGGGCAGCGCCCGCTCGGCGGCGATGAAGCGCCCCACCGCGAGGTGCCACCAGAAGTCGAAATCGGCGCTGCGCGCGAACGCGGCGCGCGCCGCCACGAGCGACACCACGCCGAGCAGCATCTCGTCGAGGCCGACGCGGATGCGCGGCAGCGCCATCTGGCGCGGCATGTGGCCCGGCAGCGGGCCAGGCAGGCGACGCGGCGCGTCACGGACGGGCCCACGCCCGTCGCTCACGGTCTCCGCCATGGGTGCTCCGCGCCGGCCACGCCGGCGCCTCTACCCGCCACATCCGGTGTTGTCGGTGGCGTGGCGCGGCGGCAAGCCGACGGAGCGGGCGGCCTCGACCGCGAGCAGCAGCGTCGAGCGGCGGGCCGCGGAGGCTAGCGGCGGCCCGCCACGCGCTGGTGCGGGTTGCCGATGCGCTCCTGGCGTCGCGCGTCCTCCGGGCAGAGCACGGACTTCTGGCGGAACAGCACGCCACCCTTGGTGACGTACTGACCGCAGATCGCGCACTTGCCCTCGAGGCCGTTCTCGCCGTGCTTGGGGCCGTCCGGGTCGACCGCGAGCGTGACCTCGATCGGGCCGGCGGCCGCCTCCGCCGCTGCCGGCGCCGCGGCCGCCTCGGAGGTTCCGGCGGCAGCGGCTTCGACGGGCGACGCGGCGCTTGCGGCCGGAGCGGCAGCAGCCGTGGCTGCCGGCGCAGCGCCACCTGCGCCAGCCAACGCCTCGACCTGCGCGCGGGCGCCCGCCGGGTCGCGGTACCAGAGGTCGTTGATGAGCGTGAACGGCTGCTGGGCGGCCGGCACGTCGGCCTCCGGGAAGATCGCGCTGACCGGGCACGCCGGCTGGCACGCCCCGCAGTCGATGCACTCGGCGGCGTTGATGTAGAGGATGCGGTCCGCATCGCCGTCGAAGTGGATGCAGTCGACCGGACACACCTCGACGCAGGACTGGTCCTTCGTGTCGATGCACGGGTTCGTGATCACGAACGTCACGGCGTTACCTCACCCTCCCGCTGACCCTGATCCCCAGACCTCCGAAGCATAACGGCGCGGGCGCGCACGTGGCAGCCCCGCCGGCCCGCCTGCCACCGCCCGCCCGATGGCTAGAAGAACGGGACCTGCGCGGGCAGGCCGAGCTCCACCCTGCCGGCCGCCTCGTAGGTCAGCGGCCCCACCATCACGTGCGTCGCCGCCGCCCGGACGTCACGCACCCGCCGCTCGAGCGCGTTCTGCGTAAAGATCGCGGCCGTGCCCACGGCCCCGCAGGCGAGGTCGACGGCGCGCACGCTCGCCGTCGCGGCGTGGCTGGTGGCGAGGCGCGTGCGGGCGCGGGGCAGCGCTGGGTCTGCCTCGCCGGCCTCGAGTGCGGCCCAGAGCGCCCCGACCGCGGCGTAGAGGTACGCGCGCGCTGACTCGACGAGCGCGGTGGCCTCGGCGATCTGCGCCTGCACGCGCGGCTGCTCGCGCATCGGGTTGGGCGAGCCGTAGCCGGACTTCGCCGCGACGATCGCGCGCGCCTCGTCGATGGCGCCGCGCGCCATGCCGAGCGCGTGGCTGCCGTGGTTCGCGAAGACGAGCGCGGGCGCGCGGTACAGCGCCCATGGATGCTGTGGCGGCGACACGAGCATCTGGAAGCCGCGCGCCGCCGGGACGAACGCGCCATCGATGCTGAAGTCGTGGCTCGCCGTGCCGCGCAGCCCGCTGGTGTGCCAAGTGTCGTGCACGGTGACCTCGGCGCGCGGCACGAACACCATGCGCGTGACCGGCTCGCCGGCCGCGTCGGGGCGCGCGGTGTCGCCGTCGTACACCACGCACTCGGCCGCGAACCACGTCGCGTGGCTGCTGCCGCTGGCGAACGGCCAGCGCCCCGACACGCGATAGCCCGGCGCGGGCTGCTCCGTCCATGTCGCCCGCCCGATGGCGCGCGCCGTCCCCGCGACGATGCCGCCAGCGCCCCAGATCGCGCGCACATCGTCGGCGCCGAGGAAGCCGGCGAACGCGACGTTCTGTTGCGCGATCATCACGCACCAGCCCGCCGCGCCGTCCGCCCAGGCGATCTCCTCGACGACGCGCGCCGCGGTCACGGGGTCGATCTGCTGCCCGCCGAACTCACGCGGGAGCAGCATGTGGAACAGGCCGGCGTCGCGAAACGCCTGCACAAGCTCCGGCGAGAGCCACCGCTCGCGGTCGATCTCCGGCGCGAGCTCCTGCACGCGCGGCTGCAGCGCACGCGCCGCGGCGAGCAGCGCCCCGGCCGGGGCCGTGGGTGCGTGTGTGACCATTCTTCACCTCCCTTGCCGCATCTGTGAACCGGACGGCTGTCCGTCCGGTCCTGCGCGGTCGCGATCTACGCCGGCCCGTGCCGGACGACGAAGTCGTGCACCAGGCGCACCATGTCGTCGGTCTCGGGTGACGCGAACTGGCTGAAGCTGTGCCGCCGCCCAGGAAAGAACGCGTACTCGATGTGCCCCCCGCGCGACTGCCACGCGTGGAGCAAGTCGAACGTCATCTCGATGGGGACATTCGCATCTTCACCCGGCTGTACCACGAGGGCGGGTGGGAGCTGCGTGGCCTCACCCGCGATCACCACCCGCGGCACGCTCGTGGCCCGCATCGCCGCCTCATCGCCGAAGTACGCGGTGGTGCCCTCGACGAGCCTGCTCATGCGCGTGCGCTTCGCGTAACGGTAGCGGTAGTACGGATCCGAGACGGGCCACAGCGCGATCACGTACGCGACCGAGGCGTCGACGTCGGCACGCGCGCGCGCCGTCCCCTCGACGTCGATGAGCGGCGGCGCCGCCTCGTAGTCCGCGCCCTGCGGACGCGTGGCGGCGAGGAGCGCAAGGTGCCCGCCGGACGATCCGCCGATCAGCCCGAGCGCTTGTGGCGAGCCGCCCCAGCGCTCGGCGTGCAGCCGAGCCCAGCGCACCGCGTTCGCCACGTCGTTGCTCGCGGCGGGATGCCGGTGCGCGGGGGCCTGCCGGTAGTCGACAGAGGCGACCACCACGCCCGCGCCCGCCAGCCCGCGACAGTACACCGCATCGCCGGTGCGGTCGCCGCTGCTCCAGGCGCCGCCGTGCACGTCGACCAGAACCGGCGACGCCCCGTGAGAAGCGGCGGGGCGATAGACGGTCGCGGCCAAGCGCTCCCCGTCCGGGCACGCCCAGACGACGTCCTCCTCGACAATCACGGACTGCCCGTCAGTGTTCGTCATGTGCCCTCCGCGCTGCCCCCGCCTGCCCCCGCTCCCGCGGGCACGTCGCCGACGTTGTAGCAGACCACGGGTGCGCGACCCGCTAGTGCTGCTCCACGCCCGCGAGCTGGCGTGCGTGCTCGCGCAGGTGCGCGGCCGCGCCTCGCAACACGTCGCCGACCTCGACGCCGAGCTCCGTCTCGAGGATCAGCTGCTCGGCGACGAGCGCCGCGAGCACCGCGTCGAAGCGCGCGCCCGTCTGCTCGCAGGCGCCGAGCGCGGCCGCCGCCGACGGCAGCACCGGCGTCACGCGTTCCGGCGCCGCCACCTCGATGGTGCGCGCGACGATGCCCGCGTAGCCGGTGTCCGCCTCGATCACGTGCTCCGCGACCTGGCGTGGCGTCCACACCTCGCCCTCGCCGGGCCGCGGCCGCCGCGCGCGCTCCCAGCTGGCCGCCGCGAGCTCGATCGCTTCGCGCAGGCCGCTGCGCGCCCGGCGCAGCCGCTCCACCAGCGCATCGAGGCTCTCGTCCGCCGCCATCGCGTCCCCTCCGCACCGGCTTCCGCGTGGCACCATACGCCCGCGACGCGAGGACGCGTGCGCGTCTGACGCCGGCACACGCCCGCACCCGGAAGGACACCCCGATGCGCCGATTCGTAGGCCCACCACTTCGCGACGTGACGCTGGGTCAGCTCGTGTTCGCCCTGGCCACAGCGTCCGCCCTGTACAGCGTCCTGTTCAACTTTGGGTTCGCGCTCTTCTTCAGGATCGAAGTTCTCCTCGGGATCGACGATCCCCGGATCGGGCTCTCGCACACCCAGCGATACTTCCCGCTGTACTCGTCAATCCTCGCGTTCATCGTGTGCGCGGCGCTGCTCGCGGCCTCGCTCAACGCCAGCCGCCGAGGGGCCGCCGAGCCGCGCGACTGACCCCGCGCGCGACGCCGACCCGCTACCATGATTGCCGCCGGCGGGCCACGAAAGCGAGACCACATGGCCGAGGTCGCTGCGCCCGCGCGCACCCGCGGCATCTACTACGGCTGGTGGATGGTGGGCGGCGCGGTGATCGCGCAATTCGTCGCGGTCGGCGCGACGCAGCAGGTGGCGGGGGTGTTCCTGCGCCCGATGACGCAGGACCTGGGCTGGAGCATCGCGCAGTTCGCGCTCGCGGGCTCGCTCGCCTTCGCGGTCACGGGCATGGCGAGCTTCGTCGTCGGGCCGTTCATCGATCGCTACGGGCCGCGGCCGCTGATGCTCGGCGGCGGCGTGGTCTACGGCGCGGCACTGATCGCGGCGTCGCAGATCACCGCGCCGTGGCAGTTCATCGCGCTGCAGATGCTCGCAGGCGGGGCGGGCAACTCGCTGACCGGCCCGCTCGTCGTCAACACCGCGCTGTCGAAGTGGTTCGTGCTCAAGCGCGGCTGGGCGATCGCGCTCGGCTCCACGGGCATCGGCGCGGCCGGCCTGATCGTGCCGCTGACGATGATCCGCGTGGTGGACTCCATCGGCTGGCGCGACGCGTACATCGTGCTGGGCGTCGCCGTCTGGGCGCTGTTGCTGCCGACGGCGCTGATCATGCGCCGCCAGCCGGAGGACTACGGCCTGCTGCCCGACGGCCGCCAGCGCGCGGACGAGGGCACCGCGCAGGGCCGTGCGGACCTGGCCGCCGTGCAGGCCGACTACGATAACTCGTACACCCGCGCCGAGGCGGTGCGCACACCCGCCGTCTGGCTGATTACCGCCGGCATGGCGTTCTTCGGGCTCGGCATGACCGCGGTGCTGCTGCACGGCATCCCGTTCATGACAGACGCCGGCCTGACGCGTACGCAGGCGGCGCTCGGCATCGCCGTCGGCGGTGCAGGCAACCTCTTTTCGAAGTTCGCCTGGGGCTGGCTGCTCGCGCGGCTGCACGTGCGCGTGCTGTTCGCGTTCTGCTTCCTGCTCGCGGGCGTCGGCGCCGCGCTGATGGTGGTGGCCGACGAGGCCGGCCAGCAGTGGCTGATGTACGTCGCGTTCCTGGTCTGGGGCGCGGGCTTTGGCGGCGGCATCCCGCTCTCGGAGTTCATCTGGGCGAAGTACTACGGCCGCCGCCACATCGGCGCGGTGCGCAGCGTCGGCGTGCCGTTCGGGATCATCTTCGGCGCGGCGGGCGGGCTGATCGTCGCGCGCTACTACGACGCCGTCGGCGACTACACCGGCGCGTGGCTCGCGCTGATCAGCTGCTACGTGCTCGGCGCGGCGCTGATCGGCATCTCGCGCGAGCCGCCGCCGAAGCCGGCGCCGGCGTCTGCGGCCCGGCCCGCCGCTGCCCCCTGACGCCACCCGGCGCCACCCGCACTGGCGCCACCTCGCAGCGCGCCGTATAACCGTCGCGCGCTGCGCCACGACGCACGACCCCGAAAGGACCCGCCGATGCCCGGCCCGCTCGCGGGGATTCACGTCCTCGACCTCACCCAGGGCGTCGCCGGCCCGTACGCGACGAAGCTGTGCTCCGACTTCGGCGCCGACGTCGTGAAGATCGAACACCCGCTGCGCGGCGACGTCGCCCGCGGCCTCGGCCCCTTCCCCGGCGACGAGCCGCACCCAGAGCGCTCCGGCATGTTCCTGGAGCTGAACACCGGCAAGCAGAGCGTCACGCTGGACCTGTCGACCGCGACCGGCCGCGGCATCCTGCTTCGGCTCGCCGCCGAGGCCGAGCTGATCGTCGAGTCCTTCCGCCCGGGCACGCTCGAGCGGCTCGGCCTCGGGCCCGAGGTGCTGCGCGAGGCGAACCCGCGCGCCGCGCTCGCACGCATCTCCAACTTCGGGCAGACCGGTCCGTACCGCGATTTCAACGCCGACGACATGCTGCTCTACGCGATGGGCGGCGTGCTCTCGGTCACGGCGGTCGAGGGCCGCAATCCGGTGAAGATCGGGCTCTACGCGCCGCTCTTCCTCGCGGGCGCGATCGCCTCGGCGTTCATGCTCGGCGCGCTGATGAGCGCGCGGCGCACGGGCCGCGGCGAGTGCGCCGACTTCTCGATCCACGAGGCGCTCGCCGCGTCGATGGATCGCGGCGGTACGAACCTTGTCGCGTACCAGTACTCAGGCGCGTTCTACTTCACGGCGCAGACGGTCTCGCGCACGACAGCCGTTCCCTCCGGCGTGTTCCCGTGCCAGGACGGCTACATCACGATCACCGCGGGCCCGAACTGGTGGGATCGCTTCTGCCGCACCATCGACCGCCCCGATCTGATCGACGACCCCGCCTTCGTGTCGCGGCTGTACGAGATCGAGTTCGCGCCGGAGATCGACGCGCTGTTCTACCCGTGGCTGTTCGCGCACACGAAGCAGCAGGCGATGGAGAAAGGCCAGGCCGAGGGCCTGCCCGTCGCCGCCATCAACCGCGCCGACGACGTGCTCAACGACCCACACCTGCGCGCGCGCGGGTTCTGGAGCGAGCTCCCGCACCCGCTCGGCGGCACCACGGTGCTGCCCGGCGCGCCCGTGCGCATGCACGGTACGCCCGCTGAGCTGCGCCGCGCGCCGCTGCTTGGCGAGCACACCGCGAGCGTGCTGGCGGCGCTCGGCTACCACACCGAGGACCTGCCCCGGCTGCGCGCGAATGGAGTGATCTGATGCCCGAACCGCGCGACCTGCCGCTGTCCGGCGTCCGCGTGCTGTCCCAGGCGATCGTCTGGGCCGGCCCGTTCGGCTCCATGATCCTCGCCGACCTCGGCGCCGACATCATCGAGATCGAGTCGATCCAGCACCTCAACCCCACGCGCGCGAACATGCGTCACTACCCGGACGGGGTGCTGCAGGGCGCCACCGGCGCCGCGCTCTACAACCGCGACGGCAGCGAGGGCTTCTGGAACCGCGGCGCGACGTTCAACTTCGCGAAGCGCGGGCACCGCAGCGTCACCATGGACCTCATGCGCGACGAAGGGCGCGAGCTGTTCTTCGGGCTCGTGCGCGAAGCCGACGTGTTCATCGAGAACAACGCCGCCGACGTCGTCGGCGACCTCGGCATCGACTATCCGACGCTGGCGGCGATCAACCCACGCTTGATCATGGTGCGCTTCCCCGGCTTCGGCCTCGACGGTCCGTACGCCCACTTCAAGGGCTACGGCGCGACGATGGAGGCGGTGGTCGGCCACACCATCCTGCGCGGCTACCGCGACTCCGACCCCTCGCTGACGCCGCCGATCTACCACGGCGATCCCAACGCCGGCGCGCACGTCGCGTTCTCCGTGCAAGCCGCGCTGATCGCGCGTGAGCGCACCGGCGAGGGCCAGCTCATCGAGATATCGCAGGCCGAGGCCGTGCTGCACCACACGAGCTACGCGCTGCTGGATTACGTCATGAACCAGCGCGTGCAGGAGCATTGGGGCAATCGCCACCCCTCGATGGCGCCATACGGGCTCTTCCCCGCGCGCGGGGAGGCCCGCTTCATCGCGCTCGCGATCGACTCCGACGCCGCGTTCGCGGCGCTGTGCGGCGTGCTCGGCTGCCCCGAGCTCGCAAGCGACCCGCGCTTCGCCGACGCGGTCACGCGCTACCGCGAGCAGGACGCGCTCGAGCCGCTGCTCGCCGCGCGGACGCGCGACCGCGACGAGCGCGAGCTAATGCAACAGCTACAGGCCACCGGCGTGATGGCCGCGATCGTCGCGCACCAGGACGAGATGACCGACGACCCGCATCTGCGCGCCCGCGAGTTCTTCGTGACGCTCGATCACCCCGAGGTGCCGGCGCGCCCGTACCCCGGCCCGATGGCGCACTTCCGCGAGCTGCCGCTCGTGCCGCTGCGCGGGCCCGCACCGCTGCTGGGTCAGCACACGCGCGAGGTGCTGGGCGGCATCCTCGGCCTCGACGACGCGCGCCTCGACCAGCTGCGCGAGTCGCAGATCACGGGCGACGCGTACCTCGAGACGGCGCGCTAGCGGGGCGCATCACGCGCGGTGTCAGCGCGCCAGCCGCCGCGGCGCGAAGAACGCCCACAGCAGCTCGTTCGCGCTGACCAGCTGCGTCGTCTCGTCGGCGGCGCTGCCGGGCTGCGCGGCGCCGGCCCACGTATGGCCGTCGCCCTCGATCGCGTAGAACTCGACGGCCGCGTCCGCAGCGCACCGGGCGTAGCGCGTCAGGGTGACCGGCCCGACCACCGCCTGGGGGCGCGCGTTCGGCGCGCAGCCGTTGTGCGCCGCCCAGCGTTGCGCCGACTCGACCGCCGCATCGAACGGCGTGATGCGATCGGCAGTGCCGTGGAACGCGATCATGGGCAGCGGCGGCGTGTCGTCGCACGCGAGCGCCGTGTAGCGCAGCCCCGCGACCGTAGCGATCGCAGCCACGCGCCGCGGCGACGTGCAGCTGAGCGACATCGCCAGCCCCGCGCCACGCGACAGCCCCGCCGCGTACACGCGCGCGCGGTCGATGCACCACTGCGCCTGCACGCGATCAAGCGTCACGTGCAGCGCCGCCACGCCAACGGTCGCGGGCGTGACGACGATGAAGCCGTGCGCCTCACCGACCGCGGCGAGCCCCGTGTAGCGAGCGTGGTCGCGCGGGGCGTCAGCGGTAGTCTGCCCGCCGTGCAGGTTCAGCACCAACGGCAGGGGGACACCTGCGCGGTACGCGGCGGGCACGTCGACGAGCACCTCGCTCGCGCCGAAGTCGATCGGCACGCGCCACATCGTGCGGCCCGGCTTGCCGGCGGCGTCAGCGGCGCAACCATCGCCCGCGATCGCAGCCGCGACGGTCGCGGTCGGCGCCGGCGGGAGCGCGCCTTGCGGGACGTCGTCGCCCCCGCAGCTCGCCGCCGCGAGCAGCGCGCACGAGGCGACGACCGACGCTCGCAGGCGCTTCATGCGGCCGGCGTCCATACCGCGCTCACCGCGCCGCTGCGACGGCGCGCGCGGCCGCGCGCACCGGCCGCCGCGCGAGCAGCAGCAGCGCGACGCCCAGCAGCTGGCACGCGGCGATCGCGAGGAACGCGCCGTTGTAGTCCCCGACGACATCGAAGTACAGCGCCACGACGAGCGGCCCGCCCGCGCCGAGGATCAGCGAGAACGGCAGGCCCGCGCCGCGCACTGCGCCCAGATGCCGCCGCCCGAAGAACGACGCCCAGATCACCTCCTGCAGCGGGATGAAGCCGCCCCAGCCGATGCCGAGCAGGAAGAACCCGACGTACACGAACGCATCGGCGTGCGCGCTCACGCTCCACACGATCATCGCCAGCGCGAGCGCGTTCGCACAGAACCCGAAGATGGTCAGGTAGCGCGCGTCGGCGCGATCGACGGCCATGCCCCACAGCGGCTTCGTGAGCAGCGACGGGATCGACGTCAGCACGATCATGAACGAGGCCGTCGCGCGCGAGTAGCCGGCGTCCGTCATGAACGGGATCGTCTGGATCAGGATCACGCTGATGGCGAGCCCCGCGAGCCCGTACGCGAACACGATCAGGTAGAACGCGCGCGTGCGCAGCGCCTCGCCACGCGTGAGCGAGGCCGCGAGCTCGGCCGCCGCGCGGCCGTCGCCGCGCTGCGCCTCGGCAGCGCTCACGCCGTCCGGGTGCAGCCCGTGGTCCTCGGGCGCGCGCCGCATCAGGAACGTCAGCGGCAGCACGACGATGAGCGTCGCGACGGCGAGCACGCGCCAGGACTCGCGCCAACCGATCGCGTCGATGAGCGGCGTGAGCAGCGGCGGGATCACGATGCCGGCGGTCGACACGCCCATCGAGGCCACGCTCAGCACGCGGCCGCGCTTCGTCACGAACCACTTCGACAACGTGACGTTGACGACGAGGTTGCCGGTGAGCGCAGAGCCGATGGTGAGCAGCACGCCGTGCAGCGCGATCCACTGCCACAACTCGTGCACGTACGAGAGCGCGAGGAGCGCGAGCGCCATCGCGACGACGCCCGCGCGCATCAGCTGCCGCCCCCCACGACGGTCCACGTACCCGCCGATGCTCAGCCCCGCGAACGCCATCACGAACGAGCCGACGGTGAGCGCGAGCGCGTACTGTGACCGCGACCAGCCCAGCGCCTCCGTCATCGGCTTCAGGAACGGACCGGCCGCGTAGTTCACCACGCCGGACGACACGAACTGCGCGATGAACGCGACACCGCCGAGCCAGTAGCCGTAGAAGATCGGCGGGCGCGCGGCGCGCACCGTGCGCGGCTCGGCGCTGGCCCGCCCTAGTCCGCGCGTGTGAGCTCCATGAGCACGAAGTTGGAGGAGAGCGGGTGCACCCACGCCGGGCCGCCCTCACCCAGGCGGGTGATGCGGCCGCCGCCGGCTTCCACCTGCTTCGCCATCGCGTCGGGGTCGTCGCACTCCATCATCAGCTGGTAGAGGCCCTCGCCGTGCGGGTTCAGGGGGTTCGTGCGGTCCTTCATCAGCCGGTGCACGGGGCTCTCCTCCGTGAACGGCGAGATCAGGTGCAGCACCGCGGTGCCGTCATAGCCCATCGGCACGAAGTGGAAGCGCCCGATGCTGTTCTCCTTCTTCTCGTCCAGCGCCTGCATCCCGAACCGCGCCTGGTAGTTGACGACCGCGGCGTCCAGGTCGTGCACCGCCACGCTGAAGTATTTCACCCGCATCGACATCGACCGCACTCCTTCGCTTCCGCGGCACTATAGCGGCTGGGGCCGGTGCGGGGCCGCGACACTCGCGGCGCGCGGCCTCGCGCGTGCGTCGACGGCTCGTCGCTCGAGGGAGCGCGGCCCGGAGCCGAGCTCCCCCAAAACAGAGAGCCCGGCTTGCGCCGGGCTCTCAACGTTGCAGACATGGGACCCACCCGAAGGCAATGCCAGAAGGCGACGGCCCGGGCCCCGAAGCCTAGCTACCGACGGTCGCGGTAACCACCGCCACCACCACCACCACCACCACCACCACCGCTGCCGTAGCTGCGCTGACCGCCGCCGCCGCCGTAACCACCGCCGCCACCGCCGCCGTAACCACCGCCGCCACCGCCACCCGCCTCACGAGGCTTGGCCTCGTTCACGTTGAGCGTGCGGCCGCCGAAGTCGCGGCCGTTGAGGGCTGCGATCGCCTTGCGCGCTGCGTCATCCGGCATCTCGACGAAGCCGAAGCCACGCGGCCGGCCCGTTTCGCGGTCCGTGGGCAACGCCACCGACACTACCTCGCCGTGCTCTGCGAACAGCTTCTGAATCTCAGCCTCTGTTGCGCTGAACGGCAGATTTCCCACATAGATCTTCTGAACCAAGACGTCTCTCCCCGGTCGGCATCGCCGACCCACCCGCGATCCGGACACCGGATCCCTGCGACTGACCTCAGGCTCTGTTCAAGACGTTCGGGTGACGACAGAGAAGCGCACTGAGACCACGGCTCGCGCCGTATATGCACTCTATCACATGCCCGGGGCCTCCGGCACCACCCGTAGGAACGCTCCGATCGAGGCGTCGTGTACGATGCCTCGATGCAACTACGCACCAACTCCCGCCATCGCAGCAGCGCCGCGTCCGCCCCGCCCGAAGCGCCAGCCCCGTCCCACGCCGAGACGCCCGAGATCACGACCGAGGCTCGATCGGCCGGCCCGCGCGGCTGGCGCCGCACCTTCACGGCGCTCAGCGAGCGCGATTACGCGGTCTACTTCGGCGGCAACCTCGCCTTCTTCCTCGCGATGCAGATGGACCAGCTGATGCGCGGCTACTACGCGCTGGAGCTGACCGGCGCCGCGTCCGCGCTGGGACTCGTGGCGGTGAGCTCGGCAGTGCCGATGCTGCTCGTGTCGGCGTTTGGGGGCGTAGTCGCGGACCGCTACAGCAAGCGCAAGGTGCTGCTGCTGACGCAGGCGCTCGTGACGATCGTCAACGCCGTGTTCGCGGCGATGATCATCGCGGGCGTCGTCGAGTTCTGGCACCTGCTCGTGGGCGCGGTGCTGCAGGGCGTGATGATGTCCATCGTCATGCCGGTGCGCCAGGCGATGGTGACGCAGCTCGTGCCGCGCCACAAGCTGATGAACGCCGTGTCGCTGCAGATGAGCGGCATGAACCTCACGCGGGTGATCGGCCCCGTCATCGCCGGCTTGATCATCGCGCCGTTCGGGCTCGGCGTGACGTGGTGGGTCGCGGTGGCGTTGTACGCCGTGGCGACCGTCTCGATCGTCTTGCTGCCGGCGCACGGGATGACCGCGCTGCGCGCGCGCGGCAGCGTGCTGGCCGAGCTCGGCGGCGGGTTCGCCTACATCTGGCGCACGCCGCTGATGCGGCTGCTGCTGCTCACCGCCATGCTCATGCCGCTGTTCGCGTTCCCGGTGCAGCTGGTGCTACCCGTGTTCGCGAAGGACGTCTTCGACGATGGGGCGACCGGGCTCGCGGTGCTGATGGCCGGCGCAGGCGTCGGCGGGCTGATCGGCTCGCTGCTCACCGCGAGCCTGGACGCCGTGCAGCACAAGGGGCGCGTGATGCTCGTCGGCGGCATCGCGCAGGGCGTGCTGTTTATCGCCTTCGCGCTCACGCCGTTCTTCGTGCCCGCGGTCGCGCTGCTCGCGCTCGCGAACATCGGCGGCATGCTCTTCATGACGACGAACAACGCCACGATCCAGGCGCGCGTGCCGGAGGAGTACCGCGGCCGCGTCATGTCCGTGCTGATGATGTCGTTCGGCATCATGCCGCTGGGCGTGGTGCCGATGACGCTGCTCGCCGACGGGATCGGCGCGCCGTACGCCGTGGCGCTCACCAGCGCGATCATGCTCGCGACGATCGCGCTGGTGTTCGCCGCGAGCACGCAACTGCGCACGCTGCGCGTCGCGCCCGGCCGCCACGCCGAGCTCTCGCCAGCGCAGGCCGCCGCGCTCGTGGCGCAGGGCCGCGTCTCGCAGCAGCAGGCCGACGCGATGAGCGGCGTCGGTGGCGAAGGCTAGCTCGTCCGCTCGACGCGGCCCGCTCCACGCGCCGCAAGCCACGCCCACGCTCAGACGACGAAGGCCGCGCCCCCCCCCGGGGGGGGTGCGGCCTTCGCTGTGGCTCGGAGTCACCCGAGCGCGCGATGCGCGCGGTCGCGCGGGTCGCTAGCCCCGCGACGGCAGCGACACCACCACGGGGCCCGGGCCCACCGACACGCCACGCGAGTGCTCGCTCCAGATCTCGAGCTCCACGAAGTGTTCGGCGCCCTCCTGCCACTTGCGCTTGACGGTGCCCTTCGTGACCACGGTCTCGCCGACCGTGTTGAATATCTTCATGCGGAACGGCCCGGTCTTCTTCAGCCGCCCGGCGAGGCCGATGTACTCGCGCACGGTGCGCTCCCACATACCCTGGATGAAGACGTTGTTCGCGTACATGTCCGGCGCACCGGACGTCTGCGTGTACGGCGTGTTGTGGTGGATCGGCTCGAAGTCGCGGTTTGCGCCCGCCTCCACAACCAGCCGGTACACCGTCATGTTGAAGATAAGCGGCGGCACGGCGTCACCCTCGTGCACATCTTCGAAATAGCGCTGCGCGCCCCAGTCCGCGGGGCGCACCTCGATGCCCGCCGCGTGCGGCGCGGGGATCGGCTCCATGATCGGGCCCTGCGGCCGCGGCGCCACGTTGCTGCCGGCCTGCGCCTGCGCCGGCCGCTCGAACGGGACGTAGGAGTAGCCGCCGTTGCGGATCTGCGCGACGAGCTCGCCGCGCTGGTTGTGCACTTCGCGCTCCCACTGGATGAACGCGCCGCGCCCGACGCTCGTCTCCTTGGGCAGCACGGACAGCAGCCTGCGCCCGCTCGCCGTCAGCCGGTCGCCGACGCACACCGGCTCGAAGTACTCCATCTCGATGTCCGTCGCGAACGCGGCGCTCGTCGGCGGCTGCGGCGGCTCTGGCGCGTCGTTGCGCCGCTGGATGTGCTGCCGCGCGTTCTTGTTCGGCTCCGCCGCCGGGTACAGCGTGGCGTCGCCGGGCCGCCACAGCCCGTCGTTGATCCACGTCTGCGTGATGCCGCTGAACGGCGCCACAATGCCGCGGTAGCCCTGCTGCTTCGCGACGGCTTCGTCGTAGTGCAGCGGGCAGTCGAACTCCAGCGGCTCGCAGTAACGGCGGATACCGGTGCGCTCCACCTCCTCGACCGCCTGCTGCTTCACACCGCCGGAGAAGTCCCGGCCGACTGCGTCGATCATCGGCTGCCATGCCGTCTGCCAGGCCTCAGATGTCGTCGTCGTCACGCTGCACCCCTTTCCCATCTCCATCGACCGCCGCGAGAGTGAACGCCCCGAGCATTCGCCGCGAGCGCTGTCGCGCGCCGCCCGCACGGCGTCGGCGGTCCGGCCTTGGTAGCGCCGCCAAGCGCCCGCTGTCAACACGCCCCGCGCCGAGCCATCCCGACCCCCACCCCGCGCTCGCCTCGCACCACGCGCGACGCGCAACCATCGGCTACAGTCCGCAGCGGCGCCGCACCGGGCCAGCGACACGCGCGAGGAGCCACCATGTTCGACCGCATCCACCACGCCGGCCTCGCCGTCGCCGACCTGCTCGACGCGAAGCGCGTCTTCGCCGACGGCCTCGGCCTGCGCGTCGACACCACGCGGTCGCCGCTGCCGGGCGGCAACCCGCAGCGCGGCGCCGACCCCACGGACATCCTCGACATCCCCATCGGCAACGCCGAGCTCGAGCTGAACGCGCCGCCCACGGACGGCACGGCGCCCGGCGGCACGCACCGCTTCGTACAGGCGCGCGGCGGCGTCGGCGCGCTGCACCACGTCTGCCTGCACTCGACAAACGTCGCCGACGACGTGGCACACCTGCGCGCCTCCGGACTCACCCAGATCGCCGCCCCACCGGAGCAGCTCGCCTCGACCGAGCCCTGGCACCAGGTCGCGTTTTTCCACCCGCGCGACTGCCTCGGCGTGCTGCTCGAGATCTGGACGCCCGACAACCATCGCGTGGGCGACCGCTACCAGGGGGCCGGCGTGTTCACGCGCCTGCACCACATCGGCGTGGTCACCGCAGACCTGGAGGCGGCGCGCCGGCTGTGGTGCAACGTGATGGGCTTCCGCGTCGACACGCTGCGCACGCCGACGCTCAAGGGCGGCCGCCTCGTCGAGGGGGAAAACGCGCGCGTGCTCGCGATCCCGCTCGGCGGCGACAGCGGCGACATCGTCGCCGTGCTGCCGGAGGACCAGTCGAGCGGCACGGCGCGCTTCCTGGCACGCTACGGTGGCACCGTGAACGGCACGATGCACCACCTCGCGTTCGCGACCCGGGACGTGCGCGCCGCCGCGGACTTCGTCCGCGACCGCGGACTGGAGATCGTCGGCCCCGTCGACGCGGATTTCGCGTGGATCCACCCGCGCTCCGCCGGCGGCGTGCTCATCCAGATCGTGCGAGACGAGCGCTAGTCCGGCGAACGCAGCAGGACCACCAGCCGCGTCCGGGTCGCTTGCGAAGCCCACGCGATTGCCGGCTTCTCAGAGCACGTTATCGCGCGCCTTCGTAGCTCAGTGGATAGAGCAGCGGTTTCCTAATCTGGACTCAGCAATTCGGAGCCGTGCGCCAGAGTCCTGAGTGGATTCAACCGGAGGCCTTGACGTCCGCCGGCCTCCGGTTGCGTTGCTGTCAGTTCGCGCGGGTTGCTTTCACCGTTGCTGTCAGCGCTGCTCGTCCACGGTCCGCACCTGCCCGAGTAGCTCACACGGTCTGTAAGAGGCAGCGGGGCCGGCCCTCTGGCGGGTTAGCACGGCCCCGCTGTCACTCGGGCGTATGGACAACGCGAACCACTGGCATTGCCGAGCCGCGCCCCCACGGCGCGTCATACGCTCGGGCCTCGCGCCAGCTCGTCGGACCCGTCTAGAATCCTCACGATGAGCACGAATGGAGCCTGACCCGGTTTCCCGGACTGCTGTGGTGTAGAGATCATG
>SHYP01000015.1 GCA_009692725.1 Dehalococcoidia bacterium
CGGAACTACGCCATCGGCGACCCGCTGCTCGACTGGCTCAACCTCTATGGCGAGGCCGCCGGCTTCGCGCGCGACACGCAGCCAGTTCGAGCGACCCTCGCGGGGCTTGTCTTAGCGGTCATTCAGCTTTCCTCCGAGTGCCACCCCGCGACCTCCACGGGCATCACTCAGTCAGATGGCGGCCGTCGTCGTCGATCGCGCTGGCGATGAAGCTGTACGCTCGCATGGTGAAGACTGAGCTTGGCGTCCCGCTCTCTGTGCTCGACGTCGCCCCCGTGTCGGAGGGATACACGCCGCGCGATGCGCTGCGTAACTCGCTCGACCTTGCGCAGCGCGTCGAGCGACTGGGGTTCAGCCGCTACTGGGTCGCCGAGCACCACAACATGCCGGGCATCGCGTCGTCGGCACCCGCGGTTCTGATCGCTCACCTCGCCTCGGTGACTGCCGCGATCCGGGTGGGTTCGGGCGGGGTGATGCTGCCGAATCACTCCTCGCTGGTCGTCGCGGAGCAGTTCGGCATGCTTGAGGCACTGCATCCAGGACGCGTCGACCTCGGCATCGGCCGTGCGCCCGGCACCGACCAACTCACTGCGCACGCCCTGCGTCGCAGCTACACGAACGCCGACGACTTCCCCGAGCAGCTGGTGGAACTGTTGGGCTACTTCGAGGGGCGTTGGCCGCCCGACCACCCGTTCCGCGCGATCACGGCTAACCCCGGCCTCGGGTACCGCCCGGAAATCTGGATGCTGGGTTCGTCTGATTACGGCGCGCGCGCGGCGGGGTTGCTGGGGCTGCCGTACTCGTTCGCGCATCACTTCGCGGGGACGAACACCATGGAGGCCGTCCGCACGTACCGCGAAGGTTTCCGCGAGGGTGGCGCGATCCAGAAGCCGTATCTCATGCTCGGCGTCTCGGTAGTCTGCGCCGCGACGGACGAGCAGGCGGAGTGGCTTGCCGCTCCCGGCGCGCTCTCGTTCGTGCGTCTGCGCAGCGGTCGGCCCGGGCGCTTCCCCACGCCCGACGAGGCCGCAGCCCACGAATACTCCCCGCAGGAACAGGTACTGCTGAAGGCGCGCACAAGCTCACAGATCGTCGGCGGGCCGGAGAGAGTGCGCGCCGGGCTCCGCGAGCTCATCGAGAGCACGCGCGCCGACGAGCTGATGCTCACCACTGCGGTGCACGCGCACACCGACCGCGTCCGCTCCTACGAGCTCATCGCTGAGGCCGTCGGAATGCAGCCGGCCCCGGGGAGGCCGGCTTTGCAGGGTTAGGTTCTCCCCCGTCTCCACCACAACCACGTTGCTGCACAACGGGTTTCTAGCCCGAGTGCGGCGTTCGACCGCCAATCTGACCGCCAATGGCCTGGCGGTCGAGGCTGAACAGCCGATCCATTGCGCCTGCCGCGGCCTCGTGCATGCCCGGGAGCACGTGGCTGTAGATGCGCAGCGTGGTCGTTATGTCCGAGTGGCCTGGCAGCTCCGAGGTGACCTTCACCGGCACGCCCTCGCTCATCAGCAGCGTCGCGGCCGTGTGACGGAGGGAGTGCAGCCGCATTGGAGGCAGGCCCGCTCGCTTGAGGAGCCGAGCGAACGACCGAGCGCGGAGGTTGTTCCCGTCGAGCGGCTGCCCGGACGAGCTCGTGAACACCAGGTCGTGATCACGCCAGCGCGGCCCCGACTGTAGACGCTGCTCGGCCTGGCGGGCCTTGTGCGTTCGCCTGTGCTAGACTGCGGTGCCGGCGGGTCCGACGCGTTCGCAGGCGCTTGTGCGAGCCATGCGACCGCGGAACACAGATTCCGCGCTGCTGGCTACCCGCGATCCGCTGATTGCGGCAACCGTATCTAGGTGGGGACTCAGGAGGGACGAGACATTGGCGACGCAGACGTTTGAGCTGGTCAACTACGAGAAGCGGAACCGGATCGCATGGCTCACGATCAACAACGCTGAGCGGATGAATGCGCTGAGCACCGGCGTGCAGAACGGCCTGTGGTACGGGTTCGACGAGGCCATCAAGGATGATGATGTCCTGGTCGTCGTGCTAACCGGGGATGGTGGACGTGCCTTCTGCGCGGGTGCCGACCTGAAGGAGATGACCGAGCGGGACCAGACGCGCGGCCAGGGGACTGCTCAGGACGCGAAGAGCGGGCTGAGCCACGTCACCGACTGCCTGAAGCCCGTGATTGCCGCAGTCGACGGGTATGCGCTTGCCGGCGGCATGCAGCTCTCCGCACGGTGCGACTTCCGCATCGCCACGGAGAAGTCTCGCTTCGGCATGCCGGAGCCGCTGCGCAGCCTGACCCCCATCAACACGATGGACACGCTGGAGATGGGCTTCGTCCCGCTGGGCGAGGCGCTGTGGATCATCCTGTCCGGTGATCACATCACCGCACAGCGCGCGCACGAGATCGGCTTCGTGCAGTGGCTGGTGCCGGACCGCGACGCGCTCATGGCCGAGGCCGAGAAGCGCGCCGAGATCCTGAAGAAGTGTGCACCGCTCGCGGTGCAAGCCCTGAAGAAGGGTGTGCACCTGCACATGAACCCGCCGACCCCGCCGACGGGCGTGTACCTCCTCGATCAACTGAAGAAGGAGAACGCGGCGCTGCAGGAGAAGGTCGCCAAGAGCGAGGACCGGATGGAAGGCCCCAAGGCGTTCGCCGAGAAGCGCGCGCCGAACTGGAAGGGGCGCTAACCGCCCTCCTGCCGCCGTTCATGGAGTCGTTCGACAGAGCCCGCCGCAAGGCGGGCTCTGTGCTGTGAGGTGTTGTGGCGTGCCGCGCGCTGGACGGTCACGTGACTGGCTCGTCACCGCACATGGAGGCGGCCCCGTTCGCCTACGCGTGCGGCAGCCCGTGCGCCTCGTCCAGTCCGTGGGCGTGCAGGAGATCGTGGTCCGCGAGGATCGCCGCCGTCTCGCCGTCGGCGACGATGCGGCCTTCGTCGAGCACGACGACGCGGGTGAACACCCCGGGCAGCGCCCCGAGATCGTGCGTGGACACGAGCATGGTCTGCGGCAGCGACTGCAAGAGCGCAATCAGCTCGTAGCGTGCGCCGGGCGAGAGGCTGGCCGTCGGCTCGTCGAGCGCGAGGATCGGCGTGCCCATCGCGAGCACGGTGGCGATCGCGACACGCTTCTTCTGACCCATGCTGAGGTGGTGCGGCATGCGTGTCTCGAAGCCGCTCATGCCGACCTGCTTGAGCGCCTCGGTTACGCGCCGCTGCACCTCGGGCTTTGGCAACCCCATGTGCAGCGGGCCGAACGCGACGTCGTCCAGCACGGTTGGCGAGAACAGCTGGTCGTCAGGGTTCGAGAACAGCAGGCCGATCAGCGCGCGGATCTCGCGCACACTCGCATCGGAGAGCACGCGGCCCAGCACGCGGATCTCGCCACGGCCGCGGAGGATGCCGTTGAGCTGCATCAGCAGCGTGGACTTGCCCGCCCCGTTCGCGCCGATCAGCGCAACCTTCTCGCCGGCTAGCACCTGCAGGCTCACGCCGCGCAGCGCGGGTACGCCATCCGGGTACGCGAACTCGACGTCGTGCAGCTCGAGCGCGAGCTCCCGATGCGCGCCGTTAGCCGACGCGGACATACGCCTGCACGAGCGCTGCATACAGCAGCAGCAGTGCTGCGCCGGCGAGCTCCGAGCGGCGCAACGTCGGCGGGTCGAGGAAGCGCGGCTCGCCGTCGTAGCCGCGGGACTGCATCGCGGCGAACACGCGCTCGCTGCGCTCGTACGAGCGCAGGAAGAGCGTGCCGACCATGCTTCCCAGGATGCGCGCGCGCCAGCGGAGCGTGCCGCCGCTGCGATAGCCGGCGATCGCTGCGCTGCGGCTGTCGCGGCTGCGCATCAGCCGGCTGCCTTCGTCGCCGATGGCGAACAGGTAGCGGTACGTGAAGAAGATCACCGCGGCGAGCAGCGCCGGCACGCGCAGGCCGCGCAACGCGTGCACCAGCTTGGTCGGGGTGGTGCTCGCGGTCAGCACGCAGGCGAGCACGACGCTGATCCACGACTTTGTCAGGATCGTCGCGACGGCCGCCGCTCCCTCGCGCGTCGCCGTCCAGCCGAGCAGGGGGACGGTCGCGACGAGCTCGCCGGGCGTGGTGAAGGCGAGCGGCACGGCGGCCAGCACGAACGGCAGCGCCAGCGCCGAGCGCTTGAGCACGACAGCGAGCGGCAGCCGCGCCATGGCGACCAGCGCCGCGACCGGCAACGTGAGCGCCGCCAGCGCGAGCCAGTGCGCGGGCGGTGTCGCCGTGACCAGCAGCACGTAGCCGAGCGTGAGCGCGAGCTTGACGCGCCCGTCTGCGCGATGCACGACGCTGGCGCGCGTGACGTACCGTTCGCCCAGCGCGAACACGAGACTCATCGCGCGGGCTGCCTCATCGAGCGCCGGTGCCAGACCTCGGCTCGCCATCGGCGCGGGCGCGGCGGGCAAGCAGCATTCCCGCGACCACGGTGACGGTGGCGATCACGAGTACGCCAACCACGCCGGCGAGCACCGTAGCGACTCGTTGGTTCTCGACGCCGGGGAAGCGGTAGCCCCGGATGAACGTGAACCCGGGATCCTCGGCGCGCTCGCTGAACTCGTGTTCGTTGGCCACCTTCTGGAGGCCGTCCGGCGAGCTCGACGCCCACGGCGAGAACAACGTGACGCCGAGCGCGATCGCGACGCCCGCGGCGAGCAGCGGGGCGTACCGCTTGAGCGTGCTCATGCGTGCACTCCTTCCGGGGTGACGTGCGGGGTGACGCCCACGAGATCGGGACGCGTCGCCAGCAGGAACGAGATGGCGGCGGCGGTAATCAGCCCTTCGCCGATGCCGATGAACACATGTACGCCCAGCATCGTCGGCAGAACCACGCTGAGCGGCGACGTGCCGGAGAGCGCGAGCTCCAGGCTGCACACAACGGACGCGATGACGACGGTCATCCACGCGACCGCGAACGACGCGGCGACGCGCCCGGCCGTGGAGCGTTCCGCGAGCGGCCGCAGCGTTGCGTAGAGCAGCGCGCCCGCGAGCGCCGTCGTCACGCCCATTGTGAACACGTTCGCGCCCAGCGCCCCAAGGCCGCCGTCCTGGAACAGCACCGCCTGCAATGCGACCACGGAGGTCATCACCACGATCGCTGCCCACGGCCCCAGGCAGATCGCGGCCAGCGCGCCACCGAGCATGTGGCCGGAGGTGCCGCCCGCCACGGGGAAGTTCATCATCTGCGCGGCGAAGATGAAGGCTCCCATCACGCCCATCAGCGGCACGGCGCGCTCCCCGAGCCGGCGGTTGGTCATGCGCACCGCGACCGCGATCGCCACTGCGCTCGCGACGTAGCCCGCGGCCGCGACCGGGAGGCTGAGGAACCCGTCCGGGATGTGCATCGCCGGGCCGACTGCGTCGCTCACCGCCGGGAACGGAACTGCTGCCGCCATGCTGCCCCTCCGCTACGTCTGCGCTGCGGCCTGCCGGCAGCGCGCGCACTCGCCCGTGATCGCGAAATGGTCGAGGAACGCGTCGAACCCCGTGGCGGCGCGGATCTCGCTGCCCAGCTGCCGCAGCAGCGCCGGATCGAGATCCCGCTCGACGCCGCAGCCCTGGCAGATGAGGTGGTGATGCGGCCGGCTGTGGTCGACCCACGTGAACGCCGAGCGGCCGCTCGCATCGACCTCGGAGACGAGGCGTAGCTCCTTGAGCGTCGTGAGGGCGCGATACACGGTCGACAGGGCCATCGGGGCGCCCTGCTGGCCGGCCATCAGCTCGTGCAGCTCCTCGACGGTGCGATGGCCGCCCGCGTGTTGGAGCGCGGCCGCTACGCGCTGCCGCTGTGGCGTGAGCCGCCGCCCCCCCGAGCGCAACAACGCTGTCGTGTCCGCTTCGCAGCTCACGCTTCGTCCCTCCGCGAATATTCGCAATTGTACGGCGGCACACAAGGCGCTGGCGGTCGCGCGCTGCGATTGCGAGGTTTCAGCGATCGCTGGGCTCACCTGTGACCCGATCTCGCGTGATCTGGCGCCGCCCGACCAGTCCGAGGCGCTACAGTCGGCGTGCCGCGCAGCCCTTGCCGCACCTGCCGAACGCATACCATGCGCCCATGTACGAGCGAATCCTGCTCCTCGACGACGGGTCCCCACTCGCCCGCAGCGCGATTGCGCACACGGTTGCGATCGCTGTGCCCGGCGGGTGGGGGGTGCTCGTGCTGCGGGTGTCGCGCGTGGCCGGCGAGGACCCGGAGCAGCTCACCACGGAGTCGTGGGGCGACCGTGTGCGCGTGGGCACGAATGCTGCGGCGAACGGGCCGCAGCTCGAGGCCGACCCGCCGCTCAGCGAGGTCACCGCCGCGCTCCGGGAGGCGGGCGTGCACGCCGTCGGCAGCCTGGTCGTGAAAGACGCCGACGTGGGCGCCGCGATCGTGGAGGTCGCGCGCAGGCTCGGCTGCGACGTGATCGTGATGTCGACGCACGGGCTGACCGGGGTCCGGCGCGCCGTGCTCGGATCCGTCGCGGACTACGTCGTCCGTCACTCGGGGGTGCCGGTGCTGCTCGGCCGCTAGAGCAGCGGGCAAGCGCGGCGCAGCGTCAGCCCGCGCGCCGCTCGCCGCGCAGCACCCACCAGACAAGGGGCGCCGCCGCGACGGCGAGCAGCACCAGGCCGAGCGCGATCGCGAGTCGCGGGTCTGTGGCGAGCGCGTCGCCCGCGGCGACCAGCGCGAACACCGGCAGCGCCATCCCCACGGCGGTGGCGACGGCAAACGACTGCCAGCGCATCGGCGTCAGGCCCGCGACGTAGCTCACCCAGTCGAAGTTGAAGGCCGGCACCAGCCGCATCACGAGGATCGCGCGCGCCCCGGAACGCGTCGCGAGCGCGTCCAGCCGATCGAGCGTCTCACCCGGCACGTAGCGCGCGACGAGCGGCCGCCCAAACCGGCGAGCGAGGAAGAAGCACGCGAGCGCCCCCACTTTGGCGCCCAGCAGCGAGTACAGCGTCCCCCACCAGATGCCGAACGCCAGACCTGCCGCCAGCCCGAAGGGCACCGAAGGTAGCGGCGCGACCACAGTAGCGACCGCAAGCGCGAACACGAACACGACCGGCCCGCGCACCCCGAACGAGCGAATCCACGTGCACACCGCGTCGGGTGAAAAATCGATGAAGGTGCTGAGCACGCGTTCTGTGGCCACCGACAGCACGAGGCTCGCGAGCGCGAGCGCGATGATGATCAGCGCCAGTCGCCGGCTCACACGGGGCAGCGCGCTACCTCAGATCTCGTGCGCCGACGGAGGCGATGGCGCGATCATCGCACTTCCGCGGCGTGAGCGGACGCCGCGCGCTCGGTGGGCACACGAGCAGTGGTGGTCGCGCGGCGTCCGACGCCCTCGACTCGCGGGCGTACTCGTACGCGACGGCGACGTCGCGCTGCTCATCGACGCCGGCCCGCCGGACGGTGCGGTGCTCGGCGCGCTGGCGCGCGCGGGGGTGCGCTCGCGGCTGGAAGCAGTGGTGCTCACGCATGACGACGCAGATCACAGCGGCGGCCTCGCCGCAGTCGCCTCCCGGCTGGAGGTGGGCGCGGTGTACGCGCCCGCGGGCGCCGGGGGCGGCCGGCCGCTCGTCGCGGGCGACCGCCTCGACGTCGGTCGCGCGCGCGTCGAGGTGCTCGCGTCGCCCGCCGTCGCAGCGGGCGGCGCGGCGGGCGACGACGCGTCCGGGAGCGGAAACGATCGCTCGCTCGTGCTGATGGTGCGCGTCGGCGAGCGTTCAGTGCTGCTGCCGGCGGACATCGAAGCGGCGGGGGAGGCGCAGCTGCTCGCCGCCGCCCTCGAGCTGCGCGCCGACGTGATGGTAGTCCCCCACCACGGCTCGCGCAGCTCATCGAGCGCCGCGTTCGTGCGCGCCGTCGCGCCCGCCGTGGCGGTCGTGTCGGTGGGCGCCGGGAACGCCTACGGCCACCCGGACGGCGCGACGCTCGCGCGCTATGGGGACGCGGCCGTGCTGCGTACGGACCTGCACGGCGACGTGCGCGTGCGCACGGATGGGCAGCGGTTATGGGTGCAACCGCTACGCGCGGCGTCGGGCGCCAGCGCCGACGCCTGTGCTACGCTCGCGCGCACCACTACGCCTGTAGGCACGCCCGTAGCCACGCCAGGAGCGAGATGACGATGCCCGACCGAGCCGGCGGCCGCGCGGCGAACGCGTTGCGCGCGGTGACCATCGAGCCGGGCGTGCTACGGCACGCGGAGGGCTCGGCGCTGATCTCGCTCGGCGATACGCGCGTGCTCTGCGCTGCGAGCGTGGAGCCCGGGGTGCCGGGCTTCCTGCGCGGCACCGGCTCGGGCTGGGTGACGGCGGAGTACGGGATGCTGCCGCGCGCGACGCACACGCGCTCCCCTCGCGAGGCGGCGCGCGGCCGCCAGAGCGGGCGCACGCACGAGATCCAGCGGCTGATCGGGCGCTCGCTGCGCGCGGTGGTGGACCTCGACCGGCTCGGCGAACAGACGATCACGGTCGACTGCGACGTGCTGCAAGCGGACGGTGGCACGCGCACCGCAGCGATCACCGGGGGCTGGGTCGCCCTGGCGCTGGCCATCGACGCGATGCAGCGCGCGGGCTCACTGTCGACGCAGCCGCTGCGCACGCAGGTGGCCGCCGCCTCCGTGGGCATGACCGAGGGGCGCACGCTGCTTGACCTCGATTACAGCGAGGATTCGGCGGCCGGCGTCGACTTCAACGTCGTGCTGCTGGGCACCGGGCAGCTCGTCGAGGTGCAGGGCACGGCCGAGGGCGAGCCGTTCACCCGCCGCCAGCTCGACGAGATTGTGGATCTCGCGGAGGCGGGCATCCGCGAGCTGTTCGCCACCCAGCGCGACGCGGTCGCGGCGGTCAATGCCGCTCGCGCGCACTGAGCGTGATACGGTGGCTCGCAACCAGACTTGGTGAAGGTGAACAATAACGGCCCGTACGCGCTCGAGGGGCCGCTGCCGCTCACGGACGCGGATGGCAACCGCTTCACGCTCGAGCGCGACCGCATCGCGCTCTGCCGCTGCGGGCAATCGTCCAACAAGCCGTTCTGCGACGGCACGCATGGCAAGGTGGAGTTCGAGAGCCAGGTCGCGGCGCACTAGCAGCTTGCCCCGCGCCCAGGCGTCTCGAGCGCCGCTCGCGCCTTCAGCGCGGGGACACGTACTCGCCGAGGAATGTGCCGCCCAGTACGTGCACGTGCGCGTGCTCCTGCGACTGCATCCCGTGCATGCCGGAGTTCGAGGCGAGCCGGAAGCCCGCGGGGCAGAAGCGCCGGCCCATCTCCTCCGCGGCGCGGCCGACCTCCCCCATGTCGTGCCAGAGCTCGCGCTGCGTGAGGTGGCGTTTGGGCATCGCGAGCAGCATCACGGGCACCCAGCGCAGCACGTTGCGGATGACGATCGCGTCGTCCGACTCGTGCAGAATCTCTGCGGGCTCGCGGCGCGCGATGATCTCGCAAAAGATGCAGTAGCGCGACAGCACGCGAGCCGGTACCTTTCGGGCGAACGGCCTTCCCAGACGGTCGGGCGCGACCAGTCTATGAACCGCCCGCAGGCAGCGTCAAACGGCGCCGAGAGGTGGCGATGGCCCGCATCGAGCCGTTCCGCGCGCTGCGCTACGACCCCGCTCGCGTGCGCGGCGACGACGTGCTTGCCCCCCCGTACGACGTGGTCACACCCGCGCAGGTGGCCGCGCTCGCCGCGCGCTCGCCCTACAACATCGCCCGCGTCGAGTCGTGCGCACCGACGCCTGCCGGGTACGCACAGGCCGCCGAGCTGCTCCGCACGTGGGAGCGCGAGGGCGTGCTGGTGCGCGAAGAGCGCCCCGCGTACTACGTGTACGAGCAGCGCTTCCACGTCGACGGGCAGCCGCACGCGCGGCGCGCGCTGTTCGTGCGACTCGGGCTCGCGGCGGCGGGGGGCGGCGGCGTACGCCCGCACGAGGCGACGATGTCCGGGGCGCGCGCGGACCGGCTCGCGCTGTTGCGCGCGACGCGGACGCACGTCTCGCCGATCTTCGGGCTGGCGCCCGACCGCGATGGTGCGCTGCGCGCGACGCTCGACACCGCGGCCGCGGGCCGCGCGATCTTCGAGGCCACCGATGCGGGCGGCGAGCAGCACGCGCTGTGGGCGCTCGCCGATCCGGCCGCCCATGCGACGCTCACCGCAGCGCTCGCGCACGAGACCGTGACGATTGCCGATGGCCACCACCGCCACGCGACTGCGCTCGCGTACCTCGAGGAGCGCGGCGGCGAGGCGCTGCCGCCCGACGCGCCCGAGCGCAGTGTGCTGGCGGCGCTGGTGCCGGAGCGGGACTCCGGGCTGGTGGTGCTGCCGATCCACCGGCTCGTGCGCTCCGGCGTGCCGGCGGACCTCACAACGCGGCTCGCACCGCTGTACGAGGTCACGCCCTTCGCGGCCAGCTGGGACGCGGCGGGGGCGGCGGCGCTATGGGCGCGTGTGCGCGACGGCGCGGGGGCGCTGCCCTGCTTCGGCGCGATCGGGCTCGCCCCCCACAGCTTCCACGTGCTGACCGCGCGCTCGACGCAGGCGCTGGACGGCGCGCTGCCCGCGCACTGGTCGCCCGCCGCACGCGCGGTGCAGGTGCTCGTGCTCAACGAGACGATCCTCGAGCCGCTGCTCGGGCTCGACGCCGCGGCGCGCGCTGCGGGCGAAGGCATCGCCTTCACCGAGGACGCGGTCGAGGCATGGCGCGCCGTCGACGCGGGCGATGCGCAGCTCGCGTTCCTCGTGAACGCGGTGCGCGTGCCCGAGATCATGGCGGTCGCGGACGCCGGGGAGCTGCTGCCCCAGAAGTCGACGTTCTTCTACCCGAAGCTCGGCACCGGGCTGGTGCTCAACCCGCTCGACTGAGCTGCAGCATCACTGCGAAAGGACCGCGCCGATGAAGGCATACGAGGCGAGTGCGACGATCACGGTGGCTCCCGAGGCGATCTGGGCGCTGCTCACGGACGCCGCGGGCTACGCGCAGTGGGACTCGGGCGTCGTGCGCGTCGAGGGGCGCATCGCGCCCGGCGAGACGATCCGCGTCGTATCGGCGGCGAACCCCAAGCGCACGTTCCCGGTGCGGGTGAGCGAATTCGTGGCCGGGCAGCGCATGGTGTGGTCCGGGGGCATGCCGTTCGGGCTCTTCCGCGGCGTCCGCACGTTCACGCTCACGCCGCGGGGCGATGGGTCGACGGCGTTCGCGATGCGCGAGGAGTACACGGGCCCGCTGCTGCCGCTGATGTGGCGGATGATGCCGGACCTCGGGCCGTCGTTCCAGCAGTTCGCGGCGGGGTTGAAGGCGCGCGCGGGGGGCCGGGCGTAGCGACCGCCCGCGCTACCCGAGCTCGAGCTGTAACGCTGAGAACACGTTGTCGAGCGCCGACAGCGCGCGCAGCTCGTCGGACGTGAGCGCGCGCGAGATGCCGAGCACCATGAGCGCGCGCTCACGCGTGCCCGCCCCGACGGACATGTAGCGGATGTTCACGCCCCATCCGCCGAGCTGCGTGCCGACGCGGCCGATCGCGCCCGGCCGGTCGACGTTCTCGATCATGAGCACGAACGGCGCGTGGGCCGGGTCGATGTCGACGGCGTAGTCGTCGATGCCGACGACGCGCACGCCGGAGGGCGTGTGCGTCGCGGCGACGCGCCGCTCCGCGTCCGCCGTCACCTGCACCACGACGAGGTTCGCGTATGGCTCGCGCGCCTCGCCACCCTCGACCTCGACGCGCAGCCCGCGCTGCTCGGCGAGCTGGTCGGCATTGACGATTGTGACGTTCTGCGTGCTCACGCGTTCGAGCAGGCCGATCAGCGCAGCGGCGCGCAGCGGGCGTAGCTCGTAGTTCGCGATCTCGCCCAGGAACTCCATGCGCACGCGCTGTAGCTGACCGATCGCGAGCTGGCTCGCCACGCGGCCCGCGAGCGCGGCTGCGTCGACGTACGGGCCGATGATCGCCATCGTCTCCGGGTCGACGAGCGGCGCGTTGACGGCGAAGCGCGCGGGCTTACCATCGAGCACGTCGATGATCTCGCTCGCGACCGTGGTCGCGGCGCGATCCTGCGCTTCGGCGGTGGAGGCGGCGAGGTGCGGTGTGACGATGATGCGGTCGGATGTCGTCAGGATGTTGCCGACCGCGGGCTCTTTGGAGAACACGTCGATCGCCGCGCCGGCGACCTGCCCGGATTCGACGGCGTCGAACAGCGCTTGCTCGTCGATGAGCGCGCCGCGCGCCGTGTTCACGATGCGCACCCCGGGCTTCGCGACGGCGAGCCGCTCGGCGTTGATCAGGTGACGCGTGCCCTCGTGCAGCGCGGTGTGCAGCGTGACGAAGTCCGACTGCGCGAGCAGTGCGTCGAGGTCCAGCAGCTCCACGCCGAGCGTGCTCGCGCGGTCGGGCGAGACGTACGGGTCGAACGCCACGACGCGCATCTGGAACGCGCGCGCGCGGCGAGAGACCTCGGTGCCGATGCGGCCGAGCCCGACGATGCCGAGCGTGCGCCCGGCAAGCTCGATGCCCATGTACGTGTTGCGATCCCAGCGGCCGGCGCGCAGCGCCGCGTGCGCCTGCGGGATGTGCCGCGCGAGCGCGAGCATCAAGCCGAACGCGTGCTCCGCCGCCGAGAGCGTGTTCGCGAGCGGCGCGTTGACGACGGTGACCCCGCGCTCCGTCGCAGCCCCCACGTCGATGTTGTCGACGCCCACGCCGGCGCGTCCGATCACCTGCAACTGCGTGGCCGCCGCGATCACGCGCGCCGTCACCTGCGTCTGGCTGCGCACGACGAGCGCCTGGATGTCCGCGACCGCGGCGACGAGCTCGTCCTCGCCGAGGCCGGTGCGCACCTCCACCTCGTGGCGCGCGCGCAGCAGCTCGATGCCATCGAGGGCGAGCGTGTCGGCGATGAGGATGCGCGCCATGGCTGCTGCGCTCCGCGCGGGCGCGGGCTACGCGCGCGCCGGCGCGGAGAAGCCGAGCCTGGCGAGCGTTTGCTCGATGGCCCCGAGCCCGGCCTCGACGTCGGCGTCGGTGACCCAGCCGAGGTGGCCGAAGCGGAAGATCTTCCCGGTGAGCGTCCCCTGCCCGCCCGCGAACACTGTGCCGAAGTCCGTGCGCGCGGTGCGCGTGATGGCGGAGCCCTCGATGCCCTCCGGCACCTTGATGGCGGTGACGGTGTCGGAGCGGAAACCCTCGGCGGCGAAGAGATCGAGGCCGAGCGCCTGCACACCCTGGCGCACGCGCTCGGCGTGGCGGTGGTGGCGCGCGAACACGTTCGGGATGCCCTCGGCGAACAGCATCGGCAGCGCGCGGTCGAGCTGGAAGAACAGCGATACCGCCGGCGTCCATGGCGTCTGCCCGCGTTCGGCGCTCGCCTGGTGGCGGCGCAGGTCGAAGTAGTAGCGCGGCGTTGTGCAGCGGGCCTGCACCTCCCAGGCGCGCGGGCTCAGCGAGACGAAGGCGAGGCCCGGCGCGACCATCCAGCCCTTCTGCGAGCCCGAGACCACCACGTCGAGGTCCCAGTCATCGACGCGCACGTCGATGGAGGAGAGCGAGGAGATGGCGTCGACGATGAGCAGCCGATCGCGGCCCTTCACCGCGCGCGCGATGTCGGCGAGCGGGTTCGTGACGCCGGTGGACGTCTCGTTGTGCGTGACAAGCACCGTGCGCAGCTCGGGGTCGGCCGCGAGCGCGTCGTCGATGCGGTTGGGGTCGGCCGCAGTGCCGAAGTCGAACGCCAGCTCCACAGGGTGGCCGCCGTACGCCTGCACGAGCTCGACGAAGCGCTTGCCGAACACGCCGATCGTGACGACGAGCACCTTCTCGCCGGGCGACACGTGGTTCGCGACCGCGGCCTCCATGCCGCCGGTGCCGGATGTGGTCAGGATCACGAGGTCGCGCTGCGTCTGGAAGACCTGCTGCGCGCCGGCGATGCAGCGCTTGATGATCTCCGCGAACTCCGAGCCGCGGTGATTGATCATCTCGGCGGCGCCGGCTTCGGCCACCTCCCGGGGCACTGGGGTGGGGCCGGGGATGCGCAGGTTCACGCGTGTCTCCTTCGGGCGCCTCGAGGGGGGCCTGAGCAAGCTGAGCAGCGATCCTAGGCGTGTGCGCGGAATAGCGTCAACGAATCGTTGGTTGAGCGTACGGCGGCCGCCGCCCGCCGCGGCGCCCTCTACAATCGACGTGTGAACCACAATCCGTTCCGCGCGCTCCCCTCGGTCGAGCGGCTGCTGGGCGACCGGCGGGTGGCGGCGCTGGCCGCGCGCCATGGCCACGGCCCCGTCGTCGGCCTCGCGCGCGCGGTGCTGGAGGAGTATCGCGCGGCCATCGAGGCGACGGGCGGGTCGCCCGAGCGCCCCCCTGCCGAGGCCGTCGTCGAGCGCGCCGCCTCGCTGGAGCCGAGCCTGCGCCCTGTGGTCAACGCCACGGGCGTGATCATCCACACGAACCTGGGGCGCGCGCCGCTCTCGGACGACGCGCTCGCGGCGATGCAGCGGGCCGGCGCCGGCTACTCGAACCTCGAGTACGACCTCGCGAGCGGCGAGCGCGGGTCGCGCTTCACGCATCTCGAATCTCTGTTATGTCGCGTTACTGGCGCCGAGGCAGGGCTTGCGGTCAACAACAACGCCTCCGCGCTGCTGCTGGCGCTCTCGGCGCTGTGCGCGGGTCGGGAGGTCGTGATCTCGCGCGCGCAGCTCGTCGAGATCGGCGGCGGCTTCCGCATTCCGGACGTGATGCGGCAGTCCGGCGCGACGCTCGTCGAGGTCGGCACCACGAACCGCACCTACCTGCGCGATTACGCCGAAGCGATCACCGAGCGCACCGCCGCCCTGCTGCGCGTGCACGCCTCCAACTTCCGCGTCGTCGGCTTCACGGAGGAGGCACCGCTCGTCGGCCTGGCCGCGCTCGCGCGGGAGCGCGGGCTGCTGCTGCTGGACGACCTCGGCTCCGGCGCGCTGCTGGACCCGCGCCGCTACGGGTTGGGCGCGGAGCCGCTGGTCGTGGACTCGCTGGCAGCGGGCGTCGACGTAGCGCTGTTCTCGGGCGACAAGCTGCTCGGCGGCCCGCAGGCCGGCATCGCCGTCGGCGGCGCTGACCCCATCGCGACCCTGCGACGGCACCCGCTCGCGCGCGCGGTGCGCATGGACAAAGCCTCGATCGCCGGCCTCGCGGCCACGCTGGCCGCGTACGAACGCGGCGACGCGGAGCAGACGGTGCCGGTGTGGCGGATGATCGCCGCCGCGCCCACCGCGCTGCGCCGACGCGCGGCCCGCTGGACCCGCGCCGCCGTCGCCGCGGGCGCCGACGCCGCGACCGTGCCCGCACGCTCGACGGTCGGCGGCGGGTCGCTGCCGGGCGAGGAGCTGCCGACGTTCGCCTGCGCGGTGCGCCCCGCGTCCGGCTCCGCCGACGCGCTCGCTGCTCGACTGCGCACCGGACAGCCGCCGGTGGTCGCACGCATCGAGCACGACCGCGTGCTGCTGGATCCGCGCACCGTCGCCGCACGCGACGATCGCGCGGTCGCGGCGGCGCTCGTCGCGGCGCTTGCGCCCGCCGCCGCAGCGGGGAGCTGAGCACGGACGACAAGACGCTGGCGACGCTGGAGTTCCCGGCCGTGCTGGCGCGGGCGGCGAGTCACGCCGCGTTCTCCGTGGGGCGCGAACGCGTGCTTGCGCTGCGGCCGACGAGCGACCGGGAGCTCGCGGCGCGCCGCCAGCGCGAGACCGGCGAGGCGGTGCACCTCGAACGGCTGGGCGTCGACCTCTCGCTGCGCGGCGCGCACGACGTGCGCGCGCACGCGCGCGCCGCCGAGCGCGGGCACGTGCTCACCGTCGCGGAGCTGCTGGAGGTCGCGGGCACCGCGCGTGCCGGCGACCGGCTGCGCCGCGCCTTCGCGCGCTTGCAAGCGGACGCGCCGCTGCTGGCGACTGTCGCCGCGGGCATCGCCGAGCTCGGCCCGCTGCGCGCGCGCATCGAGCACGCCGTCGACGAGCGCGGTGAGGTCGCCGACCACGCGAGTGCCGCGCTCGCGACGATCCGCCGCGAAGCGGCAGCCGCACACGACCGTCTGCAGCAGCGCGTGCAGTCGCTCTTGCGCTCGGTCGAACTGCGCCAGGCACTGCAGGAGCCGATCGTCACGCTGCGCGATGGGCGCTACGTGGTGCCGGTGCGCGCGGAGGCGCGGTCAGCGGTCAGCGGCGTGGTACACGATACGTCGGCGTCGGGCGCGACCGTCTACGTCGAGCCGCTCGCGATCGTCGAGCTCGGGAACGCGTGGCGCGAGCTGCAGCTGCAGGAGCGCCACGAGGTCGACCGCATCCTGCGCGAGCTCGCCGCCGCGGTCGGCGCGCAGGCCGACGCGATCGTCGACTGTGTCGAGCGGCTCGGCGCGCTCGATTGCGCGCTCGCGCGGGCACGCTACGCGCGCGCCATCGGCGCGCAGGCGCTCGCGAGCCGCAGCGTGGAGCAGGGCTGGCTCGTGCCGGCGCCCGCGGAGCTGCGTCTGGAAGGCGCGCGCCACCCGTTGCTCGCAGGCGCCGTCGTCCCGGTGTCGCTCGCGGCCGGCGATGACACGCGCGCGCTGCTGATCACCGGGCCTAACACCGGCGGCAAGACGGTGGCGCTGAAGACTGCGGGGCTGCTCTGCTTGATGGCGCTCGCCGGCCTGCCCGTGCCCGCCGAGGTAGGCACGCAGGTGCCGGCATACGACGCCGTGTTCGCGGACATCGGCGACGAGCAGTCGATCGCGCAGTCGCTCTCGACGTTCTCCGGGCACATGACCGCGGTCATCGACATCCTCGAACGCGCGACGGCGCGCTCGCTCGTGCTGCTCGACGAACTGGGCGCGGGCACGGACCCGACCGAGGGCGCCGCGCTCGCCATCGCGATCGTCGAGCGCCTGCGCGAGACCGGCGTGACGCTCATCGCGACGACGCACCACAGCGAGCTGAAGCTGTACGCGCACCGCACCGAGGGCGTGCGCAACGCCTCGGTGGAGTTCGACCTCGAGACGCTCTCGCCGACGTTCCGCCTGACGATGGGGCTGCCGGGGCAGTCGAACGCGCTCGCCATCGCGGCGCGGCTCGGGCTGCCCGCGGACGTCGTCGCGGCGGCGCGCGCCGGGCTCTCACGCGAGCAGCGCGAGCTGGAAGGCGTGCTCGCGGAGCTGCGCGCGCAGCTGACGAGCGCGACGGCGCAGGCGGAGCACGCCGCGCGCGACGCAGCGGCGGCCGGTGGGCTGCGCGCGGAGCTCGAGCAGCGCATCGCTACGCTGGCCGCCGACACCGAGGCGCTGCGCGCCGAGGCGCGGCAGGCCGTGCACGAAGAGCTGCGCGACACGGAGCGGCTGGTGCGGCGCACGCGCCAGCAGGTGGAGACGGCGCGGCTCGCGCAGGCGGAGGCGGACCTCGCGCGTGCGCGCGGGGCGGCCGCCGCGCTCGCCGCCGCGGACGCGGCGCGTGCAGACGCCGTCGGGCACGCGTCGCAGCCGGCCGTCGCGGCGCCACTCGTGGCGGCGGTGGACGGCGGCGTCGTGCGCGTCGGGGCAGGCTCGCGCGTGCAGCTGCGCGGCATCGCGTCGCCGGGCGAGGCGCTGAGCGCCCCCGACGCTGCGGGTGAGTTCGAAGTGCAGCTCGGCGCGCTGCGCACGCGCGTGCGGCTGCAGCAGGTCGTCGCGGCGGGGCCACCCGGCATGGGCCCGCCACTTGCCCCGCGCACCCCGGCCCCACCGCCCGCGCCGGTCGCCGATGAGATCGAAGTGCGCGGGCAGACGCTGGACGAGGCGCTGCCGCGCGTCGAGGCGTTCCTCGATCACGCGGCGCGCGTGGGCAAGGCGCGTGTGCTGGTGATTCACGGCAAAGGCACGGGCACGCTGCGGCGCGCCGTGCGCGAGCTGTTCGACCGCCATCCGCTGGTGACCGGCTACGAGACCGCCGGGCGCACCGAGGGCGGCGAGGGCGTGACCGCGGTGTTCCTGGCGGCGACCGGGCGGTGACGCGCACCGCGCAGCTCTTCCTGCCGCGGTCGTGATGCCGGTCGCGGGCGTGGCGCTGGGGGCGGCCGGACTGGTGAAGCCGGGCTGGCTCGCGGGGTCGCGGCGCATGACGCACACGCACGTGCAGCTCGTCGGGTGGCTGTTCAACACCGTGGTCGGCGTAGCCTAGTGGATGTTGCCGCGCGTACCGGGCACGGTCGCGCCCGCGGCGCTCGTCGTGGGCGCCTGGGCGGCGCTCAACGGCGGCTTGCTGCTGCGCAGCGCGCACGACCTCGCAGGCGACGGCGTGCTGGTGGCGCCGGCGGGCGCACGCTGGGCGGTCGCGGCGCTCGATCTCGGCGGCACAAGCGTGCTCGGCTGGGCGCTGTGGCGGCGCATCCGCCCGCCTTCGGCGCGCCCGCGGGATGCCGGCGGGCACTAGCCGGACGGCCGTTTACTCGTTCTTTACAGGCCTTCTACCTCCCGGCGCCCCGCCGCCCTCATCGCGTGGGGCGGGCTGTGCGAGTCTTATGGTGCACCGCCGACGGGCGGCAGTTGTGAGCCGCGCATGTCGCCCCCGGCGGTGCACCTGGGAGTAGCCTCACCGTTGACGCTCAACTGCACGAGTTGCGAAGCACCGATCGACGGGCCGCCCGTGTTCGACGACGGCCGCGCCTTCTGCTGCCGCGGTTGCGCCGCCGGCGGCCCGTGCCTGTGCGACTACGGACACCGCGAGGCGACCACGCCTTCGGGCGTGCCCGAGCCCGCATACGCTCCCGCGCCGTCAGCCGCCGCAACGGCGGCGCCTGCGCTGCTGCGTGTCAGCGGCTTCGACGATCAGCGCGAGCTGCTCGCGTTCGGACTCGCGCTGGAGGAGCGGCCGGAGGTCGAAGCGCTCTCGCTCGTACGCGCACGCCTCGACGACTGCTGGTTCGCGGTGGTGATCGCCGATGCACCGACGCTCGCGCGCGTCCTGCGCGAGCTGCCGGGCTTCGACGTCGTGGCCGAGCCGCAGGACGCCGGTGTCGAGGCGGCGCTGCACGCCGGCGCGCGCCCCACGCCCGACGCCGCGCCGGGAGCACGCATGCCGATGCGGGCTCCGCGCGAGCCGCGCACCACGGAGCCGGCCGCCGCCGGGCGCGCCGCCCCCGATGCGCCGCTCGTGCTGCCGTCGCGCCCGCGCTTTCGCCTGCCGTCGGCTGAGGCGGTGTCGGCTGCGCCGAGCGCGCCGCCGATTGAGTCGACGCCAGCGGTCGAACGCCACGAGGCCAGCGTGGTCGCCGTTGCCCCCACACCCAGCGCGCCGAAGCTGGTTGCGGCGGCGGACCGCCCGGGCGGGGCCGCGCCGATCCGCGAGCACCTGACGCTGGTCGTGTCGCCCTTCCGCTCCTTCGTGGCGCTCAGCGAGTTCCAGGACGCTGTGCGCGCGCTGCCCGGCGTGGCGGAGCTTCGCGTGCGGCGCTTCTACCGCGGCACGCTGCAGCTCGCCATCGACTACGACGACGTGCTGCCGTTCACGACGCGGCTGCGCGAGCTGCCGGGGTGCGCGTGGACGCTCGTGACCGAATCGCCGGACCTCGTCGAGCTGTCGCTCGGCGCGGAGCCGGACGCACCAGCGGCGGCGTCGACGCATGCCTGAGCCGCGCCCGCGCGGCCCTGGCGGTGTGATCGCCGGCTTGCTCAGTGGGCTGGCGCTGCTCTGGGTGCTCGGCCGCGTCGCGGTGTTCGTCACGCTCGCGTTGTCGCTGTTCCTCGTCGCGTTCCTCGGCTACTTCACGCTGCCGTTCCTGTTCCTCGGCGTCGCGCTGGTGGTGCTGGCGGCCGGCCGCGGGCAACACCTCGCGCGACGGCTGCGCCGCGGGCGCACGCGCTAGCCGCATGCCGCCCATCGCGCCCACCCGCCTGCCGACGCCGACCGCGGCCGACCGGCTGCCGCTCAGCCGCATCGAGCCTGCCCGCGAGCTCGTGGAGCTCGCCGGCGCCGCGTTCTGCCGCTCGCGCGGCATGCTGCCGCTCGTGTTCGCGACTGGACTCTGGGCGCTCACGACGACATTCGCCCACGGCAACCCCGTCGAGTTCGTGCGCGAGGCGGGCCGGCTGTCGGCGCTCGCGGGCGACGACCCAGCGCTGCACGCGCAAATGACGGCGCTCGGCGGCGACGTGCTCGCGTCGGCATGGTGGGTGCTGCGCTGGGGTGCGCTGCTCGCGACGCCGTCGCTGGTCGCGATCGCGGCGCTCGCGCTGCACGCGCTGCGCCGCCGCGCGACCGCCGCGAGACCGCCGCGAGACCGCCGCGAGACACGATGCCGCGCTCGCCGTCGTGCTCGCGAGCATCGCGCTCCCGAAGCTCGTCGCGCTGGCGAGCGGGCAAGGACAGCCGCGCGTCACGCACCTGTTCGCGCTGGTGGTGCCGGCCTTCGTCGCGTATGCGTACGCCGAGCGGCGCGCCGCGCCGTTCGGCCGCTTCGGCGTGCAGCGGCGGCAACTGCTGGTCACCGCGGCGCTGTGCGCGGCCGCGCTGGCGGCGATCGCCGTGCTCCCGCGGCTGCCCGCGTACGAGGGCGCGCCGCGCACGGCGCTCGCGAGCCTCGCGCACCATGCGCCGCGAGCGCCGAGCCCCGACGTCGTCGCCGCGGCCGCGTTCCTCGTGCGCGAGGCGGGTGCGGGCGGGGTGCTGGCGGACTCGGAGCGCAGCGCGGCGGTGATGCTCGCGACAGGTGACTTCGCGCGCTTCCGCACGCCCGCGGACGAGGATGGCGACGCGCTCGTGCGGTCGCCGCAGGGCAGCGTACGCTTCGTGCTGGTGTGTCGGCCGCTGGCGGGCGCCGACGCCGGCGCGCTCGAGCGCGCACATCCGCGGCTGTTCGCGGACGGCGCACCCGGCATGACGCTCGCGTTCGAGGCGGGCGTGTATCGCATCTACCGCGTCGAGGACACCGTGCCCGCGACGAGCAGACCGTAAGGCAGGTCGGCCGATGAGCGAGATCACGCGTGTGCTCTGGGTGCGCATCGTCATGGCGTGCGCGTGGGTCGGCGCGCTCGCCGGCGGCGTGGCGATCGTCGATCCGGACGCGGGCACCGCAGCGCTCGGCGTGGTACTCGTTGTGGCCACTGCCGCCTTCAGCATGGTGCGGCCGGTGCGCCTCAGCCATTACGCGTTCGCCGGCGCCGCCGCGGCCGCGTACGCGCTAACGCTCGGGCTGCGCTCGACGGCGGCGAGCGCCGACCCCGACGCGCCGTACCTGGCGGCCGCCGCGCTGGGCGCGTTCGGCATCGCGCTCACGGCGCTCGTCGGCGACCAGATCCGCCGCTCGCTCGTGCAGCACGACCGCGAGCTGACGACGCACGCGCGGCTTATCGACGAGCTCGAGACGTTCGAGGCCGGGACGGGCGCGGTGAAGCGCTCGCACGCCGAGCGACTGATCCGCGAAGAGGTGGAGCGCGCGCACCGCTACGGGCGGCAACTCGCGCTGGTGGTGCTGGGCCCGGACCGCTGGGAGGACGTACTGCTCGACCGTGGGGTAGCGGCCGCAGAGGAGCTGGTCGCCGCCGCGTCCCGCGCGTACATCGGCAGCGCGCGCGATCGACCGCGTGATTCACATCGAGGGGCCGGACTTCGCAGTGCTGCTCCCGGAGACGGACCTCGACGGCGCACAGCTGGCGGCAGAGAAGCTTGGCGCGGACGGCGCGACGCAGTTCGGTGTGGTCGTGCGCGCCGGTGTGGCCGCCTTCCCGGAAGACGACGTGAGCGGATCGGGGCTGCTGGCGGAAGCGGAGCAGGCGCTCGCCTTCGCGCGGCTCGCACAGATCCCCGTGGCGAGCCGCACCCTGCTGCTCGGCTGAGTCACGCTGCTCGGCTAGTTCGCGCTCTGGGCGCGGCTGAGCTCGTCGGGGCGCTCCTCGACGTCCGCATTGATGCCCTCGAGATGGCAGTGGTCGTTGTACGTGGCGATCACGTCGCGGCCCTGCTCGCGCACCAGCGTCGTGAGGCCACAGTTTGCGGTGTACACCTGCGCATACACGTCGGGCGGCAACGCGCAGAGCTCTGCGACGATCGCGCCGAGCACGCCGCCGTGCAAGACGGCGATGGCGATGTCCGTGGTGTGCCGCGCGGCAAGCTCCGCGATCCCCGCGCCGACGCGCGCGCGAAACGCCGGGAGGCCCTCCTCGCCCGGCACCTGGCCGACGCCCCAGCCGCGCTCAGCGCGGCCCCAGCGCGCGGCGGCATCCTCGTAGCGCAGCCCCTGCGCCTCGCCGAAGTGGTACTCGCGCAGCGCGTCCACCTCCACCACCGCGAGCCTGGTCGCGGCCGCGACAGCGTCGGCGGTCTCCCGCGCGCGGCGCAGCGGGCTCGAGTAGAGGGCGCTCGCGCCCGCGCTCGCGAGCCGCGCCGCGACCGCTGCCGCCTGGCGGCGTCCGAGCGGCGTCAGCGGCACATCGAGCCAGCCCTGGATCAGCCGCTCCGCGTTGCCGGTCGACTCGCCGTGGCGGACCAGCAGCAACGTCACCCTGCACTCACTGCGCGAACGCGCTCACCGCGGGATCTCGTCGCGCGCCAGCAAGTCGAGGAACTGCGTCAGCACCCGCGCCGTCGCGCCGAAGATCAGGTCCTCGCCAAAGTGGTACGCGGTCATCTCCATCCCGTTCGGCATCACCATCATCTCGGAGGCATCGCCAGAGAGCAGGTAGGGCAACGGCACTTCGAGCAAGCGCTCCATCTCCACGCGTGCGAAGCGGAACGGATACGGCGACGGCTCCGTGATCGCGCCGACGTACGGGCTCATCACGAAGTTGGAGCGCGTCACCACGTCGTCGAGGCGGCCGTAGACCTCGACGTGGTCGGGCGGTACGCCGATCTCCTCGTGAGTCTCGCGCAGCGCGGTGTGCAGCAGCGACTCGTCGTCGTCGTCGCGGGCGCCGCCTGGGAGGCTGATCTCGCCCTTGTGGTGCTCCACGCGGTGGGAGCGCACCTGGAACAGCACGTGCTCGGTGCCGTCGCGCTCGTAGAGCAGCAGCATGACCGCTGCCGGCATGTGTCCCTCGGACGTCACGAGCGTGGGGCGCACACCCTGCAGCAGTTCGCGCGTGCGGTCTCGCACAGCCACCTCCTGTCGCGCAGCGGGCGCTCGTGTGACTGGTGGGCCCGCCAGGATTCGAACCTGGGACCGATCGGTTATGAGCCGACTGCTCTAGGCCGCTGAGCTACAGGCCCGCGCGCGCACGAGTATAGCGGCTGACGCGCCCGCGGCATGCCCCATCCCGTCCGCGGAGCACTGTCAGGCGACGGTGGTGTGGTTGAGCGCCCGCCGCCGCAGCGCCGAGGGCGGGCGCAGCGGCGGCGGGGCGGTCTATCGGCAGCTGCTGCGGCCGCTCGTACGCCGGCTCCAAGGGGCGGGTGACGAAGCCCGCGAGCAATGCGCGCCAGTCCGCCATCGAGGAGGGCTTCTCGTGCGCGGCGTCCGCCCCGGCCGCAAGCGCCCGCGCCCGCTCGTCCTCGCTGAGGTGCGCAGAGAGCAGCACGACGCGCAGATCCGGCCGCGCCGCGCGCAGCGGAGCGATGAGCGCGCAGCCGTCGGTGCCGTCGATGCGCCGGTCCAGCAGCACCAGCGCGCCCTCCGGCACACGCTCTAGGCGCGCGCCGAGGTGCTGCAGGTCGCTCAGCACGGTGATGTCGGCGAGCGGGCTGAGCTCGAGCAGCACGAGGCGCACGATCAGCGCGTGGTCGCTGTCGTCGTCGACGATGACCACCTGCGGGGCGGCGACGTGCGGTGCGGCCGCCATCAGCGCGCCTCCGGGGCCAGCGGCACGCGGATGCGCAGCTAACCGCCTGCGACGGACACCTGTCGCCGCAGCGCTCGAGCTGAATCTGCGCCGCGGCCAGCCGCCCGACCGTCCCGCCCGCGTGGCGCTGCAACGACCCGAAGAGCGCCTGCAGTGGCGATGTCTCGAGGTCGGCGCACTCGACGGGCAGCGTCGCGGCGAGCTCGGCGTGGTCGGCCGTATGGCGCACGCTGAGCGGCGAACCGGCCGCTGTCAGCAGCGCGATGAGGTCCGTGAGCGGCCGCGGGTCGACCATCACGCTGGTCTGGCCCGAGCCGTTGCCGGCGGCGCCGACGAACTCGACAAGCGGCGTGGCGCGCGCCTCGAGCGGCCGGTTGAGCGCGCGCGAGAGCATGGTCACGGCGTCGAGCATGCGTTCGAGCTCGCGCACGCCGTTGTGAGGCCCGCGCGAGCGATGCCCGCGCGCTCCACGGACGGCGCCTCAGCGAGCAGCTCGGCGCTGAGCGACAGCGTGAGCAGGGGGGACTTGAAGTCGTGCGACACGGCGCGGAGGAGGGCAGTCAACAACTCGGCGGACGAAGCCGGAGCGACCGACGGTTAGGAGGACGCCGGGAGGGAGGTCAGCTGGCTCGCCACCGTCACCACCATTCGCACTCGACGCTCGACGCTGCGCTCCGCCCGCGGCCGCCCGCGAGGCGTGCTCTCGACCCCGACTCAACGATATTGGCGACGGCGCACCGGGCGGTCAACAGCGACCCGTAAGAACCTCGCCCTGCCGAGGCCGCGGCTCGCCGCCGCCCCTAGGCGAACGGCCCAAGCTCGCCGCCGCCGAGGATGTGCACGTGGAGGTGCGGCACCGCCTGCCCGGCGTCCGGGCCCGCGTTGAGCACGAGCCGATACCCGCGCTCCGCCAGCCCCTGCTCGGCGGCGATGCGCGCCGCTCGCACCACGAGCCGCCCGACCCAGCCCGCGTCCTGCTCGGCGAGGCCGACCGTGCTGACCGGCCCGGCACGCCGCGGAATGACGAGGATGTGCGTCGGCGCCGCCGGAGCGACATCGCGGAACGCGATGCACTCGTCGTCCTCGTACACGCGGTCGCTCGGCAGCTCGCCGCGCAGGATGCGCGCGAAGACGTTGTCCGGGTCGTAGGGCGCGGCGTCGTGGGCCTCGGGCATGCTGTCTCCGTTCCCGCTCGGTTCAGTCGCTGCGCACGCGCAGCTCACGCAGCCCTCGCAACGCGAACGTCCCGCCGCGTACCGGCTCGCCCTCGATGCTGAGTGTCGGCAGGCGGCGCAGCAGCGCCTCGAAGCCGGCGGCCGCCTCGAGTCGCGCGAGCGGCGCGCCGAGGCAGAAGTGGGGCCCGAGGCCGAAGCTCAGGTGGTGCAGGTCGGCCCGCGCGACGTCGAGGGCATCGGGGTCCGCGAAGCGCGCCGGGTCGCGGTTCGCCGCGCCCACCATCACCAGCACAGTGTCCCCCTGGTGTAGCGCCTGCCCGTCGAGCTCGACATCACGCGCCGCGACGCGCGCCACGGCCTGCACGGGGCTGTCGAAGCGCAGCAGCTCCTCGACGCCCTGCGCGATCGGCGCGGCGCCGTCGCGCAGGCGTGCGCGCTGCTCCGGGCACCGCGCGAGCGCGAGCGTGCCGTTCGCCAGCAGGTGCGTCGTGGTCTCGTGGCCCGCGACGAGCAGGAGGATGCAGAACGCCAGCAACTCGTCGTGGCTCAGCCGGCCCCCTCCCGTCTCGGACTGGGTGTCCTCGGCCTGCACCAGCGCCGTCAGCACGTCCTCGCGCGGGGCGCGGCGGCGCTCCGCGATCGCGCGGTCGAAGTAGTCGATGAGCTCGCTCGACGCGCGCCGCGCGGCCTCCGTGGCCGCGGGTGTCGTGAACAGGTTCGTCTGGCCCGCGAGCGCGCCGGACCAGCCGCGGAAGAGCGTCCGGTCCTCTGGCGGCACGCCGAGCAGCTCTGCAATCACGATCACCGGCAACGGCTGCGCGAACGCCGCCACGAGGTCGAACGGCGCGCCCGCGTCGAGCGCGGCGTCGAGCAGCGTCGCGGCGATCCCCTCGATGTGCGCCCGCCGCTCCTCGACGATGCGCGGGGTGAACGCTCGCGTCACCAGGCCGCGCAGCCGCGTGTGTGCGGGCGGGTCGGACGTGAGCACGGTCGGCACCTCGCCCAGCGGGAAGGTGCGCCGCTGCGCCTGCAGCGCCTGCGCCACCGCGCTCGTCGCGAGGTACGGGTTCGACGCGAACGCGACGGGGTCGCGCAGCACGCGCTCGCAGGCGTCGTACCCCGTCAGCACCCAGGCCTGGAGCGTGGCGCTGTAGTGCACCGGCTCGGCGGCGCGGAGGGCGGCGTACGCGCGGTACGGGTCGGCCTGGAACGACGGCAGGAAGGGATTGAACACGACGGCCATGCATCGATGGTAGCGGCCCCGCCGCGCGGCCGCAGGCGCCGTGCGGGCGCGACCGCGTGGTCGTACGCTCGAAGCTGCGCATGCGCTCGATGGGGAGGCACCGATGACGCTCGATGCCCTGCGCTTCCGGCGGCCGCCGCGGGGTCGCTGGCGGCGCTTCCTGCCGCTCACGGGTACGGTCTTCGCGCTGTGGCTGCGCTGGCGCTGGCTGCGCTTGCGGCGACGCTTCGCGCACTCCGAGCTACCGGAGGCGACGCACCGCTTCCACCTCGCCGCGGCGCGCGCGATGGTGCATCGCGCCGTCCGCCAGCAGGGGCTGATCGTGAAGACCTGCCAGTTCCTCGGCAGCCGCGCGGACATCCTGATGGAGGAGTACGTCGAGACGCTGTCGCTGCTGCACGACGCGGTCCCGCCGCGCCCGTGGCCCGACATGCGCCGCGTGATCGAGCGCGAGCTCGGCGGGCCCGTCGACGAGCTGTTCGCGGCGTTCGACACGACGCCGGTTGCTGCTGCGTCGCTCGCGCAGGTCTACCGCGCGCGATTGCACGACGGCACGGACGTGGCGGTGAAGGTGCAGTACCCGGGCATCGAGCAAATCGTCGCGTCCGACCTGCAGTCGATCCGCCTGCTCGCGAACGTCTGGTCGCGCCTCGAGACGGCGATCGACTTCCGGCCGGTCGTCACGGAGATGGAACGCAACGCCCCCGAGGAAGTCGACTTCGTGCACGAGGGCCACGCGGCCGAGGAGATCGCGGCGCTGCTCGCCGAGCGCGCCGACGTGGTGGTGCCGCGCATCTACTGGGAGCGCTCCGCGCGGCGCGTGCTGACGATGGACTACCTCGACGGCATCAAGATCACGGACGTCGACTCACTGCACGCGGCGGGCATCGACGGCGGGCAGGTCGCAAGCACGCTCATCGACCTCTACAACGTGATGGTGCTGCGTCACGGCATGTTCCACGCCGACCCGCACCCCGGCAACCTGCTGGTGCTGCCGGCGCTCGTGGCGGGCGGCCCGGCGCGCATCGGCCTCGTCGACTTCGGGCTGACGAAGCGGTTGCCCGAGGCGTTCCGGCAGCAGGTGGTGGTGCTGACCTCGGCGATCGTCGCGCAGCACCGCGCCGAGATCGCGACGACGATGGAGGAGATGGGCTTCCGCACGCGCGAGCGCGACGAGGAGACGTACCACGCGCTCGGCGAGGCGTTCCTCGGCGACGTGCTGCACTCCGGCCGCGCGTACGCGGACCAGGCGCTGTTCGCGGAGGTGAACGTGCGCCTCGGCCGCGTGCTGCGCGCCAACCCGCTCGTGCAGGTCCCCGGCGACGTGATCCTGATCGCGCGCGTGATGGGCCTGCTGTCCGGCATCGGCCGCACGCTCGACTCGCGCACGGACCTGCTCGAGTCCCTCATCCCCTACCTCGAGGCGGAGAGCGCCGGCGAGGTCGCGGGGTAGGTCGCTAAGCACTCGAATCGCGGCGCGAGCGCGGAAGTGCTTGCCCAGCGACGATCCCAGCTACGCCATCGAACGTCATTTCGTCCGCACCGGCCTCGATCGCGCGCTTCCAACTGACGTCGGCTTCCCGCTTGAACTCGAACGCGAGAAACTGGAGCAGCGTCACAGCGAGCAACTTCGAGACGCCGTACGTCTGCGTCGCGAAATACGCAGCGTTCTCGGTTGTTACGCGCTGTACCGTCTCTTGGTTCGGCAACGCGTTGCCAGCCTCTGGGTGGAAAATCAGAAGCGGGCCACCGTCTTGCCAGATCGCGGACACGAGCAAGCCATGCTTAGTCTTGTTGAGAATCCGACGAACGAGGTTCTGGCCACCGGGCGTCGTCGTTCGTAGATTCGCCGCAAGCTTGCCCGCGTACCTTACCCATTTCGTCAAGATCTCAGCGTACTGAGCCCGAAGGCCGGGCTCGAGTTGATCCGGAAGTGGAAACCCGAAAAGTTCGGCGTATTTGGCAGCATCGCCGCTGTCGATCGCCGCGAAGACTTGGTCCCACGCCGCCCACGCGCGGTCCAGCGACGCGGTTAAGTCGCCTCCGTGCTTTGGAAGGTCTCGAACTGCCGTTGCCCAGATCGCGAAATCCTCGTACGCCTGCGCTCATTGGTAAACCACGTCTAGGAACAACGATGCGCGAATGCTTTCGTCCATCTCCGCACACAACGCATTGGTAGCTGCAACGGCAGTACGGGCCCGATGGAAAGCGGCGAACCGCAGCCAGTTCTCGAGGAACGATTCGCCCGATACTCTGACGCCCTGTCGCTCGTCGGTCATAGTCCGCCCCTGCCTACCCTCGCGCCTCGATGGGGATGTAGGGGCGCTCGGGCGGGCCGTCGTACTGCGTGAGCGGGCGGATCAGGATGTTGTGCTCCAGCTGCTCCGCGACCTGCGCGGTCCAGCCGGGGACGCGGCCCACGGCGAAGATCGGCACGAAGAGGTCCGGCGGGAAGCCGTTGAGGTAGTAGATCACGCCCGCGAAGAAGTCGACGTTGACGTTCACGCCGAGGCGCGCGTATGGGCGCATCGCCTCCTGCACCGCCTCGAGGATGGCGTACCAGCGCGGCTCGCCCAGCTCGCGCGAGAGCTGCTCGACACCGGCGCGCAGGTGTTGCGCGCGCGGGTCCTCCGTCTTGTAGACGCGGTGGCCGAAGCCCATCACCGGCTTGCCGTCCGCGCGCAGCTGCTTCACGTACGCCGCTGCACGCTCGGGCTCGCCGATCTCTTGCGCCATCAGCATCACGTTCTCCGCCGCGCCGCCGTGCGAGGCGCCGGAGAGCGCGGCGATCGCGCCGGTGATCGCCGCGTGCAGGTTCGCCTGCGTGCCCGCGATCACGCGCGCCGCGAACGACGACGCGTTCGCGCCGTGCTCCGCGTGCAGCACGAAGTCCTTGTCCATCAGCCCCGCTGCCTCCACGCTCGGCTCGCGGCCGCGCAGCATGTAGAGGAAGTTCGCCGCGTGCGAGAGGTCGGCGCGCGGCGCGACCGGCTCCCGACCCTCGCGCAGCGCGTGGTGCGCCATCACGAGCGTCGGCACCTGCGCGGTCAGGCGCGCCCCCTTGCGCAGCGTCGCGGCGACCGAGTTGTCACGCGACTCCGGGTCGAACGCCGCGAGCGCGGAGGTGGCGGTGCGCAGCACGTCCATCGGGTGCGCCTCGCGCAACGCGCGCACGATCTCGACCACCGGCGCGGGCACGGTGCGCGCGGCCCGCAGCTCGCCGTCGAACGCCGCGAGCTGTGGGCGCGTCGGCAGCTCGCCGTACAGCAGCAGGTACGCGACCTCCTCGAACGTCGCGTGCTCGGCGAGCTCGTGGATCGAGTAGCCGCGATACAGCAGCGTGCCGGCGCGACCGTCGATGAACGACGTGCTCGAGCGGTCGAAGTACACGCCCTGCAACCCGCGGTGGATCGTCACCGGTGCGTCGCCCGTCATGCGCGCTCCCGCCGCGAGCATCGAGCGACGCCTCCTGTGTGCACGCTCAGTCCTCGAGCGTCGATGTGTCGCCCTCGGGCAGCCCGAGCTCGCGCGCCTTCAGCAGGCGGCGCATGATCTTGCCGGAGCGCGTCTTCGGCAGCGTCGGTAGGAAGTCGATCTCGCGCGGTGCGACGCCGGGACCGAGGCGCCGGCGCGCGTGGCCGATCAGCTCGCGCCGCAGCTCCTCGGTCGGCTCGAAGCCGTCCCTGAGCGACACAAACGCCTTCACGATCTCCATCGCGACCGCGTCCGGCTTCCCGATCACGCCCGCCTCCGCGACCGCTGGATGCTCGATGAGCACGCTCTCCACCTCGAACGGCCCGACGAGGTGTCCGGCGGTGTTGATCACGTCGTCGTCGCGGCCGACGAACCAGTAGTAGCCGTCGGCATCGCGCTTCGCGCGGTCGCCGGTCAGGTACCAACCGCCCTTGAAGCGCGACTGGTAGCGCTCCTCGTCCTTCCAGTACGTGCGGAACATCGAGGGCCAGCCGGGCCGCAGCGCGAGCTGTCCCTCGCGCATCGGCTCGTCGATGGCGCGAAACTCGTCGTCGATGATCGCGGCCTCGATGCCGGGGAACGGCTTGCCCATCGAGCCGGGGCGGATCGGTAGGCTAGGGTAGTTCGCGATCATGATCGCGCCGGTCTCGGTCTGCCACCAGTTGTCGTGGAACGGCAGCCCGAACGCGTCCTGCCCCCAGATCACGCCCTCCGGATTGAGCGGCTCCCCGACCGACATCGTGTAGCGCAACGAGGACAGGTCGTGCTGCCGCGGCACGCGCGCGCCCACCTTCATCAGCATACGGATCGCCGTGGGCGCGGTGTACCAGACGCTCACACGGTGCCGGTCGATCAGCTCGAACCACTTGCCGGCGCCGAAGCCGCCCTCGTAGATGAGCTGCGTCACGCCATTGCTCCACGGCGCGAACATGCCGTACGACGTGCCGGTCACCCAGCCGGGGTCCGCGGTGCACCAGTAGATGTCGTCCGGGTGCAGGTCCAGCACGTACTTGCCGGTGGCGTAGTGCCCGACGACCGCGCCGTGCACGTGCGCCGCGCCCTTCGGCAGGCCCGTGGTGCCGGAGGTGAAGTGCATCAGCGACCAGTCCTCGGCGCCCGTAGGCTCCATCGTCGCCTCGTCCGCGGCGGCGTCCATCAGCCGCATGTAGTCGAGGTTGGCGCCGGTCGCGCCGCGCTCGCGGTCGATCACCATCACGTGCTGCAGCGACGGTAGCCCCGCGCGGATCTCCTCGATCTTCGGCAGCAAGCGCGGCGTTGTGACCAGCAGCACGCCGTCGGCGCGGCGCACGCGCTCGGCGACGGGGTCCGGGCCGAACGCCGAGAACAACGGGGCGGCGATCGCTCCCGCCTTGAGCGCGCCGAACACGCCGACGTACAGCTCCGGAATGCGGTCCGCGAAGAAGAACACGCGGTCCCCGCGCGCGATGCCGAGCTCGCGGAGCACGTTGGCGAAACGGTTGGTGAGCCGGCGCATGTCCTCGAAGGTCAGCCGCTCGACGCTGCCGTCGGCGCCCTCCCAGATCATCGCGAGCTTCCCCGGCGTGCGTCGCGCGTGGCGGTCGATGCACTCGTTGGCCTGGTTCACGAGGCCGCCCGGCAGCTCGAGCTCGCCCCGGATGGCGTCCCACGACCAGCTCGCGCGCAGCGCCTCGTAGTCCTGGAGGTTCGGCACGATGCGCCCTTGGCCCGTGGGCTTCGCGATCTCGGGGTAGCTCATGACCATCGGCGTACCCTCGCGCGCTCCCGAGCCGGCAGCACTCGCGAGTATATAGCTCGGCCCGGGTCGAGCCGCGGCGGTGCGCGGGTGGTGGCGCGGGCCTCGGCCGCGAGCGCTTGCAACTCCGTAAGCGATGCATTACACATAGCGCATGGACGCAGTGCTGCAAGCGCTCGCCGAGCCGCGCAGGCGGCAGATCCTCGAGCTCGTGCGCGACCACGAGCTGGCCGCAGGCGTGATTGCCGCGCGATTCGACGTGACGCGCCCCGCGATCTCGCAGCACCTGCGCGTGCTCAGGGAGGCGGGACTTGTGACCGAGCGGCGCAACGGGACGCGTCGGCTCTACCGCGCCCGACCGGAGGGCCTGGCGGAGCTACGCGCCTTTCTGCAGGGGTATTGGAACGACCAGTTGCGACAGCTCCGCGACGCCGCGGAGGCCGAGGAGCAGGGGGGCCAGCCATGACCACGAGCGGCAGCACCGCGGGCACCATCACCGTCACCGCGGAGATACGCATCGCGGCACGCCCGGAGACGGTGTTCGAGTTCTTCGTCGACCCGGAAAAGCACGCGGCAGCCGTCGGCGTAGCGTCGCTCGCGGCGGCAGGGAGGCTCGCCGCCGTCGCCGCGTCGGTCGCCGTGCTCGCAGCGCTCACCGCCAACACCGGCAGCAAGGTCGGCTTCGCGTTCGTCAGCGGCGCTGGCGCTTCGCGCTGCCGGTCGGCATCGGCCTCGTGCTGTCGCTCGCCCTCGCCTGGCTGGGCACGCTGCTCCCGGCCGTGTGACCCGCCCGTGTGACGCTGCCCGGCGCCACGATCGACGGAGCGACACTCCGCCGCTCATCCACCATATGATGCCCGGGGCGGGTCTCCCTCACGCAAGGACGCCGAGACGTGCCGATCGTTGGTCGTCCCATCTCCGTGTGTTCCGATAGTCCCAGAAAGGGAACAAGCCATGACCACCCCCAGTGGGTCGGGGCCCCAGTCCATGCGGTTCGCGCTGCACGAGGTGCTGTCGGGCATGCTCGCGAGCATCGAGCGCGACAGCTTCACGGACGACGCCCACCGGCTCGCCACGATGTTCGAGAGCCTAGCGACGCAGTACCCGCTGTTCGCGCCGCTCGCCGCGGGCGTCGACCCCGAGGCGGTGGCCCAGGCGCTCTCGACCCTCGAAGCGAAGGGGTTTCTGGAGCAAGGCGCCGGGGTGTACGTGCTAACCGAGGCGGGGCGCGCGCACTGCGTGACCAGCAAGCGCACGCTCTTCAACCAGGGCGCTCGCGCCGAGCTGGAAGGCGCGGCCCGCATCTTCGACACGGTCTAGCCGCGCCGCGCGGCGCCTAGGCGCGGCCGGCCACGCCACTACCCGGACCGGCCCCGAAGCGCGCGCGCACGTCGATCGCCCGCAGCAGGGCCGCGCGCGTCAGCAGCCCCACCAGCGAGCCGCTATCCCGCGATAGCGATGCACGTCCAGATTCGCGAGGCGCAGCGCCACGTGGCCACCGGGTCCTAGACGGCCTCATTCGCATTGTCGCGGGTCACAGTACGCATCCGCGAGCCGGGTGACAGGCGTATAGTTTTGAACACCACGTATGTGATTCCGAGGAGGTCAGCGTGCCAGAGTTCATCGACCCCGCCAGGGCGCTGCTGCTGCAGCGCCGCGCGTTGCTACGCACGACGGCGATAGGCGTCGGCGGGCTCGCGGCGGCGGCCTTGCTCGGCTGCGGGGGCGACGATGACGCGGCTGACCTCGGCACTGCGCCGGCGCCCGCACAGTCCACGCCGGCAGTCGGCGCCGCCGACGGTGACGGGCGCTTCCAGTACAACGTCAAGGAAGCGACCGGACAGGCTAAACGAGGTGGCACCCTAGTACAGGGAGTGACGTGGAACGTCGGACCAATGGACCCGACGAAGTCCGCGGCCGGGGGCACCATCGGGCCAGGACGCGCCGCGTATAACGGCGTCCTGCGGTTCGTGTCTGGGCCGAAAGCCAGTGCGAGAGAAATCAAGCTCGAAGGTGACCTTGCAAAGTCGTGGCAGGTCGCGCCGGACGGGCTGACCTACACCTTCCAGCTCAACACCGGCGTGAAGTGGCAGAACGTCGCTCCGGTGAGCGGGCGCGCCTTCGGATCCGCCGACGTGAAATACGCCTGGGAGCGCTATGCGGGCGCAGGCGC
>SHYP01000025.1 GCA_009692725.1 Dehalococcoidia bacterium
GGTGGAGTAGCCGCGGGGGTCTTCCTCCATCTCGCGGACGTGAGTTTCGGGGCATTCGTTCTCGAGGAACTCGCGGGCGGCGTTGCGCAGGAGCTCCTGGGTTTCCGTGAAGCCGAGGTCCACCGTGTCCCCCCATTCCGCATCGAGCCGGGCAGCCCACGAGCGGGGCGGCCACCGGTGTCCGAAGGTGTCTGCGGCCAGGCGCTGCGCAGGTCAGGTGGAAGCGCAGGGCGGGGCCGCGCGGATTATGGTCGCGGCATCGAGCCGCGTCAACCGTGTGCGCGTCAGGGCGATAGCGGGTGCGAAGTACGGGGGTTCCCCTAGGGCGGGCGGGCAGGCCATCGGCATACCCTTGACGCGAGTCGCGCGGCCCCCGAGCGTGCCGCCTCCCGGAGGGCGCAAGGATGCGGTTCGGACAACGATCCCCACAAGACGACACGGCTTTTCGCGATCCGCGTGACACGCACGATCCGCGCGAACAGCGCGATGAGCCGCGCACGCTGCGCTCGCTGATCGCGGGCGTACAGCCAGCGGCTCGCGTCGGCGGGCGCACCGGTGCCGCGCACCGTGCCGTGCAGCTGGAGGCGGTCCCGGAAATCGTCAGCGCGACGGAGCCTGCCGCGGAGGCGTAGCGCCCCGCGTCAGTGCGTGTCGGGCGGCGGTTCGGGCGCGAGCGTGAAGTCCGGCACAACGATGCCGGGCGTGGGCGCCCACAGCGGCAACACGCTGCGCTCGATCGCGTCGACATCGACGACGCGACCCGCAGTCATTTCGCGTGCGAGCTCGTCCATGCGTTCGGCGCGGCGTTCGCGCGCTTCGCGCGTGAGCTCCAGCTCCTCTTCGGCACGATCGGCCAGCACACGCTCGGGCGCTTCGCCGCGTTGCGGCAGGCGCGCTTCGAGCACGCGATCCGGCAACGTGTAGTGGTGATCGCCCAGGAACTGGAGCGGGCGGGTCTCCGCGTCGCCGAGCAGCCAGCGCTCGTCGAACGCCTGCGGATCGACCTGCACGGCGACGACGAGCGCGATGCACAGCAGGTGATCGCCGAACGGCAGGATCTCCTGCACCGCGCACTCGATCCACGCGAGGCAGCCTTCGACGAGCGGCGCCTCGACGTGCGCGGCGGCGAAGGTGGCGAGCTGTGTGGCTTCGAACTTGTCGACCTCGGCGCCGCTGAGCGAGGCGAGGTACTGCACGTGGTGCAGCAGCGCGCGGCCCGGCAGGCTGAGCGCGAACTGCTCCGAGTGGCGCACCATCTCGGCGGTGTGGCGTGACTGCTCGATCGCGACGGCGACGAGCGGCGGGCGCGCGGAGATCGGCATGTGCCAGGCGAGCGGCATGACGTTGTCGCGGCCGCGGTCGTGCGTGGTGAGCAGCGCGACGGGTCCGCCCAGCAGCAGCCGGGCGGCCGCCGTGACGGGGCGGCGCTGCAGGTGGGCCGGCGCGAGATCGAGCATGCATCGAGTATAAGCGTTGCGCCCGCGCACCCGGCGGCGCGGCAGCGTGGCCGGAGCGGCTACAATCGTGCGGCCCGTCGGTCTGGGCGGGCTTCCGGGTCTCGGCACCGTTGGAACGACGACAGAGGGCTGGCTTGCGCCGCGCCGTCTTCATCTGCTTGGTGTTGTTGGCGGTTGGCTGGGGCGCGTACCCGGGCGGGCAGCGCGCGCCGCTCGCATCCCGGCAGGCGGCGGTGGAGCTGGCGGTCGCCGCGCCGGCGCCCGAGCGCCCGCCGTCGTTGCCGGAGCAGAGCAGCTCGATCGCGGCGCTGGACGTGATCGGCGCGGACCGCTGGCGGGCGGCGGGCTTCACGGGGCGCGGCGTGCGCGTGGCGATCGTCGACACCGGCTTCGCGGGGTACACCGCGCAGCTGGGCGTGACGCTGCCGCCGCGCGTCGTTGCGCGTTCCTTCCGCGCCGACGGGCGCGTCGATGGCGTGAGCGCGCACGGGACGTTCGCCGCGCGGATCGTCAGCGCGATCGCGCCGGGCGCGGAGCTGCAGCTGCTGAGCTTCAGCACGGTGGCGGAGCTCGCGCAGGTGGCGGAGTACCTCGCGGCGGAGCGCATCGACGTCGTGTCGTTCTCGCTCGGGTTCGTGCACAACGGGCCGGGGGACGGGACAGGGCCGCTGAACGCGGTGGTGTCGCGGGCGCTGGACGGCGGCGCGGTGTGGGCCGTGGCGGCGGGCAACTGGGCGCAACAGCACTGGGTGGGGCCGTACCGCGACCGCGACGGCGACGGCGTGCACGAATTCGCGAACGGCGTGGAAGAGAACGGGCGGCTGTACCGGGCGGGCGACCTGATCACGGTGTCGCTGCGCTGGGACGAGCCGTTCGGGGCGGCGTGCAGCGACTTCGACATCGAGCTGTTCGGCCCGGACGGCGGGCTGGTGCGCGCCTCGCGGCAGACGCAGCAGTGCCAGGACGACCCCGTCGAGGGGCTGCAGGTGCTGGCGACGCGGGACGGTCGCCACAGCATGCGGGTGATCGAGGCGGCGGCTGCGGCGACTGCGCCAGGTGGCGCAGCGGCGCGGCGCCTCGAGCTGCTGATGCTCGGCTCGCCCGATCGTGGCGAGAGCCTGGAGATCGCGGTGCCGACGGGGTCGCTGGCGGAGCCGGCGGATCACGCCGGCGTGGTGACCGTGGGCGCGATCGGTGTGACCGGGACCAGCGGGGCGCCTGCCGTCGCGCGCTTCTCGTCGCGCGGGCCGGCCACGGACGGGCGCATGAAGCCGGACCTGGTCGCGCCGACAGGGCGCTTCGTGCCGGGCGGTGAGGCGACGTTCTCCGGTACGTCGGCGGCGGCGCCGCACGTCGCGGGGATGCTGACGCTGTTGCGCGAGGCGTTGCCGGCCGCGTCAGCCGCCGAGCTGACGCGGCAGCTGCGCGCGCGGGCGCTCGACCTGGCGCCGCCGGGTGTCGACACCAATTCGGGGGCGGGGCTCGCGCAGCTCGGGTCGCTCGAGGGGTTGGGGCCGCTGCTGCCGCCGGGCGCGGGTGCGGCGGTGCTCACCGGGCCGCTGCCGGAGGGCGAGGGCCTCACGGCGATGCGCTATCGCGGGCCGGGCGGCTATCCGCTGCGCTTCGTGCACCTGTTGCCGCTGGGCCGGCGGGTGGTGGCGGTGTATCGGCTGGAGCTGCTGGCGGCACGCTTCGATCGCTACATCGTGGGCGCGCCGGCGTTCGTGCAGACGTTCGACGCGCTGCGCGACGGGGACCTGCTGTTCGTGGTGGTGGCTGCGCCGTAGCTCGCCCTGCGGCGCTGGGAACCGAGACGGCGCGGTGCGGGCACCCGGCGCTACGGTTGCGTGGAGGCGTTGTCCGGGTCGGGGGTCGTAGCCGGCGTGGTGGTTGGGGCAGGCGTCGGGATCGGCGCGGCCGAGGGGGCTGGCATCGCGGTGGGGGTGGCGGTCGGGCGCGGGGTCGGCGTGCTCGTGGGGGTGGCGGTCGGTGTGGGCGCGGGCGTCGCCGTGGCGACGGCGGTCGCGGCCGGCTCAGCGCCGAGGAAGCGCGCGGCGGCGACGTGGCCGTCCTGCGCGGCCTGCTGCGCGGAGGCGAGCGCGGCCTCGCTGCCGGCGGCGGCCTGGACGGTGCCGAGCACGGCGCGGCCGACGGTGACGGCATGGTGGTAGCTGGCGATGGCTTCCTTGTTGACCGTCTGCGGGGCGGTTTCGATGCGGTTGGCGACGGCGGCGGTGCTTTCGGTGACGGTGCGCAGCAGGACGGCGTCGATGGTTTCGCCGCGGGCGGTGCGCTGCGCGATCTCGTCGAGGGCGACGCGCATGCGCAGCAGGTCGTCTTCGGCGGTGATGCTGGTGCGGTTGACGGCGACGAGGCGGGCGCGCGCGTCGGCGGCGGGGGAGCGGCCGGGGCCGCCGAGGCCGAGGCCGAGGATGATGGCGACGGCGGCGGCGGCGGCGGCGAGGGGGGCGGCGATGCGCAGCTCGCGCCAGCGCCAGCGCGCGGGGCGCAGTACGTCGCCGCGGGGCTCGTGCTGCGGCGCTGCGGCGGGATGCTCGAGCGAGTGGAGGACGTAGGCGCGGGAGCGGGCGCGGTAGGAGCGGTAGGCGCGGGAGTCGGTGGGGTCGGGGAGGCCGTTGCGGACCAGGCTGGCGGTGCGGATGAGGGCGGCGAGCTCGGGGTCTTCGCGGGGGTCGATGTGGGGGTCGGCGCCGGTCTCGAGGGCGGCGAGGGCTGCGGCGAGGCGTTCGGCCTCGGCAGCTTCCTGGCGCGCGGAGCCCTCACCCTCCGGCCCCCTCTCCCCGGGACGGGGCGAGGGGGAGCCGGAGCGGGCTTCGTCGCGCGGGTCCGTGGGGTGGCGGTCGGTCATCGGGTCCTCGTGGTGGGGGGCTGCTCGATTAGCTCGGCTCGCTCGGCCGGCGGGTTGATTGTGTGATTGTTGGTGGCGTCGTTTTCGCCGCTGTGGCCGTTGAGCATGAGCTTGAGCTTCTGGACGCCTTTGTGCTGGAGCACTTTGACGTTGGTGAGCTGTTTGCCCAGGATCTCGGCGGTTTCCGCGATGCTGAGGCCGGAGGCGAAGCGAAGGAGGATGACCTCGCGCTGGGCGTCCGGGAGCAGGCGGACGGCGGCGAACACCTCCTCGATGGTGAGCCGCTGGACGGCGAGCTCTGCGGGGCCGCGGGCGCCGTCGCTGAGGGTGCCGACGAGCTGCTCCGATAGTTCGCTCACCGGCCCGCGCGTGGCGGCGCGGCGGTGGAACGAGACGACGTGGTTGTGGGCGATGCGGAAGAGCCAGGCCCCGAAGGGCACTCGTTCTCCTGCTCCGACGGGTTGCCACTGGAACCCGTCGATCGCCCCGAGGACTTTGAGGAAGATCTCTTCCGCGAGGTCCTCTGCGTCGGTCTCGTTGCCTACGCGGCTGAGGCAGTAGCGATACAGCCTCGGCAGGTAGGCGTCGTAGAGGAGGCCGAGCGCCTCCTGTTCGCCCTGCCGGGCGCGGTCCACGAGGGCACGCTCCGCGGCGGGGTCGAGACCGAACTGGGCAGGAGGTTGTTGCGGTGCGGTCTCCGGCAACGGCGGCTCCGGTGCGTGCCTTGCGAGTATAGACGCCGGACGCCGAGCGCTCGCCGCTTGTTCCCCGCAGGGCTCGTTCCCGAGCCATGCCTACCACCTGCATTCCAGACAACACATAAACGGCCACGAGGGTTAACGGGCAGATGGCACGGGTGATAGGGGTGACGTGCTGGCGGCGTAGCGTTAACCATGAGCGGGCCGGCGTCGTTTCTCCCTCTGTGCACAGGAGGAGTGCGCCCGGCAGGGCGTGCTGGCTTTCGGTGCGCGCTAGGGCAAGGTAGCCGGTGGACGAAGCGTTTGTTGGTGGCGTTCCGCTCGAGCGACGGCACCAACACGGCGGTTCTGAGCCGGTGACCCCGAAGGAGAGGCGGCGACCGCGGTACGTGAGAATGCTAGTCACGCAGTGAACAGTCCAGGAGGACTAGGCTTGAGTTTCACAAAGAAGTTT
>SHYP01000026.1 GCA_009692725.1 Dehalococcoidia bacterium
AGTACGTCTGCTCGCTCACCCCGAGCTTCCGCACCACCTGTCCGATCGCCTGGCCCTGCGCCAACCCCACCTCGGCTTCACGCAGCTTGCCGATGATCTCCTCGGCCGCAAACCGCTTCCGCTTGGCAACCACCACATGCCCCCTTCCTCCCGACCAGCACATCTCTCACTCTGCGACTGGATCGGTTTGCGGGGGTCAGGTCAGGAGCAGGCGGCGCGGTCTACTCGCTGGCGCCGGGCGCCGGGCGTGCCTCGTCGCGAGGAGCCTCGGCGCGGATGGGATGGGTGCGCTCCCACTCGCCGAACGCACGGTCCAGATTGCGCATCGCGTCGCCGTCGGGGTAGTGGCGGCCGTAGCGAGCGCTATCGAAGGCGCGGGCGATCGGCTCGAAGGGCGGGGCATCGAAGCGCGCGCGCGCGTGCCGCGCGAACTCGACGGGGGTCTCACCGGGGCGGCGGAGCAGGCCACGGGTCCCGGTAGTGGTGACGACGCGCGCGAACAGCGCGTAGATGGCATGGCGGCGCAGCCAGGCCGTGGAGGTCGTGGACGCACCCCCGCGGCCTCCAAAGCGCCCTCCAAAGAGCCCGCCACGGGGCGCGCTGGCCTCGACGGCGAGGCGGGCCTCCTCGTAGAGCTCCGGGGGCGCGCGGCGGCGGATGCGCGTGAAGAGCAGGCGGCCGATGCGGTACAGCAGCCAGACGGCCGCCAGCATCAGCACTGCGCGCACGCCGGTGAGGAGCCAGCCGGGCAGCACGCCGCCGCTCTGCTCCGCGGTCGGAGCGAGCGCCTGCAGATTGCGGGCCATTTCGTCCAGCGGCAGCGTGCGGCCTTCGAGGATGCGTTCCAAGATCCACTGCAACACGAAGGCAAGCGGCAGGATGACGAGCATGAGCAGGCGGCCGAGCAGGCCGAGCACGGCGCCGACGATCGGCTGGAACGCGCGCTGCACATCGAGCAAGGCGAGCATGCCGAACAGCACCGCGAGCCCAGCGACCGCCGCGAGCGTGACGCCGACCGAGAGCAGCCAGGGCGCGCTGCGGCCGACGGTGCCTTCGGCGGCGCTGGAGCGTGCCGCATGTGCGACCGCGAGCGCGAGCGCGCCGAGCACGAAGTAGCCGATCACCAGCCAGAGCACATGCACACCCGCGCTGACCTCCGTGACGAAGGAAACCATCAGCAGCAGCCCGAAACCGATCCCGAACGAACGCAGCACGCCCTCGTAGGAGAGCGCACCGCGGCCGGCGATCAAGAAGCGGAGCCAGAGTAACGTGAGGCCGCCGACCATCACGGCCAGCGGCTCGCGGGCGACGCGGCTTGGATCGGGGTTGTCGATGAACGAGGCGGCGGTGACCTGATCGGCGAATGGCCCGCCGCCGCCGCCGAGCAGGCCCACGAGCCCGCTCGACTCCCAGACGAGCAGGTCGCCCGTGAGCGCGATGTGCAGCAGGACGTGGAACGCGAGGAGCGAGGCGGAGACGCCGACGGCGGCCGCCAGCGGCAAGGGCAGCTGCAGCCGCGCGATGCCGCGCACCAGCAGCACGGCCCCGCCAGCGCCCAGCAGCACCACCACCAGCGATGGGCCCGCCGTCGCGTGCTGCGCAGCGTCGCGCACGATCGCCAGCGCATGCTCCACGCGAGCGGCCTCGCCCACACCGCCAACCGGGAGCCCGATCTCGGCCTTCAGCAGGCGGAAAGCGTCGCGCGTGACGCTGCTGGCCATCGCGCGCAGCGCGACGTACCAGCCGAAACCCTCCATCAGCACGAAGAGGGCAAAGGCGATGTGGCGCATGCGCAAGGTCATGCGCGCAGCCCCCCCGTCATTGTGCCGCGCAGGGCGGCCGCGATCCCCGTAGCCGGGCGTACCCAGTCCGCCTCCAGCGCGCGCATCGTCGCTTCGACCTCGGTCACGGGGATGCTTGCGGTCTCGCCGCCCCACTCCCAAGCGGACGTCTTCACGATGTGCACGGAGTGGCCCTGGCTGCTCAGGCGGCGCAGGGCAGCGGCGAGGTCGGGCGGCATCAGCGCCGCGACCACGACGATGGTTGCGCCGGCCGGGAGCGCCTGGCCCGGCCGCCCCAGCTCTTCGGAGAGCCGCGAGGTGGTATACGGCGCGATCATCGCCAGCGCCTCCAGCACGCGCACCAGCTGGTCGGGACGCCGCCCGCTGCCGATGCGGATCGGACGGTCGGCATCCGGGAACGAGCCGTTGGCGACAAGTCCGATCGCCGAATGCGCCTCGAGCGCCTCGCGCGCGATGGATGCGGCAACGACCACGCTGCGTTCGAGCACGACCGGGTCGAAGCCCTGCCAGGAGAACTCCATCGTGCTGATGTTCAGCGCCACCACGACCGACTGCGCGCGGGACGGCTCGTACAGGCGCGACTGCAGGCGGCCCACGCGCGCGGTCGCGTTCCAATCGATGCGCTTCAGCGGGTCGCCCGGCACGTAGTCACGCACGCCGACGACGCGCACGGGGTCCTCGAAGATGCGCTGGCCGCCGCGCTGTTCGCCGAACGGCCGCGCGCTGCCGAGCCCGAGGTCGGGGAGCGCGTACGTGCGTGGATAGACGATCAGGTGCTCCTCCCGGCCTACGGTCTCCTCGCGCTCGAAGAGGCCGAAGAGGTCGCCGGAGCGCAGGCGCGTGGGCCCGACGCGGAAGAAGCCGCGTTCGACGGCGTGCAGTGTGAGCTGCCACTCCAGCGCCTCGCGGCCGCCGAGGGCGGCCCCGCGTGTGAGAAAGACGGCGCCCGACATGCCCGAGGGGTGCGTTTCCGCGCCTGTCGCCGGCATCCCCGCCGGCAGCTGCTCTCGCACCTCGACCCAGGGCACAGGCACACGCTTCTCGTTGGCGAGACGCAGGCGCACGGCAAGCGACTCACCGACGAAGGCGCGCGTCTCGGAGACCACGCGGGTGTAGCGGACACGGTCCAGCGAGAACATCGCACCCAGGCGCGCCAGCCCGCCCGCGCCGAAGATCAGCACGCCGAGCCCCACCAGCGCCACCGAGCCGGCGTTCAGGCCCAGCACGACGAAGAGCACGGACGATTGGACCCAGAGTTCCCCGAACAGCGAGCGCACGCGACGCCCCCTCGCTCCCCGCGCCAACGGGCTCGTACGCCCCGCGCCGCCGGCCCACGTGCCGTGCGCTTACGCCCAAATGCGGCTAGGCAGCGTCCACCACCGGCACCGGCACCTCGCGCAGGATCTCGTCCAGCACGTCGGCGGCGCTGCGGCCGCGCAGCCGCGACTGCGAGGTGAGCAGCAGGCGGTGCACCAGCACCGGCTGCGCCAGCCGCTTCACGTCGTCAGGGCTGACGTAGTCGCGGCCGCTGATCGCGGCCAGCGCACGTGCGGCGCGGAAAAGCGCGAGCGAGGCGCGCGGGCTGGCGCCAAGGTCGAACGCGGCGTGCTCGCGGGTGGCGCGGCAGAGCCGCACGATGTACTGCGCTACGACATCTTCCACGTGCACCTGCGGCAGCGAGGCGGAGAGCGCCACCAACTCTTCGGCGGGCACGACCGCCGCGAGGGTGTCCAGCGGGGAGCCAGCCTCGAAGCGGCGCAGGATCTCCACTTCGCCATGCTCGTCCGGGTAGCCGATGGCGAGGCGCAGCAGGAAGCGGTCGAGCTGCGCCTCGGGCAGCGGGAACGTGCCTTCGAGCTCGATCGGGTTCTGCGTGGCGAGCACCAGGAACGGCGCCGGCAGCACGCGCGTCTCGCCATCGATAGTGACCGTGCGCTCTTCCATCGCCTCCAACAGCGCCGACTGGGTGCGCGGGGTGGCGCGGTTCACCTCGTCGGCGAGCACGATGTTGGCCATGAGCGGGCCGGGGCGGAACTCGAAGTCACCCGTGCGCTGGGAGTAGTAGTGGATGCCCGTGATGTCCGAGGGCATGAGGTCGGGCGTGAACTGGATGCGGTGGAAGGAGGCGCCGATGGAGCGGGCGAAGGCACGCGCGAGCGTGGTCTTGCCGGTGCCGGGGACGTCCTCCAGCAGCACGTGGCCGCCGGCCAGCAGCGCGGCGAGCATGAGGTCGATCGGCTCCGCCGCGCCGACGATGACCGAGGTCACGTTCGCGCGGATGCGTGCGGCGGCAGCAGCGATGGCCGCCACCGCCTCGGCGCGCGGGCGCGCCTGCACCTCGTTAGCCATGCGCCACCCCTGTCCAGCCCGGATCCCCTGAGTGCGGAAGGATAACAGAACGCGGCCGGGGGCCGGGCGAGGCGAGCCCAGCCGGCTCTTGCGGCTTCGCGCCTACGCCCGTTGCGTTACGATTCGCCGCGGCGGCGCCACAGTCGTACTGAGCTCACCGCCGCCGCACTAGGAGCTAGTCAACATGCGCGCTGAGATCCTGTCCATCGGCACCGAGATCATGCTCGGCGAGATCGTGGACACCAACGCGGCGTGGATCGCCGCGCGGCTGCCGCAGTTCGGCATCGACCTGCTGTACGTGTCGCAGGTGGGGGACAACCCCGGGCGCATGCGCGAGGTGATCGCGCGCGCGTGGGGACGCGCCGAACTCGTAATCGCGACGGGGGGCCTCGGGCCGACCGAGGACGACATCACGCGCGAACTGGTGGCGGAGGTGCTGGGCGAGGCGCTGGCGGTGGACCCGGAGCAGGAGCGCGCGGTGCGCGCGTGGTTCGCGGGCCGCAACCGCGCGTTCGAGGGGCGCAACCTGAAGCAGGCGATGCTGATCCCCTCGGCGCGCGCGCTGGCGAACCCGCGCGGCACGGCGCCGGGGTGGTGGGTGGAGCGCGACGGCCGGGTGCTGGTGCTGATGCCGGGCGTGCCGCCGGAGATGTTCCACATGTGGGAGACGCACGTGGCGCCGGAGCTGGAGCGGCACGCTGACTCGGTGCTGGTCACGCGCACGCTGAAGACGGTGGGAATGGGCGAGGGCTCGGTGGACGCGCGGCTCTCGCCGTTGCTCGGTGGCACGAACCCATCCATCGGCATCTACGCGCGCCCGGACGGGGTGCACGCGCGCATCGCGGCCAAGGCACGCACGCGCGAGGAGGCGCGCGCCCTGATCGCGCCGGTGGAGGCCGAGGCGCGCCGCCTGCTCGGCCCGATCGTGTGGGGCGTGGACGACGAGACGTTGGCGGGCGCGATCGGCCGCCTGCTGCGCGAGCGGGGGCTGACGCTGGCGGTGATGGAGTCGGCCACGGGCGGCGCCATCGCCGACGCGATCACGAGCGTCGATGGGTCATCGGACTACTTCCGCGGCAGCCTCGTCACGTACGCGGCGGCGGCGAAGGTGGCGTTCGGCGTGCCCGCGGCGACGATCGCGGCGCACGGCGTGATCGCGCGCGAGACAGCCGAGGCGATGGCGCACGCCGCACGCGAGCGGCTCGGCGCGGACCTCGGCGTGGGGCTCACCGGCATCGCCAGCGGCGAGGCGGTGGAGG
>SHYP01000003.1 GCA_009692725.1 Dehalococcoidia bacterium
GCCGCGGTGCCCGTCGTCGTCCGGCGAACCGTGCCGGCGGCGGTCGTGCGGCGGGCCGCGGTGCCCGTCGTCGTCCGGCGAACCGTGCCGGCGGCGGTCGTGCGGCGGGCCGCAGTGCCCGTCGTCGTCCGGCGTGCGGTCCCGGCGGCGGTTGTGCGACGAGCCGCGGTGCCGGTCGTCGTCCGGCGAACCGTGCCGGCGGCGGTCGTGCGGCGGGCCGCAGTGCCCGTCGTCGTCCGGCGTGCGGTCCCGGCGGCGGTTGTGCGACGAGCCGCGGTGCCGGTCGTCGTGCGCCGCGCCGTACTGGCGGCGGTCGTGCGGCGAGCCGCGGTGCCGGTCGTCGTGCGGCGTGCGGTCGTGCCCGCCGCCGCGCGGCGCGTGGTCGCGCCGGCTGCCGAGGTGCGGCGCGCGGTGGTGGCCCGCGTGCCCGTGCTCCCCGTCGTGGTCGACGCGCGACGCGTGCGCGTGGCCACCGTCCTGCTTTGCACCATGTGTTCCCTCACTCTCTGAACCGCACATCGGCGGCGCGTGACGCGTCACGATGTGCACGGCGTTCGATGGCCACTCCGACCATCACGCGCACTATGGCGTGATTGCGCGGGTTACGTCTACACCGTTCGGCACGCGATGTGCGTGCGCGCGTGCGCGATCGGAGCGGCGCGCTGCAGCGGCGACGCGCTGGTGTCGCGCGCTACGCGCCGCGCAGCTGCCGTCGCGCCTCGTCGCGTGCGGCATCGAGCACCGACAGCACGTGTGCGGGGCGCGGGATGCCGGCGAGCACGAAGTTCGAGTGCTCGCCGGCGGTCTGCACGCGCAGGTCGCCGTAGTCGAACAGCGTGGGCAGCAGGCCGGCGCGCTGCGCGGACACATCTTCGATGTCGATGAGGTCGGCGGAGGCGACCTGGCGGTGGAACCAGTGGCGGCGCAGCCCATCGATGAGCCGCTGATCGGTGATCACCCACACGTCGTGGTGGTAGCGGAACCACGTGAAGTAGCCGGTAACGAGCCAGTAGCCCAGCCACAGCGCCGCGGCGACGATCGAAGCAACCCGTGTGGCGCCGCTGAAGTCGGTGGTGCGGTTGACGATGACGATCAGCAGTACGACCGGCAGGATGGCGGCGAACGCCTGGCCGACGAGCAGCGGATAGAGGCGTAGCCAGTGGCGGCGACACACCAGCAGCGCGCGCTCGGTCGGCTGGAGTTCGACGGGGAGGGACATCACGGCGCCTTTCGGATTCGGCGTCACGGTAGCAGCGAGGAGCGGGCGCTCGCTGCTGCGCGCGTGTGCGCCGCGCGTCCGCCCTCGCGTGGAGGGCGGACGCGCGGCGGGGGTGCTAGCGGCCGGTGAACACGGGTGGGCGCTTCTCGGCGAAGGCGCGCTTGGCCTCGATCGCGTCTTCGGTGCGCGCGAGGATGGCGGTCTGCGTTTGCTCGAAGCGGTAGCCGTTCTTGAGGTCCAGCTGCTCGATGACGTTGAGCGCGGCCTTCGCCATCTTGACGCCGCGCGGCATCTTGGCGGCGATCAGCCGCGCGTCCTCCAGAGCGGCCTCCATCAGCTGATCGGGAGGGACGACGCGTACGACAGCGCCGAGGCGGTACGCCTCCTGCGCGTCGATGCGCAGGCCGGTGAAGTTGGCGCGGCGCGTGATCTGCTGGCCGAAGAGCCGCATGAAATGGCGCGCGCCGCCGAGCAGCCCGACGTCGATCTCGGGCAGGCCGAAGACGGCGCGTTCGGAGGCGATGAGGTAGTCGCACGATGCGGCGATGGCAAGGCCGGCGCCGAGCGCGGGGCCGTTGATCGCGCCGATCACCGGTATTTCGCAGTCGATGAGGGCGTTGAAAGTCTCGCGGGCGCGGCGGGAGCCAGTGGCCTGGCTGCCGGGTCCGGGCGGCGCGGCGGCGGCGGCGCGCTTCACGTCCGCGCCGGCGCAGAAGGCGCGCGTGCCGGCGCCGGTGATGATCGCGACGCGTACGTCGTCGCGCTCGCCCAGTTCGTCGAAGGTCTGCTGGATCGGCCACTCGGAGTCCATGGCGTTGACGGGCGGGTTGTCCAACGTGACGACGGCGATGTAGTCCTTCACCTCGACGTGCAGTGGCATGCGGACCTCCTTGGGCGGCGGGCGTGGCGCTCGGCCGCCTGCTCGGGGCGCCGGCCGCCGAGCGGCGGCCCTATCGGGCGGCATGCTAGACCGCCGCGGTCCGCGCCTCAACGGCCGCGGCGGTATCATGCGGGCATGGTCACTTTTCGCCAGACGACGCGCGTGGGCGCGTGCATGCACTGCGGCGGCGCGACGGTGCAGGCGTGCGCGGGTTGCGAGCGGTTCGTGTGCGCGAGCTGCGAGCAGCGGCACGACCAGGAAGCCGGCCGCTAGGTCACTCGCCGTGAGTCACTCGCCGTGACGGGCGCGGGCCAGGGCGGTCGGCGGCGGTTCGTTACGCAGGCGGCGATTCGCTGCGCAGGCGGTGGCGCGGTCCAGACCGCTCACGTGAAGCACTCGCTGAGAGCGGGGGCCCGCCGATCAGCGCTCGGAGCGGGCGGCGCGGCGTTCGCGCCAGACGTGCCACGCCGCGGGCGCCATCGAGACCGCGATCACCACGCCTACGACGAGGAACAGCGCAGCGTCGAGGTTCGGCACGGCTTCGCCGAGAAAGAACCCGAGCAGCGTCATCGACAGCACCCAGACGACGCCACCGGTGACGTTGTAGAGCGTGAAGCGCAGGTAGGGCATGCCGACGGCGCCAGCGGTGGTGGGGGCGAAGGTGCGGATGACCGCGAGGAAGCGGGCCAGCACGATGGTCTTGCCGCCGTGGCGCTCGTAGAAGGCGCGGGCGCGATCGAGATGGCGACGGTGGAAGAAGCGCGCATCCTCGCGGGCGAACAAGCGCGGTCCGGCCTGGCGCCCGATGGTGTAGCCGGTTGCGTCGCCGCTGACCGCCGCCACGATCAACAGCGGGATGAGCAGCTCGAGCGAGAAATGGTCGCGCTGGGCGAGCAGGCCGGCCGCGATCAGCAGCGAGTCGCCGGGCAGGAAGAAGCCGACGAGCAGGCCCGTCTCCGCGAAGACGATGCTGAAGAGGCCGATGTAGCCCGCCCACTCGACGAGCGCCACGAGATCGAACGGCACAGCGCTCCCTTTCGAGCGGCGAGGCGGCGAGGGCTGACGCATCGAGCGTACCTGCTGCGCGGCACAGCCGCCCGCGGCAGCGCCCGCGGGCAAGGTCGAGCGACCGCCAATGCCTGACGACGGCCGCGCCCGTTGCGAGTGGGCGGGGGGCGACGACCCGCTGATGCGCGCGTACCACGATGAGGAGTGGGGCGTGCCGCTGCACGACGACCGCGCGCTTTTCGAGCTGCTCACGCTGGAGGGCGCACAGGCGGGGCTCTCCTGGCGGACGGTGCTGCATCGGCGGGAGGGGTACCGCGCGGCGTTCGGCAGCTTCGACATCGGTGCGGTGGCGCGGCTGGACGCGGCGGCGCAGGCGGCGCTGCTGCTGGACGCGCGCATCATCCGCAACCGGGCGAAGATCGCCTCGACGGTGACGAACGCGCAGGCGATCGAGGTGCTGCGCGCCGAGGTCGGCAGCTTCGATGCGTACCTGTGGAGCTTCGTCGACGGCCAGCCGTTGCGGCGGGGGTATCGCGCGCTCGCGGAGCTGCCGGCCGCGACGGACGAGTCGCACGCGCTGAGCCGTGAGCTGCGCCGTCGCGGCTTCCGCTTCGTGGGGCCGACGATCTGCTACGCGTTGATGCAGTCGGCGGGCCTGGTCAATGACCACACCGCCGACTGTTTCCGGTACGACGAGCTCGGCGGCTAGCGAGCGTCGTCAGGACGGCTCGATCGTGACGGTGCCGGCGGTGCCGTCGACGACTACGATCGTGCCGTCGGCGATACGCAGGGTGGCGTCGCCGGTGCCGACGACAGCGGGGATGCCGTACTCCCGGGCAACGATCGCGGCGTGCGAGAGCGCACCGCCGGCGTCCGTGACGAGCGAACCGGCGATCGCGTAGTAGGGCGTCCACACGGGGGCGGCGGCAGGGGCGAGCAGCACGTCGCCGGGCGCGAGGCGCGTCGCGTCGGCGAGCGAGCGTACGAGGCGCGCGCGGCCACGGTGCGTGCCCGGCGAGGCGGGGATCCCACGTACGACGCTGCCCGGTGAGGTTGCGGCAGGCGTGGGCGGTGCGTCGCCGAGCTGGCGCGGGGGGCGCATGGCGCGCCACGCCGCCTGCAGTGCGCGGCGCTCGTCGAGTACGGGCGCGGACAGCGCATCACCGCCATCGAGCAGCGCGACGAGCTCGGACTGGGAGTAGTAGAAGACATCGTCGCGGCGCGCGAGGCGGCCGCGCGCGCCGAGCCAGTCGGCGATGGCGAGCCAGCGCTTGCGCGAGGCGGCGGCGAGGCGCTGGTCGCAGAGCACGTTATGGTCCTCGGCCACGGGGACGTACAGCTGCGGCACCGGCAGCAGCCGCATGAGGTCGGGCGCTTCCGCGCGGAGCGCAGCCTCGAGCGCCTCGCGCCGCTCGCGCTGGCGCGCGGCGGCGATGGCGGGTGAGCGCTCGTCGGGGAGCGCGGCGTACTCCAGCAGCAGCCGCCACGGGATCGCGGGGTCTTCGTCCCAGCTCGGCACGTCCTGGAGCCAGCCGTCGGTGGTCTGACCGAACTCCTCGAGCACGCGCGGCAGGCGCGACTGGATCGTGCGCTGCGCCTGCGTGGGGCCGTACGTCTGGGAGACGCGCCAGCCGTCGAGGCGCACGAGCCGGCTCAGCTCCCAGAGCGCGATGGCGCGGTCGAGGGTGAGATTGGGGAAGCCCTGCAGCAACGCGTCGCCTTCGGCGCGGCGCGCGTCGCCGAAGCGGCGCGCGTACGCGCCGACGAACCACTCGGCGGCCTGCAGCACGGGCACCAGGCAATACATATGCACGCCGACGAACACGCGCGCGTACTCGCGGTGCGATGCGTCGAGCGTCGCGGCCCACGCGCCCACGGGGACGGTTGACGGATCGAACGCGCGCAGCGTGTTCGCGAGGGCGGTCGCTGCGGGGAGCCACTCATGCAGCCAGCGATCGCGCGCGCCATCGGCGTCGGGCGGGCGCGCCGATACGTCGGCGGGCGGCGCCGCGTGCACACGACGCTGGAAGCTGTAGCCGTGCACGAATGCCACGCCGGGGCGGCCGTCGCCCGGGCGTGGCTGCACGGCGGCCAGCATGTCCTGGATCAGCGGCGGGTGGGAGGACGGATTGTGCAGGTCGTCATACACCCACACGTCGCCTGCGCGGCTTGCATCGGGCAGTGGCCAAGGTGTGGGCGGTGCAGTCATCGATCGCTCAATTCAAGAGTTATGGTAATTAAATCAACGCTTTATGCAGTGCATAAGGTCGAAGCGTCCCAAGTATCGACATCACGTCAACGATTGTTGGCAGTTTCACGGCGTTTTCCCGTGATACGGTCGTGGGCATGTGTCGCAGCATTCGTACACTCCGCCAGCCCGACGCCACCGCGCTGCAGTATGTGCGCAAGGTGAGCGGGTTCCGCCAGCCCTCCCGCGCGAACGCCGCCGCGTTCGATGCAGCAGTCGAGGAGATCGCGAGCGCGTCGCGTCGCCTGCTCGACTCGCTTCCGGCGGCGCGCGCACACAGTCAGGCACGTGTTGAGTAGCCCGCCGCCCGCGGAGCGCGTGATCGTGCCGCCCGCGTGGCCCACCGCGTTGCAGCACGCAGCGCTGCTGCTGGTGATCACGGCCGGGGTCAGCGCGGCGTGGCTGGTCGCGCGCGACGAGCCGATGCGCGAGCCGGCAGCGAACGCCGCATTGCACGTACCGGGCGGCTTCAGCGTCACGTCACTCACCGGTGACGCGGCCGCCGCGCCGCCGCAGGCGACGGGCGCGTTCGTCGCAGGGCTGCCGATCGAGCTCGCAGCCGCGCCCGAGGTGCGCAGCGCGTTCTCGCTCGCCGTCGAGGCGGCAGCGTTCCGCGTCGCGGACGGCACCGTGCCGCAGCCCGCGGCAGCGGCGGCCGGCGCGACGGCGACAGCCGAGGCCGTGGCCGCGGCCCCCCTCCCCTCGACCACGCCATCCTTCGCAGCTGCGCGCGCGACCGCGACGTCGCTCGCCGAGCCCGCACCGGCGGTCGTGCAGGTCACTGCGCCTGCGACGGCCGCGCCTGCCGTCGCTGCGGCGCCGGTGGACGCGCGCCACGCGACGCTCGCGGACCTCGAGGCGGCGCTGGCGTGGAGCCGCTGGCCTGCGGAGCTGTGGCCGCGCGTGATCTCGGTGGCCGGGTGCGAGTCCGGGACGGACACGAACCGCGACGGCTACAAGGACGCGTTCGACACGCACGCGATCGGGTCTGGGGGGACGACGTACGGGGTGATGCAGGTGCACCGCGGGCACCGCTTCCCGGTGCCGCTGGACCTGTTCGCGCTGGACGACAACCTCGAGGCGGCATACATCGTGTGGGAGCGCGCGGGCGGATCGTTTGCGCCGTGGGGCTGCCGCTAGCGCGCTCGGCGCGCGCCAATCGTCATGGATCGATCGCTTCGCACACCGAGCGCCCGGCGTGCTACGTGGGCAGCGCGATGCCGATCGCGGCCGCGAACGCCTCGATGCGTGCGGCGAGCGCGGCGCGATCGGGCGCCGTCAGCGTGACATGGCCGAGCTTGCGTGCGGGGCGGGGCTGCTTACCGTAGCGGTGGACGTGCGCCTGCGGGTCGGCGCGCAGCAGCGCGTCCAGCGGCGGCGCCTCGCCGATCAGGTTCAGCATCGCGCTATAGCCGACCGCGCTAGTGGGACCGAGGGGCAAACCGAGGCCCGCGCGCAGGTGCTGCGCGAACTGGCTCGTCTGCGCGCCCTCGATCGTGCCGTGGCCGGAGTTATGGACGCGCGGCGCGAGCTCGTTGACGAGCAGCCGGCCATCGCGCTCGAACAGCTCGACGGCGAGCACGCCGACGTAGTCCAGCGCCTGCAGCACGCGCGTGGCGATCGCTTCGGCGGCGGACTGTAGCGCGGCGCTGGCGTGCGGAGCGGGCGCGAGCGCCACGCGCAGGATGCCGTCGCGGTGGTGCGTCTCGATGAGCGGGTAGCAGGCGATCGTGCCGTCGGCGGCGCGGGCGGCGAGCAGCGCGAGCTCGCGGTCGAAGGGTACGAACGCCTCGGCGACAAGGGGCACGCCCCCGAGCGCGTCCCACGCGCCGTCGAGGTCCGCGGCGGTGCGCACGACGCGCTGACCGCGGCCGTCGTAGCCGAGGCGGCGGCTCTTCAGTACCGCCGGCAGCGCAACGCTTGCGACGGCGCGCGCGAGGTCATCGGCCGCGTCGATCGGCGCGAAGTCCGCGGTGGCGATACCGAGCTCACGCAGGAACTGCTTCTCGAGCACGCGGTCCTGGGTGAGCGCGAGCGGGCGCTCGCCTGGGAACACGCGCACGCCGCGCTCGGTGAGCGCACGCACGGTCGCTACGGGCACGTTCTCGAACTCGTACGTCGCGCAGTCGAGGCCGGCGGCGAAGGCGGCGAGCGCCGCGGGGTCGTCGTAGGCGCCGCGCACGCGTTCGGCGATACCGTCGGTCGCGGCGTCGAGTGCGGGGTCAAGCACGCGGAAGCGCAGGCCGAGCGGGTAGCCCGCGAGCGCGAGCATGCGCCCGAGCTGGCCGCCGCCGAGCACGCCGATGAGCACCCCGGCTGCGTCCCCGGCTACGGCTGCACGCGCGGGTCGGGCGCGTCGAGCACGGCCCGCGTCTGCGCGGCGCGCCACTCGTGCAGCGCTTTCGCGATCGCCGGGTGGTGCGGCGCGAGGATCGCGGCGGCGAGCAGCGCGGCGTTGATCGCGCCGGCGCGGCCGATCGCAAGCGTCGCGACGGGCACGCCGGCCGGCATCTGCACGATCGAGAGCAACGAGTCGATGCCGTGCAGCGCGTGCGACTCGACGGGCACGCCGAGCACAGGCAGCTGCGTCTTCGCAGCGGTCATGCCGGGCAGGTGTGCGGCGCCGCCGGCGCCGGCGATGAGCACGCGCAGGCCGCGCGCCTCGGCAGTGGCGGCGTACTCGAAGAGCAGGTCCGGGGTGCGATGCGCGGAGACGACGCGCGCCTCGTACGGGACAGCGAGCGCGTCGAGCGTCTCGGCGGTGTGGGCCATCGTCTCCCAGTCGGAGCGCGAGCCCATGACGATGCCGACGAGCGGCGGGCCTCCGCGAGTCCGATCGGCCGTCGTCATCGTGCCCTCCGCAGGTGCGCCCGTCTCGGGTCATCGTACGCGGCGCGCGTGGGGCGGGCCACGAGCGGGCGGACGGACGGACGTTATACTCCGGCCGATCGCGAGGGGACAGGACTGGGGGACACGTCGATGGCGGGTTCGGAGCAGACGATCGAGCAGGGCGGGGTGCGCGTGAGCGGCTACCTGGCGGAGCCGCCCGGGGGCGCGGTGCGCGGGGGCGTGGTGGTGCTGCAGGAGTGGTGGGGCCTGAACGACGACATCCGCTCGATCGCGGACCGTTTCGCGGCGGAGGGGTACGTCGCGTTCGCGCCGGACCTGTACCACGGCACGCTCGCGAATGAGCCGGCCGAGGCGCAGAAGCTCGCGATGTCGCTCGAACAGGACGTCGCGGCGAGAGAGATCGACGCGGTGATCGGCTGGCTGAAGTCGGCGCGCGGCGCGCGGAAGGTGGGGTGCATCGGCTTCTGCATGGGCGGCGGGCTGGTGCTGTCGACGGCGATGCGGCCGACGGCGCAGGTGGACGCGGGGCACGCGTTCTACAGCGGGAACATCCCGACGGCGGATCAGGCGGCCGCGATCCACATTCCAGTGATGGGTTCGTACGGGGCGCTGGACGACTATATCCCGCAGGAGAAGGTGATCGCGCTGCGCGATGCGCTGCAAGCGGGCGGCGTGCCGAACGACTTCCGCATCTACGAGGGCGCGGGGCACTCGTTCTTCAACCACGGTGCGGCGTACCACGAGCCGTCCTCTGCCGACGCGTGGCAGCGCACGCTGCGCTGGTTCGGTACGCACCTGGCGAGCTGAGCGCAGCGCGGGGTGTGGTCCGAGCGTGTGCGTGGCACATCCGTCGGGCCGAGCACGGCGTAGTAACATTACCGACGCGCGGAGAGGCGCGCGGAGCGAACGCGTGTGTGATAGGCTCCCGCCCCACACCGCCCCGTGTGCGGGCACGCCCGCTGATCGAAGGAGCTGAACGTGCAAAGGAAGTGGCAGAGCGTGGCGCTTGGCCTCGCGGTCGTGCTGCTCGCGGCCGGAGCGCTCGGATGTGCGAAGCGTCAGGCCGCGACCAGCAGCGTATCGCAGGTGGGGGGGATCGGCAGCGTGCGCACGCAAACCCCCGATCCGATGGGGTTGCAGGCGGTGCTGGGGGCGCAGGGCGGCGGCCGCGCGAGCGGCACGGCGGAGCTGCTGCCGGGCGACAGCGGCAGCAAGATTGCAGTGACGCTACAGGGGCTGGCAGCAGGCGCGTACACGGGCTTCATCTACCACGTCAGCTGCGGCGGCGCGGGCGAGAAGCACGGCCCGCTGGCCGCGTTCACCGCGGCTGCCGACGGCGCGGGCACGAGCACCACGAACTTCATCACGCTGCGGCTGGTGCACTTCGCCGAGGACGTGCACTTCATGGCGATCCACTCAGGCACGTCGGACGCGCCCGGGCCGCTGGTGGCGTGCGGCGAGATCAAGGCGAACCCCTAGCAGGCCGGCTGCGCTGACCGCGGCGATCGTCCGGGGGCGCCCCGGCGGGGACGCGGGAGCCGCCGCCCCGCCAGGGGTCAGTCGGTGTCGCGCGCGGTGTGCTCGTCCTCGAGCTGCTGCGTGACGCTCACGACGACGGTGTTCGAGCGGTGGCGCAGCGCCTCGCGCAGGCGGTCTGCGGTGCGGTTGTGCAGGTACCCCTGCCACCAGTGCGTGGCGACGAACTCCGGAAGCACGACGGTGAGCGGGACGTCGTCCGGGATGTTCAGCGCGTCGATGTAGGCCATGAAGGGGGCCTGGAACGTGCGGTAGGGCGAGTCCAGGATCGCCAGCGGCACGTGCGGGAAGCGCATCTCCCATTCCGCCTCGAACTCGCTCGTGTCCGCGCCTTCGTCGGTGACGACGTGCAGGGCGGTGACATTGCTCGACATGTCGGTGGCGAAGGCGACGGCGCGCACGACGGCGAGGTTGACCTCGCCGACGGGCACGACGACCGGGCGGTCCTGCGGCTGGCGCAGCCGCGGCACAGTGGCGCCGGGTGCGAGCGCCAGCCTGCGGCGGACGAAGGCGTAGTGGCGGTTGATGGAGTAGAGCCCGAGCACCATGAGCGGGATGAGGATCAGCACGATCCATGCGCCGAGCGCGAACTTCGTGTAGGCGATGACGATGGCGGCGGCGCCGGTGGCGACCGCGCCGACGGCGTTGATGACGACAGCCCGCCGCCAGCCGCGCTCGCGGACGCGCCGGCCTCGGCGCACCATCCCCGCCTGGGAGAGTGTGAACGCGACGAACACGCCGATCGCGTACAGCGGGATGAGCCGGTGGGTGTCGGCCCGGAAGGCGATCAGCAGCGCCGCGGCGATAGTGCCGAGCACCACGATACCGAACGAGTACGCGAGCCGGTCGCCGCGGAAGGCGAACTGGCGCGGCAGGTATTCGTCGCGCGCGAGGATCGACGCGAGCAGCGGGAAGCCGTTGAAGGCCGTGTTCGCGGCGAGCACCAGGATCGTCGCGGTCGTGGCCTGGAGCGCGTAGTAGAAGACGTTCTCGCCGCCGAAGGCGAGGCGGCCGACCTGCGAGATCACCGACTCGTCCTCGGTGGGCACGATGCCGAAGCGGACGGCGAGGAATGTGGCGCCGATGAAGAACGCGCCGAGGATGACCGCCATCCACGCCATCGTGGCGGCGGCGTTGCGTGACTCGGGCGGCTTGAAGGCCTGCACGCCGTTCGCGATCGCCTCGACACCGGTGAGCGCCGTCGAGCCGGAGGAGAAGGCGCGCAGCACGAGGAAGAGCCCCATCGCCTGCACTGCCTCGACCTCGTGACGCGCGGGCGCGGATGTGCTGAAACTGGCGCCCTCGATGTCCCCGACGAGCAGCCGCACGACACCGACCACGAGCATGCCGCCGAAGGTGGCGATGAAGAGGTACGTCGGCACGGCGAACACGGTGCCCGCCTCCCGCGTACCGCGCAGGTTGACGGCGGACATCAGCACGATGCCACCCACGGCCAGCTGCACGCGGTAGTCGGCGAGCTCCGGCAGCGCGGAGGTGATGGCCAGGACGCCGGCGGAGACGCTCACCGCGACGGTGAGTACGTAGTCGGTGAGCAGCGCCGCGCCGCCGACGAGGCCGGGCCAGCGTCCGAGGTTTTCGCGGGCAACGGAGTACGTGCCGCCGCCTTCCGGGTAGGCGCGCACGGTCTGGCGATAGGAGAGCACGACGATGGCGAGCAGCACGGCAATCGCGAACGCGACCGGAAGGCCGACGTTCAGGCTCGCGGTCCCGGCGAGCACGAGCGCGAGCAGTATCTCCTCGGTCGCGTAGGCGGAGGACGAAAGCGCGTCGGAGGAGAAGATCGCCAGCGCCTTGACTTTGCTCAGGCGCTCCTCGATGGCGCGGGAGGAGGCGAGCGGGCGGCCGAGCACGCCGTAGCGCAGCTTCTGGCGGAGGCGGGACAGCCCGGTGTGTGGCTCCTCGGCGCGCAGGGTCGCCTCGTAGCGGCCGTCGCCGGTGCGTACGACGGTGCGCTCGGCGGCGCGCGTGACGCGCACGTAGCGGGTGCCGGGCTTGGCGCCGCGCCGCACCTCGCCGATGCGGAGCTCGGGGGCCAGGCGGCGGGCGACCGGCTCGGGTGGGGGTTCTGGGGCGGCGGGTGTCGCAGCGCGTGCGTGCTCTTCGGTCGGAAGCTCGCCGGTCGAAGGATCGTCGGTGGGCGGAGCTCCGGTCATTCGATGGAGCGTACGCACCGCCCCGGTGGGGGGCAACGCGCGCCGGCGTAGCGAAGCGGGGAGGCCATCGCCTCCCCGCTTCGCGTGGCGCGTGCGCCCGGAGCGCGCGGCGCGGGCCGCGGCGGCTAGTCGTCGCCGGCGGCAGGCAGCGGCTGGCGCGCGGTCGCCGGGCCACCCTCGACGCGCAGGTCGGGCAGCCAGTGCAGCCACTGCGGCAGGTACCAGTTGCGGTCGCCGAGCAGCTCCATGGCGGCGGGCACGAGGACGGTGCGCACGATCGTGGCGTCCAACAGCACGGCCACGCCGAGCCCGAAGCCCACCTCCTGGAACATCACCATGTCGCCCAGCGCGAATCCGCCGAACACCGCCACCATGATCAGGGCGGCGCCGGTGATGATGTTGGCGGTGGAGCGCAGGCCGAAGGCGACGGATCCCGCGTTGTCACGCGTCTGGTCGAAGCGCTCGCGGATGCGGCTGAGCAGGAACACGTGGTAGTCCATCGACAACCCGAAGAGGATCGTGAAGAGGAAGAGCGGCAGCCAGGCCTCGATCACCGGTGAGCGCTGGAATCCGAAGACGTCGATCAGGAACCCCTTCTGGAAGACGAGCACCAGCAGTCCGTACGCGGCGCTTACTGACAGCAGGTTCATGAGAATCGCCTTCAGGGGCACGACGATGGAGCGGAACACCATCATCAGCAGGATGAAGCTGAGCGTGAGCACGAAGGCGAAGACGATCGGCGTGTAGCGGTTGACCTGATCGAAGAAGTCGACGTTCCCGGCGGACAGGCCGCCCACCAGCACCTCGGCGCCGCTGCCGGCAAAAGCTTGCGGGATGATCGCCGAACGCAGGTCGCGTACGGCGGCGAGCGACGCGTCGCTCGCGGGGTCGCCCTGGATGGCCACGGACAGCACGCCGACCTCGCGCCGCGGCCCGGCGACGAGGGTCGCTTCGACCGACTGGCCGTTGGAGGTGGCGAAGCGCGGGTCCGCCTGGAGCGCCACGTTGAGCTTGCCCACGGCTGTCTGCACGGGCGCGGCCGTGACGTCCGATGCGGTGACGACGATGTCCGTCGGCTGCGCCAGCCCCTGCGAGAACTCGCGCGCGAGGATCTCGTTCGCGCGGTGGCCCTCGGTCTTCTCGGGCAGCTGGTCGGCGCCGGCCAGGCCCAGGTTGATGCTGAAGTACGGGACGGAGAGCGCGACGAGCAGCGCGGTCGCGCCGATCACGCTCACCCACGGGTGGGCCATGACCACGCGCACCGTGCCGGCCCAGAAGCCACGCGACTCGTCGACCTGGCCACGCTTGGAGAAGAACGGGATGCTGAGCTTGTTCACGCGGTCGCCGAGCAGCGAGAGCACCGCGGGCAGCAGCGTCAGTGACGTGAACATCGTGGCGATCACGACGAGGATCGCGCCGCCCGCGATCGCGCGGAAGATGTTGTTCGGGACGATCAGCATGCCGGCCAGGGCGATCACGACGGTGATCCCAGAGAACAGCACGGCGCGGCTGGCGGTGTTCCCGGCGAGCGCGATCGCCTCGAGTTTCTCGAGCCCGTGGCGGCGCTCCTCGCGGAAGCGCTCGACGATGAAGAGCGCGTAGTCGATGCCGACGGCGAGCCCGATCATGAAGACGATGTTTGTGACGAAGAACTGCAGCGGCCAGAGCTGACCGACAAGCGTGGCTGCCGCGAGCGCGACGATGATCGACATGATCGCGAGCACGAGCGGCACGATTGCGGCCACGACCGCGCCGAACACGAGCACGAGGATTACCAGCGCCACCGAGATGCCGATGCTCTCGCCGGTCCGCAGGTCCGCTTCCGCGGTGGTCTTGAACTGATCGTTTAGGCTGGCAAGGCCGAACGTGAGCACCTCGAAGTCCGGGTCGCCCTGGCGCGCCTCGACCAGCGCATGCAGAGGCTTGAAGTGCTCCTCGGCCTGGCCGGGACCGTCGCGCAGCGTGACGGGGAGCAGCATCGTGTGCTTGTCCGCCGAGACGAGCGTGGGCGCCGACGTTTCGAAGTAGCTGGTCGCAGTGGCGACGTGGTCGTCGAGCGCTCGCACGTCGGCGAGCAGCGTGTCGGCGAACTGCTTGAAGCGCGGGCTGTCCACGGTGAGGTCGGCCGAGCGCACGATGAAGACCTCGGTCAACTGCAGCTGCTCGCGACCGGGGATGCCGCTCGTCGCGAGCACGTCGACGGCGTGCTGCGATTCGGGATTGTTGGTCAGCTTCTGCTCGTTCGTGAGCACGCCGGACAGGCCCCAGCCGACGATGCCGACGGAGGCGGCGAGGAGCGCGATCCACACGCCTACCACCAGCCATGGCCGGCGTGCGCTGGCGCGAGCCAGCCCGCCTGTCGATACGAAGGATGCCATCGCGTTACCCCCTTGTTCCGGCCGGCGCGAGCGCGCCGACCATGCGACCGAGCATTTCGTAGACGCCTTCAGTGTCGAGCTGGCCCTCGAACTGTACGAACAGCAGCCGGAGCCCTTCGACGCAGGCGGCGATGGTGAGCGCGAATGCCTCCGGGTCGAGGTCCGCGGGCAGCTCGCCGTTCGATTGGGCGGCGCGGGCGAATGCCGCGAGCTGCGCGACGACGCCCTTGTGGAGGCCGCGCACCTGCTCGGCGAGCGCGTCGGGCCTGCGCGCGGCGCTGAGCGCGGCTTCGATATTGACCGTGAACTGGTCGAGCGCGCCCGGGGCGTGGAAGCCGTCCCAGACCACCCGTCCGACGCTGAAGAGCGCCGCCCGTGGGGAGTCGGTGCCATCGAGCGCGGACTCGAAGAGCTCGCGGTTCTGCTCGTGGCACATCGTGAACACGGCCTGGACGAGCTGCTCTTTGCTTTCGTAGTAGCGGTAGATGGCGCCCGAGCTGAGCCCGGCCTCGGCGGCGATGTCCTGCATCGTGGCCTGCTCGACGCCCTTGCGCACGAACACGCGCATGGCGGCGGTGCGGATCTCGTCGGCGCGCGCGTCGAGGTAGGCCTGCGGCACTCTACTCATCGCGGAGCCTGCCGTGAGGCGGTCTGGGGGGCCGCCTGGGTTGCGTGGATGAGTGAACGGTCATTCATGGTGGTGAATACCCGTTCATCGACACGGTGCCGTCAAGCAGGTTATGTCGTACACGCGAAAACTCATGCGGGCGCTGGGGGATTCGCCTGTCGGGAAGTTGGGGCGTCGCGACGAGGGCCGCACACACTCCCCGTCGGGGGGCCGGGCGGGCGGGGAGCGGGACGCGCCGCACACAGCGGACCATTCGATGCGCGATACTCACGCCGTCAACGAAGCGCCCTGGCCCCGGAGGTCCCCCGATGCTGCACCCAACGAGCGCGGCCATGTTTGCGGGCAGCTGGGGCATGCTGGGGTGGATGTTCGTGCAGCTCGGGGTAGGGATTGCCGGGCTGGCCGTGTATCTCGCGTCGCAGGGCAACGCATGGGCGTTCCTGCTGGTCCCGGCGGCGGCCGCCTCGGTCGTGATTGCTCTCACCTCCGTGCGGCGGCTCGCGGGCGCGCTCCAGGGGGCCCGCCGCTAGCTGCGTGCTCATCGCGCCGAGCCGATCGCGGCTACACCGTCTCGCGACCCTTCCTCACCCTGCCGATGATCACATCGGGCGCGCCCTGAGCCTGGCTCGGGCGGCCCGCTGCGAGCGGCTAGGGAGACATCGTTGCGCCTGCCATCGACCATCACTGCGGCGCTCTTCGCGGGCTGGTTCGGGCTGCTGGCGTGGTGGTTCACGCTGGTCGGCGTGCGGCTCGCGCTGCTGACGCTGCATCGGCTGCACGACGGCAACGCGTGGAGCCCGCTGCTGCTGCTGGGCGCGGTGGCGGCGCTGGCCGTGGCACGGGCGGCGTCGCGAGAACTGGCGTCCGCGCTGGTGGCCGCGCGCCGCTAGCATCGACACGGTTGGCCCGACCGTGTTCGCGCAGAGCTCGGGCGCTCCCTCTCGGTGGACTCCCCTAGTGGTGGCGTGCGGGCGGTTGTCGGGGCGCGCTGGGCGCGGCTAGTGGGCGCGACGGCCGCTGCCGGGGCTCGTCCCGACTCGGGAGGCGGGGCGCGCGGCGGATACTGGCCTCGGTCACCGGGAAGTCGTTCAGACCGGTACCGCCACACCGAGCCAGCGACCAGCCCACCGGAGACACCGACATGCAGCAGCAGCGCTCCACCCTCTACGTCGCGAGTTGGATCGTCCTCGGCACCATGTTCACCGTGCTGACGATCGCGCTGGGCTACGTGACGCGGCAGTGGGCTCTCGAGGGTGCGCCGTGGGGCATCGCCTGGATCGTGCTCGCGGCCGGCGTCTTCAGCATCGGCTCGATCGCGCTGCTCGAGGTGCTAAATGCGGGCGAGCGCTCGGCGACGCGCACCCGCCAGCTGAAGGCCGTCCGCCCCTACGCCCGCTAGACCGCGCAGCGTCCTCCTCCTCGACACCGCGCGCTCGCAGAAGGGGCGCTCCCGCGGTGGGAGCGCCCCTTCTGCGTCTGCCGACCTGTGCCGTGCGCGGCGCTATACTCGACTGACGAGCAGCGCTCCGAGCAGCGCGCGCGACGATCGGGGGCGACCGTGACGCAAGCACCGGAGCGCGTGTCCGTCACCATCTTCTCGGACTTCGTCTGACCGTGGTGCTATGTCGGCCTCGTGGAGGTCGAACGACTGGCGCGTGAGTACCCGGTGGACATCCGCTGGGCGCCGTTCCTGCTGGACCCGACCGTGCCGCCCGAAGGCCGCCCCCGCGAGGGGTACACGAAGCCGGGCGACCCACCGACCGCGCTGGAGCTGCGCGGCCAGAGCGGCGGCCTAGTGTTCAACCGCGGGCGCACCTTCCAGCCGAACTCCCACCGCTCGCTGGAGCTAGCGGCGTACGCGCACGAGGCGGGCCGCGACAGCTTCGACTTCCACCGCGCGCTGTTCCGCGCGCACTTCGAGACACTGGAGAACATCGGCGAGCTGGACGTGCTGGTGCGCGTTGCGGGCGAGCACGGGCTGGACCCGGCTGCGGCACGCGCAACCATCGAAGGCGGCGCATACCGGGAGCAGGTGGACCAGGAGCTGGCGTGGGCGCAGCAGCTGGGCATCACGGCGGTGCCGACGTTCGTGTTCGCGGAGCGCTACGCGATCGTCGGCGCGCAGGAGTACCCGGCGTTCCAGCGCGTGATGGAGCGGCTCGGCTACCCGCCGCCGCCCGACGCTGAGCCGCCGCCCGAGGGGTTCCGGCTGACCTTCGGCGACGAGGTGTCGGACCGCTAGCGGCGCCCCGCTCGAACGCGGGCTTCTCGCTAGGGGCGGTGCGGCAGCTCGACGATGGCGACGCCCTGGAGCGGGCGTTCGCCGCGGTCGTTCTCGAGGTAGACGTCGAGCTTCACGGTGGGGCGGCCGTCTTCCTCGTTCGTGTCGGTGATCAGGCCGAGCACGCGCAGCACGTCGCCCTGCTGCACCGGGCGACGGAAGTCCACGTCCATAGTGTGCAGGCGGCCCTGCGGGCCCATCCAGTCGGTGACCAGCCGGGTGAGCACGGCGAGGCTCATCATACCGGGCACGATCGGGCGCTGCAGGCCGACCTCGCGCGCGCCGGCGGCGTCGCGGAAACGGCCCATCGTCTCGAGGTTGCGCTGGCCGAGCGTGACGTACTGCTGCACGTGCTCCGGCGCGGCCTCCCACGCCTCTTCGAACTCGTCGCCCGGGTCGATGTCCTCGAAGTAGCGCTGCGGCTCGGTCATCCGATCTTCTCCACCTGGCGATGCACCGTCGAAAAGTCATTGATCGCGACGTCGACGCCGTCCTGGTTGCGGTACGTGGTGCGCCGCACCACGAACATCATGGTGCCGGTGCGTCCGGTCTTCGCGTAGACCTCCTTGATGGCGACGCGCGCGTTGATGGTGTCCCCGACGCGCACGGGCTGCAGCAACGCGGCGCGCGAGCCCGCGGCGAAGGTGGTGTTACCGAACGTCACCTTGGGGTCGAGCCAGCCCTGCGTCTGGATCGTGTGCAGCAGGCCGGGCGGCGCGATGATGCCGCCGTACGGACCTTCGGCAGCGGCGCGCTCGTCGAGGTAGAGCGGGTTGGTCTCGCCGACGGCCTCGCAGTAGCGCGCGATCTGCTCGCTGGTGATCTCCACGTCGCCCGCGTCGACCTCGACGCCGATCACGCTCTCGTCGTAGCTCAGGTCGGGCGCGGTCTGCTCGGTCGTCATGGGCTATCCCTCCTGGCGCGCCGCGGCCGGGTCCGCGGCGGCTGCTGCGACGGTCTGCTCGACCGTGACGGCGTGGTACTCGCCGAACTGCAACTCGTGCACGAGCTCCTCGACGGAGCGGATCTCGCGGCGGAAGGCCGTGAGGCAGCGGCCGATGGCGCTCACGTAGTGCGCATCCGAGCCGCCGACGCAGCGTAGGCCAAAGCGCTGCGCGAGCGCGAGCGCGCGCGCGTTCTCCTCGTCCGAGCTGCCGCCGTTGAGCTGCTCGATGGCGTCGATGCCATCGGGCTCGAGGCCGGCGTCGACGTGGTGCGCGAGGCCGATGCGCGGGCGGCCGGCGTGCGCGCCGAGGGCGAAGCCGCCCTCGTCGCGCGCGGCGCGGAAGAGCGAGCGGTGCGGCAGCGAGACCGAGGTGAAATCGAAGTGACGCGCGAGCTCGGGGGTGACGCCGTAGACGAGCACATGGCCGATGTCGGTCTCCAGCTCCGCGCCGCGCAGCACGACCACGCCGTAGCGCTCGGCGAGCGCGTCGTAGTGCAGCGCGGGGTCGAAGTGGCGATGCTCGGTGAGCACGATGCCGTCGATGTGGTAGCCGCGCTTGCGCCGCGCGACGATCCACTTGAGGTAGCCCTCGACGGTGCCGCCCGCGTCATCCGACGCGTCGGTGGAATGCGAGTGCAGGTCGAGGTACCAGTCCCGGCCGAGCGTGGTGATCGTGTCAGTGCTGGTCGTGTCGGTGATGGTCGTGTCCTGCCCGCTGTGTAGTCGGGCGGCCCGAGAGGCGGCCTGCTCGCTGGTGGCGTCGGGGCGCCCGGTGCGGCGCTGACGGCTCATTGTCCCGGCGCGCCGCGCCACGCGTCAACGTGGGCGTGCTCACAAGCGCTGCTCGCGCCAGGGGCCGGTGGCCACGGCGGCCAGCGCCGCGGCGTCGATGGCCACGCCGAGGCCGGGGACGGCGGGCAGCGCCAGCGCGCCGCGAGCCGGCACCAGCGTGCGCGCGACGACGTCGGCGGCCAGCTGGTCACCGGTGCCGAGGCCGTGCGCCAGGGCGCCGGGCGACGCACCGGCGCCCGCGCCGCCGTCGAGCGCCGCCGCGAGCTGGAGCGCGGCGGCGGTGCCCACGCTCGAGTCGAACGTAGTGGTCACGACGACACCGACGCCGAGCGCGGCGGCCTGGCGGGCGAGCGCGAGGGCGGGGCGGATGCCCCCGAGGCGCATCGGCTTGAGCACCAGCAGGTCGGCGGCGCCAGCCGCCAGCACACGCTCGGCGCTGACGGGGTCGGCGGCGGCCTCGTCGGCGGCGACCGGCACCCAGGCGGCGCGGCGCAGCCGCGCCAGCGCCTCGACATCGGCGGCGGCGACGGGCTGCTCGATGAGCTCGATACGCAGCGGCGCAAGGCGCGCAAGCGCGTCGCGGGCCGCAGCCTCGCTCCACGCGCCGTTCGCGTCCAGGCGGACGAGCGCGCCGGGCACGGCGGCGCGCACGGCGGCCACGCGCGCGATGTCGTCGTCCACGCTGCCAGCGCCGACTTTCAGCTTCACAGTGGCGTAGCCGGCGGCAACGGCCTCGCGAGCGTAGGCGGCGACCGCCTCGGCAGCGCCGAGGCCGATCACGGCGTTCGCGCGCACGCGCCGCGTGGGCATCGCGGCGAGCAGCGCGGCCACGGGCAGGCCACGGGCCTGGCCCGCGAGGTCGAGCAGCGCGGTGTCGATCGCGCAGCGCAGCGCGGCGACGCCGGGGCCAGACGTGAGTGCGGCGCACGCGGCGTCAGGCTCGCGGACAAGCGCGCCAGCGTGACGATCGAGCAACGCGAGCACGTCGGCGGCCGTGCCGTCGCCGAGCGACGGCGTGGGCGAGGCCTCGCCGACGCCCGCAGCGCCATCGGCGGCGAGCAGCTCCACGAGCACACCATCGCGCGCCACAGTGGGGCCGTGCGCCGCCTCGAAGCGCCGCCGCAGCGGCAGCCGGAAGGGACGCCAGCGCAGCGCCATCAGCCGCGGAGCGACGAGCGCGGGCAGCGCCTGGGCGGGGCCGTCCCCCGCGCTCACGCGCGCTCGCTCACCCCGAGGCCGACGGACAGCAGCAGCGCGAACACGAGGTGCAGGCGCGCCGTCGCACGCAGCGCACCGTTGAGCGAGGGGCCGTCGACGCGTGAGACGACGGCCTCGACGGGCGCGACCGCGAGCGGGAGCGAGAGCCACGAGAGGAAAGTCCACCAGGGGAAGTCCCCGAACAGCCACAGCGCGCCGACGGCGACGTAGGCCGCGCCGACCATCAGCACGTACAGCCCGCGCGTGCGTCGCCGCCCGAGCACGACGGCGAGCGTGCGCTTGCCGGCGACGCGGTCCGTCTCGATGTCGCGCACGTTGTTGACCACGAGGATGGCGGTGACGGTGAGCCCGACGGGGATCGCGGCAGCGAGCACGTCGCCGGTCACGCGCTCCGCGTGCACGTAGTACGTGCCGACGACGGCGACAAGGCCGAAGAACAGGAACGTGAACAGCTCACCGAGCGCGCGGTAGCCGAACGGCACCGGCCCGCCGGTGTAGGCGAGCGCCGCGAACATCGAGGCGAGCCCGATGGCGATCACGGGCCAGCCAGCGACTGCGGTGAGGTAGCCGCCCGCGACGGTCGCCGCGGCGAACGCGGCGACGACGCCCCACGCGACCTCGCGCTGGCTGAGCCAGCCCTGCTGCGTCACGCGCGGCGGGCCGAGCCGGTGCACGGTGTCGGCGCCACGACGAAAGTCGGACAGGTCGTTGGCGAGGTTCGCGCCGGCCTGGATGGCGAGCGCGCCGACGAGCGCGGCGCCGGCCGGGCCGAGCGCGAAGCGCCCGTCGCGCATGGCCAGCGCCGAGCCGACAACCACGGGGGCGACCGACGCGGTGAGCGTCGGCAGGCGCATGGCGAGCAGCCAAACGCGCAGGTCGCTGGGCCGGGGACGTACTGCGCTCATGGCAGCCGCGGGAACTTGCGGAAGTCGGGCGCGCGTTTCTCCAGGAAGGCGTTGCGCCCCTCTTTCCCCTCTTCGGTCATGTAGAACAGCATGGTCGCGTCGCCCGCGAGCTGCTGCAGCCCGACGATGCCGTCCGTGTCCGCGACGAAGCCGGCCTTCAGGAAGCGGATGGCGATCGGCGAGTGCGCGAGGATCTCGCGCGCCCACTGCACGCCTTCGGCCTCGAGCTGGTCGAGCGGGACGACGGCGTTGACGAGGCCCATCTGCAGCGCCTCTTGCGCGTCGTACTGGCGGCAGAGGTACCAGATCTCGCGCGCCTTCTTGTGGCCGACGATGCGCGCGAGCTGCGCCGCGCCGAGCCCGGCATCGAACGAACCGACGCGCGGGCCCGTTTGGCCGAAGCGCGCGTTGTCGGCGGCGATGGTGAGGTCGCACACGACGTGCAGCACGTGCCCGCCGCCGATGGCGTAGCCGGCGACGAGTGCGATCACGGGTTGCGGCATCGTGCGGATGTAGCGCTGCAGCTCGAGCACGTTCAGCCGCGCGACGCCCGAGTCGTCGACGTAGCCGCCTTCGCCGCGCACGCGCTGGTCGCCGCCGGAGCAGAACGCGCGGCCGCCGGCACCGGTGAGCAGCACGACGCCGATGTTCGGGTCGTGGTGCGCGTCGCGGAACGCCCAGTCCATCTGGTCCAGCGTCTGCGGCCGGAAGGCGTTGTGCACCTCCGGCCGGTTGATCGTGATCTTCGCGATGCCCTCGGCCTTGTGATAGAGGATGTCCGAGTGCTCGCCCACCTGCAGCCAGTCGATGGTCATGTGCCCCCCCCCCTTCGAATCCGCGAAACGGCGTCAGGCGCTGCGGGACCCGGCGCCCCGCAGGAACGCCAGGACTGTTGCCGCGAAGCCGGCCGGCCGCTCCAGGTGCGCATTGTGCCCTGCTCCAGGGATCAGGTGCAGCGTGGCGTCCGGCAGCGCCTCGGCGAGCTCGCGGCCGATGGCCGCGTAGCGCTCGTCGCGCTCGCCCGCGAGCACGAGCGCGGGCAGCGGCAGCGCCCCCAGCCGCTCCCACAGCGGGGCGTGCGCACCGGCGCCCATGCCCCGGAGCGAGTGCGCCAGCCCGCGCGGCGAGTTGCGCAGGCGCGCGGCGCGCTGGGCGTCCCACGTCGCTGGCGGGAGCTCGCGCTGCGTCGCGAAGAGCGGCACGGCCTCCCAGAAGTCGATGAACGCGGGGACGCCCTCGCGCTCGATGCGGGCGGCCAGCGCCTCGTCGGCGGCGACGCGCGCGGCGCGCTCGGCCGCATCGCGGATGCCGGGGTTGCCACCCTCGACGATCAGCGCGGCCGTCGCCTCCGGGTGCAGCGCGGCAACGTGGAGCGCGACGCGCGCGCCTAGCGAGTAGCCGAGCCAGGTCGCGCGCTCGTGGCCGAGGGCGCGCAGCAGCGCGACGAGGTCGGCGGCGGCGCGCGGCATGCGGTAGTGATCGAGCTCGTCCGGGGCGTCCGAAGCGCCGTGCCCGACGATGTCGACGGCGATGGTGGTCCACGCGCCGCCGAGCTCCGCGACGAGCGGGGCCCAGCCCGCGCCCGAGCCGGTGAAGCCGTGCAGCAGCACGAGCGGCGGGCCCTGTCCCGTGACCTCGGCGTGCAGCGCGATCCCCGACGGTGCACCCGGGAGCGCGATGCGTGGCATCCGCTAACGCGGCCCGGCGGCGGTGGCGAGCGCCGCGTCGGCGGCGCGCGCGACCTGCGGCCACACTTGGCGGTGCAGCTCGACGTTGCGGTGTCGCTCGGTGCGCAGCTCGAGCACGGACAGCCCGGGGCGTGCGAGCGCGGCGGCGAGCCGGGCGTCCCAGCGCGTGCCCTCCAGCAGCTCGTAGTGGCCGCCGTGCAGCGCCACCGCGTGGCGGAAGTCGAGCCCGTGCGGGGTGCCGAACCACTGCTCGAACTCGTCGGGCGTGGCGGCCTCGGCCTGCGGCAGGAAGTGGAAGATGCCACCGCCGTTGTTGTTCACAAGCAGCACGGTGAGCGAGAGCGCGTGGCGGCGCAGCGCCCACAGACCGTTGAGGTCGTGCAGGAACGAGAGGTCGCCGATCAGCAGCGCGACGGGGCCCCCGCGCGCGGCGGCCGCACCGACCGCCGTCGAGACCACGCCGTCGATGCCGGAGGCGCCGCGCGTGCCGACGAGGCGGATGTCGCGCGCGAGCGCGGGGAAGAACGCGTCGACATCGCGCACGGGCATCGAGTTGCCGACGACGAGGGTAGCGCCGTCCGGCAGCACGCGCGCGAGCGCCTGCGGGGCGCTGCCCTCGAACGGTTCGGCGAGCGCGTCGACGGCGGTGCGCAGCGCGTCGCGCGCGGCGGCGTTGGCGCGCTGCCACAGCCCGAGCCATGCGCTGTCGTTGGCCTGCGGGTTGGTGCGCGCGGCGTCGCCAGCGAGGCCGCTGAAGGCGGCGGGGCGGCGGGCGCGCAGGGCGGCCACTGCGGCGCGGCACCAGCGCTCGGGGTCGGCGTGCAGCACGGCGCTGGCGAGCGCGTCGGGGTCGCGCCAGCCGCCGGGCGCGTCGACGACGGAGTGCGTCGCGCCGCTGCGCGCGAGGAACTCGGTGAGCGGCCGCCCGGTGGGCGCCGCGCCGAAGCGCAGCACGAGCTCGGGGCGGGCGGCGGCCGCGAACGCGGGGCTGCGGAGCAATGGGTCGTACGCATCGATGATATGGCCGAGGCGGTGGCGGCCCGCGCGCAGCCCGGAGAGCGCGTCGGCGAGCACCGGCCAGCCGAGCTCCGCCGCGAGCTCCGTGATCGCCTCGGCGGGCAGCCCGTACGCCTCGGGGCCGCAGACGATGAGGCCGCGCCGCCCGCTCGCGGCAGCGACCCACGCCGCGAGCGGCTCGGCGGCCGGGGGTGCGGGCGCAGGCGCGGCGACGACGACGGGCGCGGGCTCGTCCGCTCCCGGCAGTCGCGCGGATGACGCTTCGATCAGCGGTTCGCGAAACGGGAGGTTGAGGTGCACGGGGCCGGCGGGCGCGGTCACGGCGATGGCGACGGCGCGTGCGGCGGCGGCGCCGGCCTGGCGCTGCACGGCGGGCGCCGCATCCGGCAGCGGCAGCTCGATCGCCCACTTCACGTGCGTGCCGTACAGCGCGCGCTGGTCGATGGTCTGGTTCGCGCCCACGTCGCGCAGCTCTGGCGGGCGGTCCGCGGTGAGCACGACGAGCGGCACGCGCGACAGGAACGCCTCGATCACCGCGGGCGCGAAGTTCGCAGCGGCGGTGCCGGACGTGCACACGAGGGCGACGGGCGCGCGCAGCTGCCGCGCGAGGCCGAGCGCGAAGTAGCCTGCTGAGCGCTCGTCGAGCTGCAGCCACGCGGTGATGCCGCGCGCGCGCGCGATGCCGAGCGCGAGCGGGGTCGAGCGCGAGCCCGGCGCCACCACTGCGTGCGCGACGCCGCTGGCGCGCAGCTGTGCGACCAGCGTGCGCACGCTCTGCTCCGCCAGCGCCGCGGCGGAGGGTGCGTGCGCGCGCTCGGTCAGGCGCGGCCGCCGGTGAGCGCGCCGGTGAGCGGGCGGAACTTGAGCTCGATCTCGGCGAGCTCGTCCTTGGGGCACGAGTCGCCCATGATGCCGGCGCCTGCGAACAGCCAGGCGCGGGGACCGCGGACGAGCGCCGAGCGCAGCGCGACGGCGAACTCGCCCTCGCCTGCCGCGTCGAGCCAGCCCACCGTGCCGGCGTACCAGCCACGTTCGAACGGCTCGTGCTCGTAGATGGCGCGGCGCGCGGCGTCCGCCGGCCAGCCGCATACGGCGGGGGTCGGGTGCAGCCCCGAGATGAGCGCGAGCAAGTCGGTCCCGGCGCGGGCGCGCGCGCACACATCGGTGGCCAGGTGCTGGATGTTGGGCAGGCGCTGGAGCACGGGCTCGGCGGGTGCGCGCAGCTCTTCAGTGAGCGGTGCGAGCCCGGCGCGCACGGCGCGGACGACGATCTCGTGCTCGCGGCGGTCCTTGGCGCTCGCGAGCAGCGCGTGGCCCAGCGCGTCGTCCTCGGCGGGCGTGGCGCCGCGGCGCGCGGAGCCGGCGAGCCCGAGCGCACGCACTGCGCCGTCCGCGAGCGACACCAGCAGCTCCGGGCTCGCGCCGAGGAACGTCGCGCCGTCGTTCGCGAAGCTGAAGAGGTGACAGTGCGGGTAGCCACCGCGCAGCCGCGCGAGCGTGGCGCCGACGTCGATCGGCGCGGCGCCTTCGAGCTCGCGCGTGGCGGCGAGCACGACCTTCTCGTAGCGGCCGCTGCGCACGCCCGCGGCGAGCTCCCTCACGGCGGACTGCCACGCGATGGCGTCGAAGTCCTGCACGAGGCGGGGCGGGGCGCCTTCGTCGGTGGGCGGTGCGGGAGCGGCAGCGCGCGCGCAGACCGCGTCGAGCTCGCTGCGATCGACGCCCGGAGCGAGCACCACGCCGGAAAGCGCGCCGTCGCGCACGAAGAGCAGCCGCGGGAGCAGCAGCGAGCCGGCGGGGAAGCCTGCCCACGGGGCCGCGGGCGCACGCGCGGGGTCGAACGCGAAGCCGCCGAGCAGGCGCGGCCGCAGCGCGTGATGCTCGGTGGCGAGCGGGGGCGCGAGCAGCGCGGCGGCGGCGGTGCGCAGCGTGTCGATGGGCGCGCCGGGGTCGAGCTGCACGCGCGCGGCGACGCCGACGGCGACCAGCGCGAAGCCGCGATCGGGGCGCTCGTAGCTGGCGACGACGTCGTGGGCGTGGCGGGCGGCGAGCAGCGCGCGGGGGTCGAAGCTGTCGGGCAGGCGCACGCCGTGGAATCGATCGGGGGCGGAGGCGGGATCGCGCTCCGCAACGTGTGCCGCGATTCCCGGGAGCGCGCTCCCCGACTGCACCACTGCTCCTCCAGTCCGGCGCGTCGCAGGCGCCGATCGCAGCACGCCCGGACATGCAGCGCAATCAGTATATGCACGGCCCCGGGTACGCACTGCCAGCCCGCTGCCCGCGCGGCGAACCGGCACACGCGTCCGAACAAGTGATCAGGAGCGAGGCCGGCCGGACCGAAACGACTCGGCGGCCGTATCGTACAGGCGCAGGGTACGGGGAGCAGCCATGGACCGCGCGGCACACCGGCAGCTGTTGCTGCTGACCTTCCTCGTCACGGCGGGCTCGTCGGCGTTGACGCTGCTGACGACGCGCGGGGACTGGCAGGCGACGCTGCTGGTGCTGCCGCTCTCGGCGACGGCGGCGTACTGGTCGCTGCGCTTCGCGCGACGGCTTACGAAGCGCGCCGCAGCCTCGGCGACCGCGCGCCACGCGCCCCCGCCGGACGAACCGCCGAGCTCGGCGCGGCCGGAGCACGCGCGCCGGCGACGCCAGCGGCGGCGCGCACGGGGTCGCGGCGAGTAGGCCAGCAGCTGCCGGCGCGGCTACGCGTCGCTAGGCGCAGGCAGCGCGGAGCGCCGCTGCCATCTCCGCCATGCGCTGCGTGACGATGTCGGGCGCCTGCAGGCCGTTCGTGAGGTACGCGACAGCGAGCCCGTAGCGTGGGTCCGCGTAGGCGACAGACGATTGCTGGCCCGCGTGCCCGAAGACGCCGGGGCCGTCGTGGTAGTCGAAAGGGTCGCCGGCGAGGCCGCTGGCGTACCAGCCAAGCGCGTAGCGCTTCGGCACCTCCTGGGTGCGATCGAAGGCGGTCTCGGCGTGCGGCGCCACGGCGTAGGCCAGCGTGGCGGGGGCGAGCAGCGCGCCATTGGCGGGCGCGCCCCCGGGCAGCAGCGCGGCGTAGCAGCGCGCGAGGGCGCGAGCGGTGCCGTAGGCGTTCACGGCGGGCGCCTGCGCGCGCGCCATCAGCTCGCCGTTGAACAGCTCGGTGATACGCGACGTCGCGCGCTCGCGGCCGGCGGGGTCGCGGCGCGTCACCTCGGAGCAGGGGTACACGGGCACGCGCTCGGCGAGCTGCGGGCCATCGAGGCCGAGCGAGAGCTCGCCGGCGACGCCGAGCGGCGCGAACAGCTCATCGTGCATCAGCTCGCGCGGTTCGCGGCCGTCGATGCGGCGCGCGAGCTCGCCGAGCGCCCAGCCGTAGGTGATCGGGTGGTAGCCGATGGCGGCGCCGGGCTCCCAGGCGGCGTCCAGGGCGGCCGTCTGCGCGACGACGTACTCCCAGTCGCCGACGAGGCTCCAGTCGAAGCTCGGGGCGAGCTGCGGGAAGCCGCCGGCGTGCGTGAGCACGTGCCGCACGGTGACGCCGCCTTTGCCGCCCTGCGCGAACTCCGGCCACCAGCGCGCGAGGGGGGCGTCGTATGGCAGCAGCCCGCGCTCGTGCAGGCGGTGGATGCACAGCGCCATGAGCGGCTTGGTGGCGGAGAACAGCAGCATGCGGTCGCTCACACGCAGCAGCCGGCCCGGCGCCGCCTCACCGCCCGCGAGGTCGAGCGCGAGCGCGCCGTCGCGGAACACGGCGAGCTGCGCGCCGGGGTGCCAGCCGCGCGCGAGCTGCTCGGCGAAGCGCGCACGCACGGCCTGCGCGCCCGCCGCCGACAGCCCGCGGGGCGGTGCGTGCATCACGCGTCGCAGGCGGCGAGCACGGCGGCGGCCAGTTCCGCGGTGCGCTGCGCCACTGTGAACGGCTCATGCAGGCCGTTCGTGAGGTAGGCGACGGCGAGGCCGCGCGCGGGGTCGGCGTAGCCCACGGTGCACTGTTGGCCGCTGTGGCCGAACACGCCGGGCAGGTTGAACGGCTCGAACAGCCCGCCCGTGAAGAAACCGAGGCCGTAGTCGGCGGGGAGGCCGAACGTGCGGTCGAGGTCCGTGTGCACCTGCGTGCGGGTCGCGTCGCGGACGGTGTCGGCGCGCAGCAGGCGCACGCCGGCGAGGGCGCCGCCCTGCTCGAGGCAGGCGTAGAAGCGGGCGAGCGCTTCGGCGGTGCCGATGCCGTTCGCGGCGGGCAGCTGCGCCATGAGCGTGCTCGGGCGGTTGAAGCGCGCGGCGAGCTCGGAGGTGCGCTGCTCAGTGCCGAGCGGGTCTTCCCACGTGGCTTCGGAACGCGCCTCGAGCGGCACGACGTGGCCGAGCTGCTCGGCCTCGACGCCGAGCGAAGCGTCGAGGCCGAGCGGGCCGAAGAGCTCGTCGCACAGGAACGCGCGCGGTGTGCGGCCGTCGGTGCGGCGGATCAGCTCCCCGAGCGCGAAGCCGTACGTGACGGGGTGATAGCCGACGTCTTCGCCGGGCGGCCACGCGGCGGGCAGCGCAGCCGTCGCCGCGGTGACAGCGTCCCAGTCGCCGATGCGCGCCCAGTCGAAGTCCCGCGGGAAGACGGGGAAGCCGCCGCGGTGCGTGAGCACGTGGCGCGCGCTGCAGGCGGCTTTGCCGCCCTGCGCGAACGCCGGCCAGTACTCGGCGATCGGCCGGTCGAGGTCGATGCGACCGCGCTCGGCGAGCATCAGCGTGGCGACGGCAGTGACAGGCTTCGTGGCGGAGAACCAGAGCATGCGCGCGTCCGGCGCGTCTGCGACGCCGAGGCGCAGCTCGCACTGGAGCACGCCGTCGCGGTAGACCGCGAGCTGCGCCGCCGCGTGCCAGCCGCGATCGAGGTGTGCGCGCGCAACGGCCTCGATGCCGCGCAGGCCTTCCGCGCTCAGGCGCCTGACGGTGCGCACCACGGCCGGTCTCCTCGGCGCTGGACTCGTCGCGCCGCCTCGGGCAGCACGGTCCCGCGCGGCGCTGTGCGCGCATCGTAGCGCAGGGTGGGGGCGGGAACGCTCCACGACGAGCAGCTGGAGGCGGTCGCTACGCGGTGGCGCCTGGGGTCGCGCCGGCGGCGGCGGGCGCGCCAACGGCGGGTGCTCGCCGCAGCACCATCTGCCAGTCGGTGAGCTCTGGCTGCATGCGGCCCAGGCTGAGCCCGCGCAGCGCGTTGCGGATGAGCGACCAGCGCCAGCCGACCACGTGCCACTTCCGGCGCGCGTCGACGAGCATGAAGCTCTCCTCGATGTTGTAGAACTCGACCACGAGCCCGCTGCGCGCGGCGAACTCGAAGATCGCGCGGGGGGTCATGCTCAGCCGCAGGTGCGTCGGGAAGATCGGCGGGTGCGCGATCTTGTACATGCGCCGGTAGTACCAGCGGTGAAAGCGGTACGGCGTGAACTTGGTGACGAGCCCCTTGATCGACAGCACGTTCGGCGCGGCGAGCACGAGCACACCATCGTCCTTGAGGGCGCGCGCGAACAGCGCGAGCGCGCGCTCCGGGTGCCGGACGTGCTCCAGCAGCTCCCAGCAGATCACGACGTCGAACGACTGCGGCGGGAACTCGTACGTCTGGATGTCGCCGAGCACCTTCTCCTGGACGTCCTGGTTCTTCGCGAGCTGCTCGGCGGAGATGTCCAGGCCGACGATGTGCGCCTGCGCCGGCAGCGCGACACGGCCGTGCGCGCCGCAGCCGGCGTCCAGCACGCGCACGCACTCCCGCCCGGCGAGCAGCCGGTCCAGCGTCGCCTGCAACGATTCACCGGCCATATAGCTGTCCCCACCCCGCGTGCGGCGTCGGCGCGGCCGACGAGCCCTGAGTAGACCGCCGGCGTGTTGGCCGCCGGTCGAGTGCCGGTGCAGGCGTCGAGGCGCGCAGCTAGGCCTCGTGGCGTAGCACGATCTTGCCGAAGTTCGCGTTGGACTCCATCAGCCGGTGCGCGTCGGCCACCTCGGCGAGCGGGAAGACGCGATCGATCACGGGGACCAGCCGCCCGGACGCGAACAGCGGCAGCCAGCGCCGCGCGAACGCCTGGGTGAGCGCCGCCTTCTCCTCCAGCGGGCGCACGCGCAGCACGGTGCCGCGCACCTGTAGGCGCTTGCCCATCAACGCGCCGAGGTCCACCTCGAGCGTCGCGCCACCCATGGTGCCGACGAGCACCATGCGGCCGCGCACCGCGAGCGAGGCGAGGTTGCGGGCCCAGTACGGCGCGCCGATGACGTCGAGGATCACGTCGACGCCGCGGCGCTCGGTGGCCGCGGCGATGACCTCGGCGAAGTCGGCCTCGTGGTAGTCGATGCCGTGATGGAGGCCGAGCGCGGCAGCGCGAGCGAGCTTGTCGGCGCTGCCGGCGGTACCGAAGACGCGGCAGCCCGCCGTAGCCGCGAGCTGGACGGCGGCGGTGCCCACGCCGGAGCCCGCGGCGTGCACGAGCACGGACTCGCCGGGCAGCAGCGCGCACTGCTCGAAGAGCGCGTCGTGGGCGGTCAGGAAGACCTCGGGAATCGCCGCCGCCTGCTCGCAGGACAGGTTCGGGGGCACGGCCATGAGCATGCGCTCGTGCACGGCCACGCGGGAGCCGTAGCCGCCGCCGGCGAGCAGCGCCATCACGCGGTCGCCTGGCGCCCACCCGCGCACGCGCTCGCCCACGGCGAGCACGACGCCGGCCATCTCCAGGCCGGGCAGATCGTCACGCGTGCCGGGAGGGCCCGGGTAGCGCCCGCGGCGCTGTAGGAGGTCGGCGCGGTTGAGCGCGGTCGCATGGACAGCAACCAGCGCCTCCTCGGGCCCCGGCTGGGGGTCCGGCAACTCCTGGATCGCAAACCCATCCGGTCCGCCCGGCGTGGCCACCACCGCTGCCCGCATCGTTCCGCCCCTCGCTTCGGCGACCGATCCTATCACGCGAGGCGCGCACGGCTGTGCGCACGCTCGCCCGACGACCACGGGCGCGGGTGCTACGATCGCGGGAGTACACGCGCGCCACGCGTCACGAGAGGCGACGAGATGAGCGACCTACGCACGACGCTGCGCGTCACGGCGGACAACCTGACGGCGCGCCTCGACCCGGCCGAGCTTCCGTTCGCATCCACCGACGAGCTGCACCCGCTGGAAGCCGTGTTCGGGCAGGAACGCGCCGCGCGCGCCATCGAGTTTGCGCTCGGCATGGCGGCGCCCGGTTACAACCTGTTCGCGGCGGGACCGGACGGCTTTGGCAAGGCGACGATCGTCGAGGCGTTCCTGCGCCGGCGCGCAGCGCAGCTGCCGACACCGCCCGACTGGGTGTACGTGCACAACTTCGACGACCCCGACCGCCCGGTCGGCGTCGCGCTGCCCGCGGGCGAGGGGCGCGCGTTCGCCGAGGCGGTGCAGGAGGTGGTGCCGCGCGCGGTCACGGAGCTGCGCCAGGCGTTTGAGTCCGATTCGTACGCGCGCCAGCGCCAGGAGCTGGGCCGCGGGCTCGATACGCGGCGCAACGCTCTGCTGGCAGCGCTGCGCGAGAGCGCGGAGCAGGTGGGCTTCGCGCTGCAGATGACGCCGTCGGGCATCGTCTCGTCGCCGATCGTCAGCGGGAGCCCGATCACGGATGAGCAGTACGAGCAGCTGCCGGAGCAGGAGCGAGCGCGCATCCAGGCTGCGGCGGCGGGGCTCGAGCGGGTGGTGCAGGACGCCATGCTGCGCACGCGCGCGCTCGAGCGCGAGACGCAGCAGCAGGGGCACGCGCTCGACGAGCAGGTGGCGAGCTTCGCGGTGGGGCACCAGTTCGACCCGTTGCTGGAGCGCTGGGGGGCGGACCCGGAGATCGCACACTTCATCCAGGCCGCGCGCGCCGACCTGCAACGCGAACGGGATCGCGTGCGCGGCGGTCAGCAGCCGACGCTGCCGCCGGGCGCGCCCTCGCCGGAGCAGGTGACCGGCGCGTTGCTGCGGCGGTACGAGGTCAATGTGCTGGTGACGCGCGATCCCAAGGCGGGTGCGCCGGTGATCGTGGAGCGTCACCCAACTTACCTCAACCTGATCGGGCGCATCGAGTACCAGGGGCAGTTTGGCACGCTGGTCACCGATCACACGATGATCCGGCCGGGGTCGCTCGCGCTCGCCAGTGGGGGGTTCATCATCCTGCGGCTGCGCGACCTGCTGACGAACGTCGCCGCGTACGACGGCCTGAAGCGCGCGCTCGCGCAGCGCGCGCTGGCGATCGAGAACCTCGGCGGGACGCTCGGGATGATCCCCACGAGCGGGCTGCGCCCGGAGCCGATGCCGCTCGACGCGAAAGTCGCGATCGTCGGGGACAGCGCGCTCTACTCGCTGCTCTACCGCAACGACCCGGACTTTCGCGAGCTGTTTCGCGTGAAGGCGGACTTCGAGACGGACTTCGAGCGCACGCGCGAGAACATCAACGGGGTGGCCGCAGTGATACGGGAGCAGTGCGAGCACCACAACCTCGGCTGCTTCACGGGCGGCGCCGTCGCGCGGCTCGTCGAGCACCTGTCGCGCACGGTGGAAGACCAGGGACGGTTGTCCGCCAACATGGGCAACCTCATCGACATCGTGCGGCAGGCGTCGTACTGGGCGCACCACGACGGCGCGGGGGGGGACGTGGACACGCGCCACGTCGACCGCGCGCTCGAGGAGCTCGAGTATCGCTCGGCACTGGTGCGGGATCGGCTGCAGCTGCTGATCGACGACGGCACGATCCTGATCGACACCGCGGGCGAGAAGGCCGGCCAGATCAACGGGCTGTCGGTGTACGACCTCGGCGACATCGCGTTCGGGCGGCCGTCGCGCATCACCTGCGTGGTCTCGGCGGGGCGCGGGACGATCGTGAACGTGGAGCGCGAGTCGGAGCTGGCGGGGCGTATCCACAACAAGGGCTTCCTGATCTTGCGCGGCTTCCTCGCGGACCGCTTCGGCCAGGAGAAGGCGCTCGCGTTACACGCGAGCCTCGCGTTCGAGCAGGTGTACGGAGACATCGACGGCGACTCGGCGTCGTCGACGGAGCTGTACGCGCTGCTGTCGGCGCTGGCAGACCTGCCGATCAGCCAGTCGATCGCGGTGACCGGCTCGATCAACCAGCGCGGCGAGGTGCAGCCGATCGGCGGCGCGACCGCGAAGATCGAGGGGTTCTTCGAGGTCTGCCAGTCGCGCGGCCTGGATGGCACGCATGGCGTGATGATCCCAAAGCTGAACGTGCACAACGTGGTGCTGCGGCCGGAGGTCGCCGACGCGATCCGCGCGGGGCGCTTCCACGTGTGGGCCGCCGACAGCGTGGAGGAAGGCATCGAGCTGCTCACCGGCGTCCCGGCAGGCAAGCGGGAGGCCGACGGCCGCTACACCGAGGGCTCTGTGTTCCGCCGCGTCGAGGACCGGCTGGACGCGTTCTACCACGTGCTCGAGCAGCATCACGAGGCGGGCACGAGCGACGCGGCTCGCGGACCCGCGAGCGCGGGCGGACCACCGCAGCCCCCGCCGATGCCGCCCGGCGTGCCGCCGCCCCCGCCGCCCCCGCCGCCCATCCGCGTGTGAGCGAGGCCGTGGGGACGCCCGCGCTGCATCGGACGCTGGGGCTCTGGGGTACCACGGTCTCGGGCGTGGGGATCATCCTCGGTGCCGGGATCTACGTGCTCATCGGCGCAGCGGCCGCGGACGCCGGCGGCGCGCTGTGGGCGTCGTTCCTGATCGCCGCCGTGCTCGCCGGCGCGACCGGGCTCTCCTACGCCGAGCTGGCCGCGATGTTCCCGGAGGCGGGCGGCAGCGCGGCCTACGCGCGGGAGGCGTTCGGGCGGCGCGCGGGCTTCCTCGTGGGCTGGCTACTGCTAACTATGGTCGTGCTGGCCGCCGCGGCGGTAGCGATCGGCTTCGGCGGCTACGTCGACGACCTGCTGGGCCCCGACGTGCGCCCGTTCGCCGCGCTGCTGATCGCGGCCTGCGCCGTCGTCGTGTGGGCCGGCGTGCGCGAGACGGTCGCGATCGCCGTCGCTTTCACGCTGCTCGAGGCGGGCGGACTCGTGCTCGCGATCATCGTCGGGCTGCCGTACCTCGACCCCGGCGCGCTCGTCGATACGCCGCGGGGCGCGAGCGGGGTGATCGCCGCCGCGTCGCTCGTGTTCTTCGCCTTCACGGGCTTCGAGCAGATGGCGACGCTGGCAGAGGAGGCGCGCCGCCCCGAGTACACGATCCCGCGCGCGATGCTGCTGGCGATCGCCATCACGACCACGCTCTACCTGCTCGTCGCGGTGACCGCGGTCTCCGTGATCCCGTGGCCGGAGCTGGCCGGCGACGCCGCGCCGCTGGCCGATGTCGTGCGGCGCGCGGCGAGCGACCGGGCGGGCGACGGGCTGGCGGCGATCGCGCTGTTCGCGACGGCGAACACGGTGCTGATGCTGCTCGCCACCGGCGCGCGGCTCGCGTGGGGGATGGCGCGTCGCGGGCTGCTGCCGCCGCCGTTCGGCCGCCTCGACGCGCGGCGCCACACGCCCTGGTTCGCGACGGCCGCGGTGAGCGGCGCGGCGCTCGCGTTCGCGCTGTCGGGCGACATCGGCCGCGTCGCGCAGCTCACGAACGTGACGATCTTCGTGGCGTTCATCGTCGTGAACGCCGCGCTGGTGGCGCTGCGGCTGCGGCGGCCGCACGCCGTGCGTCCGTTCCGCATCGGCGGCAACGTGCGCGGGGTGCCGCTGACGGCGCTCGTCGGCGGCGGCGCGGCGGCGGTGCTGCTGGCGGGCGCGGACCCGCTCGTGCTGGTCGCGGGCGGCGGGCTGCTGCTCGCCGGCCTCGGCGTGTCCGTGATCGCGCTGCGGCACGAGCTCGCGCCCGCGGACGCCGCCACGTGAACGACACGCGCCCGTTCGTCACGCTGGACCTCGATGGCGTGATCTGCAGCCCGCCGTTCGGGGTGAACGTCGGCATCAGCACGCGCTTCCTGGACGCCGACGCGGCGCCCGCGCCGGCGCGCGTGCCGCCGCACGCGCTCTCGCGCATCGCCGACCGCCTGCGCTTCGACTTCCGCCGCCCGCTGCCGGAGGCGGCGGCCGCGCTGCGCGAGCTGCAATCGATGCGCCGCATCGTGCTGCTCACCGGACGGCGCACGAGCCCGGAGCGCTGGCTGCGCCGCCACGGCCTGGCCGACGCGATCGAGCGCGTGGTGATCAACGACACGCCAATGCGCAGCCCGCATTTCAAGCTCGCGCTGCTCGCGCAGCTCGCGCCCCGCGAGCACGTCGACGACGACGGGCGCACGGCGCAGCTGCTGGCGGAGCGGTCGGCGGTGCGCGTGTACCTGCGCGACTGGCCGCGCAATCGCGATGCGCAGTACGCGGCGGGCGTCGAGCGCATCGCGGACCTGGCGGCGTTCGTGCGGCTCGTAGGCGCGGGCGAGGCGTAATGCGGGGCTAGAAGCGCGCGCCGAGGCTGCGCAGCAGCTCGCGGCAGGAGTCCGGCGCGCCGGCCGCATACGGCGGGATGTGCACCTGTTGCGGCGAGAGCTGGAGCGCGCGGCCGTTGAGGCGCATCAGCCCGCCGCCCGTGGCAGCGAGCACCGCCGTCCCGCCTGCGACGTCCCACACCGAGCGCGGGCCGGTGGACAGGTACACGTCCGCGCTGCCGTCCGCGGCGTGCGCAAGCTTCACTGCCGCCGAACCGCACGGATACACGTCGAAGGGGATGTGCACGTGCACGCGCTTGCGTTCGTAGTCGTGGCGCGAGACCACGACGCGCCGAACGGCGCCGGCCGCGAGCGGCGGGATGGGCACGCCGTCGCGACGCGCTTCACAGCGCCCGTCGACGATGAGCCCGGACAGCACCGAGCGCTCGGTCGGCAGCCCGACGGCGCCGAGCACGAGCCGGTCGTCGACGAACAGCCCGACGGTCACGCCGAACTCCGCGAGCCCCCGCACGAACTCGCGCGTGCCATCGAGCGGGTCCACCACCCACGTCGGCTCACCGTGGATCAGCGGGGCGATCTGCTCGGACTCCTCGGACAGCCAGTGCGCGCCGTGCAGGAGCGGCATCAGCCGCTCGTGCAACACCTCGTCGGCGGCGTAGTCGGCCTCGGTGACCGGGCCTTCGCCATCCTCCTTGTGGCGCACGCGCACGCTCCCGCGCTCGCGCACCGCCATGATCGCCTCACCGGCCGCGAGCACGGCGGACTCCATGCCGCTGCGCAACGCGTCGAAATCGAGCTCACCCACACACCCTCCCGCGGCGTTCCTGCATCGATGCTACGCCGTTCGCGGCGGGCGCACCCTGAGGGCGCCCCCCGGGGGGGGGCTGCGGGGCGCCGCTCAGGCGCGCGGGTCGGTGGCGGGGTCTAGGAACCAGCGGGAGGCGAGCCAACCATCGTTGAACTCGAACGCGTCGAAGTCGTACCCGCGGAGGTTGGGCGGGAGCAGCACGTACTCGTGCTGGGCCGAGATTGGCAGGAGCGCGGGCACCTGCTGGAGCAGCTCGCGCTGCGCCGCCCGGGAGCGCTCCGCGCGCCGCCGCGGGTCGAGCTCCGCGAACGCCTGGCGCGCCGCGACATCGAACGCCGGCGCGGAGTAGCCCCACCAGGAGAAGGTGCCGCTGAGCCCGCCGGCCATGTGCAGCCGCAGCCCGACGTCGGCCGTGCGCATGGCGTCGAGCTCCACGAGGCCGACCTCGAAGTCCCCGGTGTGCACCAGCGCCTCCCAGTCGGCGGGGGGCAGCACGCGCAGCGCAGGCGCGAAGCCGCCTGCGCGCAGCTGCTCCGCGATTGCCTCGCCGACGGATCGCACCGTGGCGCGCGTCGAGGTCTCGAGCGCGAAGGCGAGGCCTTCGTGCCCCGCGGCCGCGAGCAGCGCGCGTGCCTCGGACGGCCGGTGCGCGTACAGCGGGTGCCGCGCGAGCTCGGCGGCTGGCAGCGCGTCGAGGCCGTGAGCGGGGCCGACCGGCCCGCTCACCGTGCCGTCGTGCAGTTCGAGCAGGCGCGCGCGATCGAGCGAGAGCGCGACGGCGCGACGCACGCGCTCGTCCTGGAACGCGGGCACGTGGCGGACGGCGCGGCCGCCCTTTTGCGGCAGCAGCGAGAGCCCGAGCGCGAGCATGCGCCGCGACGCGCGCCGCACGAGCACCTGGCCGCTCGGCGTCTCCGGTCGCCCGCCCTCGGGCGCCAGCATGTGCAGCTCGGGCACCGCAGTGCGCTGCGCCGGCCCGGTTGCGGTGGCACCGGGCGCGACGGTGAGCTGCGCGAGCAGCGGCTGACGCGCCCGGTGGAACAGCGGGTGCGGGAGCAGCGTGACGCCGCGCCGCTCGGCAGCCGCCGGCACGAACGGGCCGCTGCCGAGCGGCGCCTCGACGGCCGCGGAGCGCCCGGCGGAGCGGATGCCGGCCGCGGCGGCGTCGGCGAGGTGATCGAACAGCAGGCTGAACGGCGCGCGCAGGCGCAGCACGAGCGTGCGGGCGTCCGGGGCTTCGACGCGCTCCAGCACCTGCGCGAAGACGAACTCGCCGGCCGCGGCGCGCTCCGCGAACTCGCGGCGCACCTCGTCGGCGGTGATCGCGGCCGCCATGCCGTTGGCGTCGGGGTGGAAGCGCAGGTTCGGGCGCAAGCGCACACGCACCACGAGCGGTTCGGCGAGCTCGATGGACTCCGCGAGGTCGCCGTAGAGGCGTCCGCTGCGCGGGTCCAGCGCAACGAGGCAGGCGTAGACGAGCGGCGGCGGCAGCTCGCGCTCGCGGCTGCCAGGCGGCAGCGCGATCGCGAGCTCGCCCTGACGTCGCTGGCCGGGCGGCCGCGGGTCGCGCGCAAGCATCGAATCGCCGCCGGAGCACGCGGCGAGCAGCGCGGCACCCGCGCTCAGCCGCAGCAGGTCCCGGCGAGCGTAGCGACGGTGAACGTGGGACATGCAACCCCGGAGGCTGGGGACCGCTGGGCGAACTCGATCGTACGGGCGCGCGGCGCGTGTCGCCAGCGCGTGCGCAGCGTACGCTCGCTGCGATGATTGCCGACCGCCCGAAGCCACGCAGCACGTGGCGCGTCCTGCTCGTGCTGGTGCTCGCCCTCGCGCTGGGGGTGACGGCGGTGGGCGCGTGCGTCGCGGCGTACGTCGGCAGCGCGCCGGAGCGCACCGTCGAGGTGCCGATCGCCGAGCTCGAGCCCGGCAGGCCGCGCTTCTTTCCGCTGCCGGTGTTTGGCGCGGACGCGTCGGGCCAGACCCATGGCGTGTGGGTCGTGCGATTCGCGCCGGGCGGAGGGCGCGAAGACGTGGTGTTCGCCTTCGACGGACGCGCGCCAGGTAGCGGCTGCGGACTCGAGTGGCGCGCGTTGCTCCAAGTTGGGGCGGAGACGGGCGCCTTTCGCGATCGGTGCTCCGCGGGGGTCTATAACATCTTCGGCGCCGGCCTGATCGCGCCCGACGCCCCCGACCTCAAGCGCTACCGCACCGTGCTGAGTCGAGAAACGGCGACCGTGCACATCGGACTCACCGAGGCGGGACCATTCCTACTGACGCCGACACCCAGGGCAACGGTTATCCCGGCGCCCTGAGCTACCAGATGCCGAGCGCCAGCTTCACCTCGTCGGAGGCCATCGTGCGGGGGTCCCAGGGCGGATCCCACACGAGGTTGACCTCGACATCCTCGACGCCGTCGAGCTGGGTCAGCAGGTGGTACGCTTGGCCCTGGATCATCGGGCCGATCGGGCACGCGGGCGTGGTAAGCGTGAGGTCGATCGTCACGACGCCGTAGTCGTCGATGTCGATGTGGTAGACGAGCCCGAGGTCGACGATGCTCATGTGCAGCTCGGGGTCCTGCACCTGGCGGACCACCTCGCGCAGCTCGTCGACGCTGGGGCGCTGTTCGGTCTCGGTCTCGGCCATCAGAGGCTCCTCTCGTCGGTCGTGACGGCGGCGGGGGCGCCGCGCTTATCTGCCAGCGCCTGCTCGAGCGTCTTCCACCCGAGCGAGGCGCATTTCACGCGCACGGGGAACTTGGCGACGCCAGCCAGCGCCTCGAGGTCGCCGAAGTCTGCGGCAGGCGGGGGGTCGCCCTCGATCATCATGCGCTGGAAGTCGCCCACCGCGGCGAGTGCCGCCTCGGCGGCGCGGCCTTTGACGTACTCGGTCATGAGCGAGCTCGACGCCTGCGAGATCGAGCAGCCGTGGCCGCTGAAGGCGATGTCGGCGACGCGGCCGTCGCCGTCGAGTGTGAGCTCGAGGTGCACCTCGTCGCCGCAGAGCGGGTTCGCGCCATCGGCGGAGTGCGTGGCGCCGGGCACGTGCCCGGCGTTGCGCGGACTGCGGTAGTGCTCGAGCAGGATCTCGCGGTAGAGCTCTTCGAGGTCAGACACGCACGCGCCCAAAGAAGCGTACCGCGTCGTGCACAGCCGCGACGAGCGCGTCCACCTCGGCGGGCGTGTTGTAGAGGTAGAACGACGCGCGCGCGGTGGCGGCGATGCCCAGATGCTGCATCACGGGCTGTGCGCAGTGGTGACCCGCGCGAATCGCGACGCCCGCGCCGTCCAGCACCTGGCCGATGTCGTGCGGGTGGATGCCATCGAGGCCGAACGAGACCACGCCACCCCGCGCGTCGAGGTCGGCGGGCCCGTAGAGCGTGATGCCGGGCACGGCGGCGAGCCGGTCGACGGCGACGCCGAGCAGCTCGCGCTCGTGCCGGCGCACGGCGTCCATGCCGAGCGCGGCGAGGTAGTCGATGGCGGCGCTGAAGGCGATCACGTCGGCGATGTTCGGCGTGCCAGCCTCGAACTTGTACGGGACCGCGTTCCACGTCGAACGTTCCATGGACACAGTGAGGATCATGTCGCCGCCGCCCAGGAAGGGCGGCATCGCCTCCAGCAGCTCGCCGCGCGCCCAGAGCACGCCGACGCCGGTGGGGCCGAGCATCTTGTGCGCGGAGAACACGAGGAAGTCCGCGCCGAGCGCCGCCACGTCCGTGGGCAGGTGCGGCACGCTCTGCGCGCCATCGACCAGCACGACCGCGCCGTGCTGGTGCGCGAGCGCGGCCAGCTCCGCGACCGGCACGATGGTGCCGAGCGCGTTCGACATCTGCGTGATGGCGAGCAGCTTCGTGCGCGGGCCAATGATGCGGCGCGCCTCCGCCATGTCGAGCGTGCCGTCATCGCACATCGGCACGTAGCGCAGCACCACGCCGTGCTGGTCGCGCAGCAGCTGCCACGGCACGATGTTCGAGTGGTGCTCGAGCTCGGTGATCACGACCTCGTCCCCGGCCTCGAGGAAGGCGCGGCCGTACGAGTGGGCGACGAGGTTGATCGCCTCCGTCGTGTTGCGCGTGAACACGATCTCCTCAGGCGCGCGCGCGCCGATGAAGGCGGCAACGCGCGCGCGCGCCGACTCGTACGCGACGGTCGCCTCCTGCGACAGCGTGTGCACGCCGCGATGGATGTTCGCGTTGTAGTCGCGGTAGTAGCGCGTCAGCTCGGCGATCACCTGCACGGGCTTCTGCGAGGTGGCTGCGTTGTCGAGGTAGACGAGCGGTTTGCCGTTCACCTCCCGACGCAGGATCGGGAAGTCCCGGCGGATCGCGTCCTGGTCCCACTCGCGGGTGCTCACGGCAGCCGTCCTTCATCGCAGTCGATGTAGAGCGCGTCCCCGTCCACGGTCACGGGATACGCGCGCACGCTGTGCACGGCGGGCAGCGTCAGCACGCGCCCCGAGCGCGCGTCGAAGGCGGCGCCGTGGCGCGGACAGACGATGCGCCCGCCGCGCAGCGTGCCCTCGCCGAGCGGGCCGTTATCGTGCGTGCAAACGTTGTCGATCGCGTACAGCACGCCGTCGACGTTCGCGAGCGCGAGCGAGCGGCCGTCGCACGCGACGACGCGGAGCGCGCCCGGTGGCACGTCCGCGAGCGCGGCGACGCGCTCCCGGCTCACAGCGCCGCCGTCGCGAGCTTGGCGGCGACGCGGTCGTCGAGCTGCTCCGCCAGCCCCGGCAGCGGCAGCTCGCCAACCACCGAGTGGAAGAAGCCGGCGACGAGCAACTGGAGGGCTGTGCGCTGGTCGAGCCCGCGGCTCTCGAGATAGAACAGCGCCTCCTGGTCGACCGGTCCGACCGTCGCGTGGTGGCCACAGCGCACGATGTTGGCCGTCAGGATCTCGAGCACCGGGTCGGAGTCCGCCTTCGCGGAGCCTGAGAGCAACAAGTTGTAGTTGGCCTGGTCCGCGTCGGCACCGATCGCCTCGGCGGCGACGCGTGTGATGCCGTAGTAGACGGAGCGCGCGGCGCCCGCGAGCGCGGCCTTCACCTCGACGACCGAAGTGGTGCGCGGCGCGACGTGATCTTGCAGCGTGACGAAGTCGAAGTGCTGCGTGCCATCGCCGAGCACGACCGCGCGGATCGCCGAGTGCGCGCCCTCGCCGGCGAGCTCCACCTCGACCGTCTGCTTGAAGAGCGCGCCGCCGATGGCGAGCGCGGCCACCTGCAGGTCCGCGTCGCGCTCGAGGCGCGCGCGCACCCAGCTGAAGTCGCTGGTCGCGACGCCCCAGGCGTCGTCGATCAACAGGCGCACGCGCGAAGCGGGGCCGCCGATCACCTCGATCGCCCCGAACACGACGAGTCGCGCGTCCCCGGAGCTGAGCCGCAGCACGATCGTCGCCTCGCTGCGCTCCTCGGCGACGATGAGCAGGCGCGGATAGATCGCCGCCTGCGTGAGCGCGCTCGCGTCGAGCGTGACGACGATGGGCTCTGCCGCCGCCGCGCCGCGCGGCAGGTGCACGAGCACGCCGTCGCGCCATTGCGCCGCGTTCGCGGCCAGGAACTTGCCTTCGGTGGGCGGGAGCAGGCTGCCGAGGTGCGCGCGCACCACCTCGCGGTCGCCCGCCGCCGCGAGCGAGCCGACGTAGCCGCCAGCGGCGAGCGTGCCGCTGACCGTGAGCGGGATCGGCGCCGGGGTGAACGACGCGACGTCCAGCCCGGCCAGGTCCGTGTAGCGCCACGGGCGTAGCACGGGCGTGGGCGCCGGCAATGACGCGTAGGCGCGCGCGGCATCCTCGCGGCGTGTCGCGAGCCAGTCCGGCTCGCCGCGCTCGCGCGCCTCGGCGCCCGCGGCTTCGATCGCCTGGGTCATGCGTCCCTCTCGTTCATGGCTGCGCGATTAGCCGACCGCGCCGTCCATCTGCAACTCGATCAGGCGGTTGAGCTCGATGGCGTATTCCATCGGCAGCTCCTTGACGATCGGCTCGACGAAGCCGTTGACGACCATCTTGGCCGCCTCGGACTCCTCGATGCCGCGCGCCATCAGGTAGAACAGCTGGTCCTCGCCGAGCTTAGAGACGGACGCCTCGTGGCCGATCTGCACGCGCTCCTCGTCCACCTCCATCGTCGGGTAGGTGTCGGAGCGAGAGTCGGGGTCCAGCAGCAGCGCGTCGCAGCGCACGGTGGAGCTCGCGTTCTCCGCGCCCTCGTACACCTTCAGCAGGCCGCGATACGAGGTGCGGCCCGAGCCGCGCGACACCGACTTCGAGATGATCGCGGACGAGGTGTTCGGCGCGACGTGCACGATCTTGCCGCCCGCGTCCTGGTGCTGGCCCGAGCCCGCGAACGCGAGCGACAGGATTTCGCCGTGCGCGCCCTCGCCCATCAAGTACACCGAGGGGTACTTCATCGTGAGCTTGGAGCCGAGGTTGCCGTCCACCCACTCCATCACGGCGTTCTCATACGCGTAGGCGCGCTTGGTGACGAGGTTGTAGACGTTGTTGGACCAGTTCTGGATCGTCGTGTAGCGCACGCGCGCGTTCTTCTTGACGATGATCTCGACGACGGCCGAGTGCAGCGAGTTCGTGCTGTACGTCGGCGCCGTGCAGCCCTCGACGTAGTGCACGTAGGAGCCTTCGTCGGCGATGATCAGCGTGCGCTCGAACTGGCCCATGTTCTCGGTGTTGATGCGGAAGTACGCCTGCAGCGGGATCTCAACCTTCACGCCCTTCGGCACGTAGATGAACGAGCCGCCGGACCAGACCGCCGAGTTGAGCGCGGAGTACTTGTTGTCACCGGACGGAATGATCGTGCCGAAGTACTCGCGCACGAGCTCCTCGTGCTCGGCCAGCCCCTGGTCCATGCCCAGGAACAGCACACCCTGCTTTACCAGGTCCTCGCGGAGGTTGTGGTAGACGACCTCGGAGTCGTACTGCGCACCGGCGCCCGCCAGGAACTGGCGCTCTGCCTCCGGGATGCCGAGCTTGTCGAACGTGTCCTTGATATAGGCGGGCACGTCGTCCCAGTTGGTGGAATCACGGTCGGAGGCACGCACGTAGTAGTGGATGTCCTGGAAGTCGATCGCGCCCAGCACGTCGGGGCTGCCCGCCCACGGCGGGTTGTGCTTCTCCCAGAACGTGCGCAGCGCGTCGAGCCGGAACTCGAGCATCCACGCGGGCTCGTGCTTCATGCCCGAGATCGCGCGCACGATGTCCTCGTTCAGCCCTTTCTCGGCGATGAAGAGCGGCGCTTCATCGTCGTGGAAGCCCCACTTGTACTCGCCGACGGCGGCGTTCGCGGAAACGTTCGAGGCCATCAGGCACCTGCCTTCGCGGGCTCGCGGGTGAGTCCGAGCTCCTGGAGAATCGGGTCGTAGCCGTTGCGTTCGATCTGCTGGGCCAGCTCCGGCCCGCCCGAGCGGACGATGCGCCCGCCCACCAGCACGTGGACCACGTCCGGGCGGATGTAATCCAGGATGCGCTGGTAGTGGGTGATGATCAGGATGCCCAGCTCCGGCCGGCGCAGCGCGTTCACGCCCTCTGCGACCGTGCGCAGCGCGTCCACGTCGAGGCCGGAGTCGGTCTCGTCGAGGATGGCGAGCTCCGGGCGCATCATGCCGAGCTGCAGGATCTCGGCGCGCTTCTTCTCGCCGCCGGAGAAGCCGTCGTTCACGTAGCGGCGCGCGAACGACTCGTCCATCTTCAGCTGCTCGAGCATGGCCCGCATCTCCGCGAGGAACTCGCGCGCGGGCACGTCGGCACCGCGGCGCGCCTTCAGGGCGGCGCGCAGCAGGTTGACCATCGTCACGCCGGGGATCGCCGTGGGGTATTGGAAGGAGAGGAACATGCCTCCGCGCGCCCGCTGGTCGGGGCGCCAGGCGGTGATGTCCTCGCCCTTGAAGAAGACCTGCCCGCCGTCGACGCGATACGCGGGGCTGCCCGCGATGGCGCTGGCGAGCGTGCTCTTGCCGGAGCCGTTCGGGCCCATCAGCGCATGGATCTCGCCGGGCCGGACCACGAGGTCCACGCCGCGCACGATCTTGATCTCGGGGTGCGCTCTCACGCTGACTTCCAGTCCGCGCACGTCGAGGATGGGGTCGCTCATCGTGCGCCCATCCCCTCGGCGAGTGATCCGATGCTCACGCGAGCCTCCTCCGCAATGCCTGCTGTGGTTAGCGCCACACCCGCTGGCGTGGCCGTGCTGAACGCGTGGGGCTGTGCGACGCGTGCGGCACCTGCGTCGCCTGCCGCTACCGGCGCTTCCGACTTCGTGACGAGGTACTCGCAGGAGGGCGCGCCGCTCACGACGGTGGCCACCTGGAGCACCGGCTGACCGAGCAGCAGTTCGATCGTGCGGCGGTCTGCGTCGCAGGCGGCGTGCGTGCCCTCGGCGGTCGAGCGGTAGGGGCAGCCGACGTTGCGCAGCCGGAACTGCGCGCCTTCGTCGACGACGTCGTTGAGGATGCCCTCCTCGCGCAACGCGCTGGCGACGGCCGCAATGCGACCATCGAGGTCCGCTCCTTGCACGCGCGACGCGTACGCCTCCGCGATCTCGTGCGCAACCCCCTCGAAGACCTGCGCCAGCACGTCCGCGCCGCTCTTCCCGGAGACGGCCGCGGCGGGCAGCCGTGCGAGCGCCGGGTAGATGCGGTCAAGCAGCCGCGAGTAGTGCTGCGACGCCGAACGCTCCTCGCCCGCCTCGGACAGCGAGTAACGCGTGAGCGGACGGCCGCGCCGCTGCCGTACGAGCTGCATATCGACCAGCCCGTCGCCGACCATCAGGTCCAGGTGGCGGCGCACGGACCCGGCCGAGACGCCGACCTCCGCAGCCAGCTCGGCGACCGAGCAGACGCCGCGCTCGTGCAGGATGCGTACCACTTCGTCGCGGGTGCGTTCCATGGTGGTGTCCGTTAGGCTCCGCCAGTAGGCTCCGGGAGCCTCGTTCGCTGGCTCGTGAGCGCTCGGCGGTATTCTGTCACGCAGCCCGCCCGCAACGCCGCCCCATTCTCCGGCATGCGTTCGATGTGCGTCAATGCTTTTTCTATACCTAATAGAAATAAAGCCTGGGCACGAGGGCAGCCCGGCGGCGCCTTGCTGACCGTCGGCGCCCCCCCTACGATGCGCCCGCAGAACGGAGCAGCACGATGGCGGACGCGGTCCACGGCATCGAGGTCGGCGCGAAGGCCGTCTTCACCAAGACGATTACCAACGAGGACATCCGCAAGTTCGCGGACGCCTCCGGCGACGACCAGCCCCTGCACCTCAACGCCGCCCACGCGGCACGCACACGCTTCAAGGAGCCGATCGCGCACGGCATCCTCTCGGCGAGCGTGATCTCGGCCGCCATCGGCACCAGGCTCGCCCCGGACAAGGTGGTGATCTACCTCTCCCAGAACCTGCGCTTCCGAGCGCCGGTCAAGCCGGGGGACACCATTACCGCCACCATCACGGCCACCGGGCTGGACCTGGAGCGCAGCCGCGTCAACCTCGACACCGTGGTGACGAACCAGGACGGCGCCGAGGTGGTGACCGGCGACGCGCTGGTGATGGTCGAGCCGCTGAGCTGAACGCCGCGATACGCTGGTGGACGCGCCACGCACGAGCGAGAGGCAGCGCCCAATGACCACCATCGACGACCCGATCCGCAGCGCCCAGGCCGAGTGGGAAGAGCGCGTGCTCGCGAAAGTGCTGCAGCGCTTCCCGGAGCGCCGCGCAGAGTTTCGCACCTCCTCGGCGGAGGCGCGCCGCTTCTACACGCCGGCCGATACCGCGGGGAGCGAGTACCTGCGCGACGTCGGCTTCCCGGGCGAGTACCCGTTCACGCGCGGCGTGCAGCCCACGATGTACCGCGGGCGGCTGTGGACCATGCGCCAGTACGCGGGCTTCGGCACGGCGCAAGAGAGCAACCAGCGCTTCCGCCAGCTGCTCGCCGACGGCCAGACCGGGCTCTCCGCCGCGTTCGACCTGCCGACGCAGATCGGCTACGACTCGGACCACGAGATGGCGCGCGGCGAGGTCGGCCAGGTCGGCGTGGCCATCGACACGCTCGCCGACATGGAGACGCTGTTCGACGGCATCCCGCTGGACAAGATCTCGACATCGATGACCATCAACGCCCCGGCGGCGATCCTCGTCGCGATGTACATGGTCGTGGCCGAGAAGCAGGGCCACCCGGTGAGCGTGATCACCGGCACCGCGCAGAACGACGTGCTAAAGGAGTACGTCGCGCGCGGCACGTACATCTTCCCGCCGCGCCCCTCGGTGCGGCTCGCGGCCGACCTGATCACGTACTGCGCGCGGGAGGCGCCGCGCTTCAACTCGATCTCCGTGTCCGGCTACCACATCCGCGACGCGGGCTCCACTGCCGCACAGGAGATCGCGTTTGCGTTCGCGAACGCGATCGCGTACCTCGGCGAGTGCGAGCGGCGCGGCGCACAGATCGACGAGATCGCGCCGCGCGTGTCGTGGATCTTCAACACGCACAACTACTTCTTCGAGGAGGTCGCGAAGTACCGCGCGCTGCGGCGCATGTGGGCGCGGCTGATGCGCGAGCAGTTCGGCGCCACGCAGGCCGACTCCTGGATGTTCCGTACGCACACGCAGACCGGCGGCTCCACGCTCACGGCGCAGCAGCCGCTCAACAACATCGTGCGCGCCGCGATCCAGGCGCTGGCCGCCGTCGTCGGCGGCGTGCAGTCGCTCGCGCTGTCCTGCTACGACGAAGCGCTGTCGCTGCCGACGGAGGCGGCGCAACGGATGGCGCTGCGCACACAGCAGATCATCGCGCACGAGACGGGTGCCGCGGACACCATCGACCCGCTCGGCGGTTCGTGGTACGTCGAGTGGCTCACGGACCGCCTCGAGCAGGAGGCGCGCGCGATCATGGACCGTGTGGAGGACATCGGTGGGGCGGTGGCCGCGATCGAGAGCGGCTACATGCAGTCCGAGATCCAGGAAGCCGCCGTCACCCACCAGCGCGAGATCGAAACGAAGCAGCGCATCATCGTGGGCGTGAACGAGTACACGGACGACGAGGCGCAGCCGCCGATCCTGTTCCGCCCCAACCTCGCCGTCGGCGAGCAGCAAGTGCGTGAGCTCGCCGCAGTGAAGGCGCGACGCGACGATGCCGCCGTCGCCGCCTCGCTCGCGCGCCTGCGCGAGGCGGCGCGCGGCGACGACCCGCTGATGCCGCCGATCCTCGAGGCCGTGCGCGCGTACGCGACGCTCGGCGAGATGTGCGGCGTGCTGCGCGACGAGTGGGGCGAGTACCGGCCGCCAACCGTCGTGTGACGGCGTGCGTCGGAACGACGCTCGCGCTGCTCCTTGTAGCGCTCGCTGCACTGGGGCTCGGCGTGCGTCCGGCGGCCGCCCAGACGGCCGGGCTGACCGAGGACGTGCTGCGCAACACGACCTACCCATCCGAGTTCTCGCCCACCCCTCGGTCACGTTGCGAGACAGTCGCTACGAGTGGAACCAACCGCCGCCGCAGCGTGGCTACTGTGTTCGCGCAGGCCGTCATCGGACCGGAGTTCGCGGCGGTGCTCATCGACTCCAGCACGGGCGGCAGCGGGCTGTTCCTTTCGCTGCACTCCGTGGCCAGCGTCGCGGGGGCCGTCACCGCGGGGCCCGGGCTGTTCCTCGGCGACCGCCAGCGCGTCGAAGCGTTCACCATCGAGGGCGGTCGCGTGCGCGTCACGCTGCTCACGCAGGGGCCTACCGACCCCTTCTGCTGCCCGACGCAGCGTGAGACGCGCGAGTTCGTACGCGAGGGCAACGCCTCCCGGCTCGTGTCGACCGTGATCACGCGGCTCGGCAGCGGGCCGCTGACGCCGCCGCCACCACGGACCGGCAACCTCGGCCTGGCCGACGACGCGCGCGGCCCCGGCGCGACGGCGTCCGCGCTGGTGCTCGCGACCATCGCGCTCGCGCTCGTCGTACGCCGGCGCACCGCTGCGCACTGATGACGGCGCACTGATGACAGGGCTTTAATGGCCGGGCGCCGGCTGCCGTTCTCGCTCGCACGCGCCGAGGCGCACCTGCGCGCAGCGGACCGCGTGCTCGCGCGGCTCATCGATGCGCACGGCCGCTTCACCCCGCGGCCCGGCGACGACCCGTACAACTCGCTGGTGCGCACGATCCTGCACCAGCAGCTCGCGGGCCCCGCCGCGCGCACGATCGAGCGGCGCTGGCGCGCGCTCTACGGTGGTGAGCAGGCGGTGCCAGCGCCCGCCGCCGTGCTCGCCACCAGCGACGAGGCGTTCCGCTCGGCCGGCGTCTCGCGGCAGAAGGCGGCGTACCTGCGCGACCTCGCGGCGCACGTCGCGGACGGCCGGCTGGACTTCGCGGCGTTCGCGCGCAGCAGCGACGACGAGGTGCTGCGCGCGCTGACGGCGGTGCACGGGCTCGGCACGTGGTCCGCGCAGATGTTCCTGATGTTCGAGCTGGGGCGGCCGGACGTGCTTCCGGTCGGCGACCTGGGCGTGCGCCGCGGCATGGAGCTCGCGTACGGGCTGGCGGAGGAGCCGAGCCTCGACCGCATGCGCGAGATCGGCGCGGCGTGGGCGCCCTACCGCTCCGTGGGCTCGTGGTACATGTGGCGCGCCGTCGAGGGCTGACCCGCTGCCGCGTCCCGCACCGACTCGCCATACTCGATCGGGGTGCGCGGGTCGGCCGCCCGCCGCGATGAGAGGGAGCCACGCGTGATCGTCGGAACGGTGCGGGAGACGAAGACGGAGGAGTATCGCGTCGCGCTGACCCCGCAGGGGGTAGCCGACATTGTGCACGCGGGGCACACCGTGGTCGTGGAGCGCGCGTGCGGCATCGGCTCGAGCTACCCCGACGAGGAGTACGCGGCCGCGGGCGCGACAGTGCTCGGGACCGCCGCCGAGGTCTACGCGCGCGCAGAGTTGATGTGCGAGGTCAAGGAGCCGCAGCCCTCCGAGTACGAACTGCTGCGCGAAGGCCAGCTGCTGTTCACGTACTTGCACCTGGCGGCAGAGCCTGCGGTCACCGACGCGCTGCTGCGCTCGCGCTGCATCGCCATCGGCTACGAGACGGTACGCCGTGACGACGGCTTCCTGCCGCTACTCGCACCGATGTCGGAGGTGGCCGGGCGGATGGCCGTCGAGCTCGGCGCGCATTACCTCAAGCGCCCCGGACCGGGCCGCGGGATGCTGCTGGGCGGGCTGCCCGGCGTGCCGCCCGCGCACGTGGTGATCGTCGGCTCCGGCAACGTGGGGCGCAACGCCGTGCGCGCCGCCGTCGGCGCGGGCGCGCGCGTGACCGTCGCGTCGATCGACGAGAACCAGCTGCGCGCGCTCGAGGAGCTGTACGCGGGTCGCGTCGAGACGCTGTTGTCGAGCCCGCAGGCGCTGACGCAAGCGATCGCGGGCGCGGACCTGCTGATCGGCGCGGTGCTCGTCGAGGGCCGCCGCGCGCCCGTCGTCGTCTCGCGTGCGATGGTGCGCTCGATGGGGCCAGGCGCGGTCATCGTCGATGTCGCAGTCGACCAGGGCGGCTGCGTGGAGACCACGCGCCCGACGAACCACGACCAGCCGATCTACGTCGAGGAAGGGGTGGTGCACTACGCGGTGCCGAACATGCCGGGCGCCGTGCCGCGCACCGCGTCACGCGCGCTCACGAACCTGACGCTGCCGTACATCCTGCGCGTGGCGAACCGCGGTTTCGCGGCGACGGTGCGCGCGGATGCGGCGCTGCGGCGGGGCGTAAACACCTATCTCGGCGAGCTCACGCACGAGGCCGTGGCGGAGTCGCTCGGGCGGCCGTGGACGCCGCTCGAGCAGTTGCTGCCGGCCGCCGGCTCGAAGTAGCGCCTGGGGGTCGTGCCCGCCCGAGCTTGCGTCGCGCGCGCCCCGGCAGGCTAGCCTGCCGGGGCGCCAGACTGGGCAAGTTGCGCGCCCGCTCCAGCAGGGCGCCGCGGCGGGAGGGCCGCCATGCGCGTGCTCGCGGCCGGTCTGCTGCTCACCGCGTGCTCCGGCCAGCCCTCAGCGGACCTGGCCACGTACGTGGGGCACGGCTTCGCCTTTCAGCACCCGCGCGCGCTTGCCGTCGTCGAGCTCCCAAGCGTCGGCGCGGCGTCGAGTGACGACTCCGGACAGCTGCGCGCCGGTCACGCATCACCCAGTTACTGGTACGAAGATGAAGCTGGAGCCCATTCTCGAATGACAACACGAGATCGATACTACCCAGGCCAGGAGCGCCACTACGACAGTCCTCAGGTCAACATCATCTTCAAGGCGCCCGCAAGAAGTGAGCGCCCGTCTGTGATCTCCCTAGACACGCGTCGTGTGGAGGGCCGATGGAACTCCGACACGCTACGCCTAGAGGACGTCTTGCCCGACAGTCCGCTTGCGCAGCTGACCCTTCCCGACATCTTGCCTATGGTTCTGCTGTACGAGACTCGCACGAGTTACGTTCGGCTGGGCGCGCGCGCCGCGCGCGGGGACGAGATGTACGGGATGGCGGCGCAGGAGTGGTTTCTCCAGCAAGGTTACATCGTGCGGGCGTACACGGAGTGGTAGCGGATGCCTAGCTACACCGTCGAGGTGCAGGGTATGGACAAGGCGATGATGAGGGGCCTGAACCCTGCTCGAAGGACACGAACGACCCGCGCGAGCGGTTCGAGGCGATCGGCGTCGCATGGGTTCGCGTGGCGCTGGAGCAGGGCGCGATCCCGGCCGCCCAGGAGCGCGGTATCGCCGGCGCCCTGGATGGCGCCGAGGAGCGCGGCGACTTCGGCATCACGCACCGCGGCCAGCTCCGGACGCTGGAGCGCGGCGACGGGCGGCTTGTGTACCAGACCTTCAGCGGCCGGCCCGACCAGGGTACGGCACCGCCGGTAGCCTGTACTGCCCCGACGGCGGTCGCCTGTTTGTGCTCGGCGGCCGCCTCTTCGTGATGGTCGTGGCCAGCAACGAGTGGGGGAGCGAGTCCCGCGCCGAGCAGGCGTTCGAACGCTACTTCGCGGTGCTGCGCTGCTAGCGGGGCGGCGACCTGCGCGGGCTAGTCATGCGGCGCGCCACCGGCCGCGCTCGCGCGAAAGCTGGCCAGGGCGCGCGCCTCGTCCGCCGCGGGCATGCGCAGGAAGAGCGCGGACGCCTCCACGAGCGCCGCGCCGCCGGTATCTGCGAGTGTCGCCTCCACCTCGATGCGGCGACCGCGGCGACGAGTGATCGTGCTGCGCACGACGAGTTCATCGGACAGCGGGACGAGGCGGCGATAGCGCGTCTCCATGCGCGCGGTCACCGCGAACACCCCGTCCGCGTACATCGCCCAGCCCATCGCCTCGTCGAGCAGCAGCGCGATGAGGCCGCCGTGCATTCGTTGCGGGAAGCCCTGGTCCTCCGGCCGTGGCCGGTAGCGCGCCAGCACACCGCCGTCGACGCGCTCGAAGACGAGGTGCAGGCCGATCGGGTTGTGACGCCCGCAGCCGAAGCAGTAGTGCTCGATCAGCGCTGGGTCGGGCGCCGGCTGTGCCGCGCCGTCGTCGGCGCTGGTCACGGAGCCGAGTCGTCCCAGGGCACGGTCGCGGTGCCGCTCAGCAGCTGCTCGCCGGCGGCGTTGTGGCAGCTCACGTCGTACGTGGCGACGCCGCCTTCGCAGTGGTGCAACGTCACGACGGCGGTGACGTCCACCGGCTGCAGCGCGGGCGCGCGCCAGCGTACCTTGAGCGTGCCGCCAGCCGCCCAGCGCTCCCCGAATGCCGCGGTCATCGCGTCCGATACGAGTGCGAGCACAAGCATGCCGTGCGCGACAGGCCGGCCGAACGGGCCGGCGGCCGCGGCCGCGCGATCGGTGTGGATGGGGTTCCAGTCGCGCGCGGCGTGCGTGTAAGCCTCGACGCGCGCCTGGTCGATGCGCCGCGTGACGGCGGCGACGACGGGCGGCGCGCTCATCGGGCGGCCGCTTCCAACGCCACGGGCAGCGGCGCCGCGACCGTCGCGCGACCGCGCAACGCGGTCGCGACCGCGCCCAGCTCGGCCTCGAACACCACGATGTTGGTGCCCTGGCGCACGGACTGCTGCACGACGTGCAGCGCGACGCTGACCAGTGAGCCGATCGGGACGGGCGCAAGAAACTCGAACTCCTGCGCCACGTGCACCGCGCCCGGCGGCAACGGCATCTCGGCGAGCAGCGCCGCGATTGCCCATGCGCCGAGCGCGAGCGGCGGCGCGATTGCCGTCCAGCGCTCCTCCGGCTCCCCCGTGGCGGCAAGGTAGGCGCGCACCTCGGCCGCGCCCACAGAGAGCAGCGTGGGCGGCAGGCGGTCTCCGCGGCGGAGGCTGTGGAAGTCGACGGTCACTGCCGCATCATGGGCGCTGGGCGCGCTGCGCCCAAGTGCCGGCCAGCGTGCCAGCTCGATTCCTGCGCTACCAGCTGCCGTCGCTGAGGAACGCATCGATGGCGGCGGCCGCCTTCTGGCCGTCGGCGAGCGCTGTCACCACGAGGTCGGCACCGTTCACGCCGTCGCCGCCGGCGAAGACGCCACGCACGCTCGTGCGCATCGACTCGGGGTCCACGACCACGCGGCCCCAGCGATCGCGGGCGACGGCGGGCGCCGCGGTGCCCCAGTCGGGATCGACGTTGTAGCCAATCGCGGTGACCACGGCGTCCGCGGGAATCTCGAACTCGGAGTCCGGCACCACCTCCGGGCGCGCGCGGCCGCTCTCGTCGGGCTCGCCGAGACGCATGCGCCGGCAGCGCAGCGCGCGCACCGCGCCGCGGTCGTCGACCAGCACTTCGACGGGGGCGGTCAGGAACTCGAACCGCACCCCCTCCTCGACGGCGTGGCGGCGCTCCTCGATGCGGCCCTGCATCTCCGCGTTGGTGCGGCGGTACACCAGCGTCACGTCGGGCACGCCGAGCCGGCGCGCGGTGCGCACGCAGTCCATCGACGTGTCTCCGCCACCGACGACGACGACGCTGCGGAACGCAGGCAGCGGCTCGCGCATCGGCTCCGGCAACTCGTGCGGCTCGAGGTTGCCGCGCACGAGGAATTCCGTGGCGCGGTACATGCCGGCCGCATCCTCGTTCGCAATACCGAGCCGGGAGTCCTCCGTCGCGCCGAACGCCAGAAAGACCGCGTCGTACTCGGACGCGAGCTGCTCCAGCGCCACGATGTCGCCCACGCGCGTGTTCGTGCGCACCTCGACGCCGAGCGCCGCGAGGTCGCGGAACGCGCGATCGACGGCGGGCTTGTTCTGCTTGAAGTCCGGGATGCCGTAGCGCAGCAGCCCGCCGGGGAGCGGCCACGCCTCGTACATCACGACGCGATGGCCCGCGCCCGCGAGCCGCTCGGCGGCACCGATGCCCGCCGGCCCGCTGCCGACGATGGCGACGCTGCGCCCGGAGCTGTGCTCCGCGCAGCGCACGACGGGCGGCGCGTGCGCGCGCTGCCACTCCGTGACGAACACCTCGAGCTTGCCGATCGCCACGGGCGGCGCGTTCTTGCCGACCACGCAGTGGCCCTCGCACAGGCGCTCCTGCGGGCACAGCCGCCCGCACATCTCGGGCAGCGCGCTCGTCTCGCGGAACACGTTCGCGGCCCCGGCGATGTCGTCCTGCTCCAGCAGCCAGAAGGCGCCGGGGATGTCGTTGTGCACGGGGCACGCCTTGGTGCACGGCGCGGCGGGGCACTGGATGCAGCGCGTGGCCTCCGCCTTCGCGAACTCCGGGTCGAAGAGGAAGTAGACCTCGTCCCAGTTGTGCACGCGCTCGGCGGGCGGCTGCTTTGCCGGGAGGTTCGAGGGCATGCGCAGACGCGCCTTGCGGTCGATCGACTTGGGGTCGGGGCGCTCCCGGCTCCCCGCTGGCTGGGGCGCGGGTGGCAGCGGGGCGCGTGGCTGGGGCGCGGCGGCGGTGGGGTGATCGTCGGGCATGCGCGTTCGGCCTCCGTGCCGGAAGAGGGTGCGCCTCCAGCGTAGACGGGGGCGCGAGGGTACTCAACCGGGGAGCACCCTACGCGACGCGGCCGGCGGGCTGACGAACGGCGTTTGATGCGCAGGGGGCGCGCCTACGTTATGTCGCTCTCGCCTCGACGCGCAGGCGGTCGCGCTCGCGCACCGCGCGCACAACCAGCGCCGCCGCGAACAGACCGCACGCGACCAGCACGATGGTCGGGCTCGTGGCCACCTCGAAGTAGTAGGAGAGCTGCAGCCCGGTGACCGCGGCGACGAGCGCGAGCAGCGCACCGAGCGCCATGATCGCGGGCAGCCGCTGCGCGAACACGCTGGCCGTCGCGGCCGGGATCACCAACATCGCGTTCACGAGGATGATGCCGATCGCGCGCAGCGACACGACGACGGCGACGGCGATCAGCAACAACAGCGCGTACTGCAACGCGGCGACGGGCAGCCCGGAGGCGGTCGCCATCGCGGGGTCGTACGAGACGAACACGAGCTCCCGGTAGAGCGCGACGACGAACAGCACCACGGCCGCGCCGAGCACGGCCGACGCCAACACGTCGCCGCGCGAGACGCCGAGGATGTCGCCGAACACGAACGACAGCAGGTCCGGCGTGTAGCTCGTGCGCCGGGAGAGCACCAGCACGCCGAGTGAGAACATCGCCACGAACAGGATGCCGATCGCAGTGTCGGCCGACACGCGCGCGCGCCGCTGCGTCCAGCCGACGCCGAGCGCGGTGACAGACGCCGCGACAAGCGCGCCGAGGCTGATGCTCAGCCCGTTGACGAACGCGATCGCCACGCCGGCGAGCGTCGCGTGCGCCAGCGCGTCGCCGAGGAACGCGAGCCCCTTGTGCACCACGAACGCGCCGACGACAGCGGTGACCACGCTGGTGATCGCCAGCGCGGTCAGCGCCAGCCGCATGAACTCGAACTCGTACGGGTCGAGCAGCCAGCCGAGCGCGTCGCTCACGAGCGCGGCCCGCTCGCGGGCGGCGCGACGACGATGCGCGGGGGGCCGCCCAGCGTCAGCGAGAGCAGGTGCCGCTCGAAGGTGCGGCTCAGCACCTCCTCGGTCAGCACCTCGGACGAGGGTCCGGCGGCAATCACGTGGCGGTTCAGGCAGACCGCCTCGTCGCACGAGTTCGCGACGCACGAGAGGTCGTGCGTCGCGACGAGGATGCTGCGCCCCTCGTGCGCGAGCGAGTCGAGGATCGCGACCAGGTCGTGCTGCACCGCGGCGTCGAGCCCCGCGAACGGCTCGTCGAGCAGCAGCAGCCGCGAGCCGCGAGCGATCGTCCGCGCCAGCAGCACACGCCGGCGCTGACCGCCGGACAGCTGGCCTGCCTGGCGCCCGGCGTACGGCGTCAGGTGCACGCGCTCCAGCGCCTCCCACGCCGCCGCGCGGTCGGCCGCGGACCAGCCGCGGAACGGCAGCAGCCGTCGCCGCCGGCCCGTGAGCACTACGTCGAGCACGCTCAGCGGGAAGTCCCAGTCCACCTCTTCAACCTGCGGCATGTACGCGACATCGTCGCGCGCTTGCGCGAGCGGCCGCCCGAACACGCGCACGTCGCCGCGTGACAGCGTGACGAGGCCGAGGATCGCCTTGAACAGCGTGGACTTGCCGGCGCCGTTCGGCCCGATCAGCCCGACGAGCTCGCCTTCGGGCACGCCCAGCGTCACGCCCTCGATCGCGGGGGCCTGGCCCGCATAGCCCGCCGTCAGGTCGCGCACCTCGAGCGCGTAGGCGCGGTGCGGATGCGCGGGGGCCAGCACCTCGCGCGGTGCCGCGTGCTCGCGCGGCGGCTCGATCATGGGCTCGCTCCCCCGTTCGCCGCCACCACTGTCACCGCGCAGCGATCGCGTGCGCGCACGCTACCCCTCGCCGAGCCCCGCGGCCAGCGCCCGCGCATTCGCGCGCATGAGCGCCACGTAGCTATCGACGGTGCCCGCGAACGCGTCGCTATACAGCGTGAGCACGCGCACGCCGGCCTCGCGGGCCACCGCTTCCAGCACGGGCGAGGAGAACTGCGGCTCCGTGTACACCACGGGCACCTGCTCCCGGCGGACGGTACGTATGAGCTCGGCGACGGCGCCCGCGCTCGGCTGCTGGTTCGCGCCGCCGGGCAGCGCTGCGACGACGAGCTGCAGCCCGTACGCGTCCGCGAAGTAGCCGAACGCATCGTGGAACACGACGAGCTTGCGGCGCTGCTCCGGGATCGCCGTGACCACCGCGCGCAGTTCGGCGTCGAGCGCCGTCAGCTCCGCGAGGTACGCGGCCGCGCGCTCGCGGTAGCCGGCGGCGTGCGGCGGATCGGCGGCGGCCAGCGCGGCGCGGATGCGCTCCACGTAGTGGCGCGCGTTCGGCACGGCGAGCCAGAAGTGCGGGTCACCCGCGGCGAACGCGGCAGCGTCGATGCCGCGTCGCTGCTCGGCGGAGCTGTCGCTTGCACGTACGTCTCCGTCGGCCGCGTGGTCTCCGCCAGTGCGCGGCGCGAGCCCCGCCGCGGCCACGACGACGACCGCCGTATCCGCGCGGTTCTCAACGATGAGGTCAAGCAGGCGCCCCTCGAGACCGTAGCCGTTGAGCAGCAGCACGTCGGCGCGCGCGACGCGGCGCGCGACCTCGGGCGAGGGCTCGTAGGCGTGGGGGTCGACGCCGGCGGGGATCAGCGCGCTGACCGCCGCGTCGTCGCCCGCGACTGCGCGCGCGAGGTCGGCGAGGATGCCGGTCGACGCCACGACACCGAGCCGGTTGTCGGCAGCGTCGTCGTCGCCACTGCAGGCGGTCAGCGCGGCACCAAGCGTGAGCGCGAGCGCCGCGAGCAGCGCTGGGAGGAAAGTGAGACGAAGTATCCTCGGCATCGCTGCCGCATATGTAGCGCAACTGAGACGTAGTGTCAATCAATCCAACGCGTCAAGGAAGCGGGTGAAAGCGGCCCTACGAGGCGGCGGGCTCCGTCGCAGCCAGCGGCGCGGTGCAACGCGCGCAGCGGCCGTACAGCTCCAGGCGGTGCGCCTCGATGGTGAAGCCGGTGAGGCTGGCGAGCGCCGCGAGCAGCGCCTCGATGTCCGCGTTCGCGAAGTCGTCGACGGCGCCGCACGCGGAGCAGACCACGTGGTGGTGGTGCCCGCCGCTGGCGAGCCGGTATTCCAGCGTCCCGTCGTCGAGGATCACCTGGCAGACGGTGCCGATTTCCTGCAGCAGCCGCAGCGTGCGGAACACCGTCGCGCGGCCGACGTTGGGCGCAGCCGCCGCCAGCTCCTCGGCGGTGAAGTGATCGCCCAGCTGCTGCATGGAGCCGAGCAGCGTCCGACGCGGCGCGGTGATACGGTGCCCGCTGCCGGCGACGCGGCGCTCGAGCGCGTCCAGAGAGAGGGGCATGGCGTGATCGTGGGCGCCGCCGGGCACCGTGTCAATGCAACCCCCGCACGCCCCCGCTGGACGGCCGCCACAGCGGCGCGAGGGCGGCGGTGACACGCGAGCGCGGGCGGGTCGTGCTCTGGACGGGCGCCTCGGCGCTGGTGCTCTACCTCGTGTGGGGCGCGCGCGGCGCGCTGCTGCCCTTCGCCGTCGGGGCGATCCTTGCCTATACGCTGTTGCCGCTCGTGGACCGCGTGGCGTCGCTCGTGCCGCTGCGGTCACCGCGCCGGGCCCTCGCGCGCCGCGCGCTGGCGGTGCTGCTCATCTACGCGGCGTTCGGCGCGGTGTTGTTCCTGGCGGCCTACCTGATCGCGCCCGTGCTCGCGGACCAGGTCGCGCAGTTCGTCGAGACGTTGCCCGACCGCATCGACGCCGCGCGGCTGGAGGTGAACGACTGGCTGCGCGCTTACCACGACCGCGTCCCGCCTGCAGCGCAGGAGCGCATCGACGGCTACACCGACGACGTCGCGAACGCCGCGGCGGACACACTCACGGCAGCCGGCCGGCGCTCGGTGGCGCTGCTCACCGGCACGATCTCGATGCTGTTCGGCTTCCTGGTGGTGCCGTTCTGGATGTTCTATGTGCTGCGCGACCGCCACACCGCGGGACGCAACCTGATGGCCGGCGTCCCGCCGGCGCTGAGCGACGACGCGACGAACGTGCTCGCGCTCGCCGATCGGCTGCTCGGCCGCTACATCCGCGGGCAGCTGCTGCTCGTGGTGATCGTCGGCGTCGCGGTGGGGACGGCGCTCACGCTGATGGACGTGCAGCTGTCGCTCGCGCTCGGCGTGTGGGCAGGCATCACCGAGCTCGTGCCGATCATCGGACCGTGGCTCGGCGGCATTCCCGCGCTGATCATCGTCGCCGGCACCGCACCGGACCTGCTGGTTCCGGTGCTGCTGGTCTACATCGTGGTGCAGCAGCTGGAGAACAACTTCCTGGTGCCGCGCGTGCAGGGGCAGGCCGTGGACATCCATCCTGGCATGATCATCCTGCTGCTCGTCGTCGGTGGCGCGGCGTTCGGCTTCATCGGGCTCGTGGTGATCGTGCCGCTCACGGCGATCCTGCGAGAGCTGTTCTGGTACGCCGACCGCCGCCTCGCCGGGGCCACCCCGCACGAAGCAATCGCCCGCGCGAGCGCTCGCGCCCAGCCGCCAGCGTTGATCGGGCCGACCTCGGTGACCCCACCACCGGACTGACCCGCCGAGCGACGCCGAGGCTAGCGCTCGATCGCGCCCGAGAGCACCACGATGCGGCCGACCGTCGATGAGCCGCCGGATGCGGAGACGGCCACGGTCACGCGGATCGGGCTGCTCGCCAGGCGCGGCTGCACGACCTTCGTCACGTTACCGCGCTCGTCGGGCAGCGCCGTGCCGCCGCTCACGAGCTCCTTGCCGTCGTCCAGCCAGACCTGGTACGCCGCGTCGAGCGGCAGCGCAGGCAGGCCGTGCGCGACGAGCACCCCGGCGCCGACGGCCGCGCTCCACAGGAAGCGCGCGACCGCGCCGTGCCCCGCGGACGTGACGTCGAGCTCGCTCGTGCGCACCGCGCGATCCGTGGTGATCGCGATCACGAGCTCCTGGTCGGCGACCGCCGTCTGCAGCTGCTGACGCAGGTCCTCGGACGCCTCCATCGTGACGCCGGCCGCCTGCAGCTGCTGCAGCTGCTTCGCGTTGGCGCGCACGATCGCCGCGACCGCCGCGGAGTCGCGCGACTGCTGCCGCAGCTCGGCGCGCGTGTCGAAGCCCCACGCGACCGCGACCAGCGCGACCACCGCCGCCACGCCCAGCGTCGCGCGCCGAGCGTGCCGCCAGCGCGTCGCCATGCGGATGCCGCTGCCGTACCGCGCCGCGCGCAGCACGCGATCGCGCAGCGCCGGATCCGCGCGGCGCAGCGGCACGCTCAGCGCGATCAGGTCGATGATTTCGTGGTACGCGGCCAGCTCCACGCGAGCGGCGCCGTCGGCCCGCATCAGCTCCTCGACGACGGCGGCGTCTGTGCCGCTCAGCGTGCCGAGCGCGTACGCCGCGAGCAGGTCGTCGCGCTCGTCCGGCGTCACTCGAGTGTCCTACCGTCGAAGTCGCCGAGCGTGGCGCGCAGCTTGCGCAGCGCGAGCCGCACGCGCGTCTTCACCGTGCCGAGCGGCACGCCGGTGCGCGCGGATATCTCGGTTTGCGTGAGGCCGCCGAAGTACCCCAACTCGATCACCTCTCGCTGCGCCGGCGGCAGCGCGCTCATCGCCCCGCGCACGATGCGCCGCAGCTCGGTGAGCGCCAGCGCCACCTGCGGATCGTCGAGCACGTTCGGCTCGCGCACCGGCTCGTGCAGCGGCTCCTGGTACTGCTCGCTGCGCGAGCGCCGCGTGAGCTGGCGCCGCTCGTCGATAGCGCGGTTGCGCGTCACCGACATCAGCCAGCTCAGCAGCCGGCCGCGCTCCGGGTCGTACGACTGGGGCCGCCGCCACAGCCGCAGGAACACCTCCTGCGTCACGTCCTCCGCAAGCTGACGGTCGTACAGCACACGCAGGCTGACGGAGAACACCAGCGAGGCGTAGCGGTCGTACAGCCGCTCCAGCGCTGCGAGCTCGCCGAGCATCAGCGCGGACATCAGCTCGTCATCGGTCGGCGCGTTGGGCACCGTGTCCGGAGACGTTACGTCTCCCAGTGCTCCACGGATTGGCACCGGTCCGGGATCAGCCACGAGATCCTCCGCCTGGAGGCGCGGGCGCTGCGCCCAGTATAACGACACGCGATGAGCGCGGCGCGCGCCTCAGACGACAGCCCCCGACGCGAACAGCAACCCGCGCGCGAGCACCTCGCCGGCCAGCACGGCGCCGACCGCGATATAGAGGAGCCCGGTGGCCGACATCATGCCCCGGATCGAGGCGGCCCGCCACGACAGCACCGCCAGCAGCAGCGGGAACAGCAGCCCCACCCCCACCCGCAGCCAGAGCGCTGGGTTGGCCGCCAGGCTCACCCCGAACGCGGACTCCGTGAGCGGCTCGACGCGGACCGGCGCGGCCAGCGCCAGGATCGCCAGCAGCAGCTGCAGCGCGACGGCGCCCGCCACAAGCAGCGTCATCTGCTCCAGCGGCTCCTTCGGCAGCCCGGAGTTCGTGAGGTACCAGTGGCCCCAGAGCATCGCCATCAGCGCGCCGCCCAGCGCAGCCGCCGCGGCGAGCATGCTGGCCAGCATGCCGGCGTACGACCACGCGGGCTCCCCGACCACGGCCGCGAGCCACGCGAGCGACACGAGCGTCAGTGCCGTCGCCACGCCACCGAGCGCGAGCCGCAGCTCGCGCCGGCCCGCGAGCGCCGCGAGCGCATAGACGACGGATGCGGCGCAGCTCGCGGCCAGCAGCCAGCGCAGCGCCGGCAGCCGGTCCGGCCGCAGCACGTAGCCGTCGATGTCCGCGCGGCCGTGGACGGCCGCGGCCGCCAGCAGCGCGAGCAGCACGAGCGGCGCGGCGGTGAGCGCCGCGGCCTGCACGTAACCGCCGGTGACCATGCGCCGCGCGTCGAACACGGTTACGAACGCCAGCGAGCCCACCGCGAGCTCGATCAGGAGCATGAGGAGCGCGTACGGCAGCGTGTCGGCGCTCACGAGAGCGGCATCGTAGCAGCGCCTCGGACCCGGTCAAACGGGCGCTGCTCGCGGCACTCACCCCGCGCGCTGCAGGTCGCGTTGACAGGCGGCGGCGGCCGCCCAACGATCGCCACGTGACCTACCTCACCCGCGAGTACGGCTCTAACCCACGCTGGTTGCTGAAGGCGCTGCGCGAGGTCCCGCACGAGATCGAGCAGCTGCTCGCCGGGCTGGACCACGAGGCAGCGGCGTGGCGGCCTGCGCCGGACGAGTGGGCCGCGGCGGACATCGCCGGATTCCTGCGCGAGGCCGAGCGCGAGGACCTGCGCGCGATCCGCGCGATACTCGCGCGTGACGGCGCGGCGATCGCCGAGCGTCGCGCGTACCTCGCGCCCGGCGAGCACGCGTTCGCGCAGCAGTCCCTGCACGAGCTGTGGTCCGACTTCCTCGAGCTGCGCGAACGGCTGCTGTGGACGCTCGAGCTCGCAGACGAGGGGTGGGATTGCCGCGGCCTGCACCCCTACCGCGGCCTCGTGACGCTCGGCACGTACGTGCACGAGGTCAGCGAGCGCGATCTGGAAGCGGTCTGGTCGCTGCGTAAGCTCGCGGATCAGCGTCCGCCGGCCGCGTCAGGAGCCCGTCGCCGGCGTCGCTGAGCCCGCGACCGTGGCCGCGCCGGCCGCGCCGGCGGCCGCGAAGCCCGCGCTCGCCAGCGCGAGCTGCAGCGCTTCCTGTTCGAAGCGGCGTAGCCGCGACATCGCCTCCGCGGGGGTGAACCACGCCACGCCGAGCAGCTCCCATGCCACGGGCGCGGGCGCCCCGTCCGGCCGCACCCGGCAGCGATAGACGATACTCAGCCCGGGCGCCGTGCCGCGCCCCGAGTGCGGACCGTGCGGCTCCGCGAGCAGCTGCTGCACGACCTCCACGTCGAGCCCGGTCTCCTCGTGCAGCTCGCGCTCCACGCCGCGCGCGGGGTGCTCGTAGCGCTTCAGCCAGCCGCCGGGCAGCCCCCACGGGTAGCGCGGCCGGAACACGTGCTCCGCGAGCAGCACGCGCCCGCGATCGTCGAGCACGACGCCGAGCGCACCGACGCGCTGGCGCGCGACCAGCACCCGCTGCACGAGCACGAGCGTGTCCTGCGCCATGCCGGAGCGGCGCACCAGCCGTGCGAGCGCGTGGCGCGGCAGCAGGCGAGTGAGCATCACGACCCTCCCGTCGTGCCGACGAGCGTACGGCGCGCGGACCGCAACGGCACGCGACATGGGTCAGTACGCAGGCGCCGCACGAGCCTCCACCACGGCCTGCCAGAGGTCGCCGGCATAGCCCACCGGCGCCGAGCAGACGTGCCCGACGCACGCGTACGCCACCGCTTCGCGATCGCGCGGCAGGCCGAGCTGCGCGATCGCGACATCGTCGCGGCCGGGCTCGAGCCATTGCACGCTGCGCGGGATCAGCGGCAGCCGCAGCGCCGCGCCGTGCAGCGACCGCGCGCGCGGCGCGATATCCGGGTCGGCGCTGCCGATCACGGTGATCTCGGGCTCGCCCGCGAGCAACCGGTCGACGGCGAGCGCGTAGGACGCCGCGAGCAGCCCGTAGCCCTCGTAGCTCGCCGCGAATGCGCGCAGCGTCTCGTCGGCGATGCGCAGGTAGTGGTCATCGTGCGTCAGCCGCGCGATGCGCAGGAACGCCTCGGCGACCTCGGCGTTGTCCGCAAGCGGCTGCGTGCGCACCGCGAGCAGGCCCGTCTGCTCGTGGTCGCGCGCCACGTCCCAGCACGCGCCGCCCGGCGCGCGCCAGCGCTCGTCGATGAGCCGCGTGAGCTGGCGCGCGCGGTCGAGGTAGATCGGGTCGGCTGTCACCTCGTACGCGTCGAGCAGCGCGAGCGCCATCGCCGCCTGGTCGCCGAGCAGCCCCAGCAGGTGCGGCGTGCCGTCGTAGTAGCGGTAGATGCCGGCCGTGCCCGCGCGCATGCGCGACCACACGAAGTCCACCGCGCGCGTGCCACGTTCCACCCAGTCCGCGCGGTCGAAGCTCACGCCGCACGCGAGGTACGCGCGAGCGAGCCCGGCGGTCCAGGACGCGTACGCGCGTGTGTCGACGTACGGGCGTTCGCGGTCGGCGCGCGCGTCGGCGTCCAGCGCGAAGTACGCCTCGTCCGCATCCTGGGAGCCGTAGAAGCCACCGTCCGGCGCGGAGAGCGTGTGGTCGAGGTAGCCGATCGTCGGCTCAACGATGGCGCGCGCGACGGCGCGGTCCTCCGGCGAGGCGAGCCCGAGCTCCGCGAGCGCGAGCAGCAGGCCGCCGTGATCCTCGGACATCTTCTCGAAGTGCGGCACGCTCCAGTCGCGGGTCGTGGAGTAGCGGAAGAAGCCGCCCTCGACATGGTCGTAGCTGCCGCCACCGGCCATCTGCTGCAGCGTGAAGCGCGCGCGCGCCAGCGCCTCGTCGTCGCCGTCGCGGATGCCTGCGCGCACGAGCAGCCGCAGCGCGTCGCTGTGCGGGAACTTGGGCGCGTCACCGAAGCCGCCCTGCTCGACGTCGTACGCGGCGTCGATGGCCGCGCGGATGCGGCGCACGATCTCGTCGTCGAGCGCGCCGGACGGGACCGGCGCCTGCTCGCGCTCGTCGCGACGACGCCGCACCTCCGCGACGCGGGCGCGCACCTCGTCGCGGCCGGTGTGCCACGCCTCGTTGACGCGGTTGAGCAGCTCGAGCATGCGGTCCGGCGGCACGTAGGTGAAGCCAGCGAGCACCTCGCCGTCCTCGTCGAGGAACGCGGTGGTCGGCCAGCCGCCCATGTTGTAGCGCGCGTTCACGTCGGGCCGCGTGTCGTTGTCGACGCGCACCGGGATGAAGCGTGAGGAGACGAGCGCGATCACGCGCGGGTCGGAGTACGTGGTCTCGTCCATCACGTGGCACCAGTGGCACCACACGGCGGACAGCCCCAGCAGCACCGGCTTGTCCTCGGCGACCGCGCGCTCGAAGACTTCCGGACCCCACTCCAGCCAGGGGATCTCGTGCGCGCGGTTGGGGCGCGGGGAGAAGTGGTGCAGGCTCGGCGCGGGCATCGCTGCATCCTTTCGCGCTGCCGATCGAGGGTAGCACGGCACCAGGTCCGGCCGGCTGCGCATGGCGGCACGTGCCGCGCCCAGCACCCACGACGGCAGCCCGCGAACAGCCCTACCACGGGAGCTGCCCGTCACGGCGAGTGACCTAGAAGGTGAGGCTGGGCCGCCCGAGCAGCGTGCGCGCGAGCGCGATGTGGCCGAGGTGCGCGTAGCCGTGCGTGAGCACACTGGTCCCTAGCGCGCCGATCCGTGTCGTGGCACCGATCGGCGGCATCTCGATGGCTTCCGCGAGGAACGCGTCGTCCATCGCCTCGATGCGCGGCACGATCGCCTCGGCTACGGCGCGGCCGTAAGCGGCCAGCGCCTGCGCCTCAGGGAAGCGCATCGCATACGCCTCGGCCGGGGGCAGGCCGGTGCCCTGCACGTTGCGCGGCAGGTCCCACGCCTCGGCCAGGCCCTGCTGCCGCCACACGGGCGGCTCGCGGTGGAACACGAAGTGCACGATGTTGTCCGCCGTGCGGAACATGTGCCACGCGTCGAAGCCGATCGAGTTGGCGTCCGCGTGCGGGCGGGCGTGCAGCTCGTCGGGCGTGAGGTCGGCGATCGCCGCGGTCAGGCTGTTCGTCCCCACGAAGAGCTCCCGCACGTAACGCGCGAGGAATGGCTGCAGCAACGTCACGTGACGACCTCCGCTTATGCGCGCTCGGGCGAGACGCCCGCGATCCGCCGCACCAGCTCCGCGGCTACCTCGTACCGGCCGAACGAGGGCATCACGTATACGCCCGCGACGAACGGGAGCGCGCGCGTCTCCGCGATGTGCTCGAGCGCGATCTCCAGGCCCGCCGCCGCGCCCGCCTCGCCTGCCGCGCGCATGCGGGCGCGCACCGCGTCCGGCACCGTCACGCCCGCGAGCTCGTGGTGGATGAACTCCGTGTGCCGCGAGGACATCAGCGGCAGCACACCGAGCAGCACCGGGATCGAGATCGGCCCCAGGCGCTCGAAGAACTCCGCGACGACACGCGTCTCGTACGCCGGCTGCGTCATCAGCACGTCCGCCCCCGCGTCGATCTTTTCGCGCACCCGACGTAGCTCCAGCGCCAGGTCGCTCGCCGTCGGGTTCGCCGCGCACGCGACGAAGAACTCCGTGGGACGCCCGAGCGAGTTGCCCGCGAAGTCGACGCCCTCGTTGAGCCGCCGCAGCACGCGGATGAAGCCGATCGCGTCGACGTCCCACACCGCCGACGACTGCGAGGACTCGGGCGGCGGGTCGCCGGTGAGCGCGATCAGGTTGCGCACGCCCAGCGCGTGCGCGCCCAGCAGGTCGGACTGCAGCGCCATCAGGTTTCGGTCGCGCGTCGTCTGGTGGATGATCGTCTCGATGCCGACCTCGCGCTGGATCAGCACGGCGAGCGCGAGCGCGCTCATGCGCACGCGCGCCATGGGCGAGTCGCCAATGTTGATGGCGTCCGCGCCCGCCTGCTGCAGCAGTCGCGCGCCCTCAATCGCCTTGCGCGGGTTCGTGCCGCGCGGGGGGTCGATCTCCACCGACACCACGAACTTGCCCGCGCGCAGCTTGTCGCGCAGGCGCAGGCCCGGCGTCGCCGGCAACGGCTCGTCGAGCGGCGGCGAGCTGTCGAGCGCGCCGGGCGCGATGGCAGCGTCGCCGTGGCGCGCGACGCCGATCGGCACCACGCGCGCCATCGAGCGGTCGGGGTGCAGCGCGGCGCGCATCGCCTGCACGTGCGCCGGCGTCGTGCCGCAGCATCCGCCGACGAGCGCCGCGCCGAGGTCGCGCGCGCGCAGCGCAAAGTCTGCGAAGTACGCGGGCTCCGCCGCGTAAGCGGCCTCCCCGGAGACCACCCGCGGGAGCCCTGCATTTGGCATCGCCGCGAGCGGCACGCCGAGCTGCTCGGCTGCGCCGGCCAGCTCCTGCAGGATGTCGAGCGCGGCCTGCGGCCCGACGCCGCAGTTCACGCCGACGACGCTGGCGCCCTCGTGCACCAGCGCGCGCGCGGCGTCCGTGATCGCCTCTCCGGACGGCATCGCGAGGTCCGCGTGGAAGTTCAGCAGCGCGATCACCGGCAGGTCGGTGAGCGCCCGCGCGGCGCGCACGGCCACCGCCGCCTCGCGCAGCGAGGGGAACGTCTCCAGCACGATCGCGTCGACGCCGCCCTCGACGAGCGCGCCGATTTGCTCGAGGAACGCCTGGTACGCGTCGTCGAGCGTCCACGCGCCTACGGCGAGGTCGCGCCCGATCGGCCCGACCGAGCCGCCGACGAACGCGTTCACGCCCGCGATCTCGCGCGCGTCGCGCGCGATGCGCGCTGCCTGGAAGTTCGCGTCACGCACGCGTTCCGCGTAGCCGGCGCGCGCAAGCTGTGAGCGGTTGGCCTCGAAGGTGTTCGTGAGCACCAGCTCGGCGCCGGCCGCCAGGTATTCCTCGTGCAGCGCGCGCACGAGCGCGGGCGCGTCGAACACCGCGACGTCGGTGGGCCCGCGCCAGCCGCGCGCGCGCAGCGCCGTGCCCGTGGCGCCGTCGCCGAGCACGACGCCGCGCCCGAGCGCCTCCAGCAGCGGGTGGCGCATCGGCGCTACGCCGGCTCGCGCCCGCGCGCGAGCAGCGCGAGGCCCGCGGCGACCAGCAGCGCCGGCCACAGCAGGTGCCCGAAGTCCCACCCGAACCAGCCCCAGCCCAGCCAGCCGAAGAGCGGCAGCTCCCTCGCGAGCAGGAACGCGCCGACGCCGACGAACGCGGCGCCGAGCAGCAGCACCCCGCGCGAGCGGTTGTCGCCGCCCGCGGCGGTCGCGGGGGACTGCGTCGACGCGTGGGCCTCACCCTCGCCGGCGAGCGGCACGAACACCCACAGCAGCAGGTACGCGACCACCGCTGCCGCCTGCGTGAACACGGCCGCGACGACCCAGAGCACGCGCACGACCGTCGGGTCGAGGTCGAAGTAGCGGGCGAGCCCGCCTGCGACCCCACCGAGCACGCGATCGTGAGAGCGCGTCAGACGCTGGCGTGCGGGTCGGTCCTGCAGCTGCTGCTCGATGTTCGTCATGGCCGTATGGTAGCGCGCGCACGCGAGCCGGGCAGCGGCACGAGCGCGGCTACCGCGCCGCCTTGCGCAGCAGCGACTCGATCTGCCGGTAGTCGGCGTTGGAGATGCGGTGGAGGTTGCCCCGGAAGGCGATGCCGAGCTTCTGCGGGCCGAGCGCGCGCGTCTTGTCGAGCAGGTCCGTGATCGCCCGCACCTCGACGTAGTGCCCGGGCTGGGGCACCACCACCGGGCGCGTGCTCACGCGGAACGGGTACTCCTCGCCCTCCTTCGATGTCGAACGCAGCCCAAAGTCGCTCGTGTCCTCGAACATCGTCGAGGTGACCTCGACGATGCCGCCGAACTGCACGACGCCGGTCAGGTAGTAGACGAGCCGGTCGCCGGGCTGCATCTCGGTGGACTGCTTGCGGCGAGAAGCTTTGAAGCCGCACACGTCGAAGTCGCGCTCGCGCAGCAGCTCGAAGTTGTCCGCGGAGCCGACGACGATCCAGGCCTGCATCGACGCCCTCCTGAGCTGCTCCCTGTGGCGGATATGCCGCGGGCTCCCTGCCGGGAGCCCGCGCGTTGTTGCGACCACCACTCCCGCGAGACTACGACTGGCAGGCCCGAGGCGCGCCGCCCCCGTCCTTCGAGGTGAAGGACGAGCCGCAGGCGCACGAGGACGTCGCGTTGGGGTTGTAGATCGTGAAGCCGGACTTCATCAGGTCTTCGACGTAGTCGACCTCGGCGCCGCCGACGAGGCGCGCCGAGTCCGGGTCGATCACGATGCGCAGGCCCTCGGCCGCCTCGACGATGGCGTCGTCCTCCTCGGCCTCGTTGGCCAGCGCCATGCCGTACTGGTAGCCAGAGCAACCGCCGCCGGCGACGAACACGCGCAACGCGCCCTGCGGCAGCCCCTTCGAGGCCAGCAGCTCGCGCGCGCGGGCGGCGGCGCGGGGGGTGATCGTCACCAGCACCGCGGTGTCTTCGGTCTGTGTGGTCATCGCGTTGGCCCTCCTCGGGCGATCGTGGCGAGCGGCGACGGCCGCCGTGCCTGCTGAACAAACATTATAGCGCGGCCGCGACCCGGTACCCGCATAGGAACTCGTGGGGCAGCGCGTCGAGCGGGAGCGGGGTCACCGGGGCGCCGATGAGCGCCTCCAGCAGCCGTCGATCGTGGTCGCAGGTGCGCCGCGGGCCCCCCGCGGGGACCGGCTCGAAGCGGCTGCACGGGCAACCGCGGCCCAGCAGCCGCAGCTCGTCCCCGTCGCGCACGAGCTCGAAGTCCAGCCCCTCGATCGCCAGCAGCTCCGTCGCGATGCCCGCGCGCTCGGCAGGAGTGCGGCCGTCCATGCGCGGCCCGCACTCACGTGCCAGTCGCGCGGCCATCTTCTCGAAGATGAGCTCCGCCAGCTCACTGCCCTGCCGCCCCATGGTCTCGGCTGGCTCGAGTGCGATGATCTCCTCGATCAGCCGCCTCGTGAGCCGCACGTAGTGATGCGGGAACAGCTCCGCGCCAGCCTCCGTGAGCGAGAATTGATAGCGCGGGCGGCCGGTACCGCCGCGTACCTGCGTGACCGCCACGAACCCGTCGCGCATCAGCACGTCGAGGTGGCGGCGCACCGTCGCCCCGGCCAGCTGCAGCTGCTGCGCGAGATCGTCGACCGACACCGCCTCGCGGCGGCGCAGGATATCGAGGATCGCCTCGCGGCTCGTTTCCAGCCGCCCGAGCATCGCCATCGTGCGTCGAGCCTATGGCGGGCGCCCGTGCCCCGTCAAACTTTCCACCGTTTTGCGCTCAGAAAGCGCGTAACTTCGCCGCGCCAACCCCAGCGCGCGCTACCATGGGCGCCATGGTCGGCCCGGAGCGCAGCTACTTCGACCACGCCGCGACAACGCCGCTCGACCCCGCGGTGCTCGAGGCGATGCTGCCCTACTTCCGCGAGCGCTGGCACAACCCCTCGTCCATCTACGTGGAGGCGCAGCGCACCCGCCAGGCCATCGACGAGTCGCGCGCGACGGTCGCGGCCGCCATCGGTGCGCAGGCGGACGAGATCGTCTTCACCTCAGGCGGCTCGGAGTCCGACAACCTCGCGCTGCGCGGCGTGCTCGCGGCGAGCGCCCAGCGCGGGCGGCACCTCGTCACCGCGGCCGCCGAGCACCACGCCATCCTCGACACCGCCGAGCAGCTGGAGCGCGACGGCGCGCTCGTCACCATCGTCGGCGTCGAGCGTGACGGCCGCGTGGACCCCGCAGCCGTAGCCGCCGCCGTGCGTCCGGACACCGTGCTCGTGTCCGTGATGCACGCCAACAACGAGGTCGGCACGATCAACGACATCGCCGCGATCGCCGAGCAGGTACGCGCGCGCAACCCGCACACCGCCGTGCACACCGACGCGGTGCAGTCGGCGGCCCACCTCGGCGTCGACGTGCGCGCGCTCGGCGTTGACCTGCTGACGCTGACCGCGCACAAGTGCTACGGCCCGCGCGGCGCGGGCGCGCTGTACGTGCGCGCGGGCACCCCGCTGGTGCCGCAGATTCTCGGCGGCGGGCAGGAGGAGCGGCGGCGTGCCGGCACGGAGAACACCCCCGCGATCGTCGGCCTCGCCGCCGCGCTGCGCCTCGCCGCCGAGCGCCGCGCGGCCGACATCGCCCACGAGCGCGCGCTCCAGGCGCGGCTGATGGCGGAGCTGCCGCAGCGCGTGCCGCTGCTCGGCATCACCGGCCCGCGCGAGCTCGCGCTGCGGCTCCCTGGGTCGGTGTCGGCGGTCGTCGCGTTCGTCGAGGGCGAGTCGATCCTCCTCGCGCTGGACCTCGCCGGCATCGCCGCGTCGTCCGGCTCGGCCTGCACCACGGGCTCCGTTGAGCCGAGCCATGTGCTGGTCGCGATGGGCGTGCCGGACGAGCTCGCGCGCGGCTCGCTGCGCTTCACGCTCGGCCGCATGAACACCGACGCCGACGTCGACCGCCTGCTCGAGGTGCTGCCCCCGGTGGTGGCGCGCCTGCGCGCGCTCTCGCCGGTCGCGCTCGATCCGCCGCCCGCCTACCTGCCCTGGCTCGACGCACCGTCGCTGGCGCTCGCGCGGTGACCGGCGCACGAACGCCGCGACGCTGTACGCGCGGACCACGCGCCCGGTACGATGCTGGCGGCGGCGCGTGCACCGCCGAACCCAGCGCGCGCCGGCCGTCCCAGACGCCGCGAAGGACGCAGCCGTGACGATGCTCGAACCCCGCGCCCGCCCCCTCGACCTGCTGCGGGCCGACCGCGACATCGCGCCGCTCGACCTGGACGAGGAAGTGCGCAAGAACGTGCTGCTCACCTCGGTGGACGGCATCCTCAACTGGGCGCGCGCCTCCTCGCTGTGGCCGGCGATGTTCGGCCTCGCCTGCTGTGCCATCGAGATGATCGCGACGGCGACCTCCCGCTACGACATCGCGCGCTTCGGCGCGGAGGTCTTCCGCGCTTCCCCGCGCCAGGCGGACCTGATGATCGTCGCGGGCACCGTGACCTGGAAGATGGCGCCCGCCGTACGCCGCGTGTACCTGCAAATGGCCGAGCCCAAGTGGGTCATCTCCATGGGCGGCTGCGCGATCATGGGCGGGCCGTTCGCCTACGCGTACTCCGTGCTGCCGGGCGTGAACCTGATCTGCCCCGTGGACGTGTACGTGCCCGGCTGCCCCCCGCGCCCCGAATCGCTGCTGCAAGGGCTGATGCTGCTCCAGGACAAGATCCGCGAGTTCGGGGTGGAGGGCGGCCAGCGCCTGCGCCCCGACCCTGATGGCGATTTCTCGCGCTACCTCCCCGCAGGCGATCCCGTGCGCGCGGAGCTCGAGTCGCTCTTCCCGCCGTACCCCGGGCTCGACGACCCGGCGCGGCTCTCCGGCGGCTACCCCCGGCACGCGCCCCTGCGCTGAGCGCGGGGGTTCGCCGATAGGACGCTGCCGCCATCCTGACGACCATGCATGAGGCGCCCATCCCGGGGCAGCGCCGCGCATGACAGGTCGCCGATGAACCGCTACCCCACACTCGATGAGCTCGTGCGGACCGTCGTCGAGCTGCGCCCGCTGGCCGCGGTGGCGACGCGTGTGATCGCGCTCGCCGACGACGACCGCTTCTCCGCCCACCAGCTCGCCACGACCATCGCGAGCGACCAGGCGCTGAGCGCGAAGCTGCTGCGCCTCGCCAACTCGGCGTACTACGGCTTCCCGCGCCGCGTCGGCAACGTGCGCGACGCCGTGGTGCTGCTCGGGTTCCGCCAGGTGCGCCAGGCCGCGCTCGCCACCTGCCTCGTCGACGCGCTGCCCGGCAGCCACACGCTGCGCTACGCCGAGTTCTGGCAGCACGCGCTCGTCGTCGGGGTGACCGCGGAGCTGCTCGCCCGTGCCGAGGGCGCCGCCTAGGAGGAGGCGTTCACCGCCGGCGTGCTCCACCAGATCGGGCGGCTGGCGCTGGACCAGCACGTGCCGGACGCCTTCGCCGCCGCCGTCGAGCTCGCGCGCGCGCAGGCGCTGCCGCTGCGCGACGCGGAGCGCATCGTGCTCGGCTACACGGACGCCGAGCTCGGCGGCGGGCTCGTACACGCGTGGCAGTTCCCGTCGCCGCTCGCCGACGCCATCGAGCGCCACGAGCTGGCCGTGGACGCGCTGCCGAACAGCCGCACGCTCACAGCCTGCGTCGTGCGCGCCCGGCTGTTCGTGCGCGCGCAGGGCGTGCCCGACGGCCTCGACCGCTACGACGCGCAACCAGCGCCCGTGGAGTGGACCGAGCCGCCGCTGTCCGTGGCGCTCGGCCGCCACGGCGGCGTTGAAGGGCTGCTCAGCCGCGTCGACGCGTTCCTCGAGACCGCCGTCGCGGGCTAGTCGCGCGCCTGCCGCGGGCTTCCCCCGATTCGTGCACCCCGCCCGGGCGACGACGATCGCAGCAGGCGCCACGCGACGCGCCGAGGGACGGACGCATGCAGCCCTATCCCACGCTCGATGAGCTTGTGAACCAGATTGGCGAGCTGCGGCCGATCGGCGCCGTGGCGACGCGCATCCTGCAGCTCACCGAGAGCGAGCGCTTCTCCGCCCACGAGCTGGCCACCGTCATCTCCTCCGACCAGGCGCTGACTGCGAAGATGCTGCGGCTCTCCAACTCCGCCTACTACGGCTTCCCCCGCCGCATCACGACCGTGCGCGACGCCGTGGTGTTGCTGGGCTTCCGCGCCGTGCGCTCGGCGACGCTGGCCTCGTGCGTGATCGACGCGGTGCCCGGCTCCACCCACATCAACTACAAGACGTTCTGGCACTTCTCGGTCACGGTGGCGATGCTCGCCGAGCTGCTGGGCCGCGCCCACCGCGCGCACCAGGACGAGGCGTTCACGGCCGGCATCGTGCACAACATCGGCCGGCTGGCGCTCGACCAGCAGGCGCCGCAGGCGCTCCAGGACGCCCTGCTGCTCGCGAAGCACCACCGCGCTGATCATCCGCGCTCGGCTCTTCGCCCGCGCTTACGGGTTCACCGACGGCGTCGAGGAGCCGGCCGCCGGCACCCCCGAGCGCGAGTGGTCTGTGCCGCCGCTCTCGATGGCGCTCAAGCGCGCGGGCGGCGTCGAAGGCGTGCAGGCGCGCGTGCGCGCCTTCATGGAGCATACGGTCGCCGTATAACAGCCGCAGGTAGGCCGTCCGCACGGCACGTCTGTGCCGAGCGTCCCCTTGCGTCCCGCCCCCCGATTCGGTACAACGTGTTAGCACTCAATGCTGACGAGTGCTAACAGCGCCCCGCCGGGCCGGCCGCATCTCCTCGATGCGCCGCGCCTCATGGGCGGCACCGTCAACCAACCACCGGGGAGAGCGGGACGAGGGACGAATGGCAAAGCAGCTCAAGTTCGACGAGGAGGCGCGCCAAGCCCTCCGTAGCGGCATCGACCAGCTCGCGGGCGCCGTGCGCATGACGCTCGGGCCGAAGGGGCGCAACGTCGTGCTCGACAAGCGCTTCGGCCCGCCGACGATCACCAACGACGGCGTGACCATCGCCAAGGAGATCGAGCTCGCCGACCCGTTCGAGAACATCGGCGCGCAGCTGGCCAAGGAGATCGCCTCCAAGACCAACGACATCGCCGGTGACGGCACTACCACGGCCACCGTGCTCGGCCAGGCGATCGTCCACGAGGGGCTGAAGAACGTCGCGGCCGGCGCGGACCCGATGGCGCTGAAGCGCGGCATCGAGGCCGCCGCCCGCGCCATCAACGAGGCCATCTCCAAGAACTCTACGAAGGTCACCACGCGCGAGCAGATGGCGCAGGTCGCTTCGATCTCCGCCGCCTCGCAGGAGATCGGCGCGCTCATCGGCGACGTTATGGAGGCGACCGGCAAGGACGGCGTGATCACCGTCGAGGATTCGCGCTCCATCACCACCGAGATCGAGTACGTCGAGGGCATGGCCTTCGACCGCGGCTACGTCTCGCCGTACTTCGTCACGAACCCCGAGCGCATGGAAGCCGTCATCGACGAGCCGTATATCTTCGTGACGGACCAGAAGCTCACCTCGGTGAACGACATCCTGCCGCTGCTCGAGAAGCAGCTCTCCAGCTCGAAGGACCTCGTGATCATCGCCGAGGAGATCGAGGGCGAGGCGCTGGCCACGCTCGCGGTGAACAAGCTGCGCGGCACCATCAACGTGGTCGCGGTGAAGGCGCCCGGCTTCGGCGACCGCCGCAAGGAGAACCTCTCGGACATCGCCGCGCTCACCGGCGCGACCGTGATCAGCCCGGAGCTCGGCCGCGGGCTGGACTCCGCAGAGCCCGCGGACCTGGGGCGCGCGCGCCGCGTCGTCGTCACCAAGGAAGAGACGACGATCATCGAGGGCCGTGGCACCAAGCAGGCGATTGAGCAGCAGACGCAGATGATCAAGGCGTCGCTCGAGGCCGCGACCAGCGACTGGGACCGCGAGAAGCTGCAGGAGCGGCTCGGCCGCCTCGCCGGCTCCGTCGCCGTGATCAAGGTCGGCGCGGCCACCGAAGTCGAGCTGACCGAGAAGAAGCACCGCGTGGAGGACGCCCTGTCCGCCACCCGCGCCGCCGTCGAGGAGGGCATCGTGCCCGGCGGTGGCGTCGCCTTCATCAACGCACTCTCCGTGCTCGACAAGCTCCAGCTCGAGGGTGACGAGGCGACGGGCGTGCGCATCATGCGCCGCGCGCTCGAGGAGCCGATGCGCCGCATCGCCGCCAACGCCGGCGAGGACGGCTCGGTGATCGTGCGGCAGGTGCAGAGCCTCAAGCGCGGCGAGGGCTACGACGCCGCGCGTAACCGCTACGGCAACATGATCGAGTTCGGCATCATCGACCCGGCCAAGGTCACCAAGGCCGCGCTCGACAACGCCGTGTCGATCGCCGGCATGGTGCTCACCACGAACTGCCTCGTCACCGACCTGAAAGACGACGATAAAGCCAATGCCAGCGCGGGAGCGATGTACTAGCTCGCTGATCGCATCGCTCGTCACACAACGAAGGGGCCGGCACATGCCGGCCCCTTCGTTGTTCGCCTCGGCACGCGCTCAGGAGAGCACCCACCAGCGCTCGCTCGCGTCTGCGCGGCCGCGGCCGATGAGCAGCGCCACGAGGCCCGCCGCGAACATCGTCGCGGCGCCGCCGAGGAACACCTCGCGGAACGTGTCGACCTGAGCCGTCGCCACCAGCGCCTCGAACTCCGGCGACCCGAACGTCGCGCTGCCCGCGCGCGCGTAGAAGCGCCCGAGGCCCTGCGACGTGAGCAGCGCCGCGCCCGCGAGCATCCCGGTGACGCGCGCGAGCGTCAGCCAGGCAGCCGCCGTCGCGCGCTCTGCCTCGTCGACGTGCTGGAGCACCGCCGTGCCGAGCGGCGCGACGACGAGCCCGAAGCCGAGCCCGGCGACGAGCAGTGGCACGGAGCGCAGTGGCTCGCTGAGCTCACGGTCCCATGCGCCGAGCCACGCGAGCCCGGCCGCCGCGATCCACATGCCCGCGACCGTCGTCGGGCGGATCCCCCACGCGCCCGCAAGCCAGCCGCCCGCGAGCGCCCCCAGCGGCACCGCCACCGTCAAACGCATCAGCGTCAGCCCGCCCGCGAGCGGCCGCGCGCCGAGCACGAGGTTGACGAACAACGGCACCGCGATCAGCGCCGTGATCAGGCCGCCGCCCACCAGCACGTGCGCCGCGTGCGCCGCCCACACCGGCCGCGGCGCGAACATCCCGATCCGCAGCAGCGAGCTGCGCGCCCGCCGCTCGTGCCACAAGAAGGCCGCCGCCAGCAGCGCGCTCGTCGCCAGCAGCGCCGCCGTCGCGGCCCACGGACGGCGGGCAAGCGGGTCGTCGACGAGCGCAACGGTGAACACGGCGAGCGCCGCGGCGAGCAGCGCGCCGCCGCCCCAGTCGATGCGCCCGCCCACGGGCCGGTTGGCGATCGCCCACCAGCCCGCCGCCAGCACCGGCAGCGTCATCGGCACGTTCACCCAGAACACCCAGCGCCAGCCGAACCAATCCGTGATGGCGCCGCCCCACAGCGGCCCGAGCAGCGCGCCCGCCTCGGACGCCGCCGCGATCGCGCCGAGCCCGAGCGCGCGCCGCGCCGGCGGCAGCTCGTCGACGACGATCGCCATCGCCACCGGCACCACGCCGCCGCCACCGACCGCCTGCAACGCGCGCGCCGCGACGATCCAGCTGTAGCTGGGCGCGAGCGCGACCAGCACGCTCCCGACCGTGAAGATCGCGAGCGTCACCGCGAAGATGCGTGCGCGCCCGTGCACGTCGGCGACCCGCCCGAGCAGCGGCAACGCCACGAGGTAGCCGAGCAAGTACCCGTTCACCACCCACGAGGAGCGGTAGAACTCGTCCACGGCGATGCCGACGTCCTGAATGATCGCGGGCAGCACCGCGACGATCGACGTCTGGTCGTCGGCCGCCACGAACACGCCCGCCGCGACGATCGCGAGCACCCAGCGCTGCCGGCGCGCAGCGTCCGCGACCGGCCCCGGCGGCGGCGTGGCGGCCGCGTGCCCCGCGGGCCTAGCGCGGCGGCTCAATCGCCACGCTCTCCCCGAAGCGGCTGAGCGTGAGCCGGCGCACGAGCCCCGCCGGCTCGCCCTCCGCGACCCCGCCACGCAGCTCGATGCGCCGCACCACGGGGTCGTCGACGCCGATCCAGGCGATCGCCGGTACACTGCGCCCTGGCTCGGGCACGCCCGGCAGCAGCGCCAGCTCGCCCGAGTCGAGCGTCGCCTCCACGCGGTACGTTTCGACGCCGTCGATGCGCTCCGTCGCCGCGATGCGCGGCGAGCGCGCGGCCGCCGCGGCGACCAGCGCCACCACGCCGCGCTGCGGGTCGAAGATGTCGTCGATGCTGATGTCCTCGCGCTCCCAGCGCCGCGTGATCGGGCTTTGAATCCACGCCTTGTCGCCGAGCACGATGATCGCGGTGTCGATGTTCACGCTCGCGAAGCTGCCCTTGAGCGCGATGCGCAGCCGCTCGGGCCCGTCGACGTCGCCCTCGGCGCTCGTCATCGTGATGCCGCGGACGATCGCCGTGCCGCCGCCGTCGTGCTCGAGCGCGAAGTGGAAGCGCTGCACCTCGCGCATGCGCGCGGCGGCCGTCTGCAGCAGCGCCGCGGGCTCCGGCGCCGCGGCCGGTGCCGCGCCGTCGTCCCCGCCACACGCGGCGGCGAGCACGAGCGCCCCGAACGCCAGCAGCGCGGCAAGCGCGCCGCCGCGGCCAATCGCTGCGACGCGCACTAGCGCACCTCGACGACGGCGGGCCCGGCCTCGACGTGGCCGATGCGCCAGCAGCCGCCCTCCTGCGCCGCGATCGCGGCGGCGAGCGCGTCGGCGCGGTCGACCGGCAGCGCCATCAGCAGCCCGCCCGAGGTCTGCGGGTCGTACAGCAGGTCCACCAGCGCGTCCGCCGCGCCGGCGGGCACGCGCACGCGGTCGCCGAGCTGCTCGCGGTTGCGCGCCCCGCCGCCCGTCGTCGCGCCCTCGGCCGCGAACCGTCGCGCGTCCGCGAGCAGCGGCAGCGCGGCGAGCTCGAGCACGAGCGTGGCGCCGCTGCCCTCGGCCATCTCGGCTGCGTGTCCCGCGAGGCCGAACCCGGTCACGTCCGTGAGCGCGTGCACCGCGGCGGCGCGCGCGAGGTGCGCGGCGTGGCGATTGAGCCGCGACATCGCGGCCACCGCCGCCGCGAGCCCCGCCTCGTGGCCGGGCCGCAACTGCTTCGCCGCCGTGAGCAGCACGCCGGTGCCAAGCGGCTTCGTCAGCAGCAGGGCGTCGCCCGGCAGCGCGCCGCCCTTCCTCAGGATCGCGCGCGGGTGCACGACGCCCATCACGGACAGCCCGTACTTCGGCTCCTTATCGATGATCGTATGGCCGCCGGCGATCACCCCGCCCGCCTCCGCGACCTTGTCGGCGCCGCCGCGAAAGATCTCCGACAGGATCGCGGGGTCGAGGTCGTCCGGGAACGCGGCGATGTTCAGCGCCAGGCGCACCTCGCCGCCCATCGCGTACACGTCGGACATGGCGTTCGCCGCGGCGATCTGGCCGTACGTGTACGGGTCGTCGACCACCGGCGGGAAGAAGTCGAGCGTCTGGATGATCGCCAGCTCGTCGCTGATGCGGAACACGGCGGCGTCGTCCGAGCGCGCGAGCCCGACGAGCAGGTCCGGGTAGTCGGCCGGCGGGAAACGCTCCTGCAATGGGCGCAGCACCTGCGCCAGGGTCCCGAGACCCAGCTTGCCCGCTCAACCGGCGCACGAGGCGAGGTCGGTGAGCCGGAAGATGTCCTCGCGCGTCACAGCCGCCCCCGTCCTCGAGAACCGGTATCGTCGCACCGCGCCCGCGCGCCCGGCAAACGACGCGTACCATCCGCGCATGACCGCGAGCAGCCGCCCGCCCGCGACGTCCCGCGCGCGGGACGCCGGCCGCCCCGGCAGCGGCTACACACCCTCCGAGCTGATCGCGATCCTCGGCCGCGCGTACGGGCGGGTCCCGCCGCAGCCATCGGGCGACCCGATGGCTGAGCTCGTGCTCACGCTGCTCTCGCAGCACACCTCGGACCACAACTCGGGCCGCGCCTTCCACCGGTTGATCGAACGCTTCCCGGCCTGGGACGCCGTGATCGCGGCCCCCACCGCCGCGGTGGAAGACGCGATCCGCCCCGGTGGCCTCGCCCCGACGAAGGCGCCCCGCCTCCAGGAGCTGCTCGCCGCCGTGCGCGAGCGCGCGCCCGCGTACGACCTCGCGTTCCTCGCGCGCCTGCCGCTCGCCGAGGCGAAGGCATGGCTGCGCGCGCTGCCCGGCGTAGGGCCGAAGACCGCGGCCTGCGTGCTGCTGTTCGCGCTCGGACGCCCCGCCCTCCCCGTCGATACGCACGTCGACCGCGTCGCGCGCCGGCTCGGCCTCGTGCCGCCCGCCACCACCGCCGAGCGGGCGCACGAGCTGCTGGAGGCGCAGCTGCGCCCGCAGCAGGTGTACGCGTTCCACGTCGACCTCATCCAGCACGGCCGGCGCACCTGCCACGCGCGCCCAGCCTGCCCGCGCTGCCCGCTCCTAGAGCGCTGCCCGCGCGTCGGCCTAGCCCCACTCGCGCCGCCGCAGGACGCGGCTACAGCAGCAGCTGCATCGTCACGAGGTCCAGCCAGCGCCCGAACTTGAAGCCGAGCTCGCGCTCGCGGCCAGTGGCGGCGAAGCCGCAGCGCTCGTGCAGCGCGATGCTCGCCGCGTTTCCCGCCTCGATCTTCGCGACGATCGCGTGCAGCCTGTGCATCCGCGCCTCGGCCAGCAGCGCCTCGAGCAGTCGCAGCCCGAGGCCGCGCCGCTGCTGGGCCGGGTCGATGTACAGCGTGTCCTCGCGCGTGAAGCGGTACCCGCGCTTCGGCGAGACCAGCGAAAGGTACGCGAACCCGGCCACGACGCCGGCCGCGTCCGCAACGAGCACCGGCTGCGTCGCATCGCCCGCGTGCTCCGCGAACCACGCATCGCGCTGCGCGCGGGACCACGGCGCCTCGTCCCAGGTCGCGACGCCCTCGCGCACCTCGCGGTTGTAGATGGCGTTGATCGCCGTGAGGTCGGCGGCGGTTGCCGCCCGGATGCGCAGGGGCTCGCCGGGCATGGCCGGCAGTCTAACGCGGGGAGCTGTCCGCCATCTGGCGTGGAACAGCGACGAGCACCGCGGACCGCGACGACGAACGCCGCAGCCGCCGTGACGATATACTCGCGACGCGCAGGCGACACACGAAAGCACGAGCATGAGCGAACTCGAGTGGATCACGGGCGGTGGCGTTACCTCGCCGGCCGGCTTCCGGGCGGGCTCCGTCGCCGCGGGCATCAAGTTACCTGGCGCCGCGGCTCCGGACCGCGGTGCGGGGAGCTACGGCGAGGGCGCGCGCCACGACCTCGCGCTGCTCGTCGCGGACGCGCCGTGCGCCGTGGCGGGGCTGTTCACGCGCAACGCCGTCGTCGGCGAGGCGCTCGCGTGGACGCGCGAGCAGGTCACGCGTGGCAGCACGCGCGCCGTCGTCGTCAACTCCGGCAACGCGAACTGCTGCACCGGCGACCAGGGGGCCGCCGACGCGCGCCGCATGGCCGAGCTGGCCGCGGCGCAGCTCGGCGTCGCGCCGGAGGACGTGCTGGTCGGCTCGACGGGCGTGATCGGCCGGCTGCTGCCGATGGATCGCGTCGCGGCCGGCATCGCCGCGGTCAGCCCGGTGGTGGGCGGCGGCGACGCGTTCGCCAACGCGATTATGACGACCGATACCTATCCGAAGCAGGCGGCCGTGCGCCTGGCCGTGGACGGCCGCAGTTACGTCGTCGGCGGCGCCGCCAAGGGCTCCGGGATGATCCACCCGGACCTCGCGACGATGTTTGGCTTCCTGACCACTGACGCGCCCGCCGACCCCGCGTGGCTGCGCGAGACGCTGCGCGCCGTCTGCGACCGCTCCTTCAACATGGTCGATGTCGACATGGACACGTCGACGTGCGACATGGTGCTCGCGCTTGCGAGCGGCGCGGCCGGCGGCGAGTCCGTGCGCGCCGGTCACCCCGCCGCCGCGCCACTCGCAGCCGCCTTCGAGGCGATCGCCATCCACCTGGCGCGCGACCTCGCGCGCGACGGCGAGGGCGCGCGCACGCTCATCGAAGTCATCGTCGAGGGCGCCGCCTCGGACGCCGACGCGCGCCGCGCCGCGCGCACCATCAGCGCCTCGCCGCTGGTGAAGACCGCCGTCACTGGCCGCGACCCGAACTGGGGCCGCGTGATGATGGCCGCTGGCCGCTCCGGCTCCGCGATGGACCCGCGCCGGGCCTCGGTGTGGATCGGCGAGCACTGCGCCTTCGACCGCGGCCAGCCGACCACCGTCGACCTCGCGCTGATCTCGCAGGCGATGGCCGCGGACGAGGTGCGCATCCGCGTGGACCTCGCGGCCGGCCCCGCCAGCGCCACCGCCTGGGGCTGCGACCTCACCGCCGACTACGTGCGCATCAACGCCGAGTACACGACGTGAGCCCGAGCCTCGCGCCGCTCGTCGTGAAGATCGGCGGCTCGACGCTCGGTGCCGAAGACACCACCCTCGACGACGTCGTCGCGCTGCAGCGCAGCGGGCAGCCCGTCGTCGTGGTGCACGGTGGCGGCGCGATGATCACGGAGTGGCTCGACCGCCTGCAGGTGCCGTCCGAGTTCGTCGACGGGCTGCGTGCGACGTCCCCCGCGGCGCTCGAGGTGGTGATCGCGGTGCTGCGCGGCGTGATCAACACCCAGCTCGTCGCGGAGCTTCAGCAGCGCGGCGGCCGCGCCGTCGGCCTGTCGGGCGTGGACGGCGGCACCGTGCTCGCCGAGCGGTACGACCCGCGCCTCGGGCTGGTCGGCCGCATCACCGGCGTCGACGTCACGGCGGTGCACGCGCTGCTCGCCGCGGGCGTGACGCCGGTCGTCGCGCCGATCGCGCTCGAGCCTCCGTCGCAACCGTTGAACGTGAACGCCGACACCGTGGCGGGCGAGCTCGCCCGCGCGCTGCACGCGCGCGGCCTCGTCTTCCTCACCGATGTCGATGGGCTGCTCAACGGCCGCGGCGCCGTGCTGCCGCAGCTGGACGCCGCGGGCGCCGCGGCGCTGCGCGCTGACGGCACCATCGGTGGCGGCATGATCCCCAAGGTCGAGGCCGGCCTGCGCGCCGCCGAACACCGCACCACCACGCACATCGTCAACGGGCGCGCGCCCGGCTCGCTGCGGCGCGTCGCCGCCGGCGAGGCGCTCGGCACACGGATTGAGGCCTAAGTTGGGGTTCTTCGAGGATCGCGGCCCGCTCGGCCCCCCGCCAGATCCGTTCCGATTGCGCCAGCCCCCCGGACCGCTCGGCTCGCCACGCGCGCTGCGCTGGCTCGGCCTCGGTGCAGCGGTGCTGGTGAGCTTCTTCGCGCTCAGCCTGGTGAAATCGATCTACGTCGACCTGCTCTGGTTCGATTCCGTCGGCTTCGAGCACATCTACCGGCGCGTGATCGTCGCCCGCGTCACGCTGTTCGTCGCCGGCGCGGTGATCGCCGCGGTCGTGCTCGGCGCGAACATCTGGATAGCGCGCCGGCTCGCCCCCCGCGGACCCGAAGAGTCGTTCATCGAGGAGATCGATCCGCAGGCGATCCGCCGCGTGGTCTCGGTGCTGCTGATCGCGGGCACGGCCTTCGTGGCGTTGATCTTCGGCGCCACCGCCGCCGGTGCATGGCAAACGCTGTTCGCGTGGCGGCAGCACGTCAGCTTCGGCGTGGTCGATCCCCAGTTCAGCCGCGATGCCGCGTTCTACCTGTTCGACCTGCCCGCGTACCAGTTCATCCAGGGCTGGCTGGTTGCGCTGCTGATCGTGTCCACGCTCGCGGCCGGCGCGGTATACGGGCTCGCGTTCTCGCTCCAGCGCTTCATGTTCTTGATCACGCGCGGCATGCGCGTACACCTGTCGCTGCTCGCGGGGCTCGTGCTGATGTTCATCGCCGTCGGCATCGGCCTTGCGACCTACGACCTCGCGACATCGAGCGGCGGGATCATCGATGGCCTGACGTACACGGACGTGAATGCGCGCGTGCCCGTGCGGCTCGTGCTCGTGGTGCTCGGCGCGGCCGCGGGCGCCACGGTGATCGCCAACTCCTTCCTCGGCTCGGGCTTCCGCGTGCCAGCGTTCGCCGTGGGTGTGTGGCTGTTCGCCAGCGTCGTCGGCGGCGGCCTCTATCCCGCCGCCGTGCAGTCGCTCCAGGTCGAGCCCAACGAGCTCGAAAAGGAAGCGCCCTACATCGCCCACAACATCCGCTTCACACGCCTCGCCTACGGCCTCGACAACGTCGAGGAGACGAACTTCCCCGCGCGCCCCGCGCTCACCGTCGCCGACATCACCGCGAACCAGGCGACGATCGCGAACGCACGGCTGTGGGATCCGGGCCCGCTGCGCGAGACGCTCACGCAGCTACAGTCGATCCGTCCCTTCTACACGTTTAACGACATCGACGTGGACCGCTACACCATCGACGGGCGAGCGCGCCAGGTCATGCTCGGCGTGCGCGAGCTCGACATCTCGCGCGTGCAGGCGAACTGGACGCGCGAGCGCCTCCAGCTCACGCACGGATTCGGCGCCGTCGTCACCACCGTCAATGAGGTGATCGACGAAGGACTGCCGAACTTGCTCGTGCGCGACATCCCGCCCGCGAGCAACGTGCTACCGGTGAGCATCGACGGCAGCCGCATCTACTTCGGCGAGCGCACGAACCACTACGTGGTCGTGCGCACCAACGTCGCGGAGTTCGACTACCCGCTGGGCGACGGCAACGCCGAGACGCGCTACGAGCCCGACCGCGGCATCCGCCTGTCGTCCGCGTTCCGCCGGCTCGCGCTCGCGTGGGAGCTCGGCGACTCGAACCTGCTGATCTCGGGGCAGCTCGGCAGCGACTCGCGCGTGCTCATGCACCGCGCGCTCGCCGACCGCATCAAGCGCGTCGCGCCCTTCCTCGCGCTCGATCCGGACCCGTACGCGGTGATCCTCGACGGCCGCATCGTGTGGATCCAGGATGCCTACACCACCACGAACCGCTTCCCATACTCCCAGCACGCCGGCAGCGTGAACTACATCCGCAACAGCGTGAAGATCACCGTCGACGCCGTGACCGGCGACATGGCGTTCTACCTCATCGATCCCGCCGATCCGATCGCCGCGACGTGGGCGCGCATCTTCCCGCGGCTCTTCCGCCCGGCGGAGGAGGTGCCCGCGGACATCCGCGCGCACCTGCGCTATCCGGAGCAGATGTTCCGGCTGCAGGCAGAGCTGTACCTGCGCTACCACATCACGGACCCGCGCGTCTTCTTCGTCGGCGAGGACGTGTGGACGCTCCCCACCCAAGCGCGCCAGGGCCAGGCCGCCGACATCTTCGAGCCGTACTACCTGACGATGCGCCTGCCCGGCGAAGCCGCTGAGGAATTCGTCATCGTCATGCCGTTCACGCCACGCAACAAGCAGAACACGATCGCCTGGCTCGCCGGGCGCTCCGACGGCAACGACTACGGCGCGCTGCGGGCCTACCGCTTCCCCAGTGACACGCTCGTCTTCGGCCCCGCGCAGGTCGAGGCGCGCATCGACCAGCATCCCGGCGTCTCCCAACAACTGACGCTCTGGAATCAGGCCGGGTCGAACGTGATCCGCGGCAATCTCTTCATGCTGCCGATCGCCGAGTCGTTCTTGTACATCCAACCGATCTACCTGCAAGCGGACAACTCGCCGCTGCCCGAACTCAAACGCATCGTCGTCGCGAACGGTAACACCATCGCAATGGAGCCGACGTTCGCGGCCGCGCTCGACGTCGTGCTCGGCCGCCGTGCGTCCACGCTCCCCGGAAGCGACACGCTCGGCGCGCTTACCCCCGCCCCCGGGACCACCGCCACACCCGGCACAACGCCCGGCCCCACCCGCACGCCCGGCCCGGCCGTGAGCGCGACGCCGAGCTCCCTGCGCCAGCTCATCGAGGACGCGCGCCGCTCCGGCCAGGTCGCGCAGGACGAACTGAACCGCCTGCGCGCGCTGCTCGACCAAATCGAGTCGCAGACGCCGCGTTAACGCGCGCATCAGCGTCACGCGCAGGCGACGAGACACGCGATAGAAGGGACCAAACGGTGGGCAACATTCCAGCGCGCGAAGCGCAGGTCTACATGCAGGCCGGTCGGCGCCTGCCCGTCACGCTCGTGCGCGGGCAGGGCACGCGCGTCTGGGACGACGCGGGCGCGGAGTACCTCGACTTCGTGGCGGGCATCGCCGTTGTCGCGCTCGGCCACGCCGACCCCGCGCTCGCCGAGGTGATCGCGGAACAGGCGCGCACGCTGATCACGGTCTCGAACATCTTCTACACGGAGCCGCAGATCGCGCTCGCCGAGCTGCTCGTGCAGCACTCCGCCATGGACCGCGTGTTCTTCGTCAACTCCGGCGCCGAGGCGAACGAGGGCGCGATCAAGCTCGCGCGCAAGTGGGGCGGGATGCACCGCAACGGCGCCTTCGAGATCATCAGCACGAACAACTCCTTCCACGGCCGCACCATGGGCAGCGTCTCCGCGACCGGCACCGCGCGCTACCGCGACCCCTTCGGCCCCCCGCTCCCCGGCTTCGTGTTCGTCGACTACGACGATGTCGCCGCTATCGAGGCGGCGACGAACGAGCGCACTGTCGCCGTGCTGCTCGAGCCGATTCAGGGGGAGGGCGGCATCAACGTCCCCGCCGACGACTACCTGCGCCGCGTGCGCGCGTGGTGCGATGCGCAGGGCCTGCTGCTGATCCTGGACGAGGTGCAGACGGGCATGGGCCGCACCGGCACGCTCTGGGCCTACGAGCAGTCCGGCGCGGAGCCGGACATCATGACCTCGGCGAAAGGCCTCGGCGGCGGCGTGCCCATCGGCGCCGTGCTCGCGAAGGAGCACGCTGCGGTGTTCGAGCCGGGCGACCACGGCAACACTTTCGGCGGCAACCCGCTAGCCACCGCCGCCGGCCTGCACGTGCTGCGCCGCCTGACGGAGGATGGCGTGCTGGCGCACGCCCGCGCGCGCGGCGAGCAGCTCGCGCAGCGCCTGCGCGGCCTCGAGGACCGCCACCCGGTGGTCCGCGGCGTGCGCGGCCGCGGCCTGTTGCGCGGCCTGGAGCTGCACCGTGAGATCGCGCCCGATGTCGTCGCGGCCGGCCTGCGCCACGGCGTGCTGCTCAACGCCGTGCGCCCGGACGTGGTGCGCATGATGCCCCCACTCACCATTACCGCCGAAGAGGTCGATGCGGGCGTCGAGCGGCTCGAGGCGGCGCTCCGGGACGCCGCGCCCGCCTAGTTCACCCCCTCGGACGCGCCGCTCCTATACTCGCAGGGGCGGGCAGACGGGTCGGCGACGTGCCTAACGGTCGATGGAGCGCTCTGCTCCGGCCCTAGGATCGCCTCGGCGTACGCGTCGGCGCGGCCATTCTCGTCGCCGTCATGGTTACGGCAGTGGTCGCGCTGCTGCGCGTGGACCACGCCGTGAGCACGCACGCCGAGGCACAGCTCGCCACCGCTGTCGAGCTCGCCGGCGGGCAGGCGCGCGCCCACATCGACCAGCTCAGCGCGTTCAGCGCTCTCGCGGCCGCAAGCTTTGCGTCGCGGCCAGATGTGGCCGTTGCGCTGACGCGCGGCGATGCCGCGGGCGCGCTCGCCGCAGCCGCGGCCGTGCGCGACCGCACCCGCGTCGATGGCGCCACCGTCGGCCTCACGCTGTACGACGCGCGCGGCACCGTGCTGCTGCGCGCGCACGCGCCGCTCGACCGCGGCCAGCGTGTCGCGCCCCCATCCGTGCTGCGCGCCGTCGACTCGCGCTCCCCGACGGCGGGCGTGCGCCCCGACGACGTACTCGGCCTGTCCGTGTTCGCCGCCGCCCCCGTGCTCGACGCCCAGGGCCGCGTCGGCGGCGTCGTCGAGACGCTCGCGAGCCTCGACGAGGCGTTCGCGGTTGCCTCGCGCAGTCCATCGGCATGCCCGTAGCGATCGTGGGCAGCACCGGGCCCGCCGTGAGCAGCGAGCCCGGCTGGGCGCCGGCGCCGGGCAGCGTGCCGATCACGGACATGCAGCCGCACGCGCTGCGGCTCGCGGGCCGAGACCACGTGGCGAGTGCGTTCGCGCTCACCGATGCCGATGGCCAGCCGGTTGGCTCGCTCGTGACGGGGCGCGATCGCACGCAGCTGAACGCGGAACGCGCCGCCGCGCAGCGTCAGGTGGGCGTCGCCGTCGGCGTCGCCCTCGCCGCCGGCGCCGTGCTCGCGCTGCTGCTCAACACGCTCACGCTGCGCCCGCTGCGCGAGCTGGCACGCGCCGTGCGCCGCATCCGCGGCGGCGACCTGCTGAGCCCCGTGCCGCGTTCCGGCCCCGCCGAGCTGCGCGCCGTGGGCGCCGCGCTGGACGACATGCGCGTCGGCGTGCACGCCGCGCGCGAGCAACTGCTCGCCGCGAACGCATCGCTGAGCGCGCAGGCCACCGCGTCCGCCGCCGGGCTGACCGCGGCCACGGACGAGCTCGCCGTGATGCACGCCATCGTCGCCGCGATCGCCCGCGACCCCGCCGCCGGGGCACGCGTCGCCGTAGACCAGCTGCTGCGGCTGGAGTGGGTGGACGGCGCCTTCGTCGCACTCGCGGGCGCCGACGGCCGGCTCACCGCGCGGAGCGAGGCGGCGCTCGGCGCCGCGCGCGCGGGCCAGCTCGTCGCGACCCTCTAGGCGGCCGTGCCCGCGCGCCAGCTTGCGGACGGCGTCTTCTTCGAGGATGTGGCGGCCGCGTCCGGCGATGCCGCAGCGGCGGTGCGCACGCTCGCGCTCGCGGGCACGCACGCGCTCGCGGCGGTGCCGCTGCCCACGCCGCAGGGCGTCGCGGGAGTGCTGGGCGTGGTGCGCGCGCGGCCTGTCGAGTTCAGCGAGACGCGCCGCTTTCTGCTGCGCGCCATCGGCGACGAGCTCGCCGGCAGCATCGAGCGCAGCGAGCTCGCCGACGAGGCCGGCGAGCACCGCCGCCTCGCCGAAGCGGTACTGCGCGAGATGGCGGACGGCGTCGTGGTGCTGGACGCCGACGGACGCTGCCGCGTCTGTAATCCCGCCGCCGTACGCCTGCTGGGCATGGACCCCACGCAGGTGCTGGGCGCGCTCGCCACCGCCGTGCTACCGCTCCCCGCCGAGACCATCGACGTGCTGCGCGCACGCGACGGCGGCGTCGCCACGCCGCTGCTCGCCGAAGGGCCCGGCCGCGAGCTCGCGCTCACCGCCGGGCCCTTCGGCGCGGGCGCCCCGCCCGCAGCGGGCACGGCCGGCGGCGGCGCGATCCTGCTGCTTCGTGACCTCACGGATGTCACCGCCGCGGAGCGCGCCAAGCAGGACTTCGTATCGATGGTGGGCCACGAGCTGCGCACGCCGCTCCGCTGATCCGCACGAGCATCGACCTGCTGGGCGAGGAGGCTGCCGGCGCGCTCACGCCCACGCAGCAGCGCATCGCCGAGGTGCTGCGCAACAACGCCGACCGCCTGCAGCAGCTGATCTCCGATCTGCTCGACATGTCCGCGATCGACTCCGGTCGCGTCCAGGTGCACCCCGTGCCGATGGACCTCGC
>SHYP01000016.1 GCA_009692725.1 Dehalococcoidia bacterium
CTCCCGATGTTTCACGCGAAACATCCGTGCTAGCCCGCTGGCCCCTCCGAGCGCGCACCTTATACTCGTCTCCACGCCCCGACCCGCCCGCCACACGCCGCATCCGCACCGAGGGAAGGAGCCGAAGGCTCTATGGCACTCGCACACATCGTCGGCTACCCGCGCATCGGCACCCGTCGCGAGCTCAAGCGCGCCACCGAGGCGTACTGGGACGGGCAACTCCCCCGCGACCAGCTCGAGGCCGCCGCACGCGCCCTCCGCCTCGAGGCGTGGACCCGCATGCGCGATGCCGGCGTCGACCTCATCCCCGCCAACAGCTTCAGCTACTACGACCACATGCTGGACACCACAGCGCTGCTCGGCGCCGTGCCGGAGCGCTACGGCGCGAGTGACGGCCCCGTCGACCTCGATACGTACTTCGCCATGGCGCGTGGCGCGCAGACCGCCGGGCTCGACGTCACCGCCATGGAGATGACCAAGTGGTTCGACACCAACTACCACTACCTCGTGCCCGAGCTGCGCCCCGGCATGAGCTTCCGCATGGCCACGACCAAGCCGCTCGACGAGTACGCCGAGGCGCGCGCCGCCGGCATCGAGACCGTGCCCGTGCTCGTCGGCCCGCTCAGCTGGCTGCTGCTCGGCAAAGCGCACGACGCTCCGGCCGACTTCGATCGGCTGACGCTGCTGCCCGCCGTGCTCGCGGTCTACCGCCAGGTGCTGGCCGCGCTGCGTGACGCGGGCGCGCGCTGGGTACAGTTCGACGAGCCCGTGCTGGTGCAGGACCGCACCGCCGAGGAGCTGGCCGCGCTGCGCACCGCGTACGAGGCGCTCGCCGCCGAGGCCGGCAGCACGCGGCTGCTGGTGCAGACGTACTTCGGCGACGTCGACGCGGCGTACCACGCGCTCACCGCGCTGCCCGTCGCCGCGATCGGCCTCGATTTCGTGCGCGGCCGCCGCAATCTCGAGCTGGTGCGCGCGCACGGCCTGCCGGGCGGGAAGTTCCTCGCCGCGGGCGTCGTCGACGGGCGCAACATCTGGCGCAACGACCTCGACGGTGCGGTCGCGCTGCTGCGCGAGCTGGGCACGCTCGTCGGCCCCGACCGCGTGATCGTCTCCACGGCCGGCTCGCTGCAGCACGTGCCGCTCACGCTCGAGCGCGAGACGCGGCTCGACCCGGAGCTACGCTCCTGGCTCGCCTTCGCGCACGAGAAGGTCGAGGAGGTCGCGACGCTCGCGCGCGCCCTCGACGATGCGAACGCCGCCGCGGACCAGCTCGCGGGCACGCGCGCCGCGCTCGCCTCGCGCCGCAGCTCGCCGCGCACCAACGACCCTGCGGTGCGCACGCGCGTGGCCGCGACGAGCGACGCCGACTACGCGCGCGCGGGCTCGGTGGTCGATCGGCGGCGCGCCCAGCGCGCGCGGCTGAACCTGCCGCCGTTCCCCACGACGACGATCGGCTCGTTCCCGCAGACCGACGAGCTGCGCCGCGCACGCCGCCGCTTCGACGACCACGAGATCGACGAGGCCGCGTACGAGCAGGTGATCCGTGAGGAGATCGCGCGCGTGGTGGCGCTGCAGGAGCAGCTCGGGCTCGACGTGCTGGTGCACGGCGAGCCCGAGCGCAACGACATGGTGGAGTACTTCGGCGAGCAGCTCGCGGGCTTCGCCTTCACGCGCTTCGGCTGGGTGCAGTCGTACGGCTCGCGCAACGTCAAGCCGCCGATCATCTTCGGCGACGTCTCGCGGCCCGGCCCGATGACCGTACGCTGGACCACGTACGCGCAGTCGCTCACCGCGAAGCCGATGAAGGGCATGCTCACCGGCCCCGTGACCGTGCTCAACTGGTCCTTCGTGCGCGACGACCAGCCGCGCGCCGAGACGTGCCGCCAGGTCGCGCTCGCCATCCGCGACGAGGTCGTCGACCTCGAGGCCGCCGGCATCGCCGTCATCCAGATCGACGAGCCCGCCCTGCGCGAGGGCCTGCCCCTGCGCCGCTCGGACTGGGCGAGCTACCTCGGCTGGGCCGTGCCGTGCTTCCGGCTCTCGACGGCGGGCGTGCGCGACGACACGCAGATCCACACGCACATGTGCTACAGCGAGTTCAACGAGATCATCCAGGCCATCTCCGACCTCGACGCCGACGTGATCTCGATCGAGAACTCGCGCTCCGACGCGGAGCTGCTGGACGTGTTCCGGCGCTTCTCCTACGACAAGGAGATCGGCCCCGGCGTGTACGACATCCACTCGCCGCGCGTGCCACCGGCGGAGGAGATGACCGCTCGCCTGCGCGAGGCGGTGGCGGTGCTCCCGCGCGACCTCGTCTGGGTGAACCCGGACTGCGGCCTGAAGACGCGCCGCTACGAGGAGACCGTACCCGCACTCGAGCACATGGTCGCGGCGGCGCACGCGCTGCGGGCGCAGTAGGTAGCGAGCACGCCACGACGCCGCGCGCGCCCGGCATGCTGTGCTGCCGGGGAAACGCCTGGGCCGGAACGCAGCGCGCGCTGGCGCGTGCCGCAGCGCAGCGGTGGAGGCGGGGCCATGACTGACAGGCCGCCGCTCGCGACGGCGCTGTCTGTGGCGTCCTGCACGCTGCCCGCGCTGCTGTTCGTCGGCGGCTGCTCATCCAACGAGGCACCAGCACCAGCGCCGACGGCGCGGACCGCCTCCGTTCAGCCGTTCGTGGCGCCGGCGGCGACGAGCACCGCGCTCACCACACAACCCACACCAGCGACCGCCACTTCCGCGGCGGGCGCGCGGCCGCCGACGGCGACCGCCTCGGCGGCCGCGACCCCTCGGGACGCCACGTACGAGGTGGCCGGACGGCTCGTCACGCTGGCCGCCGGCGCGTCCGACGTTCCTGCCGCGCCCGGATCAGGGTCGAGGGTCGTCACCCAGCACTTCGGGAACGAGGCGACGGGCGACTTCAACGGCGATGGGCTGCCGGATGTCGGCTTCGTGCTGACGCAGAGCACGGGCGGGAGCGGCACGTTCTACTACGCAGTGGTGGCCCTCCGCACGAAGGACGGCTACGTGGGCACCAACGCCGTACTGCTGGGCGACCGCATCGCGCCGCAAACGACGGAGGCGCGCGACGGCACGCTAATCGTGAACTACGCGGACCGGAAGCCGGGGGAGCCGATGACCACCCAGCCCTCAGTGGGCGTCTCGAAGTACTTGCGGGTCACGGGCGGCCGGCTCGCCGAGTAGCCGCTCGCGCTCCCAGTGCGCCTTCGCGGCCGGCCAGTCGTCGGCGAGGATCGCCATGAAGTGCGTGTCGACGTAGCCGCCGCGGATGAAGTCAGCGTCGCGGAGCAGGCCTTCGAGGCGGAAGCCAGCCTTCTCGTAGGCGCGGATCGCGCGCGCGTTCGCCGACTCCGGGTCGATGGTCACGCGGTGCACGCCAAGCACCTCGGCGGGTCGCGCGCATGGCGCCACGGCGCGCTCCCGCGCGGCAATCGGCCAGGAGCGCGTAAGCGAGGCGACACTTATCATGCTTGTCGTCGGGGGGTCTCGGGCAGAAGGCGAGGCACGGCCGTTACCACCGAAGAAGCCATCGAGCAGCAGGCGGGCCACGAGGACATGCTGCTGTCGCTCGCCCGCGTGGTGGAGCAGGCCGCCGCGGGCGAGCGCTGGGCCCTCACGGGCGCCGCCTCGTGCGCGGTGCAGCAGGTACGCGCAGCCTCGCCCAACCTCGAACTGGTGACGACGGCGCGCGGACTGCACGGCCTGGCAGACCTGCTCGGCGTTCCCCCCACGTGGGGGCGCGGCACGCACCTCGCGGCGCAACGGCTGCATTTCACGCGCAGCGGCGTGCCAGTGTTCGTGTTCGGCGATCCCGTGTTCCATGGCCCCTACGAGTCGCTGGCGCCGATGGAGGTGCCGTCGCTGTGGGACGCGCGCGCGCACGTCGAGGTCGGCGGGTGCGAGGTGCTCGCAACGCCGCTTGAGTGGGAGCTGCTGCTCGCCGTCGTGCTCGGCGCGGGTCCGCGCATCCAGGCGCTGTGCACGCACATGCGCGCCGCCGGCTACGATAACCGGCTGCTCGTGCGGCTGCTGCGTGAAGGCCACGTGCAGTCGACCACCGAGGAAGCGGTCTGGGACCTCCTCGAGCGCCGCTAACCGCCTGCCCTAGCCTCCCACCGCACGGCGCAACAACGGCCGCAGCGTCGCGGCCGCCGCGAGCACCACGGCGGCCCACAGCACGCTCCCGACCGCATCCGACGGCCAGTGCACGCCAGCCCACACCCGCGCGATGCCCGCGAGCAGCACGACCGCGGCCGCGCCGGCGCGCACTGCGCTCACGTGGCGCGCGGGCACGAGCTCGCTTGCGAGCAGCACCCACAGGCCGAAGCCGAGCGCCATCGTCAGCACGTGGCCGCTGGGGAACGACTCGCTGTGCACGACCTCGCGCACCTCGAGGCCCGTCGGGCGCGGGCGGTCGATGAGCGGCTTGAGCACGCTCAGCGGCCAGCGCGTGAGCACGACGAGCACGCACACGAGCACCGCGTCGCGATGGCCGCGCCGCCACACCAGCACGGCGGCGGCGAGCGCAGCCGCGACCGCCAGCAGCGCGGGGGCGGCGTTCGTGAGGTTCGCGACGGGCTCGTACCAGTCGCCGACGCCGTTGATGGCGCGTGCGAGGCCGCGGTCGCCCGGGAAGCTGTCGGCACGCGCGGCGGCCAGGCTGAGCGCAAGCGCGACCACCAGCAGCACGCACGTGGTCGCCGCGGCGCGCCCGTCGAGCAGGCGGCGGCCGGGGCCGGGCGCGCGGTCGCCGGTGGCGCTGGCCGTCACGCGTGCGGGCGGCGGGACGCGGTGCGCCGAGTCGCGCGGAGGGCGGGGCGAGCCTCGCGGCCGATGCGCTCGAAGCGGGCGCGCAGCTCCGGCAGCGCACGGTCGAGCTCCGGGAGGCGTCCGAGCATGTGCACGAACAGGCTCACGAGCGCGTCGAGGTCGCCGAGGTGCACCGTCTCGGCGGCGACGCGGCCGCGCGGGCCGGCGTTGTGGTAGTTGCCGAGCGCGACGCACGCCGCGCCGGTCTGGTAGCCCAGCAGGTCGTAGGCGGTGGCCTCAGTGACGCCGCCGTCCATGAGCTTACGCTGGAAGGCGAACGTCGCGTCCTCGGCGGCGAGCTCCTGCGCGAGCGCGGTCATCCAGCGCGTGACGGCCGGGGAGAAGACGTGCATCGCGTCGCCGACGCGAATCACCGGGCCGTCGCCCTGGCGCGCACGCCCGCCCGCCTGCGACGAGGTCTCGACGGCGATCACCACGGCGTCGTCCGGGAGCAGGCCGGCGCCGCTGGCGACCACCGCGCCGCGTAGGCCAACTTCCTCGGCGCGGGTGAACAGGCCGACCAGGTGACCCGGCGGGCGGAACGCGGCCGCGTAGTCGAGCGTCGCAAGCACGGCGGCGCAGCCGGCGAGGTCGTCGCACTGGCGCGCGAGCACGAGCTCACCGCGGAAGGCGCACGCGGCCACGTCCCAGAGCGCGAGGTCGCCCGCGCTGGCCTCCGCCTCCGGCGCGAGCCGCGCGCTCGCGCCGGCGATGCGCCCGCGCTCGTCGGCGCGCACGGACTCGATGCGGGCGGTCCCGAGCTCGGCGCTCCCTGCGGGGTCCGCGGGATCGGCCGGGTACAGGCGCAGCTGCTCACCGCGGCCGTACGTGGCATCGAGGCCGCCGCGGAACTCGAGCTCCAGCGTGCGCCCGCGGCGCGAGGCGACGACGAAGCCCGGGTGGTCCATATGCGCGCCGAGCACGAGCGCGCGGCCCGCACGGCCACGGCGGTAGGTGACGTAGACGTTGCCGTAGGCATCCTCGACGCAGTCGAGCGCGCGCTCAGCGGCGAACTCGCGGATGTGGGCGCGCACGCCGGCTTCGAGGTACGGGGCGGTGGGGACACTCACGATGGCGCGCACGATCTCGCGGAGCGGCGTAGTGGCGGGCAGCGGTCCGCGGGAGGTCATCGGGCGGATGGTACACGCGGCAGCGCCGGGGGTGCGCGATTCGCCGCGGGCGAGCCGGGCGGGTACGCTGCTACGCATGACGATCGAGGCAGTGACAGGGGCACCCGGGGCGCGGCCGCCGGCGCGGCGGCGCAAGCAGCGCGCGCGCCTCGCAGACCAGCCGCGCGTGCCGATCGAGGTGGAGCTGACCGGATTCGCGGCCGGCGGGCGCGCCGTGGGGCGCGCGCCGGACGGACGCGTCGTCTTCGTGGAGCGGGCGCTGCCGGGCGAGTTGGTGCTGGCCGAGATCACGCGCGACGAGCCGTCCTACATCGAGGCGACGACGGTGGAGGTGCGCCGGGCGGCGCCGGGCCGCGTCGACGCGCCGTGCGCGTACTTCGGGCGGTGCGGGGGGTGCCAGCTCCAGCACGCCGACTACCCGCTGCAGCTGGAGCTGAAGACGGCGGTCGTCGCGGAGCAGCTGCGGCGCATCGGGCGGTTCGAAGCGGCGCCGCTGGCGCCGATACTCGGCATGGCGGACCCGTGGGGCTACCGCAACCACGCGCGCTTCACGGTGCGCCGCGACGGCGATGTCGGCTTCATGGAGCACGGCACGCACCGCTTCCTGCGCATCGAGGAGTGCCTGATCGCGCACCCGCTGGTGAACGAGACACTGCGCGCGGTGCAGGGTCGGACGATGCAGACCGCGCAGCTGAGTGTGCGGGTGGGGGAGCAGACGGGCGACGTGATGGTGCAGCCGCGCCTGCGCTGGCGGCCAGGCCGCGGCCGTCACGTCGCGAGCGGACAGGTGACGTACGAGGAGGAGCTGGGCGGCGCGCGCTTCCGCGTGTCGGGGTCGGCGTTCTTCCAGGTGAACACGCGGCAGGCGGAGCGCCTGGCCGCGCTCGTCATCGAGCGCGTGCTGGCGGCACGGCCGCACGTCGTCGCGGACGCGTACGGGGGCGTGGGCACGTTTGCGGCGCTGCTCGCGCCGCACGTCGCGCACGTGCTGACCATCGAGCAGTCGGTGGCGGCGGGAGACGACGCCGCCGTGAACCTGGCCGCGCACGAGCACGTCGAGCGGCGCGTGGGCTCGGTGGAGGCGCTGCTGCCCGGGCTGGAGCCGGCGCCCGACGTGGTGATCGTCGACCCGCCGCGCGTGGGGCTCCAGCCGGTAGTGGTGAGCGCGATCCTCGAGTCGCCCGCGCGGCGGCTCGTGTACGTGTCGTGCGACCCCGCAACGCTCGCGCGCGACCTGCGCCTGCTCGTCGATGGCGGGTTCGCGCTCGTCGACGTACAGCCCGTGGACATGTTCCCGCACACGCAGCACATCGAGTGCGTCGCGACGCTTGACCGGGTGTCAGCCTCCTGACGGCACGCCCACCGAGGGGTCACGCGGTGCGCATCGTGCTCGCCTCCGGCTCGGCGCGACGCCCGGAGCTGCTGGCGGCGCTCGGGCTCGCGTTCACGGTCACGCCGGCGGGCGTCGACGAAGCGGCGTTCACGGGGACGCCGCGCAAGCTCGCGCTCGCGCTGGCGGTGGCCAAGGCGCGCGCCGGCGCCGAGCGCGCGGGCGCGGACGCGGTGGTGATCGGCGCAGACACGCTGGTGGCGCTCGGCGAGCGCGTGTTCGGCAAGCCCGCTGATGCGGCCGCAGCGATCGCCACGCTGACGGCGCTGCGCGGCCGGACGCACGAGGTGCTGACGGGCGTCGCTGTGGTGGCCGCGGGGGGCGAGGCGAGCGCGCTGGCGGTCACGCGGGTGACGATGCGCGAATACACGGATGCGGAGCTCGCGGCGTACGTCGCGAGCGGCGACCCGCTCGACAAGTCGGGCGCGTACGCGGTGCAGCACCCGACGTTCGCGCCGGCGGCCCGCGTCGAGGGGTGCCGCTGCTCGGTGATCGGGCTGCCGCTGTGGACGGTGCGCGCGCTGCTCGCGTCCGTGGCCGGCATCGAGGCCGGCGAGCCGCACTTCGAGCGCTGCGCCGCGTGCCCGGAGCACCCTGCGTCCTAGCCGCTCGCGACGCGCAGCTCGCCGACGAACGTCGACAGCCGCAGGAGCAGGCGGCGCGGCTGCTGGTCATAGCCGTCCGTGCGCACGTGGATGTCCCGCACCACGCCCTCCTCGCGGCGGCCGAGCACGTCGACGGCGCCGACGATCGCCTGCGCGGTGACGTCGACGCCGATATCGTCCGGGACGCGCACGTCGATGGCGCCGATCCAGCAGAGCAGCGTGAGCTGCGTCTCGCCGGGCGGCAGCGCCGCGTGGCGCAGATCGAGCATGATGTCGCCGAGCACCGTCGAGATCACGGCGTCGTTGACGGTCCAGCCGTCGCGATCGGAGCGCACGTGACCGATTGCGCGACGCAGCCGGCGCGTGAAGCGGCGCACGCGCCAGGCGGCGATGATGGCGAGCACCCCGAGCGCGATGCATGCGAGGCCGATGGCGGCCCCGGCAATCCCCGCCGCGCCGAGCGGACGCGCCCCGCTGCTATCGAGCAGCGCGACGAGCCCGAGCGCGACGAGGTACGCGCCCACGGTGATCGGCAGCACCTCCTTGGCGCGCCAGCTCACGACGCGCGCCTTAGCGGCGCCAGCGGCGCGCGCGCTCGTAGATGATGTAGACGCCCAGCACGATCGGAATGACCGGCCACAACTCGGCGGGCCCCGCGTCGATTATGTCCAGTGCTTCAAGCAGGAACATCCCGCCGAGAGCGACGAGCACAAGTCCCAGGGCCACGGCGACTCCCCGCGTATACGCGCACATTGTAGCGGTGCGGCGGTCCGGCCTCGCGGACAAACGGTGCCGTGCACTTTACCCTGTGGCGCAGGATTCTCGTCGTCAGCACGTGTGATTCGAGGGAGCATCGATGCCGGATCCGATCATCGTGGTGTCGAACGTGGAGAAGGTCTACGACACGGGCGCGGTGCTGGTGCGCGCGTTGCGCGGCGTGTCGCTCACGGTGCAACCCGGCGAGATGGTGGCCGTGATGGGCCCATCGGGTTGCGGCAAGACGACGCTGCTGAACTGCATGTCGGGCATCGACGAGCCGACGAGCGGCTCGATTGTGATCGAGGGCACGGACCTCGCTGAGCTGGACGACAACACGAAGACATCGTACCGGGCTCGCCGCATGGGCTTCATCTTCCAGTTCTACAACCTGCTACCGGTGCTGACCGCAGTCGAGAACGTGGAGCTGCCGCTGCTCGTGTCGGGGGTGCCGCCGAAGGAGGCGCGGGCGCAGGCGCAGGCGGCGCTCGAGCGCGTGCACCTGCGCGAGTGGGCAGGCCACCGCCCGGCGCAGCTGTCGGGCGGCCAGCGGCAGCGCGTGACGATCGCGCGCGCCCTGGTGAACCACCCCGCGATCGTGTGGGCCGACGAACCGACGGGCGACCTGGACTCGGCGACCGCGGACGAGATCATGGGGCTGATGCAGGAGCTCAACCGCACCGAGGGGCTGACGTTCATGATCGTCACGCACGACTCGGGCATCGCCGCGCGCTGCCATCGCACCATCTACATGCAGGACGGCGGCATCGCTCGCGACGTGGCGAACGCGGTCCCCGCGGGCGGCGTGCGGTGACCGAGCTCTTCGGCATCCCGCTGACGAGCATCATGATCGGCCTGCTGATCCTGCTCGCGGCCGCGCTCGCCGTGATCGGCGTGATCGCGGCGCGCCATCCGTTGCTCGTGCGCATGGGCCTGCGCAACCTCGTGCGGCGGCCGGCGCAGACAGTGCTGATCGTGGTCGGGCTGATGCTCGCGACACTGATCATGAGCGCAGCGTTCGCGACCGGCGACACCGTCGGCTATTCGGTCACGAACTCTGTCTATCGCTCGCTCGCGGAGATCGACTTCATCCTCGGCTTTAAGACGGAGGGCACGGCCGTCGCGCGCGAGGACGCGTACCTCACTGCCGACGTGCTGACGGCCCTCGAGGCCCGCTTCCGCGACGACGCCGACTTCGACGCATTCGCGGGCGTTGTCCGCAAGACGCTGCCGGTCGTGAACACGTCGCGCCGGCTCTCGGAGCCGCGCGCGCGGATGATCGGCGCCGACGCCGCCTTCGACCGCTTCCGCACGCTGCGCGACGCATCCGGCCGCGAGGTGTCGGTGACCGCGCTCGGCGCCACAGGCGTGTACCTCACCGAGTCGCTCGCCGACGCTGTCGCGGCGCGCGCGGGCGACCGCATCACCGTGTTCGTCGAGAACCAGCCGACCGAGCTCGCGGTGGTCGGCGTGGTCCGCAACACCGACTCGATCGAGGCGTTCGCGGACGACCAGCCGATCGAGCAAGGCGGGGGCCTCATCCTCCCGCTCGCGCTCGCGCAGCAGCTGACCGGGCACGAGGGGCGATTCACCGACATCGTGGTGTCGAGCCGCGGCGGCGTGCGCGACGCGCTCGCGCTGCGCGAGCCGCGCGTCGAGGACAAGCTCGATGCGTTCATCGAGGAGCACCCGGAGGCGCGCGCGGACGTGACGCTCACCAAGGAGCAACTGGTCGGCGTCGGCGAGCTCATCGGTTCGGTCTTCGTCACTTTCTTCATCGTGTTCGGGCTGTTCTCGATCGCGGCCGGGGTGATGCTGATCTTCCTCATCTTCGTGATGCTCGCCGCAGAGCGGCGGTCCGAGATGGGCATGGCGCGCGCGATCGGCATGAGCCGGCTGCACCTCACCGAGACGTTCCTGGCGGAGGGGATGGCGTACAACCTCGGCTCGGCAGCGGTGGGCGGGTTGCTCGGGCTCGGCGTCGCGGCGCTGCTGGTGTTCGTGATGGGGCAGCTGTTCGACGACTTCGGGCTCAGCATCGCGTTCCACTTCAACCCGCGCGCATTCGTGATCGCGTACAGCCTCGGCGTGGTGCTGACGTTCGCGACGGTGCTGTTCGCGGCGTATCGGGCGGCGAACCTGAACATCGTGCGCGCGATCCGCGATCTGCCGGAGCCGCGGCCGCTACGCGCGGCAGACCGGTCCGCCGGCACGCTGCTACGCACGTTCCTCGCGGTGCCGTGGACGCTCGCGTGGATCCTGCTCGTGATCCTGTGGGTGGTTGTGGGGTTCATCGCGTTCGTATACGGGATCAAGCTCTACGGGTTGGGCATTGTCGGCGTGGGCCTGCTGGCGACATGGTTTGTCTTCGGCGCACTACAGATCAATAACGGCGCACGTTCTCGAAGCGATTGGGCCTGGTACATCGGGTGGTGGATTACGTTCAGCGTGCTGGCGTTGCTGACATGGTCGCTGCTGCGTACGCGCAAGCTCGCGCAGCGCTACCGCAACGCGGGCGGCTGGGCGCTGTGGATGCTGCTGGGGGGCGTGGCGCTCGCGTGGACCGGCGGCTGGGTCACGGGCTGGTTGTTCGCGTACGCGAGCGGCACGACGCTCGCGGTGCTCGCGATCGCGATGCTGGCGGTGTACTACGGGACGGCGCCGCGGGCGGCGTTCACGGTCGCGGGGCTGGCGTTGGTGTGGTGGTGGCTGCTGCCGCTGCCGTTCTCGTTGTTCATCGACGTCGGCACGCAGTTCGACCCGGTCGACGGCATTGCGCGACTGCTCGGGCTGCCGCGCGCCGACGTGGACGGCAACATCGAGATGTTCTTCGTGTCGGGCATCTCGATCACGGCCGCCGCAACGCTGACGATCATCTTCAACGCCGAGGCGCTGCTGGGCGTGCTCCGGCTGTTCGGGCGCGCGCTCGGTGGCATCGCGCCCGCGGTGCGCACCGCCGTGGCGTACCCGCTGGCTGCGAAGTTCCGCACGGGCATGACGCTCGCGATGTTCGGGCTCGTCACGTTCAGCCTGGTGGTGATGTCCACGCTCAACTCGAACTTCACGCAGCTGTTCGCCGGCAACGATGCGCGCGCCGGCTTCGACGTGCTGGTCGAGGCGAACCCCGCGAACCGCGTGCCGGACCTGCGCGCGGCGCTGCAGCAGCGCGGTTACGCCGGCCCCGAGATCGGCGGCGTGGGCACGGTGCTCGTCGTCGCGCAGGTCAGCGCCGAGGCACGCGAGAACGGCGCCCCCGCGGCCGAGTTCGGACAACAGCGCATGATCGGCGTCGACGACGAGTTCCTGCGGCTCGCGCGCATGCCGCTGCAGTACCGCGCGCGCGGGTACGCGGACGACGCAGCGGTGATCGCGGCGCTGCGCAGCGACCCGTCCGCAGCCGCAGTGGACGCGAGCACGCTCGCGGTGAGCGGCGGCTTCGGCCCGGTCGGCGATAGGTTCGCGCTGTCCCGCACCGCGACCAGCGCGATCCGCGACGGCGCGTTCGAGCCGGTGGCGGTGAGCGTGCGCAACCCGCGTGGCGGCCAGGAGCTACAGCTGCAGATCATCGGCGTGTTCGCGGCGCAGACCACCGGCGTGCTCACGCAGCTTGCGGGGCTGCACATCTCGCGCGCGAACGTCGAGCGCGTGTTCGCGGGCGGCGACAGCGAGTTGTTCCTCGTGACGACAGCGGACGGCGGCAGAGGCGCCGACGTGCGCCTGGCGCAGGGCATCGAGTCGGCGCTGCTCGAGCAGGGGGTGCAGGCGACGGCGGTGCGCGAGCTGATCGACCGGCAGGCGCAGGTCTCCAACGCGTTCTCGTACCTGTTCGAGGGGTTCATGGGGCTCGGGCTGATCGTGGGCATCGCAGCGCTCGGCGTGATCGCCTTCCGCACGGTGGTCGAGCGTCGCCAGCAGATCGGCATGCTGCGCGCGATCGGCTACACGCGACGGTTGATCGCGCTGTCGTTCTTCATGGAGTCCTCGTTCATCTGCATCACCGGCGTCGCGATGGGCGTCCTGCTGGGCATCGCGCTGTCGTACAACCTGCTGACGAGCGGCGAAGTGGCGGATGGCCAGGTGATCGCGTTCTCCGTGCCGTGGGGCCGCATCCTGCTGGTGGCAGGCGTGGCGTACGGCGCGAGCGCGCTGATGACGCTGATTCCCGCGCGCGCCGCCTCGCGGGTGTCGGTCGCGGAGGCGCTGCGCTACGAATGAGGCTCGCCCTCTCGCTATGGCGTCACGCACATCACGCGCTCCCCTAAGGGAGTAGGTGGCGCGCCGACTGGTGCGCGACGCGCAGCAGCTTTCGCACACGCTGGACGGCGAGCCGTGGGACCGGGCGCAGCGCGTGGGCTACCCGAGCTCGTGGGTGGGCGAGGTGCTGGCGGCGCACTCGATCAGCGGCGCGCCGAGCGCGGACAGCGAGGCGGCGCGCTTCGTGCAGCAGTGGCTGGACAGCCCGCCGCATCGCGACATCATCCTCGCGACTTCGTTCACGGAGTTCGGCGCGGGCTGTGCGCAGGGGCGCTTGAACAACCTGACCGCGCTGTACTGCGTGGGCATGACGGGGAAGCCGTAACCGTACCGGTTACAGCGGCGCCGGCAGCGCGCTCTCGCCCATGAGGTAGGCGTCGATGTGCCGCGCGGCGGTGCGGCCCTCGGCGATCGCCCAGACGATGAGCGACTGGCCGCGGGTCATGTCGCCGGCGGTGAACACGCCGGGGACGCTGGTCATCTTGCGTTCGTCGGCCCAGACGTTGCCCCGCTCGGTGAGGCGCACGCCGAGCTGCTCGAGCATGCCGGTGCGCTCGGGGCCGACGAAGCCCATCGCGAGCAGCAGCAGATCGACCTCGACGGCGAACTCGGAGCCCGGCACCTCGCGCATCACCTGGCGGCCATCCTCGCGCACGAACTCGACACGCACCGCGTGCAGGCGCTGGAGCGCGCCATCGTCACCGGAGAGGTGCTTGGTGAGGATGCTGTAGTCGCGCACGCCGCCTTCTTCGTGCGCGGAGGAGACACGGTAGATGTTCGGCCAGGTCGGCCACGGCGTCTCGGCGGGGCGATCGTCGGGGGGGCGCGGCAGCAGCTCGTACTGCAACACGTCGGCTGCGCCCTGGCGTAACGCGGTGCCGAGGCAGTCGGCGCCCGTGTCGCCGCCGCCGAGGATGATCACGCGCTTGCCGGCGGCGCTGATGAAGTCCGGCTCCGGGATCTCGTCGCCGGCGTTGCGGCGGTTCTGCAGCGGCAGGTACTCCATCGCGAAGTGCACGCCGGCGAGGTCGCGGCCCGGGACGTCGAGGTCGCGCGCGGCGGTGGCGCCGCCGGCCAGCAGCACCGCGTCGTGCTCGGCGGCGAGCGCAGCGGCGTCGACGGCCGTGCCGACGTGCATCGAGGGGCGGAACTCGACGCCTTCGGCGGCGAGCTGCTCAAGGCGGCGGTCGAGGAACTGCTTCTCCATCTTGAAGTCGGGGATGCCGTAGCGCAGCAGCCCGCCGATGCGGTCGTCGCGCTCGTACACGACCACGCTGTGGCCGGCGCGCGCGAGCTGTTGCGCGGCAGCGAGGCCGGCGGGGCCCGAGCCGATCACGGCGACGCGCTTGCCGGTGCGCACGGCGGGCGGCTCCGGCTCGATCCAGCCCGCCTCGTACGCGTGCTCGATGATCGTCAATTCGATCTGCTTGATGGTGACGGGGTCCTGGTTGATGCCCAGCACACACGCCGCCTCACAGGGGGCGGGGCAGAGGCGGCCGGTGAACTCTGGGAAGTTGTTGGTGGCGTGCAGACGGTCGATCGCCTCGCGCCACTTGTCGCGGTACACGAGGTCGTTCCAGTCCGGGATGATGTTGCCGAGCGGGCAGCCCTGGTGGCAGAACGGGATGCCGCAGTCCATGCAGCGGGCGGCCTGGTCGCGCAGGTGGTCGGACGGGAACTGCTCGTAGACCTCGAGCCAGTCGTGCACGCGCTGCCCGGCCGGCCGGCGGGCCGGCGTCTCGCGCCCGAACTCGAGGAAGCCGCTTGGCTTAGGCATCGCCCGCCGTCAGTGCAGGCGCCTCGGTGGCGTGCTGGGCTTCTTCGGCGACGCGGCGGGCGAGCTCGGCAAGCGCGCGTCGGTACTCGCGCGGCATGACCTTGACGAAGCGGCCGGCGGCGGCGGGCCAGTCTGCGAGCAGCGCGGCGGCGACGGTGCTGCCGGTGTATTCGCGGTGGCGCGCCAGCAGGCCGCGCACGAGATCCAGGTCCTCCCATTCGTCGAGCGGTTCGATGTCCACCATCTCGCGGTTGCAGTGCTGCGCGAAGTCGCCATCGACGTCCAGCACGTACGCGACGCCGCCGCTCATGCCCGCGCCGAAGTTGCGGCCGGTGCGGCCAATCACGACCACGCGCCCGCCCGTCATGTACTCGCAGCAGTGGTCGCCGGTGCCCTCCACGACGGCCGCGGCGCCGGAGTTGCGCACCGCGAAGCGCTCGCCGGCGATGCCGCGGAAGAACGCCGTGCCGCCGGTGGCGCCATAGAGCGCGACGTTGCCGATGATGATGTTCTCCTCCGGCACAAAGGTCGCGCCGGCCGCGGGACGCACGATCAGCTTGCCGCCCGAAAGCCCCTTGCCCGCGTAGTCGTTGGTTTCCCCGTCCAGCCGCAGCGTGATGCCGGCCGGCAGGAACGCGCCGAAGCTCTGGCCCGCGGAGCCGGTGAAGTGGACGTCGATGGTGTCGTCCGGCAGGCCGATGTTTGCGTAGCGGCGGGTGAGCTCGGAGCCGAGCATGGTGCCGGCGGTGCGGTTGACGTTGCGGATCGGCAGCTCGATGCGCACGGGCTCGCCGCGCTCGAGCGCGGGCGTCGCGAGCCGGATCAGCTCGTGGTCCAGCGCGGCGTCGAGGCCGTGGTCCTGCGTCGTGACGCAGTGCGTGGCGACGTCGGCATCCACCGCGGGACGGTAGAGGATCGCGGACAGGTCGAGGCCGCGCGCCTTCCAGTGGTCGATCGCCGGGCGCATGTCGAGCAGGTCCGAGCGTCCGATGAGTTCGTCGAACGTGCGCGCGCCGAGCTGCGCCATGTAGGCGCGCACGTCCTCCGCGATGAAGCGGAAGAAGTTGACCACGTGCTCGGCCTGGCCATCGAAGCGCTCGCGCAGCACGGGGTTCTGCGTGGCGATGCCGACGGGGCAGGTGTCGAGGTGACACACGCGCATCATCACGCAGCCCATGACGACGAGCGGCGCGGTGGCGAAGCCGAACTCCTCCGCGCCGAGCAGCGCGCCGATGATCACGTCGCGGCCGGTCTTCAGCTGGCCGTCCACTTCCACGCGGATGCGGTCGCGCAGCTTGTTGAGCACGAGCGTCTGCTGGGTCTCGGCCAGGCCGAGCTCCCACGGGATGCCGGCGTGCTTGAGCGAGGTGAGCGGGCTGGCGCCGGTGCCGCCATCGTGGCCGCTGATCAGCACGACGTCCGACTTCGCCTTCGCGACGCCGGCGGCGACGGTGCCGACGCCGACCTCCGCCACGAGCTTCACGCTGATGCGCGCGCGCGAGTTCGCGTTCTTGAGGTCGTGGATCAGCTGCGCGAGGTCCTCGATGGAGTAGATGTCGTGGTGCGGCGGCGGGCTGATCAGTGGCACGCCGGGCGTCGAGTTGCGCACCGCGGCGATCCACGGCCACACCTTGTGGCCGGGCAGCTGCCCGCCCTCGCCGGGCTTCGCACCTTGCGCCATCTTGATCTGCAGCTCATCGGCCTGCACGAGGTACTCGCTCGTCACGCCGAAGCGGCCGGAGGCGACCTGCTTGATGGCGCTGCGGCGGGAATCGCCGTTGGCGTCCGGCGTGTAGCGACGGCGGTCCTCGCCGCCCTCGCCGGTGTTGCTCTTGCCGCCGATGCGGTTCATCGCGATGGCGAGCGTCTCGTGCGCCTCGGCGCTGATCGAGCCGTACGACATCGCGCCGGTCTTGAAGCGCTTGAACAGCGCCTCGGCGGGCTCGACTTCGTCGATAGGAATGGGCGTGGCCGCGGGGCGCAGCTCGAACAGCCCACGCAGCGTCGCGAGCTGGCGACTCTGCTCGTCGACGAGCTGCGCGTACTCCTTGAAGATCGAGTACTGGCCGGAGCGCGTGGCGTGCTGTAGCCGGAACACCGTCTCCGGGTTGAACAGGTGGTACTCGCCGTCGCGGCGCCACTGGTACTGGCCGCCCCATTCGAGCTCGTGCACACCGCCCTGCTGGCGCGGGAACGCGCGCGCGTGGTGAGCGAGCGCCTCGGCCGCGACCTCCGTGAGCCCGATGCCGCCGATGCGGGACGAGGTCTTGGTGAAGTAGCGATCGACGAGCTCCGTGCCGAGCCCGATCGCCTCGAAGATCTGCGCACCGCGGTAGCTCTGGACCGTGGAGATGCCCATCTTGGACATCACCTTGACGACGCCCTTGCTGATCGCCTTCAGGTAGTGCTTGTGCGCCTCGTCCGTGTCCAGCGCGGCGGGGACGTAGCCGTCCTCCTGCAGCCGCGTGATGCTGTCGAGCGCGAGGTACGGGTTCACGGCGCCGGCGCCGTAGCCGATGAGCAGCGCGAAGTGGTGCACCTCGCGCGGCTCGCCGCTCTCGACGACGAGGCCGACCTGCGTGCGCTTCTGCTCCCGCACGAGGTGGTTGTGCAAGGCCGCGACGGCGAGCAAGGCGGGGATCGGTGCGCGCTCCGCGTCGACGCCGCGATCGGAGAGCACGAGGATCTTCGCGCCGCCCGCGATCGCTGCGTCGGCGCGCACGAACAGGTCGTCGAGCGCGCCTTCGAGTGCCGCGGGGCCGTCGTGCACGGGGAACAGCGTGTGCAGCACCTCGGTGCGAAACAGCGGGTCGGCGCGCAGCGCGACCAGCCGCGCCAGCTGCTCGTTGTCGAGGATCGGCGACGCGAGCTTGACGAGGTGGACGTCGGCGAGCGCCTGGTCGAGCAGGTTGCCTTCGGGCCCGATCAGCGTGTCGACCGAGGTGACGAGCTCCTCGCGGATCGCGTCGAGCGGCGGGTTCGTGACCTGCGCGAACAGCTGCTGAAAATAGTTGTAGAGCGGCTGCGCGTGGTTCGACAGCACCGCGACGGGCGTGTCGGTGCCCATCGAGCCGACAGACTCCTCCGAGTTCACGACCATCGGGCCGAGGATGTACTTGAGGTCCTCGATGGTGTGGCCGAACGCCATCTGCTGCGTGCGCAGCGCGTCGCCGGTGAAGGGTGCGGCGGGGGTCGCGGGCGGCAGCTCGGCGAGCGGGTGCACGTGCTCGCGCAGCCAGTCCGCGTAGGGCGCCTGCGCCGCGAGGCCGAGCTTGAGCTCGGCGTCGTCGATGATGCGGCCCTCAGCGAGCGAGACCAGGAACATCTTGCCTGGCTGCAGCCGGCCCTTGCGCAGGATGCGCTCCTCCGGGATCGGCAGCACGCCGACCTCGGACGCCATCAGCACGATGTCGTCCTTCGTGACGATGAAGCGCGAGGGGCGCAGGCCGTTGCGGTCCAGCACTGCGCCGATGTTCTGGCCGTCGGTGAAGGCGACGGACGCGGGGCCGTCCCACGGCTCCATGACGGTGCTGTGGTACTCGTAGAACGCTTTCTTCTCCGCCGGCATGGACTCGTGCCCGGACCACGCCTCAGGGATCAGCATCATCACGGCATGCGGCAGCGGGCGGCCGGCCATCGTCAGCAGCTCGAGCGCGCTGTCGAGGATGGCGGTGTCGGAGCCGCGCTCGTCGATGATCGGCAGGATCTTCGCGATGTCGGGGAAGTGCGGCGAGGCGAAGAGCGCCTCGCGCGCGCTCATCCAGTTGATGTTGCCGCGCAGCGTGTTGATCTCGCCGTTGTGCGAGAGCATGCGGTAAGGGTGCGCGAGCCGCCAGCTGGGGAACGTATTCGTGCTGAAGCGCGAGTGGAACATCGCGAGCGCGCTCTCGACGCGCGGGTCGGCGAGGTCCGGGAAGTACGCGTCGAGCTGCGTCGCGGTGAGCATGCCCTTGTAGACGAGCGTGCGCGACGAGAGGCTGGCGAAGTAGCAGAAGCCGGCGTCAGCGATGCCGGCGCGCTCGATGGCGTGCTCGAAGCGCTTGCGGATCACGTAGAGCGCGCGCTCGAACGCGTCCTGGTCGGCCAGGCCGGCGGCGCGACCGATGATCGCGTGCTGCATCACGGGCTCGACCGCGCGCGCGCTCGCGCCGACGTCGGCGGCGTCGATGTCGGTCGGCACGGGGCGCCAGCCGAGCAGCTGCTGGCCCTCCTCCGCGACGATGCGGGCGAAGAGCGCCATCGTCTGCGCGCGCGCGGCGGGGTCGCGCTGGGCGAAGAGCATGCCGACGCCGTAGTGCCCCAGCTGCGGCAGGGCGATGCCAAGGCGCGCACACTCGTCCCGTAGGAACGCGTCGGGGAGCTGGATGAGCAGTCCGGCGCCGTCGCCGGTGTTCACCTCGCAGCCGCACGCGCCGCGGTGGTTCAGGTTCTCGAGCGCCTGGAGGCCATCGCGCACGATCTGGTGCGACCGCAGCCCCTTGAGGTGCACGATGAAGCCGACGCCACAGCTGTCGTGCTCGTGGCCGGGGTCGTACAGGCCCTGCGCGGCGGGCGTGCCCGGATGCTGAGGCGCAGGCTCAAGCGCGCCCTGAAGCGGCGGCGTGTACGGCTGTCTACCCAGCGGAGCGTCCATGCCTTCCCCCTGCCCGCGAGGAGATCGCAGCTGTGGAAGCGGCTCCGCCACCCGGGTGCCCGGGCCAGTCGCCCCGGGCCAGTCGATGGTGCCGGGGCGCTGGCGGAGAGGCGGGACGGCTGCGAACCGAACATCCGGTTCGAACCGCGGTTCACACGCGCATGATAGCCGATGCGCGCCAATCCCTCGGCGCGAGGGCGACATCTTGCGCGATTCGTCACAAGCTGGCAAGGCCCGCGCGGCCAGCACCGTGCGTAGCCCTTCAGTAAAGAGTAGGTGAAGCAGGCCCGGCGGTGGGGAGGGCGCGTGCTAGCGTCGATCCATGGCAGCGCCGGGTGGGACGGGTCGAGTGTGGCGCCTGCGGACGAGGCTCGCGCGGACGGCGCACAGCGCCGTCGTCGGCGGCTGCGTGCTGACGGGCGCGGTCAGCGCCGCCGAGGCGCGCGACGCCGCCGCGCCGGGCGACCCGAGCGAGCTCGCCCAGCTGACGCTGCGGGGGCCGAGCATCGAGCCAGGGCCGACGCCGCGCGCCCTCGAGCCGCCGTCCGGAGTCACGCGTATCGCGGACCTCGGCTTCGGGGACGCGAAGGCGGCGGGCCAGCGGGCGGTGCAGGACTTCTTCTTCCCCGGCTCCGGGGACTACGCCGTCGGCGAGGCGAGCGCCCTCACGCTCGAGCTCGCGCACTCGAACCTGCTCGTCCCGGCGCGCTCCACGGTGTCGATCACGTTCAACGGACGGTCGCTGCGCGCGCTCCGCCTCGACGCCTCGAACGTCGAGCCGGCGCGCTACATGCTGGCGATCCCGCGGGAGCTCGTGCGTAAGGACTTCAACCAGCTGCGGCTGGAGTACGCGATAACGCTGGGGCAGGTGTGCGAGGACCCGGCGCACCCCGCGCTCTTCGCCACGCTGCTGGGGCAGTCGCAGCTGCGCATCGACGGCGTGGGCAGCGCCGCGCGGCTCGCGCAGGAACCGCCTAACCTCGCGGCGTACCCGTACCCCTTCTTCCGGACTGGCTACCCGCGCGCCGCCGTGGTGGCGCTCGTGGTGCCCGACGCGCCCAACGCAGTCGAACTGACGGCGGCGTACCGCCTCGCCGCCGACCTCGCCTCGCGCGTGGAGTTCCCGGCAGGCGCGCTAGAGCTGCACACTACGGGCTCGCTCACGCGCCAAACGCTGGCGGAGCGGCAGCTGATCGTCATCGGCACGGCCGCGCGCCAGCCGCTCGCCGCCGAGCTGCTGGCAGCGGGCGGCGCACGCGAGGCGGGCGCGCTGGCCGCCGACGACGCCGTGCTCGCACTCGTCGCATCGCCGTGGAACGCGGCGCTGCGCGCACTGCTCGTCTCGGGCGCGAGCGACGCCGCGCTCGGCTGCGCCGTAGACGCACTGACGACGCCCGAGCCGGCGGCGCTGCTGGCCGGCGCCACCGCGGTGCTGACCGAGCCGATCCCGCCTGCCGCCGCCAACCGCGAGCCGGCGCGCGCCTTCACGTTCCGCCAGCTCGGGCAGCCGGACCGCACCGTGCAGGGCACGCTCCCCGACACCACCACGCTGACCTTCGTGGCGCCTGCGCTCGCGGCCGACGCGTACGCGGAGCTGGAGCTCGTGGTCACGACGCCGGAAACGATCGATGCGCACTCAAACGTGGGCGTCGACCTGAACGGGATGCTCGTGCAAACGCTCGCGCTCCAGCGTGATGGCGTGCGCGCCAGGCATCGCGTGCGGCTGCCGGCTGCACAGCTGCTGCCGGGGCCGAACAGCCTGCGCCTGCGCACGACGCTGTACCCCGACCTCGCGGGCGACGACGACTGCGCGTTCGACGCCACCGAGCGCGTGTGGGCCGTGCTGCACGACGATTCTGCGCTGGCGCTCCCGGCGGACCGGGACGTGCGCCCGGGCGGCGGCTCGCTGGCGACGCTGCCGTTCCCGTTCGCGGGCAGCGGCGGGCTGCGCGACACGACGCTCGTGGTCGACCCGGCGCAGGCCGCCTCGTTGCGCGCGGGGCTCGACGTCGCGGTCGCGCTCGGGCGCGCGAGCAGCGGGCCGAGCGCGCTCGACACGCTACCGCTCGGCGAGGCGACGCCGGAGCGGCTCGGCAAGCGCCACCTGCTGCTCGCGGGCATCGACCCAGCGAGCGCGCTCGCACGCGCGGTGGAGCGCGCGCTGCCGGTGGTGCTGCACGGCGACGGCACGCGCGAGCTGGTACAGAGCGACCAGCGGCTAGCCGAGGTGCTGAGCGCGACGCGCATCGGCGTCGCGCAGGTCGATCCCGTGCCCTGGGCGCCGGGCTTCGCGCTGCTGTCGGTATCGGGCTCGGACGACGAGGCACTTGCCTGGGCCAGCGGGGGGCTGGCGCGCCGCCTCGAAGGCACGGTCGCGGTCTTCCGCGGCGCCGACGCGGTGACCGGCTTCACCATCGAGCGGCTGAGCAGCAGCGACCAGACCGTCGAGGACCGCTTCACGCGACGCGAGTCGCTGCTGCGGCAGCTCGCCGCGTTCGCGCTCGTCGCGGCAGGCGCGGTGACGCTGCTGGTGCTGTGGACGCAGCGCGCGCGGCTGCCGCTGCGGGGTTAGGGTCCGGCGCCACAGGGCGTCAGCCGAGCTCGACGGGGGGCCGCTGGTCCCAGACGACCTTGCGGTCGACCAGCGCCGCGATCTCGGCGGGCGCGAGGCCGAGCAGTGACGCGAGCAGCTCGCGGCTGTGCTCGCCCATCAATGGCGAGGTGCCGCGAATGCCGCCGGGCGTGCGCGAGAGCTTCACCGGGGTGTTGACGAGCGGCAGCGTGCCCAGCGAGCGGTGCGGCGTGGGCACGAACATCTCGCGCTCCGCGAGCTGCGGCAGCCGCGTGACCTCTTCGATGGTGCTGAGCGGACCGCAGGGGATGCCGTACGGCTCGAGACGGGCGACCCAGTCCGCGGTGGTGCGGGCGCGGAAGGCGGCGTTGAGCTGCGGCTCGAGCGCGGCGTGGTGCGCGCTGCGCGCCTCGGCGGTGGCGAAGCGCGGATCGTCGATGAGGTCGACGCGGTCGAGCTCGGCGCAGAGCAGCGCCCACTGGTTCGGCACGGCCCACGCGAGCGCCAGCACGAACCAGCCGTCGGCGGTGGGGAACGCCTGGAACGGCACAGCCCACGAGTGCCGCGTGCCCAGCGGCTGCGGGTTCTCGCCGGTCAGGAAATAGCGCATGAACGCGTTCTCCTGGATCGCTACCTGGCAATCCAGCATCGATATGTCAACGAGCTGGCCGCGCCCAGAACGCGTGCGCTCGTGCACGGCGGCGAGGATGCCGATCGCGGCGTAGAGCCCTGCCGCGATGTCGCCGAGCGAGGTGCCCGGCTTCACGGGCGGGCCCCCGGGCTCCCCGGTGACGGACATGATGCCGCCGGCGCCCTGCACGACCACGTCGAGCGCGGGGCGCGCGCTGAGCGGCCCCGTGCGGCCGTAGCCGGAGATCGCCGCGTAGACGAGGCCGGGATGCTCGCGCGCCAGTGCGTCGTAGCCGACACCGAGCGCGTCGAGGGTGCCGGGCCGGAAGTTCTCGACGAGCACATCGAACTCGCGGACCACACGCACGAAGAGCGCGCGGCCGGCGTCGTCCTTGAGGTCGATGGCGATACTGCGCTTGCCGCGGTTGACGCTGAAGAAGTAACCGGACTCTCCGTCGCGGCTCAGGCCCATCGTACGCGCGACGTCGCCGAAGGGCGGGCGCTCGCACTTCACGACGTCCGCGCCGAGGTCGCACAGGATCATCGTGCAGAACGGGCCGGCGAGCACCCAGCTCAGGTCCAGCACGCGCAGCCCGGCGAGCGGGCCGGTGGGCGGCGCGGGCGCCACTGGCTCGCGTGCGCGCGGGTCCGCGTCGGAGCCGGAGGCGGCGGAGCCAACGACAGGGTCTGGTGGGGTGTGCATCGTCATCTGGCCATCCTCACGTCGTGGTCTACGCCTGGCCGTACCACGACTCAGACGGCGGCGAGCTCGATCTGGGTGGTGACGTGGACGGCTGAGCGCGCTGCACGGCCCGCCGAGCAAGGCCGCGCGTTTAGCCGCTCCACGCGAGCACGTGCTGCGGCTCCACGGTTACCACGACGCGCTGCTCGGCGTGGAGGCGGCGCAACAGCTCGGCGTCTGTGCCGGGCTCGCCGTCGACGTACTTCTCGCCGAGCGCGCGCGCGAGCGCCAGCAGCGGCGCATCGCCGTCCTCGACGCTCGCGCTCCCCTCGACGATCACCGAGCGGTTGCCGAGCGCGTCGTCGACGACGAGCGTGACGTGCGCGGTCTGCTGCAGCAGGTGGTACTTCACCCGCGTCCGCGTGATCGAGATGCGGAAGCGCGCGCCGTCGTAGACGAACCAGACCGGCGTGGCGTGCGGCGGGCGATCCGCGCCCCGGCCGATGCAGAGGATGGCGTTGCGCGGCTCCGCCAGGAACGCGTCGAACGAGCGCGGGATCGCGGCCGGGGGCATGGGGGCTCGCTCCTCGGGTGCGACGCGCCTCAGCGTACACTGTAGGGGTGCAGCAGTACGAGCCGCCACGCCACACGAAGCAGGGGAGCTGGCGGGAGATCCTCTCCTACAGCATGGTTGCCTGGTCGATCGTCGTGCCGGTGATGGCCGTGATCCTCGGCATCATGGCGCTGATCGCCATCGCGCTCTGGCTCGCCACGGTGCACCCGTTGCTCGCGCTCATCCCCGTCGGCCTGCTGGCCGCCGGCTTCGGCGCCGCCGTGCTGCGGGACCGCCGCAACCAGGCCCGCCTCGAGGCGGAGCTGGCCGCCGACCCGCCCCGCTCGCGCCGACGCCCGTAGCGCCCTCGGCGGCCGCGTCCGGCCGCAGGGCGTCCTCCGCCGCGCCCGTAGCGTAGACTGGCTCGATGGCAGACGTCCGGCAGATCGCACGCGCACGGCTCGCTCGCGAGCAGGGGTACACCGTCAAGGACTGGGGCGGGCGCATCCCCGTGGCGATCGTCTACCCCAACTCGTACTACCTCGGCATGTCCAACCTCGCGCTACAGACGGTGTACCAGCTGCTGAACGCGTACCCCGACGTGGTCTGCGAGCGCGCGTTCTACGACCCGCCCGGCACCGGTGGCCGCCACCCCGCGCCGATCGTGGCGATGGAGTCGCAGCGCTCCCTCGGCGACTTCGCGGTCGTCGCGTTCACGCTGTCGTACGAGTTCGACTACTTCAACATGGTGCAGGTGCTGCGCAGCGCAGGCATCCCGCTGTACGCCGCGGAGCGCGACGAGCGCCACCCGCTGGTGATCGCGGGCGGCGCGTGCATGCTGACGAACCCCGCGGGCGTCGCGCCGTTCCTCGACGCCGCGATCGTCGGCGAGGGCGAGGAAGTGATCCCCAACCTCGTCGCGCTGTGGCAGGACCTGCTCGACGGCCCGCGCGACGAGCTGCTCGACGAGCTCGCGCGCATCCCCGGCGTGTACGTGCCGCAGCGCCCGCCCATCGGCCCCGTCGAGCGCCAGTGGGTGCACGACATCGCGCAGACCGAGGCGTACTCGACGGTGCTGACCGAGGACACCGAGCTCTCGAACATGACGCTCGTCGAGGTGGCGCGCGGCTGCGGGCGCGGCTGCCGCTTCTGCATCGCGGGCTACGTCTTCCGCCCGCCGCGCTACCGCCCGGTGGACGCGCTGCTCAACATCGTCGAGCACTCGCTGCAGCACACGCCGCGCGTCGGCCTGCTCGGTGCGGCGGTCGCGGACCACCCGCAGCTGCCGGAGCTCGTGATCGGCGCGCACGAGCGCGGCGCGCGCGTCTCGATCTCGTCGCTGCGCGTCGACAACCTCGATCCGCGCGTACTCGCGGCGCTCGCCGCGGGCGGCACGAAGACCATCACCGTCGCGCCCGAGGCCGGCTCCGAGCGCATGCGCCAGGCCGTGAACAAGGGCGTGACCGAGGAGCAGGTGCTCGAGGGCGCGGCCATGGTCGGCGAGTCCGGCGCGGCGCGCTTCAAGCTCTACTTCATGATCGGCCTGCCGGGCGAGGAAGACGACGACGTGTACGCGATCGCGCGCCTCGGCAACCGCATCAAGGAGCGCGTCGACGCAGCGGGCCACGGCACGCGCGTGGTGCTGTCGGTGAGCCCCACCGTCGCGAAGCCCTGGACCGCGTACCAGTTCCAGCCGCAGTGGGACCCCGCGATGATCAAGCGCCGCCAGGGCATCCTCAAGCAGACGCTCGCCTCCGGCATCGAGCTGCGCACCGACTCCCCGCACACCGCGCGCATCGACGACGTGCTGTCGCGCGCCGACGCGCGCCTCGCGCCGATGCTCGCCTCGATGCCCGATAACTCGCTCGGCGCCTACAAGCGCGCGATCGCGGAGCACGGCCTCGACGGCCCCCTGCCGTGGGAGGGCGAGCGCCCCCCCTGGTACGTCATCGACGTCGGCATGACGGAGCGCTTCCTGCTGCGCGAGATGGACAAGCACGAGCGCACCCGCCGCACGATCCCCTGCCCCCC
>SHYP01000004.1 GCA_009692725.1 Dehalococcoidia bacterium
TCAGACGGCATCGCAGAGGTGGCCCGCGCGATGCTGGCCGCAGCGAAGGCTGGTGACACCGCAGCCGCCCGGCTGGTGCTGAGTTACGCCGTAGGCCCGCCGCTGACAGCAGCCGACCCTGACCGCCTCGACGCCAACGAACTGGAAGCGCTGCGGTCGAGACCCAACATGTTCGACCGGCTCGCGCTCTCGAACCTCACCCCTGAACCGATGAGCCTGTTCCGCGATGAGGGGAGCCAGCAGACGGGCAGCCTGCAGCGGGGGGAGTGAAGGCACCCCCGCTGCCCCTGAGCCGCGCTGTAGAGTGCGGGGCATGAACCGGCGCCTCGCCGGCTCGTGGCGCGGAAGTCAGCGCGGCGTAACGGACGAGACTTACTGAGGGTGAATCGGTCGGCGATGAGCCCTGAGTTCTGACAGAACCGCCGCGGAGCCGCGGTCCGAGTCGCGGATACTGGTCGAATACGGCGCCCTGAGTGCGGCCGGCCGATCGTCAGCTCGAGTTGCCCTGCCTCAGCGAGCTTGCCGTGGGTCTTAAGCTCCTGCATGCCGGTCTGCCTCTGGTACCCTTCGCCGCCGTCCAACTTGGGCAACACATCGTGCATCCCGTGTGGACCGGCACACATTCCATCTGAGGGCGGTAGGGATGAGCAGCGGGCGTAGAAGAAGGAGCTTGAGATGGGCACGAGACGGGTCGTTACCGGTCACTCGCCAGCGGGTAAGGCCATCGTTGCCAGCGATGTGATCGTTGACCCGGTGACGACCCCGCTCAGCCCGGGCCGCGAGTCCTACATGCTTTGGGGCGGCGACGTGGCGCCTCATTTCCCCGACGACGGATCCAGGCCCCCGTCCGCTATGTACTTCCCCCCGGTTGGCGGATTCCGCTTCGGTCTCTTCGTGATACCGCCAGACCAAACCCCGCGAGATCTCACCGGTGTCGATGTCGAAGCGGCTACCGCGGCGTATGAGGCGGCGATGCCAGGGCTCATGGGCTACATGGAGCCGGCTAGCCCGGGCATGCACACCACGGACACGATCGATTACGAGTACGTCGTGTCCGGTCGTTGCATCCTGGAACTGGACGACGGCGTGACGGTAGAGCTTCACCCTGGTGACACGGTCGTCCAGAACGGGACGCGTCATGCGTGGAGGAACCCCTTCGATGAGCCCTGCCGGATGGTGCTGGCGCTGGTCGGGGCGCATCGCGCTTCGTCGACGTAGTTACGCTCGTCAGGCCAGCACACGTTCACGATCCCGCGATCGTGGTGGTTTGCTCGCGGGCGCGCGCGGAGACGAGGCGGTCGCCTGCCGAGCGTCGTCGAGCCGAGGCTAGGGGATGGGAACGGGTGCAGGGGGCAGCGCGGCTGGGTGCGGGGGTCGCGGCCTGCGGGCGCCGATGAAGAAGCCGGAGCCGAGCAGCGCACCGATCGCCAGCACGGTGAAGCCGGCGCGGTAGTCGCCGGTGCGGTCTGCGAGCAGTCCGGCGAGGAGCGGGCCGATAGTGCTGCCCACCGTCACGATCAGCAGCGACACGCCCATGATCTTGCCGAAGTTCGTCGTGCCGAAGTAGTCGGCGCGGATCGCCTGCATGAGCGGGCCGCGTGTGCCCCACGCCCAGCCGTGCAGCACCGCGAACGCGACCACCATCAGCCCGTTCGTGGCGAACGCAAGCAGCAGCAGCGCTGCTGCGTGCATCACCATGCAGACGGTGGCGATGACGCGCTTGTCGAAGCGGTCGCCGAGGATGCCGCCGCTCACCGTGCCCACCATCTGCATCGCGGTCATGAGCGCGACGAAGCCGCTGGCCTGTGTGAGCGTGTAGCCGAGGTTCTCGGTGAGGTGCAGCAAGAGGTGCACCATTACCGCGGACACGACCAGCAGCGCGGCGGAGTGGCCGAACGAGATGAACCAGAAGCCCTGCGTGCGTATCGCCTGGCGGGTGGTGAAATCCTCGGAGCCGTCTGAGGCGACTGCGCGTGCAGCCTGGGCATCCTGGTCGGCGCCGCGGGCGCCTGGCGGCAGGCCGTCCGGGGTGTCGCCGTAGTGCTCGGGGCGGCCGCGCATCGTGGCGGCGAGAGGGATGCCGGCGAGGCAGATCAGCACTCCCGAGACGACCGCCGTCGGCCGCCAGCCAAAGCGCTCGATCGCGTACACGGTGACGGGGATGAGTAGGCCACCGATGCCGAAGCCGATCTGCGTGATACCCAGCGCCTTCGCGCGGTGGCGGCTGAACCAGCTGACGAGCGCGACGGTAATCGCGAGGAAGCCGCTGAGCGTCGCGCCGACGGCCATCACGAAGTAGACGAGGTAGAACATCAGCAGCGAGTGAATGAACGCAAACGCGATCAGCCCGCCGCCCAGGCACAGGATGCCTCCGAACATCACGTTGCGCGGGCCGAAGCGGTCCAGCAGCCAGCCGACGACGGGGCCGAGCATCCCACTCTCGACGCCAGCCATTGCGAAGGCGCCAGAGAGTGCGCCGCGGCTCCAGCCGAACTCGCTGCGCAGGACGACGGCGTAGGCGCCGAACGCCTGGTTGAACAGCAGGGCGATGACGGCCTGCACGGCCGCTCCGGTGGCGACCATCCACCAGCCGTAGAAGATGCGACCCTGCGGACGCAGCACGCCGTCTATCGAGCTGCGCAGGCCGGGGCGCGCATCGGCAACGGCGCGTTGACTCGGGCTACCATCGCTGAACGTCATGGCCGCCGAGTGTAGCGGGCCGCGTCCCCTGCGGTTCGATGCAAGTCGGGCCGTGCAAGCCAGCTTGCTCCGGCGCGCAGTTCAGCCCGTCAAGGCGGCCGCCCCCCGAAGGCTGACCAGCGGACTCGACCAGGCCCTAAGCCGCTCAGCGCTCGACCAGTGGGCTTGATCCGATTTGACGGACAGATTGCTTAGGCCGCCGCGTCTGAATCTGACAGCAATTCTGACAGCAACCCCCGCGGATTGACAGCAACTTGCGCGGACGGCGGCGAACATCGAGGCGCTGATTCTGGCCGTGTGCGGACGGTTAGCGACAACTGCGGCCGCCAGAAATCCGATCCGAAGACTGATGCTCTATCCACTGAGCTACCGGCGCGCGCCCCGCCAGCATAGCGGAGCTCGCCCCGCACGACTCCACCGCCCCACCGTCCCACCGTCCACGCACCTACGCAGGAAGGGCCGGCGTGTGGCCGGCCCTTCCTGCGCTCAGCGCACGGACGAGCGTCCGCGGAGCGCTAGCTGGAGCAGATCACCCGGTCGATCGTACCGGTGCCCGCGTGCCCGGGGTTCGGGCCGTACCCGGGCAGCCTGATCACGGGCACGATCAAGAAGATCGTGCCCGTGATCAGGCTGCCCGGCTTCTGCACCGTGTCCGTGATGATCACCGCCATGTACAGCGGCAGCGGGCCGGCCGACGGGCCGGAGCTGTTGCCCGGGTCGCTCGCCCACGTGCCACCGCACGAGAACGGGAAGGTCGTGCTATTCGCGAAGCCCTTGAAGCTCGCGACTGAGTTGCCCGGCGCCGACCCCTTGCTCAGCGTGTTCTTCTTCCACCACTGCGCACCCCAGAACGTCACGGCCGTGCCCGCCGTCGACGTGCCCGACTGATCGCCGATGACGAACGCGCCCGTCGGCAGGTACCACGGCTCCACCGTGAAGCACTCCGTCGTGTCGTTCGTGTGCGACGCCGCGCCGTACATGCCGTCGCCCGAGTACTCCGCGCGCCAGCAGTACGTGCCGCCCGCATTCGTCGAGGTTGTCGCGATCGACTGCCCGGTCGCCGTCGAGATGCCGAGCGTGGTCCCGCCTGCTACCAGCGCGACCGCATCGCCGATCTGCGTCCCGCCCGAGACGCAGCTCGCGCCCGCCGTCACCTGGCTCGGCGCGCACAGGAAGAACGTCACTGTGCCGCTCGGCATGCCGTAGGTGCCCTTGATCGTCGCCTTGTCCGACGCCGACGTACCCGGGATCACGTCCCCGTTGTTCGGCGTCGACGTCGTCTGGATGTCCAGGGCCTGTCGGCGGACCGTGAAGCACTCCGTCGACGTGTTGGTGTGCACCGACGAGTTGTAGACCGTGTCGCCGGAGTACTCCGCGCGCCAGCAGTACACGCCCTCCGCCGCCGGCGACGTCGGGGGCGATTCCGCGACACCCGAGCCGCCGTTGAGCGGCCTCGCGCCGCCGACGGCGGAGCCGCCCGACGTGCACGCGGTCGCGACCGGCTGCGCCGCGCACAGGAAGAAGCTCACCGTACCGCCCGGTGTCGTCGGCTCAGTCGCCTCGCCGGAGGTCACCGTGGCGAGATCCGTCACGGGCGTGCCGGGCGCGATCGCGTCGCTACCGTTCGGCTGCGATTTCGTATCGACCTTCGACGCGAACTTGCGCACCGTGAAGCACTCGCTGGTCGTGTTCGTGTGCGTCGCGTCGAAGGTAGTCCGCGTCCGTCGACGTGTACACCGCGCGCCAGCAGTACGTGCCGACGGCGCTCGTGGACGGCGTCGCACCCTCGGACATTGCCACTCCGTCTAGGAGCGAGACCGATGCGCCGACCTGCGCGCCCACCCCGTCAGGACAACCCGCGTCAGTCACCTGCGCCGGCGTGCAGAGGAAGAAGGCGACTGTGCCGGTCGCCGCTCCCGCGGCTCCGCCGACGGTCGCCGTGTCAGTGGGCGAGGTGCCGGGCGCCACGTCCCCGCCCGTCGGGCTCGAGGTCGTCGTGATCGTCGGCTCGACGGCCGGAGGAGGCGTCGGTGTGGGCGTAGGCGTCGCGGTCTCCGTCGCGGTCGGTGTCGGTGTCGGCGTCGCGGCCAGCTCCCACGTCTTGTGCACCGTGACCGTCAGGTTGACGCCCTCGATCAACCATCCGGCGACGATCGTGTCGTTGCCGGGATTCGTCCGCGTGTAGCTCACCGAACACGTCAGCACGGGCTGCGTCACGTCGGGTTGCTGCGTAATGCACGACGCCGCGAGCACCGGGTCGGTGCCGTCGCTCGTGATCGCGAAGCTGACGGTGGTCTGGCTGGCATACACGATCGCGTCGTCGAGGCTGGGCAGCGTGACCGTCGCTGTCAGGACGTGCTCTTCACGGACTGTGTTCGTAGCCACATCTGGACTGACGCACAACACGAACGGCGCAGTCGTCGCGGAGCATTGCTCCGCCGCCCCCGCGCTCCCCGAGCCGAATGCCACAACGACGCCGAGTATCACCACCGCCATCACGGCGGTCACCATCCCACTGATCCAACGCATGTGTCCGGCCTTCGTGCACCTGCCCGACTCGGCAGCAGAGCCCCCCGGCTATCGGCGTCCACCCTAAGCGGGAAGCCCCCCGCGCGAATCGGGTGGTTCGCCTAAGGGAGTCGCGCGCGACGCCCCCGGAGCGGCCGCCTCGCCAAGCGGGCGGCGCGTGTCTACGATGCGCCTCGGATGCCGCGCAGCCGCGCGAGTGCGGGTGCGGGCAGGAAGGAACGGCCGATGCAGATCAGCCCCAGCGTGCGGGCGGTGCAGGTCCCCGACGAGAGCCCGATGCACCCGATGTACACGAACATCTACCTCGTCGGCCGCGACCAGGTGCTCACCGTCGATTCCGGCGAAGCGCTGGACCACTACCGCTGGATGCTGCGCGGCTACCTCGCGGCCACCGAGCACGCCGAGATCGCGCTCGCCGCCATCACCCACCACCACAGCGACCACAGCGGCAACCTGAAATGGGCCAGCGAGGTGCTGAAGGCCGAAGTCGCCGTCCACAACACCGCCGTGCCGCTGCTGCGCGGCAAGCTGCCCGCGCGCGACAAGGTGCGCCTGCTCGCCACCGACGAGGTCATCGACATGGGCGGCGGCGTACGCCCGCGCGTGCTCTTCTCCCCCGGCCATAGCGTCGACTCCGTTGTCTACTACCTCGAGGACGAGGGCGTGCTCTTCACCGGTGACACGCTGCTCGGCAGCAGCACCACCACCGTCAACGCGCTCGGCCCGTACCGCCGCAGCCTCAAGATGCTGGTGGCGCTGCCGAACCTGAAGGTGATCTGCCCCGGCCACGGCGCGATCGTCAACGACCCGCGCGAGCGCTTGCAGGGCCTGATCGCGCATCGCGACATGCGCGAGCGTCAGATCCTCGAACTGCTCGACGATCGCCGCCCGCGCACGCCGTGGGAGATCATGCTCGCCGTCTACCCGCAGCTCGATACGCGGCTGCGCCGCGCCGCCACCGGCAACGTCGAGGCGCACCTGCGCGACCTTGCGGAGCAGGGCCGCGTGCTCACCCACCCCGGCAAGGCGAGCCGCCCGAACCCGCTGAAGCGCGCGCGCGAGGTCGAGCACGCCAAGCAGGTGCAGCGCACCCTGCGCGCCGCGAAGGCGCTGGAGGCCAAAGAGAAGCGCGAGCAGTTGCGCCTGCAGGAAACGCCCCCCACCGCCCAGTGGGCCGTCCAGCCGACGTACGAGATCGTCGGCCACGCCGCCGACTGACGACCGCGAGCGCGCCACCCGCGCCGCGGGGCGGCCTCGCCGACCTCACCAGCGCGCCCGGCGCCGTGTTCACCATGGGCGCCGCGGCCAGCGTGCTCGCGCGCGCCCAGCCTGCGCACGCTCTAGCGACGCCACGCCCCCCGCGCGAAATCGCGCAGTCCGCGCGAGGCTCACCCAGTTTTGGGGGGATTCGCGCAGGCTTGCACGTTGACGCTAGCCGCTCGCTCCGCGAAACGTGACGCACTACCCGCGAGGAGAGACCCGCCGATGCCGCCACGCCGCCTGTTGCCACTCGCTACGCTCGCCATCGCGCTCTTCGCGCTCTTCGCGCTCGCCTGCGGCGACGACGAGGACGAGGCCTCGCCAACCGCGACGGCCACCGCGAGCACCGCGACACGCACCGCCACGGGTTCGCCAGCCACCGGCGCCACCGCCTACCCGCTCACGCTGAAGGACATGCTCGGCAAGGACGTGACCATCGCCGCCGCGCCGCAGCGCATCGTCGCGACGAGCCCGTCAGCCATTGAGATCCTGTACGCCGCCGGCGGCACGTCCGTGGCGCGCACCTCGACAGCGCGCTTCCCCGCCGAGGTCGCCTCGCTCCCGGACATCGGCCGCGCCGAGCAACTCGCCTTCGAACAGATCATCGCGCAGCGGCCGGACCTCGTGCTCGCCGACGCCTCGTTGCAGGCGCAGGTCGCGACGCAGCTCGCGAGCGCGCTCGGCGGCGTCCCCGTCGTCTTCGTCGGCGCGACGAAGTACGACGACGTCGCGACCGCGTTGCGCCTCGTCGGCAGGATCGTCGGCAAGCCCGCCGTCGCCGAAGCCGCCGCCAAAGCGATGGACGACGCCAAGGCCACCGCGAAAGCGGCGGCCGCAGGCAAGGCCGCGCCGAAGACACTCGTGATCATCGGCGCCCCCAACGACCCGTACGCCGCGCTGCCGGAATCCTTCGTCGGCGACGTGCTCGCGCTCGCCGGCGGCACGAACGTCGCCGCCGGACTGCCCGCGAACGCCCCGTTCCCCGGCTACACCAAGCTCTCGCTCGAACGCATCGTCACGGGGGTGCCCGACGTCGTGCTCACTGTCACCGTCGGCCGCCCCGGCGGCCCCACCCTCGCCGACGGCATCAAGGGCGACGCCGGCTACGCCACCCTGCCCGCCGTGCGCCAGAACCGCGTGCACAACATCGACGTCGAGGTGTTCCTGCAATCCCCCAGCCCACGGGCCGCCGCAGGCCTGGCCAGCCTGACGAAGCTGCTCTTCCCGCAGTAGTCGCGCACGCGACCGCGGCCGCGCGATGGCGATCGGCACCCTCCGGCGCAGGCCGCCGCCCGCCGCGACGATCCCCCTCGCGGCCCTCGTGCTGCTGCTCGTGATGGCGCTCGGCGTCGCGCTCGGCTCGGTGCGCCTCGACCCCGCTACGGTCATCGACGGCCTGCTCGACCGCGGCGACCCCGCCGCGCGCCTGATCGTCTGGCAGCTGCGCCTGCCGCGCGTGCTCGTCGGCGCGTGCGTCGGCGCGAACCTCGCGCTCGCCGGCGTGCTGCTGCAGGGCATCACGCGCAACCCGCTCGCCGACCCCCACGTGCTTGGCTTCTCCTCGGGCGCGGGCCTCGCGGCGATCGCGGTGCTGCTGCTCGCGCCCGGCACGCCGCTCGCGCTGATCGCGCCGGCCGCCTTCGCGGGCTCGCTCGCCTCCGCTGCCGCCGTCTACGCGCTCGCCTGGCGCGGGGGCATCTCCGCGGTGCGGTTCGCGCTCGCGGGCGTAGCCGTCGCGGCCTTCGGCACCGCGCTCAGCACCGCCGTGATCGCAAGCTCCGACCTGTTCACGCAATCGGCGCTCTCCTTCCTCGCCGGCGGCCTGTTCGCACGCGACTGGAGCCACGTGCACCAGCTCTGGCCGTACACGCTCGTCGCGGGCGGCGCCGCGCTGCTCACCGCGCGCTGGCTGAACGTGTTCGCGCTCGGCGACGACGTCGCGCGCGGCCTCGGCGTGCGCGTCGAGCGCGCTCGCCTCGCGCTCGTCGCGCTCGCGGCGCTGCTCACGGGCTCGGCCGTCGCCGTGAGCGGGCTGCTCGCGTTCGTCGGCCTGGTCGTCCCGCACGCCGCGCGCCTGCTCGCCGGCAACGACCACCGCACGCTGCTGCCGCTCGCCGCGCTGCTCGGCGCCGCCCTGCTCGTGCTCGCCGACACCTTCGCGCGCGTCGCCTTCGCCCCCACGGAGATCCCCGTCGGCATCGTCACCGCCGTGATCGGTGCGCCCGCGTTCCTCGCGCTGCTGCGGACGCGCGCATGAGCGCGCCCGCAGCACCCCCCCTGATCGAGGCGCGCGAGCTGCGCGTGCGCTACGGCTCGCGCGAAGCGCTCGTCGACGTCTCGCTGACCGTCGCGCGCGGCGAGCTGCTGGCGATCATCGGCCCGAACGGCTCCGGCAAGTCGACGTTGCTGCGCACACTCGCGCGCATGCAGCGCCCCGGCGCGGGCGTCGTCCAGCTCGGCGGCGTCGACCTCTGGGCGCTGTCCCCGCGCGCCGTCGCGCGACGCGTGGCGTTCCTGCCGCAAGCGCCCGACGCCCCCGCCGACCTCACCGTCGAGGAGCTGGTGTGGCACGGCCGTTACCCGCACCGCGGCCTGCTGGCGCCGCCGACGCCCGCGGACGGCGCCGCCGTGGAGCGCGCGCTCGCCTGGGCCGGCGTCGACGAGCTGCGCGCGCGCCCCCTCGGCACGCTCTCCGGCGGCGAGCGCCAGCGCGCGTGGGTCGCGCTCGCCCTCGCCCAGGAGCCGGAGCTGCTGCTGCTCGACGAGCCCACGACGTTCCTCGACCTCGGCCACCAGCACGAGCTGCTCGCGTTGCTGCGTCGCCTCAACGCCGAACGCGGGCTCACCGTGGTGATGGTGATGCACGACGTCGCGCAGGCCGCGCAGTACGCCCCGCGCATGCTCGCGCTGCTCGCCGGCCGCGTGCTGCTCGACGGCCCCCCCGCCGATGTCGTCACGCCCGCGCACCTCGCGACGCTTTTCGGCGCGCGCCTCGCCGTGCTGCGCGACCCCGTCAGCGGCGCGCCGGCGATCGTCCCCGCGCCGCTATGATCACCCGGTGACGAACCCCGACGCCCGAGCACGGTTGGGCGAGGCGATGCGCACTGCAGACATCGACGCCGCGCTCGGCGCCGCGCGTGCGCTGCTCGCCGACGCCCCCGACTTCGCCGACGCCTGGGCGTACCTCGGCAACACGCTCGTCACGCGCAAGCGCCGCTTCGCGGACGGCCTGGCGGCGCTCGAGCGCGCCGTCGAGCTCGAGCCCGCGAACCCCTGGTTCGCGTACACGCTCGGCTGGTGCAGGGAGTACGCCGCGAACGCGCTCGCGCACCCGAAGGGGGGCCGCGCCTGGCAGGCCGCGCAGCCCGCGGCACAGGACGCCGACACGCTCTACGCTACCGCGCGCGCCTCGTTCCTGCGCGCCCTCACGCTCGACCCGAACAACGCCCTCCGTGGCGACATCGAGGACATGCTCGACGTCGTCGAGCACGTCACCGGCGTCCCCTGGCGCGAGTAAGCGAACCCACGTGCCCAACACGCTCCGCTAACGCCCCAGCGCGCGCTCCTCGAGCGCACGCGCGAGCGCCAGGTCGCGCTCCGTGACCCCTCCCGCATCGTGCGTGGAGAGCCGCACGCCCACCTGCGAGTACGTGTTGGTGATCGTGGCGTGGTGATCCATGCGCTCCTGCAGCGCCGCCAGCTGCGCGATGAACCCGAACGCCTCCACGAAGTCGCGAAACGTATACGCACGCGACAGACTGCCGTCCGTCAGGTCGAACGTCCAACCGGGCATGGTGACGAGCGCGGCGGTGATCTCGGACTCGGGCAGTCGCTCAGCCATGTGCGTTCGCCTCCGTGACGCGTACGTAGCGCCGGTTCACCATCCCGCTCGGGAACTGCTGCACATGCTCCAACCGCAGTGAAGCACGCCGCGCGACCGGTTGGAACAGCGGTATCCCCTCGCCGAGCAGCAGCGGCACCGCCGTGAGCAGCATGTCATCGATCAGCCCTTCGGCGAGGAAGCTGCTGATCAGCCGCCCACCATCGACGTACACGCGCCGCAGCCCGCGCCCCGTCCAGTCCTCGAGGGCCTCGCGCGGCGTGCGCGCCCAGAACGTCACCCCCGCCCGCGGGGGCGGCGGCCGCTCGCCGTACGGCAGCGGCTCGATGCCGGCGATGAAGTCGTACGTGCCGCGCCCCATCGCAACCCCATCGCAAGTCGCGATGAACGCCTCGTACCCGTAGTCCTCGCCCGCCCGCCCGGCCTGCTCGAGCCAGTCGAGCTTGCCGTCGAGAGTCGCGATGTACCCGTCGACACTCGCGGCGATGAACACCGATAGCTGCGTGGGCACCGGCTTCCCTCCATGCATCGCCTCGCCCGCGACCCGGATACCACGGTAACGCTTGTCGCGAGGCCCGGCACGGCGGAGACTCGATCGACATCCGCCAGCGAGGAGTCACCGATGAGCGCGATCCTCGAAGCGTTCGAGGCTGGCCACCAGGGCTCGCGCCGGCTCGCTGAGCGCGCACGCCAGGTCTTCCCCTCGGGCGTCACCCACGATATCCGCGCGTTCCTGCCGTGGCCCATCTACGTGGAACGCGCCGCCGGCGCCCGCAAATGGGATGTCGACGGCAACGAGTACGTCGACTACATCGGCGGGCACGGCGCGCTGCTGCTCGGCCACCAGCGCCCCGAAGTGGCCGCAGCGACCGCCACCGCGCTGGCCCGCGGCACGCACTTCGGCTCCTCGCACGAGCTGGAGATCGCATGGGGCGAACAGGTGCTGCGCATGGTCCCCTGCGCCGAGCGCGTGCGCTTCACCTCCTCCGGCACGGAGGCCACGATGATGGCGCTGCGCCTCGCGCGCGCCTACACCGGCCGCGATCGCGTCGTAACGCTGGCGGAGCATTTCCACGGCTGGCACGACCTCGTCGTCGGCCGTGTCGAGCCCGACGACGCGCACCCACACGCCGTCGGTGTGCCCGACGGCGTCTACGACGCGCTCACCGTGCTCCCCGCCGGCGACGTCGAGGCGCTGCGCGCCGCGCTCGCTCAGCACGACGTCGCCGCCGTGATCCTGGAGCCCACCGGCGCGCATTGGGGCACCCACCCACTGCCCGCCGCCTACCTCCACGCGGTCCGCGAAGCGACGGCCGCAGCGGGCACACTCTTCATCATGGACGAGGTGATCACTGGCTTCCGCATGGCCCCAGGGGGCGCGTCCGAACGCTACGGCGTGCTCCCGGACCTCTCGACCCACGCGAAGATCCTCGCGGGCGGCCTGCCCGGCGGCTGCGTCGCGGGCCGCGAGGACATCGTCGGCCTGCTCGAGCTGCGCGATGACGGCAGCGACTGGGACGCGCGCCGCCGCGTCGCGCACCAGGGCACCTACAACGCGAACCCGGCCGCCGCCGCCGCCGGCCTCACCGCGTTGCAGCTGATCGCCGGCGGCAAGGAGACGGCCCGCGCCGACGCAGCGACCGCACGGCTGGTGCGCGGCCTCAACGCGCTCTTCGCGGAGCGCGGCGTCGACGGCTCCGCGTGGGCGGTGTCGTCGATGTGGCACCTCAACCTCGGTACCGGCGCCCCCCGTCCCGCCGCCGTCGAGTGGGACGCCGCCGTCGAGCCTGCCGGCGTCGTGGCATCGCTGGTGCGCCCGCTCAAGTGGTCGCTCTTCAATCACGGCGTCGACCTCATGGGCACGGGCGGCATGGTCTCGTCCGCCCACAGCGACGCCGACATCGATCGCACGCTCGAGGCGTTCGCCGCGGCGATCGGCGACCTGCAGGGCGAGGGGCTGCTGCGTTAGGTCAAGTACATGCCGCGGCGGGGCTGCGCAACGCGTGCGTTGCCACAGTCCCGCCACCGCGATGTGCAGTGGCTGGGCACAACCTGTGGACAACTTGCAGCGTTATGACGTGCCCCTGTAAGCGCATGCCGTACACGCAGTCATACTGAACGCGATGTGGCGGCGTTGCGCTCGCGGAGTAGCACGTGCGTGCTGCCACGGCTTGGTGGCGTCGTTCGTGTGCCTCGCGATCGCCCTCGCGACGGGCATCGGCGGCCACGTGCTCGGCGCGGACGAGCCTGCGCCCCCCCGTGCAGCCACCGCCCACGCCGACGCCTCGTCGCCCTTCCGCCAGCTCGGTACGATGCTGCGCGTGCCCAGCATCGGCGGCGCCGACACTCGCGGCGCCAATGCGCGCGTCGGCGCCGCGAGTGTCGGCGCCGCCGAACCCACCGCGAGCCGCGCCCTCCCCGTCGAAATCCAGGCATCGGACGCCGCCGCCGAGGGCCCGCTGGCCGTCCAGCGCCAGCCGCTCCCCGCCGCGCCGCGCGCGCAGTTCCAGATCCAGGCGCTCGCGCTCGCCACGCGTCCGCTCGCCCCGGGCGACCGCATCGCCGCGTCCGTGAGCTTCTACTACTGCGAGGAGTCCGCCGGAGGCGACTTCCCGCGGAGCGACGGCGGCGCGTTCTGCGGCCTGGTCCGCGACGGCAGCCGCGTGCGGCCGGGCATGGCTGCCTGCGACTACGCCTACCTCGGCCAGCGCTTCCGCATCGAGGGCGACCCGACCGCCCGCACCTACGTCTGCGGGGACACGGGCAGCGCGATCCACGGCCTGGCCCGAGACATCTGGTTCATGGACAACCGCACCGGCTGGCTCTGGCAGCATGTCGTCGGGACCTCCGCAGTGATCGAAATCCTCCCACCCGAGTAGCCGCGGAATCCCGGCCGCGACATCTCCTCGCATATTCACGCTCCGCTAATACATTGTGCTTGTGCGCACAAGGACGGTCGACTACGATTGCATCCGACGTAAGTCGATCACCCGTCCAGCGTCGGCCCCTTGGCCGACCGCCCGGGGCCGGAAAGAGGAGTTCGCACATGACACTCGTGGCAGCAGCCACCACCGACCGCCGCCGGGCCGCCGGCCAGAAACTCCGCTACTGGCGACAGCAGCGTGCCCGCTCGCAAGCCGACGTCGCGCGCGCCTCCAGCATCACCCAGGCCTCGCTGTCGAACTACGAGACGGGCAAGCGTGAGCTTCCGCTGTCCACCGCCCTCGCCATCACCGCGGCGCTCGACATCACGCTGGGCGACGTGCTCGACGTGCCGGACGTGATCATGCTGCGCGACTCGCGCCTCGGCCGCGTCGTGCGCACCCTCGTCGAGCGGCCCGAACTGCTGGACTCCGTGCTCCCGCGCCGCGTGGAGTCGGAAGCCGCCTCCTGACGGTGCTCTGCGCGCGCACGTGACATCGGACGGAAGCCCCGCAGTGCGGGGCTTCCTCATCTCCGGCGTTGTGCCGCTCTCCCGCCACTGCGCGACTCGCCAGCTTCGTCCTGCGATGAGCGCGCGCTCGGCACCGGCGTTCGTATACTGATCGCGCAGGGGCGAGGCGCCGCAACACCACGTGCGGCACCGCGTTCACCGCGCGGGCGCGCCGTCGATCGCGGCGCTCAGAAAGGGGGCCCGCCGTGGCCAACGACCGACCGACCACGCTGGGCGCGTTGCGCGCTTCGGGTTACCAGGTGCTCCCCGTCCGCGCAGAGATTCGCAAGAACCTGATCGAGCAGCTCGCCGCCGGGCAGCCACTGTTCCCCGGCGTCATGGGTTACGAGGAAACCGTCGTCCCGCAAATCGAGAACGCGATCCTCTCCGGCCACGACATCATCATGCTCGGCGAGCGCGGTCAGGCGAAGTCGCGCATCATCCGCAGCCTCACCACGCTGCTCGACGAATGGACGCCCGTACTCTCCGGCGTCGAAATCCCCGAGAACCCCTACGCGCCGATCAGCGAAGCCGGCCGTCAGCTCATCGAGGAGCTCGGCGAGGACGCGCCCATCGCGTGGATGCACCGCGATGAGCGCTACGGCGAGAAGCTCGCCACCCCCGACATCACCGTCGCGGACCTAATCGGCGAAGTCGACCCGATCAAGGTCGCCGAGGGCCGCTACCTCTCGGACCAGCTGACCATCCACTTCGGGCTAATCCCGCGCACCAACCGCGGCATCTTCGCCATCAACGAACTGCCGGACCTCGCCGAGCGCATCCAGGTCAGCCTGCTCAACGTCATGGAAGAGCACGACATCCAGATCCGCGGGCACAAGGTGCGCCTGCCGCTGGACGTCTTCATCGTCGCCACCGCTAACCCGGAGGACTACACCAACCGCGGCCGCATCATCACCCCGCTCAAGGACCGCTACGGCTCGCAGATCCGCACGCACTACCCGCGCAACGTCGAGGACGAGATCCGCATCATCGACCAGGAAGCCACGTGCTTCGACACGAACGGCTACGCGATGCACGTCCCGCCGTACATGCGCGAGATCGTCGCCGAGGTCACGCGCCTCGCGCGGCGCTCGCCCGACATCAACCAGCGCTCCGGCGTCTCCGTGCGCGCCTCCATCGCGGACTACGAGGCGATGGTCGCCAACGCGCTCCGCCGCGGCATCCGCCTCGGCGAGCACGAGGTCGCCCCCCGCGTCACCGACCTCCCCTTCATCAAGGCCTCGCTCGAGGGCAAGATCGAGTTCGAGACCGTCGAGGACGGCCGCGAAGAGCAGATCGTCGACCGCCTGATCCAGGGCGCGATCGTCGCCGTCTTCAACCGCCACTGCAGCATCACGGACCTCGAGCCCGTGATCCTCGCCTTCAAGTCCGGCATCGCCGCCGAGGCCGGCGAGCGCATGCCGCTCAGCCACTACCAGCAGCTGCTGAAGACCGTCGACGGCCTGCCCGCTGCCGTGCGCCAGCTCACGGACGACGCCACCCCCGCCGTGCAGGCCGCCGCCGTCGAGCTCGTGCTCGAAGGGCTGCACCTGAACAAGCGGCTGAACAAAGACACGGTCGCGGGCCAGACCCGCTACCGAGGGTAAGCGCCGCCTCGAGCGTCACGCGACCGGCCCGAACGGGGGGCTCATCATGGTCGGCATCTACCGCTACACCGAATGGGACGGCACGCAGGAGATCCCTGCGCTCGACGCGAGCGACGTGCTCGACGCCCTGTCCGACGACCTGATGAACTTCGGCGACCTCCAGCACGCGCTGCGCAACCTCATGCAGCGCGGCATGCGCGGCCAGCAAGGCGACCGCACGCAGGGGCTGCGCGACCTGCTGCACCAGCTCCGCCAGGAGCGCCGCGAACGCCTCGACCAGTTCGACCTCGGCAGCGTCATGGACGACGTCCGCCGCCAGCTCGAAGAGCTGCTCGAGATGGAGCGCGACACGCTCGCCGAGCGCCTCGGCCAGCAGCCGCAGGGCGCCCCCGCCGACCAGGCCGACGGCGCGGGCGAAGACGGCGATGCCGATGCCGCGGACGGCGACGACGCCGACGGCGCGCCCGCCGGCCAGCAAGGCCAGCGCGGGCAACAGGGCCAGCGCGGCCAGCAGGGCGCTGGCGGTCAGCGTGGCGCGCGCGGACAGCAGCAGCCCGGTGCCCAGCAAGGCTCACCCGACTCCGGCGGCGATCAGGGCGACACCGGCGACGGCGCGTCCAGCGCGCCCGACGAAGCGCAGTTCGCCGAGATGCTCAAGCGCATCGCCGAGCGCAAGCGCGAGTTCCTCGACCAGCTCCCCGGCGACGCCCCCGGCCAGGTCAAGCAGCTCCAGAACTACGAGTTCCTCAACCCGGACGCGCAGCACCGCTTCCAGGAGCTCATGCAACAGCTCCGCCAGGCGATGACCGAGTCGTTCTTCAGCGACGTCACGAAGATGGTCGAGCAGATGTCGCAGGGCGACCTGCAGCGCATGAAAGAGATGGTCCAGGCGCTCAACGACATGCTCGTGCAAAAGATGCGCGGCCAGGAGCCGGACTTCGACTCGTTCATGCAGCAGTACGGCGACATGTTCGGCGACAACCCGCCGCAGTCCCTCGATGAGCTCGTTGCGCAGATGCAGGCGCAGATGCAGGCGATGCAGTCGCTGATGGAGTCGCTGCCCTCCGACCAGCGCCAGCAGCTCCAATCGCTGCTCGCCGACAAGCTCGGCGACCCGGAGCTCGAAGGCGAGCTGTCACAGCTCGGCCTCAACCTCGAGTACCTCAACCCGAGTCCCGAACGCGCCCCCGCCTACCCCTTCCGCGGCGACGAAGAGCTCGACCTCCAGGCCGCCATGCGGCTCATGGACGAGATGCACGACATCGACGGCCTCGAGCACCAGCTCGAACGCGCGCAGTACGACGGCGACCTCGACTCCGTCGACGTCGACAAGCTGCGCGAGCTGCTCGGCGACGAGTCCGCGAACACGCTCGACCAGCTCAAGCAGCTGCTCGAAGTGCTGGAGGAGGGCGGCTACATCCGCCGCAAGGGCGACAGCTGGGAGCTCACGCCCACCGGCATGCGCAAGATCGGCCAGAAGGCGCTCGGCGAGATCTACCAGCAGCTCAAGAAGCAGGGCATCGGCAACCACCCGATCCCGGAGTCCGGCCGCCAGGGCGAACGCCAGGACGACACGAAAGAGTACGAGTTCGGCGACCCGTTCCACCTGCACATGGGCCGCACGATCATGAACGCCATCGAGCGCGACGGCCCACACTCGCCCGTGCGCCTGCTCCCCGACGACTTCGAGATCTACCGCTCCGAGCTCGTCACCCAGACCACCACCGTGGTGATGGTGGACCTCTCGTGGTCGATGGCCCTGCGCGGCTCGTTCCAGGCCGCCAAGAAGGTCGCGCTCGCGCTGCACAACCTGATCAGCGCCCAGTACGCGCGCGACACGCTGTACGTGATCGGCTTCTCCGCCTACGCGCGCGAACTCAAGGTCCAGGAACTTCCCTACGTGCGCTGGGACGAATCCGTGCTCGGCACGAACATGCACCACGCGCTCATGCTCGCCCGCAAACTGCTGGCGAAGCACCGCGGCGGCACCCGCCAGATCATCATGATCTCCGACGGCGAACCCACCGCCCACCTCGAACGCGGCCGCTCGCAGTTCTCGTACCCCCCGAGCGCCGCCACGATCCGCGAGACGCTGAAGGAGGTGAAGCGATGCACCCAGGAGGGCATCACGATCAACACCTTCATGCTGGACCGCAACCACTACCTGAAGGAATTCGTGAACCAGCTCGCGAAGATCAACGGCGGCCGCGTGTTCTACACCACCCCGGACAAGCTCGGCGAGTACATCCTCGTCGATTACGTGCAGCACAAGCGCAAGCGGGTGGCGCACTGACGCCACCCGCCCGCCGCTGACCCGTGACGCTCGCGCGCCGGCTGCTGCTGGCAGCCGCCGCGCTGCTGCTGCTGCTCGGCGTCGGCGCCGCTTGGTACACGCTCGTCGAGGGCTATCGGGCGCTCGACGGGGCCTACGCCGCGGTGATATTCCTGACGACAGTCGGCGAGCTCGCCGACATGCAGCTGGACGACAGCGGCAAGGCCTTTACCGCGGTCTACGTGCTGCTCGGCGTCGGCGTGATGTTCTACACCGCCGTCACCGCCGTCGAAGGCCTGATCGCCGGCGACATCGCCGCGGCCCTCGCGGGGCGGCGCAGCGGCTGGAGAGTGCACAAGATGCGTGACCACGCGATCGTCTGCGGCTTCGGGCGCGTCGGCCGCGCGATCGCCGAGGACCTGCAGCACCACCGCATCGCTGTCGTCGTCATCGACCGCGACCCCGATGCCCGCGCCGCCGCCGCCACGCAGGGCTTCTCCGCCGTGCTCGGCGACGCGACCGAGGAGGACGTGCTGCGCGAAGCAGGCGTCGAGCGCGCGCGCGTGCTGTTCGCGGCATCCGACTCGGACATCGGCAACACCTTCGTCACGCTCACCGCGCGCGCCCTCAACGCTCGCCTCGCGATCGTCAGCCGCGCCGGCAGCGATTCCGCCGAGCAGCGGCTACGCGCCGCCGGGGCGAATCGCGTGGTCTCGCCCTACCGCATCGCCGGCCGCCGCATGGCCATCGCCGCCGTCCAGCCGCTCGTGTTCGACTTCGTGGAAGCGCCCGGCGGCCCCGACCCCACTCGCGAGCGCCTGCTCACCGAACTGCTCGTCGCGAACGAAGCGGCGCCGCTCGCCGGCCGGACGCTCGCCGACGCGTTCGGCTCGCTGCGCGAGACACGCGTGCTCGCCGTCGAACGCGAGCGCGGCGAGCAGCTCGCCGCGCCCCCCGCCACCACCGAGCTGCGGCCCGGCGACCGCCTCGTGCTCTACGGCTCACGCGACGAGATCGAGGCGCTGTCCGCCCCGGCCGCCCCCCCCGTGCGCGGCGCGTCGAGCGCGCCCGTCGCGCCGTGACGCACACGCTCGTGATCCTGCGCAACCCACGCGCCCGCCACGCGCCCACCGAAGACGCGCTGCTGCTCGCCGCCCAACCGCTGCGCAACGGCGGCTGGGCCGTCACGGTCGAAACGCCCCGCGACAACATGCACACCGTCGCGCGCGCTCGTGCCGCCGCGGAGCGCGGCGTCGAAGCGGTCGCTGCATGCGGCGGCGACGGCACCGTGCACGCCGTCGCCAACGGACTCGCCGGCAGCGCCACGGCGCTCGCGGTGCTCCCCACCGGCACCACCAACATCTGGGCGCGCGAGGCCGGCATCCCGCGCGCCCTCCCCGCCGCGCTCGCGCTGCTGCCACACGCGCGCCGCCTGCGCGTCGACCTCGGCCGCGCGCACCTCGACGGCACCGAGCGGCGCTTCCTGCTCATGTGCGGCGTCGGCCTGGACGCCGACGTCGTGCAGCGCGTCGAGGGATCGCGCGGCAAGCGCCTGCTCGGCCGCGGCTGGTACGCCGCCGCCGGCGCAGTCGCGCTGGCGCGCACCCACGCCGGCCAGGCCACCGTCGAGCTCGACGGCGCGAGCCGCGTGGTGCCGCTACTGCAACTCGTCGTCGGCAACACCCGCCTCTACGGCGGCGTCGCACACCTGACCGGCGACGCCCGCATCAACGACGGCCTGCTCGACGTCTGCATCCTCGCCGGGCAGGCGCGCATCGACGCCCCGCGGCTCGCGCTCCAGGCGTTGCGCGGCGCGCTGCACCGCCGCCACGTGCGCGGCGCCGAGTACCTGCGCGCCGCGCGCGTCACGATCGACGCGTCCCCCGCCCGTAGCGTGCAGCTCGACGGCGAGTACGCCGGCACCACCCCCGTACGCATCGAGATCGACCGCGCGGCGCTCGACGTGCTCGTCGCGCCGGGCGCGCGCGCCCTCTTCAGCGACTAGTCGCTCGCCTGTCCCCCGCTGCAGCCGATCGGCTGCGCCAGGCCCTAGCCGATCGGCTGCAGCGCCCCATCCGCGATCGCGTACCAGCGCGCGCCCGGCAGCTCCGCGCGCCCCGGGCGGTCCGCGTCCGGCGTCGTGATGATCACCTGGTCGACGCCGAACGCGGCCGCGAGCACCCGCGCGCGCCGCCCCGCGTCGAGCTCCGACAGCACGTCGTCCAGCAGCAGCACGGGCGCGTCGGCAGTGCGCGCGAACGAGTACGCCACCTCGGCGAGTCGCAGCGCGAGCGCCGCCGTGCGCTGCTGTCCCCGCGACGCCGTCGCCGCCGCCGCGTGTCCGCCGATGTCGATCGCCACGTCGTCGCGGTGCGGACCGACGCGCGTCACGCCCGCCTGCACGTCGCGCGCTCGCTCGCCTCGCACGACCTCGCCCAGCTCGGCCGCGATCGCATCCGCGGGCGCGCCTGCGAGCACGCGCGCCCCGAGGTCGGCCGGCACGCCCGGACGGTAGCAGCACGCCAGCGCACCGTCGGCGGGCGCAAGCATCGCGTACTGCACCGCTGCCTCCGCCGCCAGCGCCGCCACGGTGCCGGCGCGCGCGTGCAGCAGCGCTGCCCCCGTGCGCGCCAGCTCGTCATCCCAGAAGTCCAGCTCGTGCGCGGCCGCGCGCCGCTCCTGCAGGCGCCGCAGCAGGCTGTTGCGCTGCTGCAGCACGCGCGTGTAGCGCTGCAACGCGCGCACGTATGCCGCATCGAGCTGCGCGATCGTCACGTCGAGGTAGCGCCGCCGCTCCGCAGGCGCGCCGCCGATGATCGCCAGGTCGTCCGCCGAGAACGGCACGACGCGCAGCCGACCGATCAGATCCGACGCGCGCCGCGCCACGCCGTTCACGCGGAAGCGCCGCCCTGCGGCCACCGCGTCGCCGTCCAGCGCCGTGCGCGCCGTGATCACCACCTCCACGGTCACCTGCTCGCCGCCCCGCGTGAGCACCCGCCCCGCCGCGCGCGCTACCGGCGCGACGTCGCCGAGCGCGCTCCAGCTCACGATCTCCGCGTCGCTGCGCGCGCGCGCGCTGCGCGCCGTCGCGAGCAACGTGATCGCCTCCACGAGGTTGCTCTTGCCGCTGCCGTTCGGCCCGACCACCACGTGCACCCCAGCCTCGAGCCGCCACTCGAGGCGCGTGAACGTGCGCACATGCGTCAGCGACAGCTCCGCGAGATGCACCGCGATCAGGACGCCGCGGGCGCCTCGCCGACGGGCGTCGTGGCCGCCGGCGCACGCCCGGGCGCCGCCGCCAGCTGCGGTGCGGACGCGAGCTCGACGCAGAAGCACGAGCCGCCGCCCTGGCCGCCCTCCACCCAGATGCGCCCGCCTTGCAGCTCCACCAGCCGCCGCGCGACCGCCAGACCAAGCCCAGAGCCCGGCACCTCCGCAGCGCCCGGTCGCCGCACGCGGTAGAACGGCTCGAAGATGCGCACACGATCGTCCGCGTCGATGCCGGGGCCCGCGTCCCGCACCTCCAGCCGCGCGCGACCGGCGCGCAGCACCGCGCACGCGCTCACCGTGCTGCCGCGCGGGCTGAAGCGGTTCGCGTTCGACAGCAGATTCAGCAACACCTGCTCCAGCGCGCGCGCGTCGCCCAGCGCCGGCACCGGCCCCTCCGGCGCCTCGACGAGCAACTGCTGCCCGCGCGCCAGGAACGCCGGCCGCAAGAGCTCCTCCGCCGCGCGCAACGGCTCGCACAGGTCGACTCGCCCGACGCTCACGCTGAGCGCGGATCCCTCGAGCCGGCCGAGCCCCAGCAAATCGTCGACGAGCGAGTTGAGCCGGTCCACCCCCCGCGTCAGCGAGCCGAGCAATTGCTCGTGCTGCCCGTCCAGCAGCGTGTGATCCGCCGCCAGCAGCTCGGCAAACGCCTGGATCGCCGTCAGCGGCGACCGCAACTCATGCGTGATCGCGTACATGAACTCGCTGCGGCGCGCGTTCAAGTCCTCCATCGCCCGCGCGCGTTCCTCCGCCGCCTGGTACAGCCGCGCGTGATCGAGCGCGCCCGCGATCAACCCGGCCGCCGCGTCGAGCTGCCGCGCATCGCGCAGCGAGCGGCGGCTGTCGGACACCAACAGCAGCAGCCCCAGCGACTCGTCGCCGCGCTGGATCGGCACGCGCGCCACCCATGGCCGCCGCCCGATCGTATCGGCCAGCGGCTCGAGCCACGGATCGGACAGCGCCGGCTCGCGCGCCAGCACCGGGCGAATCGGAATCGCCGCGTCCGCTGATCGCGCCGGCGGCCGCCAGTCCGCCGCGTACCCCACCGCTGCGATCGGCTCCAGCATCGTCTCGTGATCGCCTTGCGCCACCGCGATCAGCCCTGCCTGCGCCACCCCCGCGCCGACGAGCCGCGCGACGGCTGCCTCCCCCACGCCGCTGATCGACAGCGGCTCCGCGTACGCCTCGACGAGCGAATCGACGAGCGCGCGGTGCGTGCGCTCGCGCGTCAGCCGCCGCAGGAAGCCAACCGCCACCGTGCCCATCAGCACCGCGTCCGCGAGTCGCGCCGCGTCGATCGGCAGCGTCGCGACGTGGCCGTCCAGCAGATCGACCACGATGTTGCTCGCGTAGCTGACGGCGATCATCCCCAGCGCGAGCACGTACACGCGCAGCGCCGCGCGGCGGATCGCCTGCGCGCGAGCGGCCAGAGCGCCGATCGGTGCGACCACGGAGAAGATGGCGGTACCTCCGGCGAACGCCGCGGCGTCCGCGCTCACTAGTCGAGCGTCATCGTGATGCTGCGGTCCGTGAGCGACGCCGCAGCCAACCGCGCCTCGCGCCCCAGCTGCCCGCTGAGCGACGTCGCCAGCTGCTCCGTGTCGAGGTTGCCCGCGAGCTGCAGCCGCAGCCGCGCCTCGCCCTGCGCGTACGCCTCGACGCCTGCCTCGCGCACGCCCGGCACCTGCGCGAGCGCGTCCTGCACACGCATCAGCCCCTGGAACCCCGCCACAGGCGCGATGCGCAGGATCACCGTCCCCTCGCTCGCTGCGAACACGACGGACGGCCCTGGCCGCGCCCCACCCGCCGACGCCTGCCCGTTCGGCGGCGGCGACGGCTCTGCACGAGCTGCCACCGGTGCCAGCAGCACCGGGGGCGTCGCGTCCTGGCTCATGGCCGCCGCCACCGGCGGCGACGTCGGCACGGCCGGGTTTGGCTCGGCGCCTGCAGTGACGCCCGACGTGAGTGGCACGGCTGGCGGCGCTGGCACCGGCGGTACCGCCGCGCTCGGCGGTGGCGGCGGCGCCGGCGGAGGCGGAGCGTGCGCGGCCGGTGCGGTCGCGGTGTCGACGCCGGCAACCGGGCCTCCGTGCGGCGCAGCCTCGACGGCCCGCGAGGCCGCCGCACGAGCAGCGTGCGGCTCGTGCGCGCGCGCCCGCGCGTCCGCCAGCAGCAGCTCCACATCGTCGCCGCCCTCCGGCATCGGCGGCGGGGCGAATCGCGGCTCGCGCGCAGGTCGTGGCTCCGGCACCGAGGACTCCTCCCGCACGGCGCGCTCGTCGGCCGCGCGCATCGCCTGCCGGCCGCCAGGCGCACGCCCGCGCTCACCGTCGGTCGACGCGTCCCCTGCGAGCGACAGCAGCAACTGCGCCATCGCGCGGAGTATGCCCGTGACGGCGCGCTCCGTGTGCGGTAGGCGCCAGTCGCCCTGGTCGTTCACGCGCCCGTGGCTCCCCTGGCTCGCCGCACGTCACGCGCCCCGCGACGATGCACGGCCGGGATGCACGAACTTGTACCCCACCCCGCGCTCGTTCACGATCATCGGCCGGCCCCCGGGATCGTCCCCGAGCTTGCGCCGCAGGTGCTGGATGTGCACCTTCAGGTAGTCCACCTCGTCCACGTACTCGCGGCCCCACACCTTCGCCAGCAGCGTGCGAAACGTCAGCACGCGGTTCTCGTTGCGGCTCAGGTGGTACAGGATCCCGCACTCGATCGGCGTCAGCTTCACCGCCTCGCCGCCCACGGTCACCTCGCGGCTCTCGTAGTTGATGCGCAGCGCGCCCGCCTCGAACGGCGCGCCCTCCGCCGCCGGCGCCTGCGACTCGCTGCGCCGCAACACCGCGCGCACCCGCGCGAGCAGCTCGATGTGCGAAAACGGCTTCGTGATGTAGTCGTCCGCCCCCAGCTCCAGCCCGCGCACCTTGTCCACCTCGTCGTGGCGCGCCGTCAGCATGATGATCGGCACGTCCGAGAAGCGGCGGATGCGCTCGCACACTCCGAAGCCGTCGCCGTCCGGCAGCCCGATGTCGAGAATGATCAGCGCTGGCGCGTCGCGGCGTGCGATCTCCGCGCCCTCCGCGCCCGTCGGCGCGTACAACACTTCCGCGTCCGGCCAGCGCAGCGCGAACGTGAGCCCGACGACTTCGACGATGTCCGGCTCGTCATCAACAATGAGGACATGCATAACTGATTATACCCGTTAGCAGTGTCGCACCGTCAAGGCGCGCACCCGTCCCCTCGCTCCCGCGCGCGTGGGCGCGACGCCAGCGCGCCATGCGCGCATGATCGCCACTGCCCACAACACCCGCGAGGAGGCAGCACGTGGCCACGCAACCGTTGCGCATCGCCGTCATCGGCGCCGGCGCGAACACCCGCCTGCGCCACATCCCCGGCTTCCAGGCGCTGCCCGGCGTCGAGATCGCCGCCGTCTGCAACCGCACCGAGGCGAGTGGCCGCGCCGTCGCCGACGTCTTCGCCATCCCCCGCGTCGAGACCGATGCGCTCGCGCTGCTGCGCGACCCGGACATCGACGCCGTCTGCATCGGCACATGGCCCTACCGCCATCACGCCTACGCGCTCGTCGCGCTAGCCGCCGGCAAGCACGTGCTGTGCGAGGCGCGCATGGCGATGAACGCCGCCGAGGCCCGCGACCTGCTCGCCGCCGCCGACGCTCGCCCCGACCGCGTCGCGCAGCTCGTGCCCGCCCCGTCGGACCTGCGCTGGTGGCGCACCGTGCGCCGCCTGCTCGCCGAGGGCGCGCTCGGCCCGCTGCGCGAGGTGCACGCAACCATGCTCGGCGGCGGCGCGCTCGACCCGGCCGCGCCCCTGCACTGGCGCGAGCGCGACGACTACTCCGGCTACAACACGATGTCGCTCGGCATCCTCGCCGAGACCGTCGAGCGCTGGCTCGGCCCCACCGAGCGCGTGCTGGCGGACGCCGCGACCTTCACCGCCGCGCGCACCGACGCGGAGACCGGCCGCCCGCGCGCCGTTACGATCCCGGATTCGCTCGGCGTCCTCGCGCGCATGCCGGACGGCACGCGCGTCACCTACCGAGTAAGCGCCGTCACCGCCGGCGCGCGCGGCGCGAACGGCATCTCGCTCTTCGGCGCCGCCGCCTCGCTACACCTCTCGTTCGCTGACGACACGCTGACGCTCGTCCCGCTCCGCGGCCAGCCGCAGCCGCTCGCGCCCGACCCCGGCACCGACGTGGGCTGGGCCGTCGAGCGCGATTTCGTGGCGTCGATCCGCACCGGCGCCCCCGTCGAGCTCACCAGCTTCGCCGACGGCCTGCGCTACATGCGCTTCACCGAGGCGGTCTGGCGCAGCTGGAACGAAGCCCGCCCGCTCTACCTCGCCGACGTCTGAGCCGTACCGGCGCGCTCCTACTCGATGCAGTTCGGTGGCCACGAGCCCCCGTGGTCGTGGCGCCGCGCCTCCGTGCAGCTCGCCGCGAACGCCGCCGGCCTCTGGCTCGCCGCCGCCCTCGTCCCCGGCATCGCCATCGACGACTGGCAGTCGCTCGTCGCCGGGACCGCCATCTTCGCGATCGTCAACACGCTCGTGCGCCCCATCGCCGCCTTCGTCTCATGCTGCCTGATCGCGCTGACGTTCGGCCTGTTCCTACGGTGTCCGAAACATACGCACGCGCTCCACGTGGAGCGTCTGCGTCGGCGCCCCCGTGGCGCGCGCATCCTAGCGGATCGGCACATGGCGCAGCGCTAGGGGCCGCGCGCCGCGCGCGCGGGTAGCGGCAAGGCCGCTGCCGTCGCCTGACGATCGCGATCAGTAGCGTCTCTCTGTGCAGTCGATCGCCGCGACAAAGCCACCTGGGCAGTACGTGTATCTGTGCGACCCGGTCTGCCCGTTCTTGATGTACATCGCCACGAAGGCGCGGTCGTATAATGCTGCCTCGGCGGCGGTAGCACGGTCTGCCAGGACGGCATCACGCAACTCAGCGGCGCGGCGATCGTTAAACACCATAACGACCGCGTTGCGATCGCCCCGGTAGTCTGTGCGCAAGTAATCGCCCACCCACGCCAAGTTTTGATCGGTCGAGACTACGATCGTCGCGCCCCTTCCGCCCGCGGGGATGGACCGCGAGGTCACCACTACGTACCGTGGCTGTGGTGTTGACTGGGGCATCGGTGTCTCCGCTACGGCCGTCGCTGCGGCCGTCGCTGCGGCCGTAGCGGAGACACCTGTGCATCAACGTCGCATGCGCGTCCACTTCACTCCTGTCACCACTGTCTCCGCATGCCACGGCGGCTGACCCGAGCACAGCAATCAGGACGAGCGCCGCCCGGCCGCTTCGCGTCGGCCAACCCGAGTTCACCATCCGTCTCATGACTCGCATCCAATCCCGTCTCGGTCGCCGTCGAAGCCGTGGGGGTCGGCCCCCACCAAAGAGGCCCTCGCCGGAGTTATAGCAGGGGTTGTCGGCATCGCTCGCCGACGCCCGGTACAGACCCGAAGCCGCTCGTCACCACGCCACCATCGTCTGCCGCGTGCCAGCGGCCGATCGGCCAACGCCGGAGCGGTCGCACGACGCCGGACGGCCAGTGCGCACACGTGTTCGGATTCGCCCGGTGCGCCACTCCGCGCTCCGCCAGCAGTCCAGGGCCGTCCGGCTGTTGTACGAGCTCAGCGCGAACTTCTGGGGCGTGGGCGCGCTGTTCTTCGGGCTCTGGCTGATCCCCATGGGGCTGGTCACCGCCACCTCGGGGCGGATGTTGCGGCCACTGGGTTGGACGTTGGTCGTGGGCGGGATCGGCTACATCCTCAGCGCCTTCGTCGACCACGGCTTTAGCGACGCCCCGAGCTGGCTGGTCGACGGCCTGACCGTACCGGCCACCATCGGCGAGTTCTGGATGATCGGCTCCAGCTGCTCGTGGGCATCCGCGCGACGACTCCCGAGCATTCGACCCCACGAGCCGCTCTCGCTGCCTAGACCCGCTAGATCGCTTGAGCAGTCGGCGCGCTCGCCCGTACGTGCGCGCCGACTGCTGCCCCTACGCAGCCGACGACGCCATCGTCGCGTCGATCGTCCCGCTGCTCGACCGTTGACTGGCGCTTCGCTAGCTCACAGCTACGCTCGCGAGCTCGACGATGCGGGCCTGCGGCCCGTCCGACCCGAGCTCGAGCAGCGCCACCGTGCCGAGCTTCATCGTCTGCGCCACCATCGTCGGGCTGCCCGGATTCACGAACAGCACCCCCTGGTGCGTCTCCACCATCGCCTCGTGCGTGTACCCGAACACCACGATGTCCACCGGCTCGCCGAAGATGTTCCGCAACTCCTCCGGAATCGACTTCCCCGCGGGGTAGCGATTGAGGTTACCGGGCCACACGTCGTCCGCCAGCGGCTGCATCTCGATCTTGTGCACCATCCCGATCGTGTGCCCGCCCAGCTTCACGACCATGGGGATGCTCACCCGCGGCCCCGCCGTCTCCGAGCCCACCAGCCCCCCCGGCACCGCGTGCACCGGCGCGATGCGTTCGAGCCAGTCGACGCACGACTGGATGTAGATGTCCCCCGCGTGCAGGATCACATCCACGCCCTCGAACGCCCCGATCACCTGCGCTGGCGGCTCCGGCCCCATCGACGGGATGTGCGTGTCCGAGATCAGCCCGATGCGCATGCGGCCACCTTTCAACGCGCGCCGCCGTCGACGCAAGTCGCGCGCGCACCCATTCAGCCGGTCGGCTTCGCCCGCTCGGCGCCTCAGCCTACTGCATCGCGGTGCGCATGGCGGGTGGTACCGCGGCGCGGCGAGTGCCGCGGTGGCGAACGCTATCGTCGCGCCCGCGAGCATCGCCCCTGCCGAAGCCGGAGCCGCCGGTCACGGCAAGTGACCTAACCCGTCGACAAGCGCACCGTGCTGCCCGCGCCCTCGCGCACCACCTCGAAGCGGTCCGCCAGCCGCTCCGCGACGAGCGGCACGTGCGAGATCACGCCGATGACGCGCTGCCCGCCCGCGAGCAGCTCCAGCCCCTCCAGCGCCACGTCCAGCGAATCCGCGTCGAGCGACCCGAACCCCTCGTCGAGGAACAGCGACTCGAGCGAGACCGCGCCGCCGTGCCCTGCCAGCTCCGGCAGCCGTTCCGCCAGCGCCAGCGCCAGCGCCAGGCTCGCCAGGAACGTCTCGCCGCCGGACAGCGTCTTCACGGACCGTGCCTCGTCACCGTTCAGCCGGTCCACCACCTGGAACTCGTCGTCCAGCACGCGCAGCCGGTACCGCCCGCGACTCAGCTGCTCCAGGTGGCCCGCCGCCTCGTTCGCCAGCGCGTGCATCGCCTCGCGCTGCACGAACGCGACGAAGCGGTTGCGATGCAGCTCCTGCTCGAGCGCCCCCGCGAGCTCCGCGCCCTGCGCGAACGCCTGCTGCTGCTCCGCGAGCTGCGCCGCCTCCGTGCGCTCACGCGCCGCCGCCTCCAGCCGCGCCCCCAGCCCGCCGAGCGCGCCCGCCGCGTCCTGCTCCGCGCGATCGAGCCGCGTCGCCGCCGCCCCCAGCGTCGCCGCGTCCGGCGGCGATTCCAGACGCAGCCGCTCCCGCGCCGCGCCCGCGTACGCGTCGCGCGCCGCACACGCGCGCCGCTCCGCTTCCGCGCACGCCGCCTGCGCCGTCGCCGCCTGCGCCGCCGCGAGCCCGGCCGCGGCCGCACGCTCATCGCGGCGCGCGCTCGCCGCTGCTTGCGCCTGCGCGCTCTCGTGCAGCGCCGCGCCCAGCGCCTCAACGTGCGCCGCGAGCGCGAGCGCGGCCGCGAGCGCCGCCCGCAGCGCCGCCACGCCGCCCGGCGCCGCGTCGGGGTGCGCGGCCGCCAGCTGCTGCGCGTGCGCCGCCGCCTCCCGCTCCGTCCCCGCCGCCTGCTCCACCAGCGCCGCCGCCGAGCGCGCGCGATGCTCCGCCTCCAGCTCGGCGCGTTCCGCCGCGCTCACCGCCGCCGTCGCGGCTGCGGCCGCTGCTACCGCGCGCTCGAGCGCCTCCCGCGCCACGCTGAGACTCGCTACCGTGACCGTCGCACGCGCACGTCCGTCCGCGCGGCCCCACGTGCGCACCGCGAGCGCAGACTCCGCCATTTCGTCTCCCCCTCGCCCCGCAGGGGAGAGGGGGCCGGGGGGTGAGGGTTCAGGCTCCGGCAGCCCCTCGGGGAGCGCGGCAAGCGCGAAGCTCAGCTCCCGTTCCGCGAGCGCCGCCGCGCGCTCGGCCGCCACCGCCGCTGTCGCGCGCCCGCGCTCCGCCGCCGCGGCCACCACCGCTTCGCGTGCCGCACCCTCGACGTCTACGCGCGCCACGTCCGCCGCCGCGCACGCCCCCACCAGCGTCGCCTCCGCGTCGGCGAGCGATGCCGCCGCGCTGCGCGCACCCTCGACGCGCGCGTGGGCCGCTGCCGCCTCGTTGCCCGCCCGCTCGAGCGTGGCGCGCGCAGCGTCCAGCGCCGCCGCCGCTTCCACGCACGTCGCCTCCGCGGCATCGAGGTCGGGCGCCGCGCACGCCGCCACGCGCTCGATCGGCGCGCCGCACACAGGACACGGGTCGCCCGGACGCAGCTCGCGTTGCAGCTGCGCGGCCGCGTTCACGCGGCGCGCGACCGCGAGCGCCGCCTGCGCGCGCTCCGCGTCCGCAGCCGCCGCCGCCGTGCAGCCAAGCGCCTCCCGGCGCGCCGCCTCACACTGCGCCGCCGCTACGACCGCGCGCTGCAACGCCGCGTCGGCCTGCTGCTGCTGCACCAGCAGCGCCGCGCCGCGCGCAGCAAGCTCCGCGAACACGTGCCCGCGCTGCTCCTCGCCGCTCGCCGCGGCCTCCGCGCGCGAGCGTTCGACTTGTGCGCTCGCCACCGTCGTCGCGAGCTCGTCGCGCGCGACACGCGCCCCGGTCGCGAGCGGCGCGAGCGCCGCCGCCGCGCGCCGCTGCGCTGCGCCCGCCGCCTCGAGGTCCCGCCGCGCGCCGTCCGCGGCCGCACGCGCCGCGTCGCGCGCCGCGCACGCGACACGCGCCGCCTCCGCATGAGCCGCCGCCTGCGCCACCGCGCGCGCGTGCGCGGCCTCCGCCTGCTCGCGCTGCGCCGCCATCGCCAGCGCGCGCTCCAGCTCGCGCTGCGCCGCCTCGTCGTACGCGACCGACGCGCGCTCCGTCGCCAGCGCCCGCGCACGCAGCTCGGCGTCCGCGAGCGCCGTCGCTGCACCGGCCGCCGCGCGCTCCGCGCCGAGGCACGCCTCCGCCGCCAGCCGCGCTGCCGCAGCCGCCGCGGTCGCCTCACGCGCCCGCTCCGCCGCCTCGCGTTCGAGCGTGACGAGCGCCGCCACCGCCTCGCGCTGCGCGACGATCGCCTCGCGCCGCCGCAGCAGCTCCGCGCGCTCACGCTCGAGCTCCGCCTGCGCCTCGGGCGTCGCTAGCGTCAGCCGCGCGCGCTGCTGCTCGAGCGCCGTCGCCGCCAGCCGCGCGCCGCTCGCGCGCGCCCGCCCCGCCCGCCCCATCGCCTCGTACACGCCCAGCCCGAGCAAGTTCGCGAGGATGTCGCGCCGCTCGCCCGGATCGCCGCGCAGGAACGCGTCGAACGCGCCCTGCGGCAGCAACATCGTCTTCGTGAACGTCGCGTAGTCGAGCCCGAGCAGCGCGCGCACGCGCGCCGTCACGTCCTTCGCGCGGTCCGCCAGCGCCTCCCACGACCCATCCCCGAGCAACCGCTCGAGCCGGTACGCGCTCGCGCGCCCGATCTGCCGGCTCACGCGATACGTCTCGCTGCCCACCGTGAAGTCGAGCCGCGCCGCCATCACCGTCGCGCCGTGCGACAGCAGTTGCCGCGTCTCCTTGCCGACGCGCGGCACCTCGCCGTATAAGGCCCACGTCATCGCGTCGAGCAGCGACGACTTGCCCGCGCCCGTCGGCCCCGTGATCGCGAACAGCCGCCGCCCGCGGAAGTCCACGACAGTGCGCTCGCGGAACGCCGTGAAGCCGCGCAGCTCCAGCTCCAGCGGCTTCACGCCACCGGCTCCGCCATCAGCGCGGCCTCTTCCGCCAGCACCTGCTCGTGCAGCTCCCGGAACAGCGCGAGCAGCTCGACGGCCGGCGCCGCGCCGTGCTGCTGCACGTAGTAGCGCGCGAACAGCTCCTCCGGCTGCAAATGCGCGATGCCGATCGGCTCCGCCTCCTCCACCGATGGATAGTCGAGCCGCACGTCCACCGCGCCCGGCAACTGCTCCCGCACGCGCTGCGCGAGCCCCGGCTCCGGTCGCTCGACGTCGAGCACGACGCGCAGGTGTGCATCCCCCGCGCGCTCCGCCTCCACCAGCACGCGGTCCAGCGTTCCGCGCAGCTCCAGCAGCGCACGCCCGCTGCGCAGCAGGATCGCGCGCTGCGTCGCCGGCCGCCCCGCCGACGCCTCCACCAGCCGCACGACCTTCTGCTGCCCGCGCTCGCCGAAGTCGAGCTGCAGCAACGAGCCCGCGTACGCCGCCGGCACCGGCGCGCCCTGCAGCTCCTGCGGCTCGTGCACGTGCCCCAGCGCGACGTACTGCGCGGACGCCGGCAGCCGCTGCGCGGGCAGCGCGTACGTCTGCCCGATGTGCACCAACCGCTCCGAGCCGTCCACCGTCGCCACGCGCGCGCCGTCGATGAACACGTGGCCGAGCAGCAGGTTCACCGCGCCCGCGTCGAAGCCCGCGCACATCGCGGCGTAGATGCGCGCGACGCCGTCCGCGTAGCTCGCGAACCACTGTTCCTGCAGCTCCATCACCTGCGCCGCGTCCACCACGCGCCCCTCCGCGACGAACGGCACCGCCGCGATGCGCGCCGTCTCCCCCGCGCGCCCCTCGATGGTGAGCACGCCGCCGCCGTCCGGCCGCAGCAGCTTCGACTGCGTCTGCACGCCGAGCAGCTCCGACAGCAGCCCCAGCCCCTCGAGCTTGCGCGCCGAGTCGTGGTTGCCCGCGAGCAGCACTACCTGGATGCCGCTGTCGATGCACTGGCGCAGCGCGTCGTACACCAGCCGATCCGCCTCCGGCGGCGGCGTCTGCGAATCCCACACGTCCCCCGCCACGAGCAGCGCGTCGACGTGCTCCGCGCGTGCGATCCCCACCACCTCCGCCAGCACCTGCTCGAACTCCGCCACGCGGCTACGCCCGCGCATCGTGCGGCCGACGTGCCAGTCCGCGCTGTGCAGGAAACGCATCGGCCCCTCCTCGCTCGCTACGAGTCCCAGCGGATCGCGCCCACCGCGGGCGCGACCTCCGAGGCGCGCGTCGCCCACGCCGGGAACGGGAACTGCAGCAGTAGCGGCACCGGGATCTCCGGCTGGTGCACGATCATCGAGCCCGGCTTCAGCAGGCTCGCGCGCGCCCGCGCCGCCGGCGTGAGAAACCCGTACTCGTTGCGGTGCGCCTCCGCCGCGTCGAGCCGGCCAACGACGCGATACGCGCAGTTTGCGACCACGCGCGGCTCCACCTCGCTCGCCGTCTGCTGCGCGCCGATCAGCACCACGCCCATCGAGCGCCCGCGCTCCGCGATGTCCAGCAGCACGTCCTTGATCGGGCTGTGCCCCTCGCGCGGCGCGTACTTGTTCAGCTCGTCGAGCACCACGAACACCAGCGGCCGCGCCGCCCCGCGCTCCTCCTTCTGCTCGAACATGCGCTTCAGCACCACGCCGACCACGAACCGCTTCGCGCGATCGTGCAGCCGGTGGATGTCCACCACCGTCACCTGCGCACGATTCCAGTCGATGCGGTGCGACGCGACGTCCTCCGATGCCTCTCCGCGCACGAGGTGCCCGACGTGCGGCGCCGCCGCTTCGAGCCGCCGCAGGAACGCGTGCACGGTGCCTGCCGCCGCGCGCCCGCCCCAGCCGCCGCCCTGCTCCGGGTCCGTCTGCTCCGCGATCGCCTCCACCAGCTCGTCGAAGTCCGTGACCAGGCGCCCGCCGATCTCCACGCTCGCCGCGTCCACCGGCCGCGACAGCCGCGCCGCCAGCGCCAGCTGCGTCTCCACCGCCTGCGCCACGTACCCCACCTGCGAGCGCTCGTCGTCCGCCTCCGCGAACAGGAAGCGCAGGTAGCGGTTCGCGCAGAACTCGCGCAGCGTCCAGAAGTAGCCCGTCACGCCCTCCAGCCGCGCGCCCGTGTCCGGGATCGGCTGCGCCCCGCGCCGCACCGGCGCGTAGCACGCCACCGACGCGAACGGCTCCGCCGGCAGCCCGAGCGCCGCGTAGCGCTCGCGATCGACGTCGCGCAGCTCGCGGTTCGGCTGGTCCAGGAACAGCAGGTCCTCGCCCTTGACGTTAAACACGATCGATCGCGTGTTCGCCGCCTCGAGGCCGAGCGCGCCCGACCCGAACAGCGCGTGCAGCAGGAACACCGCGTACGAGGTTTTCGTCGCCACGCCCGAAATGCCCGAGATGTTCACGTGCGCGCCGCGCGTGCCGTCCAGGAACTCGAGGTTCGCGTACACTGGCTCCCCGCTGCGCGACAAGCCCACCGGCACGCGCGTGCGCATGCCGTCGAAGCACAACGCGGCCTCACGCGCCGCCCCGTGCGCGCGGAACACCGCGCCACCGGGCAGCGGCGGCACGAAGATCTCCGGCTCCAGCCGGGTCACCGCCACGTGCGCCGCCACCGCGATCTCCGCCGGCAGCAGCCCGTCGCGCACCAACTGCACGTCGGACTCGAACGTCACGCCCTCGTGCACTGCGCGTACCTCGTCGACGACCCCATACACGTCCACGGCGCGCCCGGCACTCCCCGGCAGCCCCCCTGGGGGCCCCCCCGGCAGCATCGTGCGCACCTGCACCACGTCGTCGAGCTGTAGGTAGCGCTCCGCCGCGACGTGCACCCAGAACCCCAGCGGCGTCGCCGCCTCCCGCGGCGTCCCCAGCACCAGCCCCACCGGCGCCGCGTCGAGCGCCTCGAACTCCGCCACCGTGTCGCCGCTGCGCGCCTCGGCCCCCGCCGCGTACCCGTTCAAGCCACCGCTCCCATCCGCTCCTGCTCTCCCTCGCCCGGCCCGGAAGCAAGCGATGGCGCGCTCGCGATCCGCTCCTGCTCCCCCTCGCCCCGTCCCGGGGAGAGGGGGCCGGGGGGTGAGGGTTCCGGCTCGTGAGCCCCGTGCACATCCATCGCATCGGGGGGTGAGGGCTCGGACGCCGCTGGCCGCGCCCCGCCAACGTGCGCGTGCAGCAGCCGCGCCACCCAGCGGCGGTCGCCGAGCCGCCGCGTGAGCTCGCGCTCCAGCGCGCCGACCGCGATCAGGTTCTGCGGCGAACGCGGATCGCGCACCGGCGACGAGGCCAGCCGCGGCAGCGCCGCCGCGCACTGCTCCGCGAGCGCCACGACCTCCGCCGTGGGCAGCGCGCCCGGTGCCTCCAGCCGCACGACGCCCGCCAGCGGATGGAAGTGCGGCGACAGCTCCGCGATGCGCAGGTACCACGAGCTGCGCTCGTGCCCGCCCTCGAGGATGCGGAACAGCGGCGTGCGCTCGCCCACGCGCAGCTGCACGAGCAGCCGCTGCTGCGCGCCGTCGAGGTACCAGCGATGCACGCGCTTCACGTACCCGACCACGCGCGGCCCCGGCGACCGCAGCCACAGCGGTCCGTCGACGAGCGTCAGCGCGCCCGTGTCGCGCGACAGCCGCTCCGCGAGCTTCGCCTCGTCGCCCAGCATCGCGCGGTTGAGCGCCGCCACCAGGTCGTTCGCGCTGCTCGCCTGCGGCGGCAACTGCGCGCGGAAGCGCAGCGTCGCCGCGCCGCTCCGCAGCTCCAGCGTCGAGGGTGCGCCGCCGGTCTGGAACAGCCGCCGCTCCACGTGGATCGCATCGTCGATGACGCGCGCGCCATCCCTGTCGACGACGACCGCGCCCGTCGCGTACGACCCAAACAGCCCGAACTGCAGCTCGCCCCCCGGCCCCTCGTCGAGCGCATGCGCCTCCGCGCGCCGCACGCCATCGACGATGCACAGCGATGGCAACGCCGCCCGCGCAGGCACCGCGACCGCGCGCCATGGCCCCTCGACTGCCACGTCGATGGCAGCCTCCGCCTCGTGCGCGTCGGCCTGTAGCGCGGTGCCGTACTCGGGAGCCCAGGGCAGCAGTCGGAGCGCCATGCGATCGCCTCGGGGGGAACCGGGGGGAGTATATGAAGAACAGCCGTTCGTGTCGAACCGATCACCAGCATACGCGTCTCCACAAAGCCCTGGCAACGGACGCCACGCAGCACATATGTTTCACGTGAAACATTGGCCACGATCGAGGCGCAGGCCGCGGGGTCGCCTCCCCCTCGCCCCGCCGCGCGGGGAGAGGGGGCCGGGGGATGAGGGTCCGATCTCCGCGCACGCGCTGTGCCGGGACCGACGTGAGGGTCCGCTTGGGCCCCACCCACCCCATGCCGTAGCCTCCCCTCATGCCCGATGACGCCCCGAACCCTGAGCCCGCCGCGCTCTTCGCACACGGCGCCGATCGCGCGGGCTACGTGCAGCGCATGTTCGGCGACATCGCCGGCCGCTACGACCTCATGAACGCGCTGATGACCGGCGGCCGCCACCACGCGTGGCGACGCCTCACCGCCCGCGCGCTCGTCCGCCCCGGCGACCGCGTGCTCGATGTCGGCTGCGGCACCGGCGACCTCGCCCTCGCCTGCCGCGCCGCCGGCGCGCGCGCGGTGCTCGCCGTCGACTTCGCCGCGCCGATGCTCGCGCGCGCCCGCCGCAAGGCGCGCCGCCGCGGCAGGAGCGACATCGCCGTCGCGCTCGCCGACGCGACGCGGCTCCCCTGCGCCGACGCCACCTTCGACGTGTGGTGCGCAGCCTTCGTCGTGCGCAACATCCCGGAGCTGGACGCCGCCCTCGCGGAGGCCGCGCGCGTGCTCCGCCCCGGCGGCCGCCTCGGCATCCTCGAAATCCCCCGCCTCGAACGCAGCTGGTGGCGCCCCTTCGCGCGCCTGTACTTCCAGCGCGTCGTGCCGCTGCTCGGCCGCGCGATCTCCGGCCACGCGAGCGCGTACCGCTACCTCCCGGTCTCCGTCGACCATTTCCTGTCGATCGACGAGCTCTCCGCCCGGCTCGCACGCGTCGGCTTCGCTGTCCGCGAGGCGCGGCCGCTCATGCTCGGCACGGTCGCACTGCACATCGCCGAACGCCCCGCCTAGCCTCGACGCGCGCGCGCGCCGCGGCCGCGCGTCAGCTCAGGCGCGCATCGTCCAGCGGCGCGCGCGACACGTCCTCGCCCGCGTTCACCATGTGCTGTGCGAGCGGCGCCAGCGCCGCAAGGATCGTGGCGACGTCCGCGTCCGCGACTTCGCACGCGCGCAGCGCCGCCCCGAAGTGGTGCAGCCAGCGCCCCGCCGCCCGCTTGTCGATGACGAACGGGAAGTGCCGCCGGCGCAGCCGGGGATGCCCGAAGCGCTCCGTGTAGCGCTGCTCCCCGCCCAGCCACTGCTCCAGGAACAACTGCTGCTTCTCGCGCCCCGGCCCCAGATCCGCCGGGAAGATCGGGCTCAGCAGCTCGTCCTGCGCGACGCGCGCGTAGAACTCCTCGACGATGCGCGCGACGCCTGCGCGCCCGCCCACACGCTCGAAGAGCGAGCCGTCTGGCGGCAGCGGCGCGGTCGTCATCGCGCCACGCCGCCGCGCGCCGCCTCGAAGCCGGCGCACGCGCGCACCGGCAGCCGCGGGTAACGCGCATACGCGGCGTCGAGGTCCGACCGCCCGCACCGCAGGAAGCGCGACCCACGCGCGCTCGTCACGCTGCGCGCCCAGTCGCAGCGTCCGCACAGCCCCGCATCGCTCTCCGCCATGGCACTAGTCTAGCGAGCCCGAGCGCCTGGCCGGGGCTGCCCGCGCGGGGCGCTGGGCCGCAACCGCCGCGCCCGCCTATGATCGCGCGATGACCCCACCCGACGACGGTACCGCGCGCCTCCTCGTCCAGTGCCAGGACCGCCCCGGCATCGTCGCGGCGGTATCCGCGTTCCTCTTTGCGCACGGCGCAAACATCGTGCAGGCCGACCAGTACTCCTCCGACGGCGGCAGCGGCCGCTTCTTCCTGCGCATGGAGTACGCGCTCACCGGCCTCGACGTCCCGCCCGACGCGCTCTCGGCGCGCTTCGGCGCGGAGATCGCGCCGCGCTTCGACATGACCTGGCACGTCTCCTACAGCACGCGCCGCCCGCGCATCGCCATCCTCGTCTCCAAGGCGGACCACTGCCTGCTGGACCTGCTGTGGCGCTGGCGCCGCCAAGAGCTCGCGGCCGATGTACGCATGGTCGTCTCGAACCACGAGGCGCTGCGCGACGCCGTCGCGCCCTTCGAGCTGCCCTACCACTGCTTGCCGATCGCGGACGGCGGGCGCCCGGCGCAGGAAGCAGCGCTGCTGCAGCTGCTGCGCGGCGAGGTCGACCTCGTGGTGCTGGCGCGCTACATGCAGGTGCTGTCGCCAGCATTCCTCGCCGAGTTCCCGCGCGCGGTGATCAACATCCACCACTCGTTCCTGCCCGCGTTCGCCGGTGCCGACCCCTACGGCCAGGCCTTCGATCGCGGTGTAAAGATCATCGGCGCGACCGCGCACTACGCCACCGAGGAGCTCGACGACGGCCCGATCATCGAGCAGGACGTGGTGCGAGTGACCCATCGCGACCGCCGCGCCGACCTCGTACGCCTCGGCCGCGAGGTCGAGCGGTCCGTGCTGGCGCGCGCAGTGCAGTGGCACCTCGAGGACCGCGTGCTCGTCGACGGGCGCAAGACGGTCGTCTTCCGCTAGCGGGAATCCCGACGCGCGCACCCCCGGCTTCCCGGGCGTCGGCCGCTTCTGCTAGAATGCAAGGCGATGACACCCCGCCCCCGCGCCGCAACGGCGCGGCCCCCGACTCCGACCCCTCGCTCTGAACGCCGTCCCGCCGTCGCGGGTCCAGTGCTGCCACGAGAGCTGTCATGAGTGCTGTCATGAGACTGCTGCCGTGAAGCTGCTGCAGCGCATCGCGCTCGCGCTCGGGGGCGCCAAGCCGCCCGCCGGTCAGCGCGATGCGGGCGCCCCCGGCGCAGCCCCCGAGGAACGCCGCCGCCGTCGCGGCGGGCGCGGGCGCGGACGCGGCGCGGGTGCCCAGAACGGCGCCACTGCCGGCACCCAGCCCGCCCCCAGCACCGATCGCAGCTCCCGTAGCAGCGCCCCCCCGCAGCGCGACTCCCGTGACGCTCGCGACTCCCGCGATGGCGCGCGCGGGCGCCCACGCTGGCAGCGCCCCCCGGCGCACATGCTCGAGCAGCCGCTCCCCGAGGACGTGGCGTTCCGGCCCGCCGCCGAAGGCGGCGACGCCTCGATTGTCCCCGCCCGCCGCCGCCGCGCGTCGCGCTCCGGCGAGCGCGTGTTCGCCCTCGGCAACGTCCCGTACGTCGCCCGCACGCAAGCACCGGGCCCGCCAGCCGCTGCCCGCGCGCCGCAGTACGACGACGACACTCCCTACGCCGACGCCGACGCGGCAAACCTCGACATCGCAGCAGACGGCGACATCCCCGCGGGAGGCGACGCCACAACCGACGGCACCGACGGCAACGCGGGCGAGGGAGAGCGCAAGCGTCGCCGCCGGGGGCGCCGCGGCGGGCGCGGTCGCAAGCGGCCCGCACCGGATGGCACCCCGGAGGCAGATAACGGCGGCCACGACGCGGTCGCGTAGCGACAGCGCGCACAGCCTCCCCCCACCACCGGTCACGCCCGGCTGTTGACGCCCACCACCCCCCTGCCTACGGTCGACGCGTGACCGCTGAGCTGCCGGACTACGTGCGCGCGCTGCTCGACCAGGCGACGTACCCGCACCCGCCCGCGCAGCTCGAACTGCGCCAGACACACATCTCGTACGTCTTCATGGCAGGCGACGTCGTCTACAAGGCGAAGAAACCCGTCGACTTCGGCTTCATCGACCAGCGCACGCTCGCACAGCGTGAGCGCTACTGCCACGCGGAGGTCACGCTCAACACGCGCCTCGCGCCGGACGTGTACCTCGGCGTGGTGCCGATCGTGCGCACGGCGGACGGCCGCATCGCCGTCGAGGCGGCGGGCGAGGTGCTCGAGTGGGCCGTCAAGATGCGTCGCCTACCGGACGAGCGCACGCTCGACCGCGTGCTCGCCGCGGGCGCAGCGCCGCCCGCGCTCGTCGAGCAGCTCGTGCAGCGGCTGATCGCGTTCCACGAAGCGGCCGCCATCGTGCCGAACGACCCCGCGTTCGCGGGCGGCGCTGCGGAGCGCGCATGGTGGGCGCGCGAGTACGGCGAGGCCGCCGGCTTCATCGGCCACACGTGGCGCACCGAGGACGCCGCCGCGACGCGCGCGTTCTTCGAGCAGGCGATCGAGGCGGAGCAGGCGCTGTTCGACGAGCGGCTCGCCGCCGGGCGCGTCGTCGAAGGCCACGGGGACCTGCAAGCGAAACACGTCTACCTGCTCGACCCGCCTTCCGGGATCACCATCGTCGACTGCATCGAGTTCACCGACTGGTTCCACTTCCGCTACGTGGACGTCGGCTACGACATTGCGTTCCTCGCGATGGACCTCGAGGCGAGCGGCTACGACACGCTGGGCGACGAGCTCGCGGGCCGCTACCTCGCCGCCGCGCACGACGAAACGCTGGGTGTGCTGCAACCGTTGCACCGCGCCTTCCGCGCGTTCGTGCGCGGCAAGGTGGAGTCGATCGGCGCGGCCGCGACGGAGCTCCCCGCCGACGAGCGCGCGCGGCTCGCCGCATCCGCCGCGCGCTACTTCGCGCTCGCCGCCGCGTACGCGCAGCGCCGTGCTGCGCCCGCTGTCGTGCTGCTGTGCGGGCTGCCGGCGACCGGCAAGTCGACGGTAGGCGGCACGCTTGCGGCGCGCATCGGCGCCGCCTACCTGTCATCCGACGCCGTTCGCAAGGCTGCGGCCGGGTTTGACCCACGCGCACGCGTGGGCGCGGAGTTTCGCGGCGGGCTGTACGCGCCAGCGGTCACGGAGCGCACCTACGCCGAGCTACGCGCGCGCACCGCGCAGCATCTCGCGGCCGGCCGCCCGGTAGTCGTCGACGCGATGCACGGACGCGCGAGCGAGCGCGCCGCGTTGCTGGCCGTCGCGAGCGCCGCCGGCGTACCGGCGCTGATCGTCGAGCTGCGGCTCGACGACGCAGCCGCCGCGCAGCGCATCGCTGGACGCGAGGCGGACCCGCTGCGCACCTCGGACGCGACGTGGGAGGTGTACGCCGCGCAGCGCGACCGCTTCGAGCGGCCGGCGGCAGCGGAGGGCGCGCTCGTGACGCTCGACGCCGCGCGCCCGCCTGCGGAGCTCGCGCGCGCCATCGCGGCCGCGTGCCCCCTGCGCCCTAGCGTCGCGACGCAGCGCTGAGCGGCGCGACACGGCTCTGAGCGACGAGGAGGCTCCCGTGCGACTCGGCGTACGCATCTTCATCGAGCGCTTCATGGCCATGGCAGCGGCGCTCGGCTTCGCGCGGCCGCAGGAGCCGCCGACCGAGCCTATCGAGCGTGACGCGTTGCCGCCGAGCGAGCTGCCGGAGCCGCCGCCGCTGCACGAGCAGCACCACACCCCGCCGACGGAGGGCCAGGGGCCGCATGGCACGCTGTCGTGAAGCGGCGGCCTCAACTTGCTGCGCCGACAGATCGCTGGTCGCGACGGCCGGCGCTTTGTCGTAGTGGTTGCAATTGGATCCGGCCTCGACAGAATCGAGGGGCACTACTCCGGCGCGGGGCGCCGTGACCAACGAATCCGTGTCCTACAGGCTGAGCCCGACCGTCTCGAACGACGAGTTGAACGCCCTGTTCGACGTTTCGTGGCCCGCTCACGTGCGTCGAGACTTCACCGCGTCACTCGACCGCAGCATCGCCTACGCCTGCGCCTATCGCAGCCGGGAACTTGTTGGATTCGTGAACGCGGCGTGGGATGGCGGCGTGCACGCCTTTGTCCTGGACGTGACCGTTTATCCGTTGCTGCGACGAAAGGGCATCGGCCTGGAGCTGGTCAAGCGGCTCGCGGTTACGTGCTCTGAAAAAGGCATCCAGTGGCTACATGTGGACTTTCAGCCATATCTAGCACCGTTCTACGAGCAGGCTGGCTTCCGGGACACCGAAGCGGGCCTGATCCGGCTCAACGCCTGAGTTCGAGTTCAAACTGACCCACTGCTCGGCGCCCCATGCCTTGACGGCGCCGCGGCGCGCGCTACGCTGCGGGGCGTAACGCAGCGCTCGAGATCCGCTGGGGGTGCCTCCGGGCTGAGAGGCGGTTCGCCGCCAACCCCTCGAACCTGATCACGGTCATCCGTGCGTAGGAATGCGGTTCGGCTTCCGAACGTCAGGCCGGCGCTTGGGTGCGTGGTGTGCCGGTCTGGCTGTTGCCGCAGCCTGTCGATGCATTGCGTACGCTCGCCCCGGCCGAGCCTTCTCGGAGCAGCGGTCTCGCATGTTGGGGAGGACCCGAGATGCGGATGACCACGCCCCTGCACGCTCGACGCGTGCGCCACATGTTCCTTCGGCAGCACCTAGCCGCTCGGCGCCCCGTGGCCCCTCGGCGCCACATGGCCGGCTGGCGACGCGTTGCCGGGCTCGCGCTGGCCGGCGCAATGCTCGCGCTGGCCGCGGCGTGCAGCAGCGACGAGCCCGCACGCCGCGAGCTCGTGCTGCTCACGCACGACTCGTTCGACATGCGCGCGGAGCTGCTCCAGGCGTTCGAGCGCGAGCACAACGCGAAGGTCACGCTGCTCAAGGGCGGCGACGCGAACGCCGTCGTCAACCGCGCGATCCTCAACGCGGGTCGCCCCGAAGCCGACGTGCTGTTCGGCATCGACAACCTCACGTTCCCGCGCACGGCGGGCAAGGCCGTGTTCGCGGAGTTCATGGCCACCCGCCGTGCGCAGATCCCCGAGGACGTGCACGCGCAGTTCGGCGACTCGACGGCGGTCACCCCGATCGATGTCGGGTACGTGGCGCTGAACTTCGATCGCGCGCAGGGCCAGCCGCCCGCGCGCTTCGAGGAGCTGACGCAGCCGCCGTGGCGCGGCAAGCTCGTGGTCGAGGACCCGACGACGTCGTCGCCGGGGCTGCAGTTCCTCGCGACGACGGTGGCGCATTTCGGCGAGCGCGGCACGTACACGTGGCGCGAGTTCTGGCGCGATTTGCGCCGCAACGACGTGCTGGTGGTGGACGGCTGGGATACCGCGTATAACACGCACTTCACGCGCAACAAGGGCGAACGCCCGCTGGTCGTGTCGTACACGACCAGCCCGGCGGCGGAAGTGTTCTTCAGCGAGGGCGCGCTCAAGGAGCCACCGACGGTAAACGTGCTGCCCACCGGCACGCGCCCGTTCCGCCAGGTGGAAGCGGCGGGCGTGCTGGCTGGCGCGCGTCAGCCGGAGCTCGCGCGCGCGTTCGTGAACTTCATGCTGCGCGACGAGTTCCAGCGGCAGATTCCGGAGACGATGTTCGTGTACCCGGTCATCCCCAACATCGAGACGCCCGACTGGTGGCGCTGGGCACGCATCGACGTGCAGCCTGCCACACTCACCGTCGACGCCGCGACGATCGACCGCTGGCTGCGCGAGTGGAGCGAGGTGATGCGCCGGTGAGCGCGCGCGCCGGCCGCGTGCTGCTGGCGCTGCCGCTGCTCGCGCTGCTGGCGGTGTTCCTCGGCTGGCCGCTCGGCACGCTCGTCGCGCGCGCGCTCGCGCTGGACGGCGCCGGCGCGGGGGAGACGGTGCGCGCGCTCGCCTCCGACCGCTACTACTGGGAGCGCGCGGCGTTCACGACGGGGCAGGCGCTCGCATCGACGGCGCTCACGCTGCTCGTGGGCGTGCCGGCCGCGTACGCGCTCGCGCGCGTCCGCTTCCCGGGCCGGGCGCTGCTGGGCACGCTGCTGACCGTGCCGTTCGTGCTGCCGACGCTGGTCGTCGCGCTCGCGTTCCAGCAGCTGCTGGGACCGCGCGGCTGGCTGAACGACGGGCTCGCGCTGGCGGGGCTCGGCCCGCTGCGGCCACTCGGCACGCTGTGGTTGATCCTCGCGGCGCACGTGTTCTACAACGTGTCGATCGTGGTGCGGCTCGTCGGCGCCGCATGGTCGACGCTCGACCCGGCGACCGAGGAGGCGGCGCGCACGCTGGGCGCGGGCCGCGTGCGCGCGTTCACGGCGTCGACGCTCCCCCAGCTCGCGCCCGCGATCGCGGCCGCGGGGGCGCTGGTGTTCATGTTCTGCTTCACGTCCTTCGGCGTCGTGCTGGTGCTCGGCGCCGGCAATCCGCACCTCGATACGCTCGAGGTGGTGGTGTACCGGCTCACGACGCGGCTCGTCGACCTGCCGAGCGCGGCGTTGCTCGCGCTCGTGCAGATCGCGGTCACGCTCGGCGCGCTTGTGCTGTACGGGATGCTGCAACGGCGGGGCAGTGCTGCGCTGCGGTCCGCTGCTGCGCCGCTGCGGCCGTGGCGCGCGCTGCGGCCAGGCGCGCGCGCGCTGCTGGCGCTACTGCTCGCAGGGCTGCTCGCGTTCGTCGTGCTGCCGCTCGCCGCGCTCGTGCACGCCGCGTTCACGCTCGGCGCGAGCGAGCTCGTGACGGCGCGCCACGTGCAGGCGCTGTTCCGCGACACGGAGCGCGTCTCCTACATCGCGCCGCTCGACGCGCTGCGCTGGAGCCTCACCTTCGCGACGAGCGCGAGCCTCGCCGCGGCGGCGATCGGGCTCGCGGCGGCGCTGGTGCTGCGGCGGCTGCGCGGGCGCGTGGGCGCGACTGCCGACGCGCTGCTGATGGCGCCGCTCGCAGTGCCGGCGGTGGTGCTGGGCTTCGGCTACCTCGTGACATTCAATCGCGGCGTGCTGGACCTGCGCGGTTCGCCGTGGCTGCTGTTCGCGGCGCACACGCTGCTCGCGTACCCGTTCGTCGTGCGCGCGCTGGTGGCGGCGCTGCGCGCGCTCGACCCGCAGCTCGCGGAGGCGGCGCGTGTACTCGGCGCGTCGCCGCGACGGGCGTGGCGCCACGTCGAGTTTCCGCTGATCGCGCCGGCGCTCGCCGCGGGCGCAGCGTTTGCGTTCGCGATCTCGATCGGCGAGTTCGGCACGACGCTGCTGCTGCAGCGACGCGAGTTCGCCACCATCCCGATCGCGATCTACGACTCGCTCGCGCGGCCTGGCGACGCGAACGTCGGGCGCGCGCTCGTGCTCGCGTGCGGGCTGCTGCTCGTGACCGGCAGCGTCGTCGCGCTCATCGACCGAGTACGATACCGCGTGACCGGGGTGCTCTAGCCGCCCGGCGCACGGCACACGTCGAGGCACAGTGGCGACTCTCACAGTCGAATCGTTGTCACGCACGTTCGAACCGCACGTGCAGGCGGTGCGCGACGTGTCGTTCACGGTGGGCGACGGGCGCATCGCGGCGCTGCTCGGCCCGTCGGGCTGCGGCAAGACGACGCTACTGCGGCTGATCGCGGGGCTCGAGCGGCCAAGCAGCGGCGCGATCTACCTCGACGAGCACGCGGTGACGGACGTGGAGCCGCAGCGCCGCGGCGTCGGCCTGATGTTCCAGGAGCTCGCGTTGTTCCCGCACCTGCGCGTCTTCGACAACGTCGCCTTCGGCCTGCGCATGCTGCGCTGGCCGAAGGCGGAGCGCGCACGGCGCGTGGCGGAGATGCTGGACCTAGTCGGGCTGACGCGGCTGGCGAACCGACGCATCGACGAGCTCTCGGGCGGGGAGCGGCAGCGCGTGGCGCTGGCGCGCACGCTCGCGCCGGCGCCGGCGGTGCTGCTGCTCGACGAACCGCTCGGCGCGATCGACGAGCCGCGCAAGCGCTGGCTGCGCGACGACCTGCGCAGTCTGCTGCGCGACGTGCACACGACGGCGCTGCTGGTCAGCCACGACTTGCGCGACGCGGTGGCGATCGCGGACGACGTGATCGTGATGGAGGCGGGCGAAGTGCTGCAAACCGGTGAGCTCGCGCGGGTGCTTGCGTTCCCGGCCACGGCGGCCGTCGCCGAGCTCGTCGGCTACGCGACGCTCGTGCTCGGCGAGGTGCACGGCGGGACGGTCGCGGAGCGCGATGTCGGCGCGGTGGCGGTGCCCGCGGACGTGCCGCTGGACGGGCGCGCGCGCGTGATGGCGCACCCCACCACGCTGCTGGCCGTCCCCCCGCGTCGCGGGTTGGGCTGCGGCGTCGTCGGCAGCGTCGTGGGGCGGCGGCCGGACGGGCCGCAGCACGTGCTCGACGTCGCGCTCGGGGCGCGCCGCGTCGAAGCGCGCTGGGAGTGGGACCTCGAACCACCGCCGCTGGGCGAGCGCGTGGAGATCGCAGTGCGCCCGGGCACGCTGCGCTTCTTCTCGTCCGGCGGCGCGCCACCGAGCACGAACGGGCACGCCGCGAATGGGAGCGATACTGCTCACGATCGGTAGCGGTATCGCTCGGGCGGGCGTACGCTTTCGCAATGCGCTTACCGGCAATGCTGCGGCCGGACCCCGAAGCGCGCGCGCTCCGCTCGCTGGCGGAAGAGCTGCGCGCGCTACCTCCGCGCCACCACGTCAACGACGTGCTGCAGGTGGTGGTGGACCTCGCAGCCGCCGAGGCGCGCGCGCTCTACGGCGCGCTGACGATCACGGACGTCCACGACCGCACGCAGGGCTTCTTCACCTCTGGACTGAGCGACGAGCAGCTACGCGGCCTGCGCACGCCCCCGCAGGGCCACGGCCCGCTGGGCGCGCTGCGTGCCGACGGCCGGCCGCTACGCATCGACGATGTGCAGACGGATCGCAAGTCGTTCGGGTTTCCGCCGCGGCACCCGCACATGCGCTCGCTGCTCGGCGTGCCGCTGTGGGCGCGCGGCGAGATGCGCGGCTCGCTCTATGTCACGAACCGCCGCGACGGCCGCCCGTTCGACGATGACGACGAGCGCGCGCTGGTACTGCTGGCCGAGCACGCCTCGCGCGTGATCGAGGAGCGCTGGGCGTAGCCGTTCCAAGTGGCCGTTCGGTCTAGCCCCCGGTCAGCTCGCGCGGCAGCGGGAACGTGAAACGCGCCTCGTCGCCCACGGCGAGGCCGTTGGCGCGGAACCAGCCGGCGGGGGCCTCGACGGCGTACTGGTAGTCGGCGCTCGGCGTGACGAGGTCCGTGCTCTCCGCGCGCATCTCGCGAACCTCGACGATGCGATGCGACGCGCTGACGAACGCGATGGCGAGGTTGATGTGCGTGTTCTTCATCCAGAATGAGCCGCGGCCGACCTCGCGGTAGTAGAAGAGCATGCCGCGTTCGTCAAGCTGGCGGCGCCCCGAGAGGCCGATGCTGTACTCGGTCGGCGGAGGCACCTCCACGGGCAGCCGCGCAACGGTGCCGTCGGCGCGCACGAACTCGATCACGGACAGCCGTGAGCGCGCCGTGCCCGCAGTGCTGGCGGCCGGCTCGCCGGCGCTGAGCACGGGCGTCGCCTCCGAGGACGGCGTGCCGCCGGGGGCGAGCGTGACGCCACTGATCGCAGCGGTCGCGTCGGCGGGCGGCGCCGCGGGCGCCGCGTCGCCGCAGGCGGCGAGGGCGAGCGCGGCGAGCAGCGCCGCGAGGGGCAGCAGCACAATGGCGCGTGGCACGGGGCGATCGTAGCGGCGGCGGCGACCGCGCGCCACGCGCCACGCGCCATGCGCCACGCGGAAGGCCGCTCGCGCCACGTTGACGGCGCGCGCGGGCGTCGGTAGCGTCGAGGCATGGCCGCTGATCCGCTCGCGCTGGCGCTCGTGCTGTGGCCGCAGGCGCGCGACTACGGCCGCGTCGACGACTCCGCGCAGCTCGATGTGCTGCTCGACGCGATCGGGCGGCCGGGCGCGCCGTGGCACGACTGCGGCTTGCGCCACACCTTCGCGTGCTTCGAGCCGGGGGTGGAGGCGGCGTGCGTGCTGCCGACGGGTGAGCGCGCGGCGACGGACGCGGACGCGCGTTTCCTGGGGCACCTGCTGGTGACGCGCGTGTTGCTCGCGACCGGCCTGGGCGTCGATGAGCGCGTTGCGCGCGCGGTCGCAGAGGCGCACGCGCTGTCGTGGGTGACGGCGGGGGGCGCGCCGTACCACCAGACGCCGCTCGCGCTCGCGACGGCGCTGTGGCTCGTGGCGCTCGACGCGGACGGCGAGTCCGATCACCCGCTGCCGATCGACTGGACGCCGAACTGCTACCGCGAGCACGACTGGTGGGACCCGGACGAGCGGCTGTACTCCCACTACGACGTGCGCGAACGCGCGCTCGACTGGGCCGTCTACGCGAGCTACGACGCGCGCCGCCACGCGGGCGTATCGCTGTACACGCTCGCCGAGCCGCTGCTGCGGCTGGAGGCAGACGGGCGCGCGCGGCTGGCGCTCAGCCAGCTCACGAGCGACCACGACATCGGCGACCGCCCGCCCGCGGCGGCGATCCTGGAGCGCAACCGCGTCGCGCTGCGGCTGCGCGAGTTCCATGCGCGCACCAACGGCACGGGGCCGCACTAGCGCGCTGGCGAGGCTAAGTGGTGGAGGCGGGCGCCCGCGGCTAGGCGGGCGGCGGGGCGAGCACCGGAGCGTCGCCGGCGGCGTACGTCGGCGCCGGCAGCAGCGCTGCAGCCTCGATCAGCTCGAGCACCTTCAGCAGCTCGCGGTCGTCGCGGCCGGCGCTGTCGGGGATGTGGTAGCCGCCGAGGTCGTCCACGACGCCCTTGTGGTCGTCGATGACGAAGTCCGGCAGCACGTGCACGTTGAACTCGGCGAGCCGGGCGCGGTAGCCCCACAGCGGCTTCACGAAGTACGCCGTGACGTACTCGTGCAGGCCGTGGTGCTCCATGTCCCACTTGCGGATGCCGACGCCGGACCAGACGTAGATGGAGTGCCCGGAGTCGCGCAGGCGCGAGAAGACCTCGTGCGCGTGGTTGCGCAGGCGCCCGTCCCACATCACGAGCGTGTGGTCGACGTCGAAGAACACGTTCAGCTTGCGCATGTGGCTCCCGTGCCACACATCATGGCCCCGCCGAGACGGCCCGACAACCGGGGCGCGCACCGCTGGCCGACGGTATGGTGGGTGCCGTGACGAAGCTCCGGCTGCGCGCCGCCGGGCTGCTGGTCGCCGTGCTGCTGTCCGTCGGGGCAGTCGCCGCCGCGGCGTGCGACACGGACCGCCCCGCGTCGACGGCGGAGCCCGGGGCGTCAGAGGCGACAGCCGGCGGGTCCGACCCCGCCGCGGAGGGCACAAGCACGCCGGCCGCCACGCCGACCTCGCCCGAGGCGAGCGAGGCGTCCGCCTACCGCCGCGCCAGCGCCGCCGCGCGCGCGGAGCGGGCCACCGAGGCGGCCGCAGGCTACGGCGAGGTGCGGCGGCGCGCGAGCCCCCTCGCCGGCATCGCCGCGCTGCGCGAGGCGCAGGCGCTGGTCCGGGCGGGGCAGCACGCGCTCGCCATCGATCGGTTCGAGCAGGCGGCGGGCGACGCCCTGCTGCCGCACGAGACACGTACCGAGGCGGCGACCGCGGGCGGGACCGCGGCCAGCCGCACCGGCCGCCCGGATCAGGCGATCGCGCTGCTGGAGCGGATCGGGCGCGACTGGCCGGCCTCGACGGCGGCGCGCGCGGCCGCGCTGTGGAGCATCGCGCGCGTGCGGCGCGACGCGGGTGACGCGGCATGGACCGCCGGCGCGCTGGCGGTGGTGGCGCTCTCCGCGGGCGCGGCGGTGGCCCCGGCCGCCCTCGACGCGCTCGAAGCGGCGGGCGTCACTGCGCCTCCGCTCACGATGGCGCTCGTGCGCTACCGCGCGCGCCAGAACGCGCGCGCCGACTCGGCGTACGCAGACGCGCTGGCGGGCCCGCTCGCCCCGCACGAGGCGGCGCAGGCGTGGTTCTACCGCGGCGCGCTAGCCGAGCGCGCGGACCGCGCGCAGCCGGCGCTGGACGCGTACGCCCGCTCGCTCGACTACGACCCGGCCGGTCCGCTCGCCGACGACGCGCTGTGGTGGCGGGCGCTGCTGCTGGAGCAGTCGGGCGCGCTCGACGCCGCGCTTACTGCCTTCGACGCGCTTGCGCAGCGGCATCCGGGCTCGCCCTTCGCCGCCGACGCGCGCGAGCGAGCCGCGCTCACGGCGGCGGCGGCCGGCCGCCCGGACGAGGCGGCAGCACGCCTGCGCGCGATCACGACACGGGGGTCGCCAGCCGACGTCGCGGAGGCCGCGTACTGGCTCGGCGTGCTCGGCCTCCGCGCGGCGGGCGACGCGTTGCCCGCCGCTTATGACGTAGCGTCGTACGCGACCCTGCTTGAAGCGACGCCAGGCGCGCGCCTGACGCTACCCCCCGCCGCCGTGCGTGAGCGCACGCTCGCGCGCCCTGCGGGCGACGCTGGCGCGATCGCCACGTGGCTCTCGGCGCCGGGGATCGTGCCCGGCGCCGGCGACGCGGAGATCGCGGTGCTGCCGGAACTACAGTTCGCGCGCTTGCTCGGGAGCGTGGGCGAGGACGAGGTGGCGCGCGCCGTGCTGAACGCGCTCGCGCCGCAGCTGCGCGATCGGCCGCACGCGCTGCTGGCGCTCGCAGCCAGCGCGACGGAGCTCGGCGCGCCCGACGCCGCGCTGTTCGCGACCGCGCGCGTGCTCGCGCTGTTGTCGCCGGCCGCACGCGTCCGCGCGCCCGGGGCGCTGCTCGCGCTCGCGTACCCGGCGACGTTCGCGCGCGAGGTGCTCGCCGCCGCCGACGCGGAGGGGTTGCCGCCGCTGCTGCTGCTCGCGCTGGTGCGGCAGGAGTCGGCGTTCCACGCGCGCGCGGGCTCGACGGCGGGCGCGCTCGGGCTGACGCAGGTCATCCCGCCGACGGGCCGCCAGCTCGCGGCAGCGCTGGGCGTCGCGTGGGACGAGGAGCTGCTGTACGACCCCGCGACGTCGCTCCGCTTCGGCGCGCGCTACCTCGCCGACCAGTTGCGCCGGTTCGATGGCGACGTCGCGGCAGCGCTGGCCGCGTATAACGCGGGGCCCGGCGCCGCGGACCGCTGGCTCAACGCGCAGCGCTTTCCGGGGGCAGACGGCTTCATCGATGCGATCGAGTACGCCGAGACGGAGCAGTACGTGGCGCGCGTGCTGGAGCACTACGCGTGGTACCGCTTCGTGTACGCCGGCGCACCGCTGCCCGAGCTCCCGCGCCGCTAGGACCTGCGCAACTGGCGGCCGTATCAGCCAGAGGTATGATGAAGGCTGTATAGACGCTGGCTCGTGGGCAGCTATGCGCGACGGGGGGCGAAGCATGGCGATCCTGCGCCGGCCGGGGCCATGGACATCCGTGACGCGCGAGCTCTCGATCGCGGCGGGCTGCGGCGGCCTGTACGTTGCGTCGCGCGCCGCCACCGAGGGGGACTTCGACACTGCGTACGTGCACGCGCGCGCCATCGTGCGCGTCGAGCGCCAACTCGGCATCTTCCGGGAGAGCCGACTGCAGCCCCTCGTGCTCAACCACGAGGGGCTGATCACGCTCGCGAACTGGATCTACATCTGGTGCCACTGGCCCGTGATCCTGAGCGTGGGCGGGTGGCTGTTGCTGCGCCGTCCCGAAGCCTACACGCTCTACCGCAACGCGATCCTGGTGTCCGGGGGCATCGGGCTGGCGATCTTCATGCTGTTCCCGGTGGCGCCGCCGCGGTTCACCGACATCCCGATCGTCGATACGGTGACGTTGTTCTCCACGTCACACCTCTGGCTACAGCCGCACGGCTTCGTGAACCAGTACGCCGCCGTGCCGAGCCTGCACCTGGGCTGGAACCTGCTGATGGGCATCGCGCTGGCCCGGCAGGCGCCGTACCGCGCGCTACGCGTCGCGGGGGCAGTCATGCCGGCCGCGATGTGGGGCGCGATCGTGCTGACGGGCAACCATTTCATCGTGGACGGTGTCGTGGGGGTGGTGGTCGCGCTGATCGGGCTGCGCATTGCGACGCGCTGGCGGCGGCACGCGGTGCGCCGCGCGGCACAACTCGAGGCGCCGGTCGCGCACTCCGCGTGAGCACACCGCCCGCCCTACTCCCACCGCCACTCCGCAGATGACGATCACCGTCGCGCACCACGCCGGCAACCGGCTCGACTGGTTGCGCCGCGCGGAGGCAGCGCACGTGGACTACATCGAGACCGATGTCTGGTTCGAACGGGACGCCGTCGCGGTGCGCCACGCGGCGCGTGTCGGGCGGCTGCCGCTGCTGCGGGAGCGCTGGCGCCTTTCGCTCGCGCGCGGGGCGCCGGCGCTCGAGCTGCTGGTCGACGCGCTCGCGCCGGGCACGCGTCTGCTGCTGGACCTGAAGGGCACGGACCTGCGGCTGGCGCTGGCGGTACGTGAGCTGCTGGCCGCGCGCGCACCCGCACGCACCTACGCGGTGTGCTCGCCGGTGTGGCCGCTGCTCGCGCCGTTCGCGGACGTCGCGGAGGCCGAGGTGTGGCACTCGGTGGGCAGCGCCGCAGCACTCGACGCGGTGGGCGCCGCCCTCGTGGGCAGCGCGCGCCCGGCGCTGATGGTGGACCACCGCGTGCTCACGGAGGAGCGCCTGGCGGCGCTGCGCGCGTTCGCGCCCTTGGTGGTGGCGTGGACCGTCAACTCCGTGCCACGCGCGCACGAGCTGCTGCGCTGGGGCGTGAGCGGCATCACGAGCGACGACCTGGCGTTGCTCGCCGAGCTCCCGCGCGACTAGCCTGCGGCTGCCGGCGGGCCGGCGTCTTGCGCACGCGCTCCCCGGCCGGTGGCTCCGGCTCGCCGGGGCCTTCGAGCTGCACCAGGCGATCGCGCAGTGCGTGCTGCTCCTGCTGCAGGCGCTCCACCTGCTCGCGCAGGGCGCGTAGCTCGGTGCCACGGTCCGCGCCCTCACGGAGCGCCTGCGCGGCGACAAGCGCGCTGCGGCGCAGGCGGCCGTCGAGCGCGCGCTCGGCGCAGCGGCCCAGCGCGGGCACGGCCCGCGCGTCCTTGAGCGCGGCGAGCGCGCCGACCGCCGACAGCTGCACGCGCAGCCACGGGTCGTCGAGCAGCTGCTCCAGGCGCTCGCGCACGCGCAGCCGCGGCGCCTCGTCGGCGAGCGGCGCGAGCACGCCGAGCCCGTCGATGGCGGCGCGGCGGGCGTTCTGGTGCCGCCCCCACGTCGTGTAGTCGAGCAGCGTGTCGAGCACACGTGGCTCACGCGAATGCGCGAGGCCGGTCAGCGCCCCCGCGGTGATCACGGCGTTGTGCGAGGGGCGGTCCAGCACGCGCAGCAGCGCGGCGTGCGCGGAGCGGTCGCGCGTACGCCCGAGCGCGTCAGCGGCCGCCGCCTGCACGTAGTACGAGCGATCGCCCCGCCCCGCGAGCAGCCGTCCGAGCGCGCGCGCGGCCGTCGCGTCGTCCGCGAACTGGCCAAGCGCGGTGGCCGCAGCGCGGCGCACGCGCGACGGTTCGGCGTCGAGCGCCGCGATCAGCGCGTCGCGCGCCGTCTCGCCGCGTGCGCCGCCGAGCGCGGCTGCGATCTCCGCGCGCACGAAGTCGCGCTCGTCGGCGCGCAGCAGCGCGGCGCGCAGCGCGTCGATCGCGGTCGCCGACGCGAGCTTCGCGAGGCCGCGCGCGGCCTCGATGCGTCCCAGCGCCTGCGGGTCGTCGGTGAGCTGCGCGCGCAGCATCGCCTCGCCCGGCTCGAACGTGAGCGTCTTGAGCACGCGCGCGCCGGGGTCGATCGCGACGAAGCGCGGCTCCGCGGGCAGCGCGAACACGAAGCTGTGCCGCGCCTCCGTCACCTCGACGTCGAACTGCGGGAGCGCGCCGCCGACGCCGAATGCGATCGTCAGCGGCACGCGGTACACGGAGGTGAGCACGCCGTCGGCCTGCTGCGTCTGCTCGAGCGTGACGGTGGCGCTGCTGCGCTTGGCGTCCCAGCGGTACGCGGCCTTGAACTCCGGGTGCCCGCCCTTCCACACCCACTGGTCGAAGAACCAGTCGAGGTTGCGGCCGGTGGCGTCCTCGATCGCGCGCTGGAGGTCGAAGGTGAGCACATCGGCGCGTGCGTGCGTGCGCACGTAGTGGCCCATCGCGCGCCACCACTGCTCGTCGCCGAGCTCGCTGCGCAGCATGTCGAGCACTACCGAGCCGCGCTCGTACAGGTGGCGGTCGAAGATGTCGATCGGCTCGCTGAAGACCTGTTGCACGAGCGGTCGCCGGTAGCTGTTCGCGTCCTCCTGCAGGTAGAGCTGCGCGTTCTGCTGCAGCTTGTAGCGAAATTCGTCCCAGCCGCGGTGGTGCTCCGCGAACAGCGCGTCGAAGTAGGTGGCGAACGACTCATGCAGCCAGCCGTGCGACCATTCGCGACACGTGATCAGGTCGCCGAACCACTGGTGCGCGAGCTCGTGCGCGGTGATCGAGTCGGCCGTCGCGACCATGTCCTCGTGCGCACGCTCGTCGTGCAGCAGCGTGTCGGTCATGGTGGTCGCGGAGGTGTTCTCCATGCCGCCGAAGATGAAGTCGGCGACCGCGACGGTGGCGTACTTCGCGTACGGGTACGGCACGCCGATCTTCGAGGCGAAGAACTCGATCATCTCGGGCGTGCGGCCGAAGGCGCGACGCAGGTCGGCGGCGCTGCCGGGCGGCCCGTAGTACTGCACGGGCACGCCGCCCGCGTCCGCCTCGACCGCCTCGAGCGCGCCCGCGACGAGCGTGACGAGGTACGCGGGGTGCGGCACGTCCTGCCGCCAGTGGTACGTGGTGCCGCCGCGCGCGGCGCTGGTCGACTCGAGGCTGCCGTTGGAGAGCGCGAACCAGCCCGCGGGCACCGTCGCGATCATCTCGGTGGTGCACTTCTCGCCGGGGTAGTCGACGCAGGGAAAGTAGTGCGCGCTGTCCTCGGCCTGGCCCTGCGTCCAGATCTGCGCGGGGCGATCGGGGTAGCCCGCGTCGGGCTGGTTGAAGTACAGGCCGCGGCGCGGCCGGCAGCGGTAGCGCACGACCGTGGTGATCGACTCGTCGGCGGGCCGCGGCGAGCCGAGGTCGATGCGCAGGCGGCCGTCGCCGGGGACGTACGGCAGCGCGCGGCCGGCCTCGTCCTCCACCGCCTCGATCTCCAGCTCGACGGCGTCGAACACGGCCTCGCGCAGGCCGTCGACGCGGGGGCGGAACGTCGTCGTCGCGACGCCGCGCACCTCGCGCCGCGGGATGTCGAAGGCGAGCTCGAGGCGCAGATGGTCGAGCAACAGCGGGCGGTCGCGGCCCCACGCGGGGCGGTCGCCCGCGAGCGCGAACGGGCGGCGGTCGGCCGCGAGCAGGCCGGTGGTCGCGGCGGCGCCGCCGCACGCGAGCAGTCCGCCGTCGAATCGTTCGTTCTCGCTCATGCGCCCACCCCGTTCGTGCTCGGCTGCCCGCGTCGCCGCGAGTATCGCGGCCGTTCCGCGCGCAGTCCACGCCGCGCCCCCGCCGTGCGCGACGCGGCTTGCTGCCCGGCAGAGCGCGCCAGTACGCTGAACGGACCGTGACGAGCCCCGAACCCACGCCGTGGACCGACGCCGACATCGAGCAGCTGCTCGCGCCGGTCGCGCGTGCGTTGCCCGCCCCGACTGCGCTCTCGCCGCTGCCGTTCGACCTCAACGCGGGCGTGCCGGACGCGGCGAGCCTGCCCGCGCAGGCGCTGGCCGAGGCGACCACGCGCGCGCTGGCGGCGGACCCCGCGGGCGCGCTCACCTACGGCGGCGCGCTAGGCTTCGAACCGCTGCGGGCGTGGATCGCGGAGCGCCAGGCCGCCGAGACCGGCGTCGCGGTCACCTCGGCGCACGTGATGCTGACCTCCGGCAGCGCGCAGGCGATCGACAACGTCGCGGCGACGTTCCTGGCGCCGGGCGACATCGTGATCATGGGCGCGCCGACGTACCCGGGCGCCATCCGCGCGTTCCGCGCGCGCGGCGCGCACATCGTGGACGTGCCGCAGGATGCCGACGGCCTGGAGATGGTGGGGCTCGCGAGCGCGCTGGAGCACCAGCGCGCGATCGGCGCGCCCGCGAAGCTCATCTACGTGATCGCGAACTACGACAACCCGAGCGGCGCGACGCTGCCGCTGCACCGCCGCCAGGAGCTGGCGCTGCTCGCCGCGCGCTACCACGCGCTCGTCGTCGAGGACGACGCGTACACGGGGATCGACCTCGACGGGCCCCCGCCGACCTCGCTGTTCCAGATCGCGCGTGGGCGCGGGATCATCCGCGTGGGCACGTTCTCCAAGACGATCGCGACCGGTCTGCGCGTCGGCTGGGTGGTCACCGACCCCGCGATCGTGCGTGCGCTCGCGTTCATGCGCTTCGACAACGGGTCGTCGCCGCTGGTGCAACGGACGGTGTTCGAGTACCTGCGCAGCGGCGCCTACGACCCGCACGTGACGCAGCTGCGCGCGATCTATCGCGAGCGGCGCGACGTGGCCAGCGCGGCAGTGCGGGAGCACTGCGGCGAGCTCGTGCGCTGCGAGCTGCCGGCGGGCGGCTTCTTCCTCTGGCTGCACCTCGCCGAGGGGCTGGAGGCGGAGCAGGTAGTACAGGCGGCGCAGCAGCGCGGAGTGGCGGTCACGCCGGGCCGCGGCTACTACGCGAACGGCGGCGGGCGGCGCGAGATACGCCTCGTGTACTCGGCGTTGCCGCCGGAGCAGCTGCGCGCCGCGATCGCGCTGTTCGGCGAGGCGGTCGCGAGCGTCGCGGGGCGCGCCTCGCAGCCGGCCACGCCCCCGCGCTGACCGCGGGAACCGCCGCACGCAGCTCGGCGTCTCATCGGCAGGCCCCCGGGCCGATCGCGCGTCCGGGGACGCTCGAGGGAGACCGCCATGCGCCACGCCCGCTTCGCCGTGCTCGCCTGTCTGCTCATGCTCGCCGCGGTGCTGCCCGCCGGAGTGGCGGCGCAAACGCCCACCCCCAGCGCGGGGCCGACCGGCACGATCATGAGCGGCAGCGTGCCGCCGGACGGCGGCTTCGGGCTGGTGGTCTTCGGCGGCGGGAGCTATCAGCAGCTCGTCACCGCGTCGCGCTGCGATGTCGCGCAGGTCGCGTTCTGGGTCACGCGGGACGGGCAGTTCCTGATCTTCGTGCCAGGCAGCGCCGTCGGCGCGGTGAACGCTCCGTTCATGGCCGCGCTCCCCAACGACTTCATCCCGTACGGCACGCCGCTGCTGGGGCGCTGCCAGCCGCGGCCGGGCGGTGGAGGCGTACAGGGCACGGTCACGCTCGGACCGCTCTGCCCGGTCTCGACGCCGCTGCTGCCGTGTCCGGACCGCCCGTACCAGGCGACGCTCGTGTTCCTCGACGGCAACGGGCGCGAGGTGGCGCGCACCGTCTCGGGCATCGATGGCCGCTACCGCATCGGGCTGCCGCCCGGCGCGTACACGCTCGTGCCGTTGAGCCCACCCGGCGCGATCCTGCCGCGCGCGAGTTCGGTGCTGGTGCTGGTGCCGGCGGACCGCTACCTCACCGTCGACGTCGCGTACGACACCGGCATCCGCACGGTGCAGAGCGCGCCGCTCGGAGCGGCGGCACCCTGAGGCGGTGCCGGGCGCGGCTCAGGCCGCGAGGGCGGTCGCGTCGTTGCGCAAGTCGCGCAGCTCGCGCTGCGTGAGCGTGACCACGGCGACGGCCACCGCCATCAGCGCGGCGCCGGCGAACAGCGCGACGCGGACGTTAGAAAGCTCCGCGATCTCGCCGCCGAGCAGCCCACCGAGCATCGCCATAGAGAAGGTGATGCCGTGGATGCCCATCACGCGGCCGCGCATCGCGTCCGGGACGCGCAGCTGCAGCGCGGTCATCGAGACGATCAGGAAGATCGCGTTGCAGATCGAGGCGACGAGCAGCAGCCCGAGCGCGAGCTCGTAGCGCGGCGCGAGCGCAAAGCCGCAGATCAGCAGCTCCGCCGCGAACAGCGCCCCCAGCAGCAGCCGCCCCTGGTGGGCGAAGCGCTGCAAGCGCAGCGTGATCGCGGTTCCCGTGACCGCGCCCACTCCGATCATCGTGAGCAGCGTGCCGAAGCCGCCCGCCCCGCGCTCGAACGTCTTCGCGACGAGCGGCATCAGCTGGAAGTACTGCAGCCCGAAGAACATGTGCGAGTACGACAGCAGGATCAGCAGCGTGAACAGCCGATGCGCCGCGATGAAGCGCACCCCGCCCGCCAGGTCCGCGAGCACGTCGCGGCTGCGCTCGGGGCGCGTCTCGGCGATGCGCAGCGTGAGCAGCACCGGCAGCATCAGCGCGAACCCGACCGTGCCGAGCGCGAACACGACCGCGGTCCCCGCGAGCGACACGAGCACGCCGCCGATCATCGGCGCCACGATGCGCGTCGCCTGCCACATGATGGCGTTGAGTGCGACGGCGCTCTGGATGAAGCGCCGCTCAATGAGGTCCGGGAAGAACGCGTTCCGCGCCGGGTTGTCGATGCCGAAGATCACGCCCATCAGCGCGGCGACCACGATCACGTGCCAGATCTGCACCGTGTTCGTTACGTCGAGTATCGTGAGCGCGAGCAGCAACGCGGCCGAGCATAACGAGGTGCCCGCCATCACCACGCGCCGGTTCACGCGGTCCGCCAGCACGCCGCCGAACAGGTTCACGAGGATCGTCGGGACGGCGGTGGCCGCGCCCAGCGTGCCGAGCACACGTGGGGAGCCGCCGAGCTCGTCGACGATTAGCCAGCCCTCGCCGAGGGCCGCGAGCTGGATGGCCGCGACCGTGGCGAGCGAGCCGAGCCAGTAGCGACGGTAGCGCGGGACCGTGAGCGCGCCGAGTGCGCCGGCGGGCCGCTCCGGCGGGGCGCCGGCGTCCTCGATGGCAACGGCGGGGGTGGCGGCGAGGCTCCCGCGGTGCGCGCCCGCGGGCGATGCGTCGAGCCCGGGGCTCGCGAGTGGGGCGCGGGGTGCGCGGCGCTGCATCGGGACAGGATACGCCAGCGCTTGCGCTTCGCGGCTCCCCCCGAGGTTGCGGCCTCAGGGTTGCGGGCGGGGCAACTCAGGGGGAACCCCAGCCTGGGCGCTTGTAAGAGAGGTCCGCGCGCCGGGTCTCATTCACATCAAGCGGTACGTACGCCATTCGGCAAGGAGAGCGGCGATGGCGGTGGAGGTTGCGGGCCCGAGGCCCACGGTGCAGAAGGTGCACCCGGACCTCGCCGCGGTGGCCACGCAGCTGCCGGACGGTCCGGGCGTGCAGTGCATGCTGGCCCTCCACGCGCAGGTCGACGTCCCGGTGATCCTGCTCGCCGCCGACGCGAACGACCCGGAACGCCTGCGCGGACTGCTGCTGGGCGCGGACGACTGCGTCACGAAGCCGTTCGACCCGCAGGAGCTGACCGCCCGCGTGGGCGTGGTGCTCCGCCGCGTGCGCCGCAGCTCCGGCGCAGCCGCCGCCACCCAGGAAGGCCTGCAGCTCGACATCCGCCACCGCGTCGCCCGCGTCGATGGGGTGCTGGTCCACCTCAACGCCACGGACTGGCGGCTGCTCGAGCGGCTGACCGCGGGTGCGAGCCGCGTCGTGCCCGCCGCCGAGCTGATCGCCGCCGCGTGGGGCGCCGACCTGGATGCCGACACGCAACGGCTGCGCGTGGCGATGTCGCGCCTGCGCGCCAAGCTCGGGAGCGCCGGCTGGGTGCTGCAGACTGCGCGCGGCGAGGGCTACCGCTTCGATCGCCGGCGCCCCGCCGAGCATCGCGCGCCGCGCCCGCTGCGCAGCGAGCCGCGAGCGCCCACAGAGCGCGCCGGCTAGGTCAGTCCTCGAGCTCCGCGCTCGGCGGGGCGGGGAACGCCGCCGGCGCGGGCGCGGGCCCCCACCACTCGATCTCCGGCACGAGCCAGATGCCGGCGTGCGCCTGCACGCGCTCCTGCAGCTCGCGCATGAGCGCGGCGACGTCGCGCGCGGTCGCGCCACCGTCGTGCACGATGAAGTTCGCGTGGAGCTCGCTCACGCGGGCGCCGCCGACGGCGAGGCCCTTGCAGCCCGCCGCCTCGATCAGCCGGCCCGCGTGGTCGCCGGGCGGGTTGCGGAACACGGAGCCCGCGTTCGGCTGCGCCGTGGGTTGCGCCGCCGCGCGCGCAGTCAGCAGACGCCGCATCTCTGCCTCGATCGCCTCGCGCGGGCGCGGGCCCAGCTGGAGCGCCGCGGCCGTGACCATCACCCCAGAGCCGCGCAGGCTGCTTTCGCGATAGCCGAAGCGCAGCTCCTCGCGCGGCAGCGCCAGCGGCCCGCGCGCGCCGAGTACGTCGACGCTGTCGATGAGCGGGCCGATGCTGCGCCCGTCACCGATGCCGGCGTTCGTTTGCAGCGCCCCGCCCAACGAGCCGGGGATGCCGACCGCGAACTCGAGGCCGCTCAACCCTTCTGCCGCTGCGGCGCGCGCGAGCGCAGGCAACATCACCGCAGCGCCCGCCGTCACGCGTGTGCCATCGAAGCGCACCTGGCCGCACGCGCGGCGCAGCGTGATCACGAGCGCGTCGACGCCCTCATCCGCCACGAGGATGTTCGAACCGCCGCCGATCACGCGTACCGCGACGGGCACCGATCGCGCCCACGCAAACAGCAGCGCCACCTCGTCGAGCGAGCGCGGCTCGGCGAAGAAGCGCGCAGGCCCGCCGATACGCAGGTATGTGTGTCGCGCGAGCGGGACCTGCGTTCGCACGTCGATCCCGGCTGGGACGCCGGGCGGGATGTCAGAGGGCAGCGGCAACAGCACGCTGGCGATCATGCTGCGCGGCCGAAGCTGGCGCTAGCTACGCCCCACTGCTCTGCGCCGCCTCGCCCTGGCGCGCGGGTCGGCGCACGGTACGCCAGCCCTGGCACATACGGCAGGTCTCGCGAGACCAGCGCTCCGGCCGGTACACGGGGTCTGTGTCGTCCCAGTTGTAGTAGACGTGCGCGCCTTCCCCATCGCATTCGGGGCAACGCACCGTCTCGCGCGGCCCGTCCTGCACGTGCAGCTGTCCAATCGGGCCGCGCGGGCCGCGGTGCGGTCGCCGGCGAGCGGCGCGAGCACGATCGGGTCGTTCTCGAAGGCGACGACTGCCACCTGCGCGCCGGGCGGGAGCGCGTCGATTACGGCACGCGCTGCCGCCTGCGCGGTGGCGAGGCGCCCGTCGCCCATGCTCGCGCTGGTCTCGACGGCGATCACGACGCTGGCGGGCGCGCTTACCGCCAGCGCGGCCGCCACCGGCTGCCCGTCGAGCAGCAGCTCAGGCGCGGCCGCCCCTGGGACAGCGCCCGACACGGCCACGCGCGCCGTCAGCGAGCCGTCGCTCGCCACGGTCGCGTCCACCTCGATCGCCGGCTCTGCCGACGCGCCGCCACCGACGGCAAGCGCCAGCGCGGCTGCGAGCGCGGCCCCGAGCCACCTCGAACGCGTGTTCCACACTGGCACGCAGACCACCTCCACGCCGGAAATCACAAGCGAGATGTCAGGAGAATCGGCAGCCGTGGCCGCTCCTGAACCCCTAGGGGACGGCGGTTCCGCAGTGGGGATGTGCGCCTCGGGCCCGCGAACCTGTAAGGGTTGCCCCGCATCGGGGGTCTCTCCCTAGGGGAAGAGCGGCGCGCCGGGCAGGAGCGAGCGGTGACCGAGAGCAGCAGCGCCCAGCCCGAACCGGCCGAGGATCCGCACGTCGCGGACCCCGCCCTACCGGCCGCAACGCCACTGCCGGCGTGGCTGCGACCGGAGGCCGGCGACGTCACCGTCGCCGCCCGCCTGCTCGACCTGCTGGACCGCGGCTGGACCCCGCGAGCCATCCACGACACGCTGGTCGCCGAGTTCGGGCTCCGCGCCGCGTCGGCCCGTGCGATCCGCGAGCAGATGCTCGCGCAGCGGCCGGCCGCCGCCGAAGCTCCGTGGCGCCTCTCCGACGCCGACCCGCAGGTGGCGGCGCTGGTGATGCCGGTGATCGTCGCGGTGTGCGAGCACACCCACGGCGCGCGCACGCACATCGACGCCGCGGCAGGCGCCTGGGTCGCGACGCTGCGCGCGGCCTCGCCGGACCTGCCGCTGTGGGGTGCCTACCGCCTGGCCGCGGAGTACGCGCGCCGCGCCGCCGCCGGCGAGCCCGCAGACGACCTCGACGCCGCGCTCGCGCTCGCCCCGTGGCGCGACCCCGCGCTCGACGCCTCCGGGCCGGGCGCACGCACGCTCCCGCACGACAGCTACGACGCAGTGCTGGAGCGCCTGGCCGCACGCGCGTCGTGGCAGCGCTACCGGGCGGCGGTGTCGCGCTCCGCGGCGCTGGAGCGCTCCTACCCGCTGGTGCTCGGCATCTGCGCCGACGCGTTGCTCGTGCGTCCCGCCGCGACACCGGCGCCGGCGCGCCGCCGCCCCGCGCCCCCGCGCGCCACTGCCCAGCCGGCGTTCCGCGCCGAGCTGCGGCGCCTGAGTCGGCGCGTCGAGCGGCTGGCAAGCGACTCGCCGCGCGCCGCGCGCAGCCCGCGCCGCACGGCGAGCCTGGGCGCGCCACCCGACGCGGCAACCACAGCGGCGCTGGCCGCGCTCGCGCCCACGATCACGCGCATCGCGACGCCCGGCGTGGACTTCCCCACGAACGTCCAGCCGCTGCCGACGCGGCCATTGGTCTGGCCGCCGCTCGCAGACGGCGGCCCGGGCAGCGCAGCGCCGGATGGCGCAGCGCGCATGCCTTTCACGGACGCCTTCACGGACCAGCCGATGCCGTTCGCCGCGGAGCTCGCGCTCGTCGTCTCCCCCGTCGAGGGCTTTCGCGGGCTGATCGAGGTGCAGGACGCGCTCGCGCGTGTGCCCGGCGTCGACGCCGCGCGCGTCGAGGCGTTCACGCACGGCGACGCGCGCATGCTGCTGGAGTCGCGCGAGGCGCTCGACCCCGCCGCGCTCGCGAGCGAGTTGGCACGGCTGCTGGGGCGCGTGGCACGCGTCGCGGGCGGGTCGGCCCCGAACGGCGAGCTGCAGATCGCGCTGGGGTAGCCGCCGCCCGCGCTAGCCGGCCACGACGCTTGCACCGCTGGACGGCACAGTCACGGGCTGCCGTCGCGCGGGCTCGCGACCGAGCAGCAGCGCGCCCAACGCCGACACCAGCGGCGCCGCCGAGGCGACCAGCAGCACGCCGCGCATCGGCACCAGCTCGCCCGCGACGCCCGCGAGGATCGGTCCGAGCGCCAGCGCCGCCCCGTTCACGACCACGAACAGCGCCGTCGCGAGCGCCACGTCCTGCTGGTCAAAGCCCTCGAACTCAAAGGGCAGGCTGAGCAGGATCGGGAAGTACATCCACGTCAGCCCCTGCAACAGGCCGACGCCGATCAGCAGTGGCACGCTGCCGGTCAGCACGAAGATGCCGAACGTCGGCACCTGCGCCAGCGTCGTGATCAGCAGGAACGGCAGCCGCCCGCCCGCCATGCGCAGCGCCCACGTGGCGGCGAGCGAGCCCGGGATGATCGCGACGGCCGCGCAGCCGAGCACGAGCCCCGTCTGGCCGTCGCTCAGTCCGAACTCGTCGCGCGCGACCTGCGGCCAAAACGTCAGGAAGGTTGCCCACGTCCCCGCGCCCCCGACACCGATCAGGCACAACGCGAGCACGTCGCGGCGCGCGAAGAGCGCGAGCCACGAGCGCCGCGGCGCCCCTGCCTCGGCCACCAGCGGCGGCTGCGTCGGCGGCGGCGCCGCGCGCGCGATGAACGTCCACACCACCGCGCCGAGCGCCGCCAGCACGACGAACAGCGCCGTCAGCGCGCGCCAGCCACCGAGCAGGCCGAGCAGCGCGCCCGACGTCCAGAAGCCGACCGTCTGCACGGTGCCGAAGCCGCTGTTGAACACGCTGTTGGCGCGCGGAATCTCGTCGCGGCCGAACCAGCCCGCGAGCAGCATCGTGCGCACCGGATTGAGCGCGACGAACACGATCGCCACGCCGAGGCGCATCGCGAGCTGCACCCAGTACGACGGGAACAGCACCGCGAGCCCGATCAGCACCGCCGCGAGCGCGTACGCGACGCCCATCGCGCGCAGCGGCGGGTAGCGCGCCATCAGCGCGGTCACCGGCAGTGAGAACACCACCTGCCCGAGGAAGAACGAGGAGCTGAGCCACCCCTTCGCCGCCGAGCCGATGCCGAGGTCCTCGCTCATGTCCGGCAGCAGCACGCCAAGCGTGAACCCGTACCAGAGCATCCCCCACGAGCACAGCACCAGGCCGCCCATGAGCACCCAGCGGTACGGGTGCAGCTCCGGCGCCAGGGGCTCGGGCTCGGTCATCGCGCAACTCCGGTCAGCGGCCCGCGGCAGTATAGGCGTTGTTGCCGACGGCGGCGGTCGCGGCGGCGCCGAACTCGGGCAGCAGGCGCCGTAGCCCCGTTAGTGCGCGGGTAGTGCGAACTCCTCGGCGGTGCGAGCACCGCCGAGGCCATCCGGCCACGGCGGACGGCGGATCAGCGAGACCGCGAACGCCGCCACCATCGCGAGCACGCCGAACACGATGAACACCGGCACGTACGACCCGGTGCGGTCGAAGTAGAGCCCGGCGAGCACGGGCGAGAGCACGCCTGCCGGCATCTGCGCCGCGCCGATGAGCCCGTTGATCGTCGCCACGCGACGCGGGCCGAAGTAGTCCGCCACCACCGCCAGCTGCATCACCACCCACGCCGCCTGCCCGAACGCGAACGTCATGAAATACACCGGCAGCAGCCACACGCGCTCGCTGGAGATCAGCGCGAAGACGACCATGCCCACGCCCTGCAGCGCGAACGCGATCACGAACAGCCGCTTACGGCCGATGCGGTCGCCGAGGAAGCCGCTCGCGGGGCGGAACGCGATCTGGCATACGGCGTACGCCACGCCCACCGAGGCGGCCTCACCCGTCGAGAAGCCCTCCGCCTTAAGGTGCGGTATCTGGTGCACGATCCACCCGAGGATCGCCGCACCGTTGAGCGCTCCCGCGAGCGCGAGCAGGTAGAACATCGGCGTGCGCACAGCGTCGTGCACGCTCATGCCGCTCGCCGCGACCGGCACCGCGATCTCCTGTGCCGTGAGCGACACCCCGTCCGGGCCCAGCCCCAGCTCCGTGGGGTCGTCCCGCAGGAGCAGCGCGATCGGCACCGTCACCACGAGCAGCACGATCGCGGAGATGACAAGGGTCTCGCGCCACCCGACCGCGGTGATCAGCCACGACAGCGGCAGCACGAGCGCGTAGCCCGCGCCGTTGCCGGCGTTCAGCACGCCCATGGCTCGGCCGCGGTAGCGCCGGAACCAGCGCATGAGCGCGGCCGAGTACGCGACGAACGAGCCGACGCTCTGGCCGAGCGCCATGACGACGCTCGCGCCGTAGTACATCCCCTTCGAGTGCGCCTGCGAGAACATGAGGATGCCGATGGCGAGCACGATCGCGCCGGTCACGGCCATCTTGCGCGGGCCGAAGCGGTCCACCATCAGCCCGGTCACCGGCGCCATCAGCCCCTGCTCGAAGCTGCGGATGGAGAAGCCGAGCGCGATCACGGCCGTGCTCCAGCCGAGCTCCTCGCGCAGGGGCGCGATGAAGATGCCGAAGCTCCAGACGGAGATGCCGGCGGTGAGGAAGTTGCCCACCGCGCCCGAGCCGGCGATCACCCAGCCGTAGTAGGGCGTGCGGAAGCGGCCCGGAGTGCGCGTGCTGGCGATAGTCGGGTCCTTCCGGTCGCGCTGCGCGTAGAGCCGGGCCGCTCACGCCGGCGCCGGACGCCGCGCGGCGCTACTCCTCGGCTGGCAGGTCCTCGGCAGGCAGGCGATTCAGCTCGACGAACACGTTGCCGTTCGACAGCGGGTGGACCCACGCCGCGTTCGGCGAGTCCGCCTCGCGCGTAATCCTACCGCCCGCGGCCTGAATGCGCTCGACCATACCCTCGAGGTCCGCCACCTGCAGCCCGACGAGGTACAGCCCCTCGCCGTTCGGGTACGCGTCTCCATGGCGCAGGTTCATGAAGCGCAGCAGCGCGCTGTCCTCGCGCTCCGGCTGGATCAGCTCGAGCACCGGTCCGTCGTCCGTGCCGAGCATCACGCCCTTGAAGCCCCAACGCTGCGTGTTCACCTCCGCCACCGGCTTCAGGCCGAAGAACTATGCATAGCGCCGCACGCCCTCGTCGAGGTCCCGCACCGCCACGGAGAAGTACTGGAACCGCAGCTCCGCCATCGCCCGCCTCCGCTCTTCGCGGCCATCGCGGCGGCCGCGCTGCGCACGATAACACTGCCCGGCTATCCTCGCGGTCGAGCGCGGACGCGTAGCAGCGCGAATACGGGTATCGTGCGCGTGCGCCGCGCCGCGCCGAGCCGCGCTGAGAGCCGCGCTGGGAGCCGACGGAGGAACGCATGCCCGAGCACCTGTCGCCCGAACTGCTGGCCCTGCGCGAGCGCACGCAGGCGTTCGTCGCCGCCGAGCTCGCCCCGATCGAGGCGCAGCTCCCCCCCGGCGCGGACGCCGCCGGCGTCGACGCCGCGACCCGCGCGGAAGCGCGCCGGCGTTCCGCCGCCGCCGGCTTCTTCGGCATGACGCAGCCGCGCGAATACGGCGGCTCGGCCGCCGACGCGCTTGCGCTCACCGTCGTGCGCGAGGCGTTCGCGGCGAGCAACCTGCTGGTCGCAGACTTCGTGCTCGGACCCGGCCCGGGCGCGCTGGCCGCCGCCACCGGCGCGCTGCGCGCGCGCTACCTCGAGCCACTGATGCGCGGCGAGCAAGCCGCGGGCTTCGCGTTCACCGAGCCGTCCGGTCCCGACGCCACTCGCCCGACGTACGCCGAGCGCGATGGCGACCGCCTGCTCGTCACCGGACGCAAGTCGTACGTCTCGAACGGGCCGTTCTGCGACTTCTTCACCGTGCTCGTAAACGTAGAGCCGTCCGGCGACGCGCCGAGCGGCACCGCGCTGCTCATCGTCGACCGCGACACGCCCGGGCTCACCATGCCGCGGCAGTTCAGCACGCTGGACGGCTCGCTGCACTGCGAGCTCGCGTTCGAGCGCATGGCCGTGCCCGCCGCGAACGTGATCGGCGAGGTCGGCGGGGGCATGGGCCGCGCGCTCGGGCAGATCGGCGACATGCGCCTCGCCATCGGCGCGCGCGCCGCGGGCACCGCGATGTGGACCGTCGACTACACGCGCGAGCACGTCTCGCAGCCGCACCGCCAGGGCGGCCGGCTCGCCGACCGCGAGGGCGTGCGCCGCATCCTCGCCGAGATGATGATCGACACCTACGCGGCGCGCGCCGTCGTCTACCGCACGGCGCGCCTCGCCGCCGGCGGCGCCGACGTGATGAACGAGGGCGCGATCGCGAAGGTCTTCGCCACCGAAGCCGTCGGCCGCGTCGTCGACCAGGCGATCCAGCTCGTCGGCGGTAACGCGCTGATCACCGGCCACCCGCTGGAACGGCTGTACCGCGAGGTGCGCTCGTTGCGCATCGCGGAGGGCGCGTCGGACCTGCTGCGGCTGAACGTCGCGCGCGGCATCCTCGAGTTCGGCGCGGGACGCGTCTGAGCGCCGCCCCGCGACAGCTGCACAGCTACTGGCGGTAGCCCTGGTCGCGCTCCTGCTTGAACGCCGCCCAGCCCTGCTCGTTGCGCACGCGGTGGCGCTCGGCGGCCACGGTGTCCTCGGACTTCCAGAGCGCGCGCAACGCCGTGTCCTCACCCCACGCCATCGCGCCGCGCAGCCCCGCCAGCTCGTACACGCGGTTCACGAGCAGCTTGTTCAGCCGCACGGTGTTCGGCGGCAGCGCCGCGAGCTTCTTCGCCATCGCTTCGGCCGCCGCTTCGAGCTCGCCGTCCGGCACGACGCGATTGACGAGGCCGAGGCGCAGCGCGTCCTGCGCGTCGGCCGCCTCGCCGAGCAGCAGCAGCTCCTTCGCCTGCTTCTGCCCCACGAGGTACGGCGTGATCAGGATTGGCGGCGGGTAGCCGTGGCGAATCTGGATCTCGCCGATACGCGCGGTCTCCGAGGCGATCGTCAGGTCGCACACGCCCGCGAGCTCGCAGCCCTGCCCGACGGCGTGCCCGCGCACCGCCGCGATCACCGGCTTCGCGAGCGACCATATCTTCAGCTGCACCGCCACGCCGTCCGGCGCCGGCGCGTCGTCCGGGTAGAGCGAGGCCCACATGTCGCCGCCCGCCGAGAACGCGCGGCCCGCGCCGATCAGCACGACGGCGCGCACGTCCTCGTCGCTCTCAGCTCGCTCCATCGCCGCGTGCAGCAACCGCTGCACGTTGCGGCTGATGGCGTTGAGCACCAGCGGCCGGTTGAGCGTGATCCACGCCACGCCGTCGCGGGCCTCGTACCGCACGTCGTCGGGCGAGGGCGGCGGGATCGCGATGCCGTCCGGCGTCTTCTTCCAGTCGCTCGTGTCCGGCTGCGCGCTCTGTTCGGTCGTCATCGCCTGCTCCCGTCGCCGCGGCCGCGCCGCCCGCAGTGCGGGTCCGGCCGAGGGGCAGCGTGCACAGCTGCGCGCGATCCTGCAACCACCCGTCTCGACGCGCGATACTGGGGCGCGCCGGCCGCGCCCGCGCGCCGCATTCGAGGAGGACGCGATGATCGGCGTGTTGATCCAGGGCCGCACCGCTACCGAGGCGGTCGCGCAGGTCGAGCAGGCCGAGGAGGCAGGCGTGCCCGCCGCGTGGGCCACGATGGGCGGCGCCGGCGGCGCGGACATGCTGGCGACGTTCGCCGCCGCCGCCACGAAGACCAGCCGCATCCTGCTCGGCACCGCGATCCTGCACACCTGGCCGCGCCACCCCGTGGTGTTCGCGCAGGAGGCGCTCGCCATCGACCAGCTCGCGCCGGGGCGGCTGCGACTCGGCCTCGGCCCGGGCGGCGCGCCCGCCGTCGAGCGCTCGTACGGCATCGAGTTCCGCGCGCCGCTCACCAACGTGCGCGAGTACGTGACCACGCTACGCGCGCTGCTGCACGATGGCGAAGCGACGTTCGCCGGCACGCATGTGCGTGTCCAGCACCGCCTGGGCCAGACCGCCGCCGTGCCGGTGATGGCCGCCGCGCTGCGCGAGCGCGCGTTCGCGCTAGCCGGCGAGGTCGCGGACGGCGCGATCTCGTGGCTCGGGCCCCGCGGCTACCTCGTGCGGCACGCGCTGCCGGCGCTGCGCGCGGGCGCCGAGCGCGCGGGCCGCGCCACCCCGCCGCTCGTCGCGCACGTGCCCGTCGCCGTCACGGCGGATCGCGAGGCGGCACGCGCCCTCGCGCGCGAGCAGTTCGCGTTCTTCCTGCGCCCGCCCGCCTATCGCGAGATGTTCGCGCAGGCGGGCTTCCCACCCGACGACGGCTTCAGCGACGCGCTGCTCGACGAGCTCGTCGTCTCGGGCACGCGCGACGAGGTCGCCGCGGGCCTGCGCGGCTGGCTCGACGCCGGCATGGGCGAGGTGATCGCGCACCCGCTCATCGACGCCGCCGACCGCGAAGGCTCGATCGCGCGCGCGTTCGAGGCGGCCGCCGCCGCGCACTGACGTACCCGCGCACGGTCACCACGCCCGCGTACTCCACCGCAACAGCGGCGCGCGAGCGGGGTGACCGCGGCGCAACATTGCTGAGCGCTAGCGGCGCAGCTCCTCGATCCACTCGATCATGCGGTTTGGCGAGGCGGGCAGCGCCGTCGCGCGCACGCCGATGGCGTCGCGAATGGCGTTGGTCACCGCCGCCAGCGGCGGGATGATCGGCACCTCGCCGACGCCACGCACGCCGTACGGGTGGCCCGGGTTCGGCACTTCGACGAGCAGCGTCTCGATCATCGGCAGGTCGAGCGCTGTCGGCATACGGTAGTCGAGCAGCGTCGAGTTCTGCATGCGCCCGTCGTCGCCGAAGATGTACTCCTCGGTGAGCGCCATGCCGATGCCCTGCGCCACGCCGCCCTGGATCTGCCCCTCGACGTAGTCCGGGTGCACTGCCTTGCCGACGTCCTGCGCGGCCGTGTAGCGCAGGATCTGCACCTTGCCCGTGTCCGGGTCCACCTCCACGTCGACGACGTGGCACGCGAACGCCGGACCGGACGTCGTCGGCGCGACATCCGCCTGCGCCTGGATCAGTCCGCCCGTCGCCTGCAGCTGCGCCGCGAGCGCGTTCAGCGTGAGCTGCTTGCCGCCGGGGCCGCGGATCACCGCGTCGGCGGCGTACTGTACCAGCGTGCGGTCGCACTCCCAGATCAGCGCGGCGCGCTCCTCGAGCTTGCGACGCAGCTCCTGCGCCGCCTCGTACACGGTCGGCAGCCGCCCGCGAACGTGGTGCGGCTGCCGACCGTGGGGAACGTGTAGCCGACCGAGTCCGTGTCGACGATGTGCGGCTTCACCTGCTCGTACGGGATGCCCATCGCCTCCGCGAACTGCATCGCCAGCGAGGCGCGGCTGCCGCCGATGTCCGCCGAGCCGATGCCCAGCGCCACCGTGCCGTCCGGGTGGATCGACGCGATCGCGCCGGACTCCCACCGATGGTGAACCAGTACCCCGCCGCCACACCGCGCCCGCGGTTCGACCCGTGCAGCTCGGAGCGGTAGTGATCGGAGTCGCGCACCGCCTCGAGGCACGCGACGTTGCCGATCGGGCCGAATTGCGCGCCGTCGACGCGCGGTCGCCTTCGCGTACCGCGTTCTTCAGGCGGAAATCGAGCGGGTCCATGCCGAGCTCGCGCGCCACGTCGTCGACGAGCGACTCGACGGCCCACTCGGCGGCAGGCGCCGCCGGCGCGCGATACGCCTGCACACGCGGCTTGTTGTTCAGCACTTCCCACGCCACCGAGCGGAAGTTCGCGATCTTGTACGGACCGAACGCCGCCATCGCCCCCGCCGTGAACGACGACGCGGGGTACGCGCCCGACTCGTAGATGCCTTCCCAGTCGATCGCCACGATCGTGCCGTCGCGCTTCGCGCCGATCTTCACGCGGATGTGCGTGCCCGGCGTCGGGCCCGTCGCCTCGAACACCTCGGCGCGCGTCATGTACATCTTCACCGGCCGGTGGCCCGCCTTGCGCGACAGCAGTGCCGCGAGCGGCTCCATGTACACCGAGCTCTTGCCGCCGAAGCCGCCACCGATCTCCGCCGGGTTGACGCGCACCTTCGAGATCGGCTGCTTGAGCAGCGTCGCCACGCTGTCGCGCACGCCGAAGTACGCCTGCGGCTCACCCACACGTTGATCTGGCCGTCCTCGCTCCACAGCGCGGTGCCGTTGTGCGGCTCGATGTAACCCTGGTGGTACATCGGCGTGTCGAACTCGCGCTCGATCACCACGTCTGAGGCGCGGAAGCCTGCATCGAGGTCGCCGCCCGTGAACTCCACTTTCTTCGAGACGTTCGAGGGGCGCTTGCCGTACTGCTCCGACCCGCCCGAGCCGAAGAACCCGAACACCTGCTCTGTCACCACGCTGTCGTGCAGCACTGGGGACTGGTCGCTCATCGCGCGCTACAGGTCGACCACCGGCTCCAGCAGCTCATAGTCGACCTTGGTCAGCTCCAGCGCGTCCTCGGCGATGTGCGGGTCGACGGCCGCGACCGCCGCCACCGCGTGCCCGCGGTACAGCACCTTGTCCGAGGCGAGCACGTTGTCCAGCACCCAGCGCGCGCTGGTCTCCTCGCCCTCCCCGACGGCCATGTGACTGTCGTCCTGGCGCGGGAAGTCCGCGTTCGTGATCACGGCCAGCACGCCGGGCAGCGCCTCGGCCTGCGTGGTGTCGATGTGGCGGATGATCGCGTGCGCGTGCGGGCTGCGCAGCACGCGCCCGAAGAGCATGCGCGCCATGCGCACGTCGCCGCCGTACACCGCGCGACCGTTGACCTTGTCGACGCCGTCCGGGCGGACCGGCCGCGCACCAATGACCTTCAGATCCTTGGATGGCTCAGTCGCAACCACCGGGGCTCCTCTCACTCGTCACTCGCCTCGTTCGCACGCCCCTGGCAGGGCTGCGCCACATCACGCATATGATGATACGAGGTTCACGGCGCGCGATCGCGGCATCGCGCAGCGCACCATCACGCTTGCGAATCAGCCCATTACGCCGCGAGAGAAGGAGTGGTGGGCGACCACGAAGCAGCATCGGCTGCTGTACCAGCGTTGCTGGCTGTGCCAGCCGCCCGTGTTCCCGCCGCGTGACGGATGCCCCGGCCCGGACTGCCTGGGCTTCCAGGCGAACGAGTGGCAGGAGTCCGCGGGGCGCGGCACGATCTACTCGTTCACCACCGTGCGCCAGCCCATGGACCCGCGCTTCAACGACGACGTGCCCTACACGCTCGCCCTGATCGAGATGGACGAGGGCTTCCGCATGTGGAGCAACATCACCGGCACCCCGGTCGAGGATGTGCGCATCGGGCAGCGCGTGGCGGTGGCGTGGGAAGACGTCACGGATGAGGTCGCGCTGCCGAAGTTTACGTCGCCGGCTGACGGACCGCGGCCCTACGCGGTGGCGCGCGCGGCGGCCGCCGCCGCGTGGAACACCCGCTCGATCGATGCGTCGCGCTCGCGGTTGGTGACCAGCGGCATCACCAGCAGCTCCCCCATGCCCGCCCGCAGCAGCTCGGCGAGCCGCGCGACCACCTGCTGCTCGTCGCCCCACACCACCAGCGCATCGATCAGCTCGTCGCCGACCGACCCGGCCTCCTGCGGGACGCCGGCCTGCTCGTACATCGCGCGGTAGAACGGGATGCTGCTGTAGCCCGCCACCTGGCGCCCGGCCGCCTCGCGCACCGCGGCGCGGTCCGTGGTGATCGCCACCGGCACGTGCGCCATCAGCGGCGGCACCGCGCGACCGGCGCGCGCAGCACCGCGCGCGAGCGCCGGTAGCGCCTGCTCGACGAGGTACGCGGCGGGGCACTGCCAGGAGATCGCGCCGTCCGCGAGCTCCCCGCACGCCTCGAACGCCGCGGGGCGCAGCGCCGAGGCGAGCAGCGGCGTGCGCGGCGGCTGCGCGAGCTGCGCCCGCGCGACCACGTGCTCGCCGACGAAGTCCACGGCGCCCTCGTGCAGCAGCGCGCGCAGCACCTGCAGGTACTCGCGCAGCTGCGTCAGCGGCTTGCGCCACTGCACGCCGAACATGCTAGTCATCGACGGCTCATGACTCGGGCCGATGCCGAGGCGGATGCGCCCCGAGGCGAACGACTCCAGCGCGACGATCTGCTGAGCGATGGCGATCGGGTGCCGCGGCCAGGTCGGGATGATGCACGTGCCCAGCGTGATGCGCTCCGTGCGCATCGCGGCCGCAGCGAAGATCGTCAAGGCGTCCGGCCCCACGCCGCCGGTGGTCATCCAGGCGTGCGGCACGCCGGCGGCCTCCGCCTGCGCGATGCGATCCACCGCCTCGGCGGCGGTGAACGCGTTGATGACCACGCCGACGCGCCCGGGCATCGCGCGCGGGCCTCCCGCGCTAACCACTCACGTACGCGTCGCGCGCGGCGCGAGCGCACTCGCCGTCCTGGTCGTCCGTGGCGCCGCTGCAGCCGACGCTGGCGATCACGACGCCGTCCTGGCGCACCGGCGTGACGCTGCCCATCGCGAGCACGCGGCCGGAGTACATCGCGCCGATGGCCGAGAGCACCGCGGGGTTCATCGACTGCAGGTCCGCGCCGTCGCGGCGGAGTAGCGCGCCCGTGAACGCCTTCGCCTGTGCGACATCGATCGACAGCCAGTGCACGCCCTCCATGCGCCCGAACGCGAACAGGCGACCGTCGGCGTCGACGATCGCGGTGCACACCCCCACGCCAATCTCGCGCGCCTTCGCCTGGCTCGCCTGGATCATCTGTTGTGCATTCGCGGCGGTCAGTGGCACGGGGTGCTCCTCTCGTAGTCGCGGGATGGCGAGTCGCGTGCGAGCCGGGTCGTCAGCGCGGCGCCGGCTCGAACAGCTCGATCGGGTTGCCGGACGGGTCCTCGGCGACCACCTGGCGGCCGCCGGGCCCGCTCAGCGGCTCGTTGCGGAAGCGCACGCCGGCGTCGCGCCAGCTTGCGACGACCGCGGGCAGGTCCTCGACCTCGAGCGCGGGGCGGTTCCAGCCGCCCGGCGCCGGCAGCGCGCCGTCGGGCATCGGCCGGCGCGCAGACGAGCCGGGGCCGGCGAGCCAGAGCCGTAAGCCGTCGCGCTCCAGCAGCGCGAACGGCGCCCCCATCTGTTGGACGAGCGTGAAGCCGAGCCGCTCCGTGTAGAACGCCACGGCCGCGTCGACGTCATCGACGATGTAGCGAACGGCCAAGGCTGACGCCATCGCCCCTCCTCGGACGCGCCGCGCCGATTCGCGGCGGTGACGCCCCAGTCATACCACCCGCGACGCGCCCCGTCACGAGCCGGCGCGAGGCTCGGCTGGGGCGAGCGAGCGCGCCGCGCACCAGCTAGACTGCGCGCCAGCGGGCGCACGCCCGAGCAAGCGGGCAGCAACGAGGGGGCGGCGATCAGCAACGAAGCACTGGGGCCCGGGGCCGCCGCCGAGGCGGCCGTCCTCCGTCACGACCACCCACTCGACCCGATCTTTCACCCCCGCGCCACCGCCGTCGTCGGCGTCTCCACGCGCCCGTCGTTCGACGGGCAGCTCGGCGGCATCTTCCTGAACGCGATCCTCGAGCAGGGGTACCAGGATCGGCACCCCCTGTACGCCGTGAACCCGAAGATGACCGAGGTGCGCGGCGTGCCGTGCTACCCGAGCGTGCTCGACATCCCCGGCCCCGTGGACCACGTGATCTCGCAGATCCCGGCCGTGGGCCTCGAGCAGCTCGTCGACGAGTGCATCGCCAAGGGCGTGCGCTCGCTGCACTCGTTCACGGCGGGGCTCGCGGAGACGGGCGACGCGGAGCTCGCCGCGACGCAGGACCGCATCGTGGCGAAGGCGCGCGCGGCGGGGATGCGGCTGATCGGGCCCAACTGCATGGGGCTGTACGTGCCGGGCGTGGGGCTTTCGTTCATGCCGCGGGTGCCGCACGAGCCCGGGAACATCTTCATGCTCTCGCAGTCCGGCGCGAACGCCAGCGGCATACTCTACGGGCTCGGGCGGCGCGGGCTGCGCTTCTCCAAGGGCGTGAGCTACGGCAACGGCGCCGACTTGCGCGCGCACGACTTCCTAGACTACGCGGCGGCGGACCCGCAGACCGAGTACGTGGTCGGCTACATCGAGGGCGTGCGCGACGGGCGCAAGTTCTTCGACGCGCTGCGCCGGCTCGCGGCGACGAAGCCGACGATCCTGCTCAAGGGCGGCATCACGGCAGACGGCGCGCGCGCGGCGAACTCGCACACGGGCTCGCTCGCAGGCTCGAGCGAGGTGTTCGAGGCGTTGTGCCGGCAGACGGGCGCATGGCACGCGCCGCGCATGGACGACCTACTGGACCTCGCGACCGTGGTGACGTCGTTCGTGCGGCGCGCGCGGGGGCGCAACGTCACGATCGTGGGCGCGGGCGGCGGCACGGCGGTGCTCGCCTCGGACCAGCTCGCGCTCGCGGGGCTGCGCGTGCCGCCGCTGCCGGAAGCCGTGCAGGCGGAGCTGCACAGCTTCATCCCAATCGCCGGGACCAGCGTGCGCAACCCCGTGGACGCGACGTTCGGGCGCGACCACCCGCTGGACTTCACGCAGGACACCGAGCTGACGCGTCGCGCGTTCGACGCGATCGTGCGCTCGCCGACGACCGACATCATCTTCACGACGGTGGGCGGCAGCTTCATGCGCGACGAGGACCTGGCGACGCGCGAGCGGCGCGTGCGCGTGACCATCGACGAGTTCGCCGCGATCCAGGAGCGCTCGGGCGTGCCGATCGTGATGCTGCACGAAGAGCACCGCATCGGTGACGCCGCGGTGCACGCGCACCAGCGCGGCGTGGCGCTGCTGCCGAGCATCGAGCGCGCCGCGCGCGCGGTGGCGGAGCTGATGGAGTGGCGCGACGTACGCGCCGGTCTGCCGGAGTTCCTGTAACTGGTGCGGTAGCCGAAGGGGGCACGAGCATGGCGCTCGACGGTCGGGTGGCGTTGGTGGCGGGCGCGAGCCGCGGGATCGGCGCGGATATCGCGCGCTACCTCGCGCGCGCGGGGGCGAAGGTGGCGGTGGCGGCGCGGACCGAGGTCGCGCAGGACCCGCGGTTGCCCGGCACGATCCACTCGGTGGTGAAGGACATCACCGACGCGGGCGGCACAGCGATCCCGGTGGTCCTGAACATGCGCGACCCGGAGAGCATCGAGGCGGGCGTACAGCGCGTGGTGGCCGAATGGGGCCGCGTCGACATCCTGGTCAACAACGCGGCGATCTTCGTCCCGGGCGACCTGTACGCGGTGCAGCCGCGGCACATCAACCTCGCGTGGGAGGTGAACGTGCGCGGCTACATCCTGACGATGAAGGCGTGCGCGCCGCACATGAAGGCGGCGGGCGGGGGGCGCATCATCAACCTGTCGTCGCGCGGGGCGATCCCGCCGGGACCCGGCCCGTACGCGGAGGCGACGCCGCCGGCGGACATCTTCTACGGCTCCGAGAAGTCGTACATCGAGCATTTCTCTCAGGAGATGGGGCGGCTGCTGCAGCGCGACGGCATCTCGGTCAACGTGCTCGCGCCGATGGGCGGCGTGAAGACGCCGGGGCTGATGTTCTTCCAGAACGACCCGCAGAACCCCATCACGGAGTTCGAGTCGGCCGACAACATGGGCAAGGCCGCGGTGTGGATCTGCGAGCAGGCGCCGACCGCGCTCAATGGCGCGATCCTGTACGACGGGGATGTCGTCCGGGAGCACAGCCTCTAGCGCTGTGCTCGGCCCGCGTAGCACAAGTGTTTCACGTGAAACATCGATACGGGCGGGCGAGGCGCTAGGCGTGCGCGCTCTCGAGGTAACTCTCGCCGATGGCCTGGTCGGCGACGAGCTGCGCGTAGTGCTCGTCGGAGATGCCAAGTAGCTCTTTGAGCACGTAGGCGTTGTGCTGGCCGAGCGTCGGCGCGGGCTTGAAGGGCGGCACGTCCGCCGTGTGCTCGAGCTTCGCGAGCGGTCCCGGGTAGAGGTGCGTGCCGGCGGCGGGATGCGTGATCGCGTTGAAGAAGCCGCGCGCGCGCAGGTGCGGATCCTCGTGCATCTCTTGCTGGTGCGCGAGCGGCGCCGCGGGGACGCCGGCGGCCTGCAGCTGCGTCGCGAGGGCCTGCGCGTCGTGCGGTGGGGTCGCGGCCGCGATCAACGCGTCGATAGCGTCGCGGTCGCGGAGGCGCGCGGGGAGCGTCGCGAAGCGCTCGTCGTGTACGAGCTCGGGCAGGCCGAGCACGCCGCAGAGCGCGGCGAACGCGGCGTCGGACGGCGCGCTGATGGCGATCCAGCGGTCGTCGCCGGCGCAGCGGAAGACACCGTACGGTGCGATCGCGGGGTGCGTGTTCCCGCGCGGGCCCGGCTCGCGTCCGTTCATGTCGTAGTCGAGCAGGTCGTAGGCGATGTGGTGCGTGACGGCCTCGGCCTGCGCGATCTCGACGAGCTGGCCGCGTCCGGTGCGCTCGCGCGCAAGCAGCGCGGCCTGGATCGCCCACGCCACGTGCGCGCCGGCGTTCGGGTCGCCGTGCAGCGAAGCGGGTGTCGTCGAGGCGTCGGAGTCGCGGTAGCCGCGCACCATAGTGTGACCGGCCACGGCTTCCATGTTCGAGCCGTAGCCCTTGTGGTGGCGGTAGGGCCCCGTGATGCCAAAGCCGGGGAAGCGCACCATCACGAGCCGTGGGTTGATGCGCTGCAGCGTGTCCCAGTCGACGCCGAGCGTCTCCGCGACGCCTGCGGCGTTGTTCTCCAGGAACGCGTCGGACTTCCGCACGAGCTCGTAGAACAGCTCGCGTCCAGTGTCGCTGCCGAGATCGAGCGTGACGGACTTGCAGCCGCGCTTCGCGTAGTTGAACCACGCCTGGCGGTCCCAGAAGCCCTCGGAGCCGTCGCGGTTCAAGTAGTACGTGCCGCCGATGCCCTGCATCACCACGTCGGGGATGTGGCGCATGCTCGTACGGGTGGGGTTGAGGTGCTGAATCGACTCGATCTCGATCACCTCGGCGCCGAGGTCGGCGAGGATCAGCGTCGAGAACGGGCCAGCCCAGACGATGCCCTGCGCGAGCACGCGCACACCATCGAGTGGGGGCTTGCGGTCGGGCATCGGTGCTCCTCCCCGCCGCGCTAGATCGCGCCCTGGGCGCGCAGCGCGGCGACTTCGCGCGGTGCGTAGCCGAGCTCGCCGAGCACTTCGAGGTTGTGCTCACCGAGCAGCGGTGCGCGACGCATCTCGCCCGGCGTGTCGCGGAAGCGCACGGCGAGCCCCGGCAGCGTCACGGCGCCGCCGAGCGGGAGCTCGACGCGCTGGAAGAAGCCGCGCGCGGCGAAATGCGGGTCGCGGAAGACGTCGGCGGGGGTGTTGAGCGCGGAGAGCGGCCAGCCTTCGGCCTGGGCTTCTTCCATCGCCTGCTGCTTGGTGCGCGGCAGCAGCCATTCGTAGAACGCGGCTTCGACCTCGTCGCCGATGGCGAGCGGGTCGTTGAGGTTGCTGGTCATGCGCGGGTCGGTGATCCACTCGGGCTTACCGATCACGCGGCAGAAGCGGTCGAACCAGTTCGTCTGTGTGGTGACCTGGATGTAGCCGTCGGCGGCGGGGAACACGCCGCTGGGCAGCGCGCTGATCAGGACGCGCTCGCGCCGCTCGACCATCAGGGCACCGGTGTACTGGTAGCTGACGAGGTTCGGTCCGCCGCGATCCATCGAGCCGGCGAGCGTCTCGTGCAGCGACACGTCGACGACTTCCTGCTGGCGGTCGCGGTGCGCGGCACGCATGGCGCCCATGGCGTGCGCGGCAGCGATACCGCCCGCGAGGAAGAGCGGCGCGTACAGGCCGATCGCGACCGGCTCACGGTTCGGCTCGCCGGTCACCTGCAGGATGCCGGACGCGGCGTAGAGCAGCAGGTCGTCGGCGTCCCAGTCGCGGAGCGGACCGGTCTGGCCGTAGTTCGAGATGCGCACGAGGGCGGCGGCAGGGTTCGCCTCCGCGAAGCGCTCGGGCGCGAGGCCGAGCCGCTCGAGGGTGCCGGCGCGGAAGCTCTCGACGACGAGGTCGGCGCGCGCGGCGAGCTGGAGCAGGATGGCGCGGCCGGTCGCGGTCTTGAGGTCGAGCGTGATGCTGCGCTTGCCGCTGTTGAGGTGCAGGTACATGCCGCTACGCTCGGGGTGCGGGTCGTCGCCGGGGAAGGGGCCGATGCGGCGCGCGACGTCGCCCAGGCCGGGCCGCTCGACCTTGATCACGTCGGCGCCGTAGTCGGAGCAGAGCTTGGTGGCGTACGGGCCGGCGATGCCCTGCGTGAGGTCGAGCACGCGCCAACCGACCAACGGACCGCTCATGCTCCGCCTCCGCGTGTGCCGGCCGGGTGAGGGCGAGCGCGCGCGGGGGTTCCCCGCGCGCGCCGGCTGGCTGTGCTAGCGCCCGTGGAAGACGGGCTGGCGCTTCTCGAGGAACGAGCGCACCGCCTCGATGCGGTCCTCACTGGGCATGGAGGGGGCGTTCGCGTCGTGCTCGTGCGGGATGGCGTCGTCGAGCCGCTGGCGGCGGAACAGCAGCTGCTTGGCGGCGCGCACGGCGAGCGGGGGGTTCGCGGCGATCTCGTCGGCGATCTCGTTCGCTGCGGCGAGCAGCTGGTCGGGCGGCACGACGCGGTTGACGAGGCCCTTTTCGAGCGCCCACTGCGCGTCGACGAGGCGGCCGGTGTAGGCCATCTCGGCCGCGATGCCGAGGCCGACGAGGTCCGGTAGCGAGACGGAGGAACCGGTGTCCGGGACGAGGCCGCGCTTGACGAAGATCGAGGCGAAGCGCGCCTCGGTGGAGGCGACGCGAATGTCGCTGGCGAGCGTGAGGGCGAGGCCAGCGCCGACGGCGAGGCCGTTGACGGCGGCGATCACGGGCTGCTGCACGCGCCGGAGGTGCGGGGCGAGCGGCGGGATGCTGTCGAAGGGGTCCCACGCCGTGCGCTCGGGCTCGCCGCCTTCCTGGCGCGCGGCCATAGCGGTGACGTCGGCGCCTGCGCAGAAGCCGCGACCGGAGCCGGTGAGGATGAGGGTGCGGATCTGCGGGAACTCGTCGCTGACCTCGTCGAGCGCCTGGTGGAGCTCCCTGGTGAGGTCGCGGCTGAGCGCGTTGAGGCGCTCCGGCCGGTTGAGCGTGATGGTGGCGGTGTAGCCGTTGCGTTCGATCGTCAGCAGCTGGTAGCTCACGTGACCTCCCTCGTCGCGTTCGTCGGTGCGCCGTCCGTGGCCGCAGACGTAGCGCACGATGGCGCATTGGAGCCGCGCCCGCCAGCGCGGTGCTGGCGGGCGCCATTATGCACCGCGCGGGTGCGGGCGGGGGCGGTGCGGGAGCGCGGCGGACGGATATGTCGAGGGCGCGGCAGGTGCCGCGCCCTCGGGCCAGGTGCACGGCCCCGAGGCGGGCCGCGTCACCGGGCTACTTGTCCAGCCACATCGTGTGCGCCTGGTGTCCCCAGTCGTAGTACGAGCTTGCCACGCCGAGGCCACCGCCCCAGCGCAGCGCGCGCAGCCACGGCTGCAGGACCTCGAAGTAGTAGCCGGCGGCCTGGGGGATGCGGTACATCTGGTCCAGGTCGCGGTCCCAGATCTTCTTGTGGATTTCCTTGCGCTTTTCGGGATTGAGCTCGGTCCGCTGCTGCTCAGCCCAGCTGTCGATCTGCGTGTCTTCGATATGCCAGCGGTTGCCCGGCGACTTCGAGTGCACCTGGTTGTAGAAGTAGTTGTCGGCGTCGAAGCCGACGGCGTTCCAGCCGCTCGTGGTCGCCTCTGGCAGCTTGCCGCCGACCCACTGCGAGTTGAACTCGGTGTAGTCGACGCGCCGGGCGTTGAGCGTGATGCCCGCCTTGCGGAACTGGTCGGTGAGCAACTCGGCGCGCTGCGAGTCGAAGGCCGCGTACGTGTAGAAGTTGGCGTTGATGGTGAAGTCCTTCGCGCCGGCGGCGTCGAGGAGCTTCTTCGCTTCGGCTGGGTCGCCGGCGGGCTTCACCCACTGGCCGAGCTCGCCCTTCTTCATGTCGGGACGGGTGGCGTGTGTGAACTGGAACGGTGTGTTCGGCAGCGAGACGCCGGCGCTCTCAAAGAGCACCGCGATCGTCGTGTCGTGGTCCGTGGCGAGCGAGATCGCGCGGCGGATGCGCTCATCCTTGAACTTGGTGTTCTGGTGGTTCATGCCGAAGCCGTAGCCGCCGGCGGTGATCGCGTACACCGATATCTGCACGCCGGGATTCGAGCGCTCAACGGCCTTCGCCTCGGACAGCTTGCCGACCGGGCTGTAGGCGTAGTCCACCTGGCCGGCGCGGAACGCCGCCAGGCGCGCAGCGCCGTCCGGCATGATGCGGTAGTTGATGCCGTCGAGGTACGGCTTGCCGCCCCAGAAGTTGGGGTTGCGTTCGAAGGTGACGTCCTGGCCCTGACGGATCTCCTTGAGGATCATCGAGCCTGTCCCGATCGCCTTCTTGTCGATCTCGCCAGAGTCCACGAGCTCTTTCGGGAAGACGGACTGGTAGCGGCCGGCAAGGTTCGCGACAAAGTCGGCGAGCGGGCGCTTGAGGGTGATCTTCAGCGTTTTCGCATCAGGCGCCTCGATCTTGTCGAGGTCCGTCCAGAGCGCCTGGTGCACGCCTTCCTTGGCGTAGCGCTCGAAGACGAACTTGGCGTCGGCCGCTACAAAGTCGCGGCCGTTGAGCGGGGGCACGTTCTGCCACTTCACGCCAGGACGGATCTTGAACGTGTAGACGGCACCGTCCGGGGAGCGCTCCCATGATTCCGCGAGCCCGCCGGTCATCTCGACCTTGGTTGGGCTCATCTTCGGGCCAACCACGAACTCGAGCAGTCGGTCGTACGCAGTGTTCGGGATCGTGATCGTGCCGCCGGCGGCGGACTTGGTGGTGTCGAGCGTGGACGAGTCCCAGCTGACGGCGACGGCGAGTACGCCCCCGGCTTTCGGCGTCTTGCCCGCAGGCTCCGGGTACTGGTACGGATACGGTGCCTCAGCGTCCTTGACCAGCTCGCCCTCGCCCTTGGCGGGCTGCGCGGCGGCGGGCTGTGCGGCGCCGGTATCGGCGTCGTCGTCGCCGCCGCAGCCGACGAGGGCGGCCGCCGCGAGGCCGCCGAGGCCGAGCGCGGCGCCCCGCATCGCCGTACGCCGGCTGAGCGACAGCGAGCGTAGTCGTTCAAGTTCGTCGGTCATCGGTCCTCCTCGGCTTCCCGGGCGTGCGCAGCTGCGCAGGCGCCTGAGTGTATTACGTCCATGCTGTACGG
>SHYP01000017.1 GCA_009692725.1 Dehalococcoidia bacterium
GCGATCTCCGCAACCGGCTTCTCACGCAGCCGCGCCAGCTCGACTGCCTGCTGTCGAAACTCAGGTGGGTACGGACCAGCCATCCCGGACTCCCTTCCCGGCGACATCGTCGCCAAGACTAGGTCGTCCGGGAAACCGGGTCAGGCTCCGCTTCCAGATGCGGTAAGTCGAGAGCTCGAACAAATTGGCTCACAATGGCCAGCGCTCACCACTGGCTTACTCGATGGCTCCGTTGAAAGATCACCATGCACCAGAGAGCAAATGTACTTGAAACGATCGAATGCTTCCGTGTACGCCACTTCGTCTGGTGCGAGGTCACGGAACGCGCCTCGGAGGACTCGGTGCAAGTGCTGACTGAGCGGGGTCTTCCACTTCTGATGGGGTGCGTCGGGGGGTGCGCATTGATCACATGAGCCACAGCCTCCGAGACGATGTCATGCGGGCATACGCTGCCGAACGGTGCGGGCATGTCGCCGCAGTATCGACTGCGACGGTGAGCCTTGCACTCCAATTCTAACGCGGTCTCGGACGGTGGCCGCTAGCCGGCTGTCGAGAGGGCCATCGGGGTCCGGTTTTCGCGGCCCCTATCTCTTATCCCGGCGCACCATTGACCACCGATACCCCCGTGGGGCATCCTACTCCCATGCCCCACGACGACCCCCCTATCTACCTCGACGCCGCCGCCTCCACGCCGCTCCGTGCCGAGGCGCTCCACGCCATGCTCCCCTACTTCGCCGCCGACTTCGGCAACCCCTCCGGCCACTACGCCCACGGCCGTCGCGCCGCCGACGCCGTCACCGCCGCCCGCGAGCAGATCGCCACCCTCCTCGGCGCCCTCCCCGAAGAGATCGTCTTCACATCCGGCGGCACCGAAAGCATCAACGCCGCGCTCAAGGGCGTCGCCTTCGCGCAGCGCGACGCCGGCGCCGGCGCGCACATCATCACCACCGAGGTGGAGCACCACGCTGTGCTCCACTCCGCGCAGTACCTCGAACGCTTCGGCTTCGACATCGAGCTCCTGCCCGTCGACCAGTACGGACGCGTCGACCCTGCTCAGGTCGTCGACGCCGTCCGCGCGGACACCGCGCTCGTATCCGTCATGTACGCCAACAACGAAGTCGGTACCGTTCAGCCCGTGGCCGCCATCGCGCGGCTGCTCCGCGCCCGCGCCCGCGAGCTCGGCCGCCCGATCCCCTTCCACACCGACGCCGTGCAGGCTGCCACCTCGCTCCCGCTCGGCGTCGACACGCTCGGCGTCGACCTGCTCTCGCTCTCCGGGCACAAGTTCGGTGGGCCGAAGGGCACCGGCGTGCTCTACATCCGCCGCGGCGTCCCCTTCCTGGAGCAGCTCTCCGGCGGCGGCCAGGAGCGCCAGCGTCGCTCCGGCACCGAGAACGTCGCCGGCATCGTCGGCCTCGCCGTCACCCTCTCCCTCGCCCAGGCCGAGCGCCAGCAGTTCAGCGCCCGCGCCGCGATGCTGCGCGACCGCCTGCTCGCGCGCCTGCGCGCCAGCCTCGGCGACCTGCACATCAACGGCCACCCAACGGAGCGGCTGCCGCACAACCTGCACCTGTGCTTCGACGGCGTCGAGGGCGAGTCGCTCGTCGACGCGCTCGACGCCATCGGCATCGAGTGCTCGGCAGGCGCCGCCTGCACCTCCGCAACGTGGGAACCCTCGCATGTGCTCGTCGCCATGGGCGTGCCGCTGGAGCGCGCGATCGGCTCGCTGCGCCTCACCACCTGGCCCAGCCTCACCGAGGCCGACATTGACCGTGTCGCCGCGGCACTGCCCGCAGTCATCGAGCAAGTGCGCCTCGCCGCCGCCCCCGCGCTGCCCTAGCGCTGAACCACATTTCCTGAGACTCCGCCCGCTGAGCTGTGACCGACCAAGGGCCGTCGCTCGACGCCCTCGCCCCGCCGCGCGGGAAGAGGGGCCGGGGGTGAGGGCTCCCGGCCAGCGCGTGCGACGTCGACGGCGCTGGGCGAGCAGCTGGAGGGGAGGGCCGCAAAGAACTGCCTATGCGCTTTACGCGGTCACGCACCGGCTGCTATGATTGCGTACGCGCCTGAGCACTTCGGCCTCCAGCCCGGACCCCAGACGATGGAACAACGTACGTGCCTGACTCCCCGTTCAACGACTACCTCGACCTGGTGGAGGCCGCGCGCGAGCTCGGCATCCACCCGCAGAGCCTGCGCCGCCTGATCAAGCAGCGGCGCGTCCCCGCCGTGCTCTTCGCCGGCAAGTACCTCATCGAGCGCGACAAGCTCGAGATGTTCAAGTCCAACTACGACCCGCGCCCCGGCCGCAAGCCGATCCGGCGCCTGCTCTAGCGGTCGGCCGCCCCGCCTCGCTCGCCTCCGCGTCCCGAACCACACGGCCCACGGACCACTGCGCCGTCGCTCAGCGAGGGGGTCCGCGCCGAGCCAGCGACCGGGTCGCGACGGCCGTACCCGTCACGGCCAGCTCGAGCGTGCGTCGGCGAAGGTCGCGACATCGAACGTTCGCCAGCGGTTGCCTATCGCAGCAGCGCGTTTGCGACGACAGGCCACCAGCCGAGCGCGAGCCCGCCGATCGCGGTCGCCCCGCGTCGCCATGACGGCCACAACAGCACACCCGCAACCGTAGCTCCGGATCCTCCGAAGATCACCGCCGCGCCGACCGCGTTGAACGCGAGCCATCCGAGCGCGCCACCAGCTGGCCCCGCCACCAGCAACAGCGTTGACACGAAGCGGCGCGTGTCACGATCCACGACTGCCTCGCGCCGTCTCCGCACTCAACCACAGACCTAGACGGGCGGCTCGATGCGGATCGCCGACGAGTTCAGCTCCGTCATGTTCAGCTCCAGCTTCAGCACGCCCGGCTCGCGCGCCCCGGTCGCCTCCAGCATGAGCCGCACCGGCACCCCGCTCGCGCGCGCCACCCACAGCGTCGAGTCACCGCGCAGCACCGCGTTCTCCGGCAACAGCTGCGCATCCGCTCCGAACACGCGCCGCAGTTGCTCCGCGTTCAGCGAGTAGCGCAGCGCGTCGACGCCGTTCACCCGCTCCTGCGCCGACTTCATGTCGCGCAGCCCGTCGCGGATGCGTGCCACCGCGCGCCCATCGAGCGCCGCGCCCCCGGATCGATCTGCAGCGCCGGCACGCCCGGCTGCAGGCTCGCCTGCGGCTCCCATGCGCCGCCGTCCTCGCGCGTCCATGCTCGATCGCCGATCTGGATCGTCTCTAGGTCCAGCGCCACGAACCCGAGGTTCGCCTTCACCGTCGAGTGCTCGCGGTCCGCATCCACCACCGCGCCCGCGATCGCGAACGTGAGGGGCTTGTCCGACGCGACGCCTGTCGTGACCGGCCCGGCCAGCCCGCCCGACATCTCGATCGCCAGCGTGTACCGGTACGACGTGAGCGCAGGTGCGTCGGCCGCCTCGCCTGTCGTCGAGCCCCCCGCGGCGGCCTTTGCGCCCGAGGCGTCGCCACCGTCCCCGCCGCCGCGCATCGCGAGCGCTCCCGCGACGCCCAGCGCCACTCCCACCACCGCCACGGCGGCCCACAGCCGCCAGCCACGTACCTGTTGCATCGTGCTGACCCCTCATACCCGCCCCTTCAACCGTGGCGGAGCCGGGGCGGCAGGTCAACCGCCGGTGCGAGGGCCTGCTCGAGCCGGTCGCGCGCCCTACGGGAGCGGCGGCCGCGCGTCCCCCTCCTGATGCAGATACTGGAGCGCCCGCCGATACTCCTCGTCCGGGATGCGCTCCGCGCCGTGCAGGTACGTGAGCAACACCTCCACGCTCAGCAGCGGATGCAGCCGCACGCCCAGCGACTCCAGCCGCGCCCGCGCGCCCTGCTCGCGCGTGATCAGCACCGCAGCGTCACGCACGTGCAGCCCCGCGCGTCGTAACCGTTCCACCGTCGCCACGAGCGAACCGCCGCCCGTCGCGAGGTCATCGACGATCAGCGCCGTCTGCCCCGGCCGGTAGATCCCCTCGATCTGCGGGCGCTCGTCCTCCGGCCGGTCCGGCCGCGCGTACAGCAGCGGCACGCCCATCCGCAACGACAGCGCCGTCGCCACGTGCAGCCCGCCGATCGGCACCCCCGCGATCAACTCGAACTGCTCCACCGGCCGGTTGCGCCGCACCAGCGCCAGCTGCAGCTCGTCCGCTAACAGCGACGCGACGTGCGCGAGCGCTTCCGGCCGCGCGATCAGCAGCTTCGGGTTCACGTACACCGGCGAATTGCGCACCGTGCGACCGAGCGTGAAGTCGCCGAACTGCACACCGCCCAGCCGCCACAGCAGCTCGGCCAGCCACAGCCGCCCGTTCGGCTCCCCGGGCCCCGCGCCCATGCTTACGCTACGCCCCGCCCGAGGGGCGCGTGGCGCTCCACGCTCCACCGCCGGCCACCAGCCAACCAGCCGCCACTCCGCCAGTTGCCGCGAGGGCGTGCGTCGCCGCCATCAGTCGCGCCGGCGCTGGTCCGGCTCCCCGGCCAGGAACCGCGGTGTGTACTCGGACTGCCGCCCCGCGATCTGCGCCGCGTGCATACGGTCGTGGCGGTAATACGAACGCAGCCATTGCAGCACGCTCAGCTCCCCGAAGATTGGGCTCACCGACATGCGGTCGTACGCCGCGGGCGGCAGCGTCTCGAGGTACGCCAGCGTCACCGCGCGCTGCCGCAACAGCTCGTCCACGTGCTGCGCCACCGTCGCCGCGTGCGCGCCCTCCGCGTCGATGCGCGCCGGGTCGCGGCTCACCGTGCCCGTGAGGTCCGGGCGCTCCTCCTCCACCGCGCGTTGCACCCACGTCCGGTACGACGCCTCCATCGACGCCATGTGCGCGAGCTGCTCATTCGCGGACCAGCCTGCCTCGCCGTCACCCTCGGGCGGGCGCTCCTGCGCGCGCGCTTCGCTCAGCTCGCGCACGATCGCCAGCAGCGCCGCGCGCTCCTCCTGCATCTTGCTCAGCAGCTCGTCGACCTGCGCCTGTGTCGCCATAACGTGACTATACCTCGCTCGCGCACGCGGCAGCGAGCCACGCCGCGCCTGCCGTATCGAGCGGCGCAGCGAACGGCGCGGGCACCCCCGGCCCGAACGTCTCCGTCGCCCCCGCCCGATGCAGCAGCGCCATCACCGCGCACGTCACCGCGTCCAGCTCGTCGTGCGTGATGCGCCGCACGCGCGGCAACCCCCGCACGCCGATGCGCCGCAGCCCGCGCTCCAGCCCCGCGAGGTCTGCCTGCTTGCGCGGCAGCCCCAGCCGGTCCTGCGCCATCCCCGGAAACACCTCCAGTACCGGCACGCCCGCGGCGTCGAGCCGCGCCCACAGCTGCGCGCCGCGCAGCGTCAGCCCCACCATCGACGGCAGCAGCGAGGGATACACCCGGTAGCCCGCCGCGATCAGCGCGCGGTCCACCGCGCGCAGGATGCCGGAGCGCGCGCGCGCGCACGCGCGCTCCGCGCAGCAGCGCCCCTCCGGCAGCCCCAGCGGCGCGTCGATGGCCACCAGTGCCGGCCGCACTTGCGCCACCGCCGCCTCGATCTCCGCATCCGTGCGCGCCGTCCCCAGCAGCATCAGGCGCCAATCCGCGTCGAGCGCCGCGAGCCCCGTCGGATAGCGCGGCCCCGACCGCAGGTCGATCCCCAGCACCGTCCCGCGCGCACCACGCTCCAACTCCCCCTCGCCCCGCGTTGCGGGGAGAGGGGGCCGGGGGGTGAGGGTCTGGCCTCGCCCCGCGCGGGCCGCGGGACGCGGGCTGAGCACCTTCGCGGTCGCCGCGCGGCCCTTTGCTACACTCACTCCAGCACCCTACCGCGGGCCCCGCCCCGCACGAAAGGACCCGCCGTGCCCACCAAGAACGAGCTCGAGCCATTCTCCCGCATCACTGTCGCCGAGGCCAGGGCGATGATCGACGCCGGCAGCGTGCAGGTGATCGACTCGCGCGAGCCGCACGAGCACTTCGACGGGCACGTCCCCGGCTCGCTCAACATCCCGCATATGGCCACGCTGCCCCGCAACCAGGACCTCTCCCGCGACCAGCCGATCCTCTTTATCTGCAAGTCCGGCCAGCGCTCCGCCGTCGCCGCGGAGTTCGCCGCGTCGCTCGGCCTCACCGACCTCTATAACGTCGAAGGCGGGCACGACGCCTGGCGCGAAGCCGGCTACCCGCTCGAAGAAGGAGACTAGCGCACGCCTCCGACGCGCCTGCTGCTGTTCGACCTCGACCTGACGCTACTCAGCGCCACCGGCGCGTCGCGCGACGCCATGACACGCGCTTTCGCCGCACTCACCGGCGCTCCGGACGCCTTCGCGGGCTTGCGCTTCGCCGGCCGCACCGACCGCTGGATCGCGCAACAGGCCGCGAGCGCGGCCGGTGTCGTGCTCGATGACGCGCTGTTCGTCGCCTTCGCCGCCGCCTACGCCGACGCGCTGCGCGCCGCGCTCGCGACGCAACCGTGCTCCGCGCTGCCCGGGGCCGCCGACCTGCTCGCCACGCTCTGCGCGCGCGACAGACTCGCGAGCCTCGCGCTCGGCGTCGCGACCGGCAACCTGCGCGCTACCGCGGCGCTGAAGATCGCGCACGCCGGCCTCGCCGCGTACCTCCCGCACGACCGCGGCGGCTACGGCGACGACCACGCCGATCGCCCGGACGTGCTGCGCGCCGCTGTCGCCGCCTGCGGCTGGCCCGCCGGAGCGCGCGTCATCGTCGTCGGCGACTCCGAGCACGACATCACCGCCGCGCGCGCCATCTGCGCCACCGCCGTGGGCGTCGCCACCGGCGCACGCACCGAGCGCGAGCTGCGCGAGGCCGGCGCCGTCGCCACGCTCCCCGATCTGCGCGACACCGCCGCCGCCCTCCGCCTCCTGCTCGACGTCTGACCACCCGCCCGCGCCCGCGCCGTTCCGACTCCCCCTCGCCTCGCCGTACGGGGAGAGGGGGCCGGGGGGTGAGGGTCCCCGCGACACAGTAGCGGTGTCGCCGTTCGCCGCACGGCGCGCTCTCTCTCCCCCTCGCCCCGCCGCGCGGGGAGAGGGGGCCGGGGGGAGGGTCTCCGCTACCTCGAGCGCAGCGCCGCTCGCGCCGCCTGCTCCACGTGCATCACCCACCGCTCGCCCGCGTCGCCGCCGGCCTCGCTTCGCCTCGCCCGACGAACGGCGCTGCAATGAGCATCGACGCCCAACCGCGCTCGCAGTATCGGGGCCTACCCCACCCGCGATCGGTGTCGGAACTGCCCCTCGCCTCGTCCCGGGGAGAGGGGGCTGCGTGGTGAGGGCGCCCGCGCGCGCCCGCGAGCGGGCCACGGCTATCGCTAGTTGGCCATCCCCGGCGCGGCCCAGCGCTCCAGCGCCGCCTCCGCCGCGCTCTCGTACGCGCGCTCCACCGCGTCGCGCAACAGGGGCACCGCCAGCTCCAGCCGCTGACCGATGTCCACCGCCTCCAGCAGCCGCTGCGCCTCGTCCGCGTGCGCGTCCGCCAGCGCACCGATGCGATCCGCGATCGCCCCCGCGCCCGCTGGCAGCTGCGCGTCGCGCTCGTACTCGCCGTTCGCGGTCGCCCGCAAACGCAACAGCAGCGCCAGCTCCGTGCGCGCCTGCGCGACCAGCGCCTCGTCCGCCGTACCCTCGTCCGTGACCCACTCCACGTCCGCCCACGGGTACGGCCGGTCGTCGTGCAGCGCCACGATGCGGAAACGCCGCACCCCCACCGCCCGCACGTGGATGCGCTCCCCGCTGCCCGGCAGCACCGACGTGATGCGCGCGCTCGTGCCGACGTCGAACGGCTGCGCCGGCCCGCCCACCTCCACGCCCTCGCGGATCAGCGCCACCCCGAAGGGTGTCGCGTGCTCAAGGCACTCCGCGATCAGCTGCCGGTAGCGCGGCTCGAAGACCTGCAGCTGGATCGGCATCGCGGGAAACAGCACCGTGTGCAGCGGAAACAGCCGCAGCTCCATCACACCCCCCGCCACAGCAGGAACAGCACCAGCGCCGCCGTCAGCGCGAGCGTCCCCAGCGCGCCCGCGATCACCAGCCGCGCCGACGGCAGCTGATCCGCCATCCGCCCATCGATCCGCCGGCCGTCCCAGCCGGCGTCGATGAGCACCCGCGCCGCCGCCGCCTGCTGCCCCGGCGCAACGTACAGCCCGTGCGCAAACAACGACTCCGCCGGCAGCCCCGGATACGCCCGCGATCCGAACCCGAACGCGCGCGCATCCTCGATTCGCACTGCGGCCTCGATGTCCGCCGCGTCCAGCAGCGCCAACCAGCGCGCTGCGGTCTCGCCGCTCGCTGCGACCGCGAATCGCCGCAGCCGCGCCCGCCGAGGTGCTCGCGTCATTGCCACGCAGCGATCCTGGCACTGGCCACGAACCCCGGCCGCACCCGCTGTCTCCCCCTCGCCCCGCCCCGCGGGGAGAGGGGGCCGGGGGGGTGAGGGCTGCCCCGCGCGCCCTACGCCGGTTGCGGCACGGCCACCTGCACGACTGCCAACGCCGGCGCGGCCGCCCCATCGAGCGGCAGCAACCGCAGCACCGCACCACCGTCGTAATACTGCGGCACGAACACGGCCCCCGGCGCCACCCCGTCGTCGATGCGCACCACGATGCGCACCTCCGCCGCGCCCGCCGAGATCAGCACCGCGTCACCCGCGCGCACGCCCAGCCGCTCCGCGTCCGCCGGGTGCATCAGCACCGCTTCCTCGCGATGCAGCTTGTCCGCCTCCGCCGAGCGGATCGACGCGCCCTCCCACGACGTGTACAGCGTGCGCCCGACCGTCAGCTGCAGCCCGCCGCCGGTCGCTGGCTGCACCGGCGCGCTCGTATCCGCGCTCGGCGCTGCGGGCGCGCGCACACGCCCCGCTCCCGACGGCCCCGCCGATGGCGCAGGCAACGCCCGCGTGCGCCCGGACTCCACGGCGGTGTACTCGACGTAATCCGGCACGCGCGTGCGTGCCTCCGCCATCACCTCGGCCGCTCCGGCGTATGCGAACGATCCGCCGAGCGCGCCCGCGAGCGCCCCCAGCACCGCGAGCCCCGTGCGTGCCTCGCGCAGCGGCGCACCCGCCGGCCGCTGCCGCACGATGCGCCGATCCGCCGTCGTGATCGTCCCGTCCTCGCTGAAGAACGGACCCTCGGCCAGCACGACGTGCGCGCGCTTCGCCGTCGTCGAGCGCACCGTGTCGATCACCACCAGCGCGTCGACGCCGTCGAGCGCCGCCTCGATCGCCGCCGTGCCCCCCGCGTTCAGCAGGGGATTGTCGCCGTGCACCAGCAGCCCGCGGATCCGGCCCGCGCGCGCCGCCTCGATGATCTCCGGAAAGCTCAGCCCGCCGTCGCCCGGCGCGATGCCCATGTCGGTCACGCCGTTCACGTTCGCGTCCGTCGGCAGGTAGTGCAGGCACTCCGCCGCCGCGCTGTTTGCGCCAGGCGCGGAGGGGTCGCCGCGCAGCGCGATCGCCACCGCCGCGCACGCACGCGCCTGCGCGCCCGCGTCCGCCGCGCCCAGCGGATGCGGCGCGAACACCACCGCGACACGCTGCTCGAGGTCCGCACGCGCCGCTTGCAACGCCTCCGGCCCGCCGGCGCCCGCCAGCGCTCGCACCGCCGCCGCCTCGCCGCCCGGCGCGGGCCGCACCCACTCCGCCGCGAACGGCACCAGCTCGCCCCAGCGCGCGCTCACGAGGATCAGCCGCGCGCCGCGCCGCACCACCGCGTCCTTCACACGCAGCGCCGCCACCGGGTGCGACTCCTCGAGGTCACCCGCCACCACCACGATCACGTCCGCCTGCGCGAGCTCGGTCAGGCTCGCGGGCAACCGCTCGACACCGAGCGTCTCGCGCAGCGCAGCGATGACCGCGCGGTGCAGCGGCCCCTGCGCGAAATCGATGTGCGGCGTACCGATGACGTCGCGCGCGAGCCGCGCGAGCACGTACGCCTCTTCGTTCGTCGCCAGCGGCGACCCGAGTACCGCGATCGCCTCGCCGCCGTGCGCGCTACGCACCGCGTCCAGCGCGCGCGCCGCCTCCGCCACCGCGTCGTCGAAGCTCGCCGGCAGCAGCCGCTCGCCGCGCCGCACCAGCGACCGAGCCAGCCGCTCGCGGTCGCTCACCGCGTCGTAGCCAAAGCGCCCGCGCACGCAGATCTGGTCGTTCGATACCGGGTTCAGCCGGTCCGGCCGCACGATCACCGGCCGCACCCCCGCCGTCCCGGATGCGCTCGTCGTTCCGTACGAGATCGTGCAGCCCACCGCGCAGCCGTTGCACGCGGAGTTCGTCCACTCCTCTGCGAGCGCCACCCACTTGTTCGGCTGCTCCATCAGCGTCGCCGTCGGACACACGTCGATGCAGCTCCCGCAGAAGTCGCAGTTCGATTCGTGGACCGGCCCGCCCGTCCCGAAGGCGATCGCCGTCCGCGATCCCTTGCCGGCCAGCGTGATCGCGCCCGTGTGCCGCAGGTCCGCGCATGCTCGCACGCAACGCGTGCAGATGATGCACATCTGCGGGTCGAACTCCAGGTACGGGTTCGCACGGTCCGGCTCCGGCGGCGGCGTCTCGTAGTACCCACGCTCCTCGCCCACCCACGGCTCCTCGAACTCGCCCATGTCGATGAGCTCCGTCGAGGTCTGCAGCTCGCAGCGGTAATTCTTGGAGCACGTCAGGCAGCGGTGCGTCACCACGTCGTCGCGCAGACAGATCTCGCCCGGCTGACAGTGCACGCGGCGGTGGCACGTCAGGCAGCGGTCCGGGTGGTTCGCCATGATCAGCGACATCACGCCCTGCCGCGCGCGCTTCACCTCCGGCGTGTCCGTGCGCACCACCATGCCCTGCGCCACCTGCGCGGTGCACGACAGCTGGATCGGCGTCGGCCGCGCCCCCTCGATCTCCACGAGGCAGGTCCGGCACCCCGCGTACGGGTCGAGCCCGTCGATGTAGCACAGGTTCGTGATGCGCACGCCCTGCTCTTTGATCACCTCGACCAGGCGGCGCCCGTCCTGGGCCTCCACCGCCACGCCGTTGATCGTGATCATCGCCACACCGGCTCCCCGCTAGGCGCGCCGCGGCGCATCGCGCACGCTCGTCCGCAACTGCGCCGCTCCGCTACTGCTCGCTTCGGCTGTGCAAATGCTGCGGGCCGAACGGCCCGTCCGCGCCCGCCACGGGTACCCGGCTGCGCGCCGTCGGCATCTCCGTCACGAGCGGCTGTTGCGCCTGCTCCTGCCCGTTCGGATAGCGCCCGCCCGTCTTCTCCATGTACAGCTGCGCCTCCCGCGTCAGCGCCGTCCGATCGCGATACATGTGCTCGAACACGTACACCGCGTCGTCGTAGCGCCCGCCCGCCTGGATCGCCTGGTACGGGCACGCCTCCGTGCACAACCCGCAGTACATGCAGATGCGGAAGTCGATCTCGTACCGATCGACGTTCAGCGTCCCGTCCGCCCGCGGCGACGTCTGCACCAGGATGCAGCCGTCCGGGCACGCCTGCGCGCACGTCGAGCAGCCCGTGCAGCGCTCCTCGAACCACAGCAGGTTCGTACGCGCACGCACCGGAACCCGGCGCTCCTCTTCGGGATAGCTCACCGTGATCGGCGGCTTGAAGATGTGCTTGAACGTGACGAGCAGCCCGCGCGCGATGCCGACCCCGTACGCCACGGCTGCCTCGTCCCCCGGAACCCGCTGACGACTGCGAATACTAGCACAGGCCCCCCGACGGGCCAGCCGCGCCGGGGTCATTCCAGTCCTACTCCCCCTCGCCCCGCCGCCCGGGGAGAGGGGGCCGGGGGGTGAGGGCCCTCAGCGCCCCCCCCCACCAGCTCGCCGTAGAACCCCTCCAGCCGAGCGACCGCCGCGCTCCAGTCATAGCGCTCCTGCACCACCGCCCGACCCGCCGCGCCCAGCCGCGCCGCCAGCGCGTCGTCCGCGAGCACCCGCACCAGTTGCGCCGCGAACCGCTCCGCCGTGTCCCCGATCAACAGGTCGCGCTCCGGCACCAGCTCGATGCCCTCCGCGCCCACCGTCGTCGACACCACCGCCTTGCCCAGCGCCAGCGCCTCCAGCACCTTCAGCCGCGTCCCGCCCCCCGACAGCAGCGGCGCGATGATCGCGCGCGCACGCCCGAGCTCCGGCCGCAGGTCCGGCACCACGCCCTTGAATTGCACGTCAGCGCTCGCCCACTCGCGCACCAGCTCGGGCGGCGAGTATCCCACCACCGCCACATGCGCGTCCGGCCGCGCGCGCTGCACCAGCGGGAACACCTCACGCAAGAAGTACTGCAGGCCCTCCGCGTTCGGGTAGTAGTGGTTCGACCCCGAGAACGCGATCAGCCCCGGCTCGCCGGCGCCCCCGGCACCGTCCGGTGCGAACCGCTCCGTGTCCACCGCGTTCGGCACCACCGCCGTCCGCGTCCCCGGCGCCGCGTGCCGCACGAACCCCTCGTCGCGCGCCGACGTCACCACCACGCCCGCTGCGCGTCGCCACGCTCCCTGCTCCTCGCACCGCAGCTTCACGAACTCGAGGTAGTTGTGCAGCCCCCGCAGCCCGCGGCCCCCCGACTCGAACATCCGCCGCCGCAGATCGTACTCAATGTTGTGCTCGTCCAGCACCACCGTCGCCCCGTGCGGGAAGCGGTAGTACACCATCATCGCGAACTCCACCATGATCACGTCGTACGCCACCGCCGCCGTCATGCGGTCCAGCGCCGCCTGCAGCCCCGCGTGCAGGTGCGTTGCCCGCTCGAACGAATGCGGCGAGGCGAGCGTACGCAGCTGCAGCGCGCGCCGCGCACGCTCGCCCTGCGGCTCGTGGTCGTTCACGATCACATGCACGCGCCGGCTGTACGCGCTCGTCGCCGCGAGCTGCACGTCGATCCACTGCGTCTGATCGGGCGACAGCAGCGCCAGCACCGCGACCTCGTGGCGGCGCGCCAGCCCCTGCATCAGCCCGTGCATGCGCGCCGCGCCGCCCCACATCGGCGGGCTCGCCAGCGCGGGCGTCACGAAGAGGATGCGCACCCGCTCGCTCAGCCGCCCCGCGTGCCCCGGGTGCGCGTGCCGTCCGTCGGGCCCTGAACGCCCAGCAGCCGCCGCGCCTCGTCCAGTGTGTCCGGCGTGTCCAGGTCCAGCCGCACCACTGGATCGTCGTCCATCGCCACCAGCCGCGGCGGGTGCGCCGCAAGCACCCCGCGCAGCCCCTGCGCCGCCTCCGTCGCGCTCGTGAGCTCGCCCAGCAGCAACCCGCGCAGCACCACTGGGTGCCCGCGCGCCCCGCGATACGACGGCTGCACCGCGTCCGCCCCGCTTGCACGCAGCTCCGCGACCAGCGCATCGACGATCCCCGCGCGCGTCGGCTGATCCACGTTCACCACCACGATCGCGTCCGGCATCGCGCGGCCGCCCGTGCCCAGCACGCGCGCGCCCGCCGCCAGCGACGTCGCGCGACCCTGCGGCCAGCGCGCGTTGAACACGCAGTAACGCGCGCCGTCACCCAGCTCCCGCCGCACCGCCTCCGCGCGCGCCCCGAGCACCACCACGATGTCGTCCACGCACGACCGCATCAGCTCGTCGAGCTCCCAGCCCAGCAACGTCTGCTCGCCCCACGGCAGCAGCGGCTTCGACCGCCCCATCCGCCGCGACGCCCCCGCTGCGAGAATGATCGCCGCGACCGTCATTCGCCGTGCGCTGGCGGCCCCGCCGCCTCGCGACCCTGGCGCCACGTGGCGATCGCCTGCCGCACCGCTGACGCCGCCAGCACCGAGCAGTGCACCTTCGACTTCGGCAGCCCGCCCACCGCCTCCGCGTAGCGCTCCCGCGGCAGCGCCTCCGCCTCCGCCAGCGACAGCCCCACCAGCAGCTCCGTCGCCGCCGACGACGTAGCGATCGACGCCGGGCACCCCGAGCTCAGGAACGACGCCGCGGTCACGCGCCCATCGTCGATGCGCAGGTACAGCCGCAGCGAGTCGCCGCACACTGGGTTCGTGACGTACGCCTCGGCGTCCGCCCCCTCCATCACCCCCGCGTTCCGCGGGTGCTCGAAGTGATCGATGAGCGTCGCGCTGTAGTAGTCAGAAACCATGGCTAGCTGCTCGTCGCTGTCGATACCTGCAGACCCTGTGTAGCCGCGCGGAAACGCTGCAACTCCTCCACGATGCGCGGCGCCTCCGGCACGTCGCTCAGGTTCAGCCCGCGGCTGACGCCGAGGAACTCCACCGCCACCACGCGCCCGCCTTCGTCCGAATGCACGATGCGGTACTCGTCCAGCTGCGCCCCGTACTGCTTTCCCTCGGGAAACTCCAGCATCACGTAGAGCACGTCTGCTTCATGGTCGTACTGCACCATCGGGCACCTCTCATCCCGGCGCCTGCTCGCTCACGGTCACCACGTACGGCGGGTCCGAATCCCGCAGCACGAAGACATCGAGCAGCCGTCCTCCGAGGACACCATGATAGCGAACCGTCGCCTCGCCCACGTCGACCCGCTCTGGGCTGGCGAACACCGCCTCGACCTCGACGCGCTCGATCACCAGCAGCAGCATCTGGACGCGCGCATGGCGACTGAACTCCAACTCCACCCCTACCCCTCGACCCCCAACGCGACGAACACCGCCGCGAACTGCTCCGCCACCCCCGGCTGGTAGTGCGGCAGCGCCTCCACCACCACGCCGTCCGCGCCGATCACGAACACCGCCCGCCGCGCTCGCCGCCCCTCCGCGTCGACGACCCCGTACGCCCGCGCGAGCGCCAGCTCGGGGTCGCTCCCTAGCGGGAACGGCAGCCCGCCGAGCCGCGCCGCGAACGCCCGATGCGACGCCAGCCCGTCAGCCGACACCGCCAGCACGTGCGACCCCAGCTCCCGCACGAGCGCGTGCTCGTCGCGGAAGCCGCGCAGCTGCGTCGTGCACGTCGGCGTCGCGTCTTCGCTGTAAAACACCAGCACCAGCGGCCCCTGCGCCAGCAGCTCGTCCAGCCGCCGCGGCCCCTCCGTTGTCTCGATGCTGAACGCCGGCGCGCGCTCCCCAACCGCGACGCTCACCGCGCGCCTCCGCCTACTTGCGCCGGCGGCAGGCCGCCGCCGAGGCACCGTAACCCGTTGAGCGGCGCGTCCTTCGCCTGCACCAGCACGCGAATGCGCCCCAGCCCGGCAGAGTCGGACAGCGTCTCTACCGCACGCCGCGCCGCGAAGAACGCACCCGCGTCGTCTGCCGCGCGAGCGCGCGCCACGGCCAGCGCCTCGCCGCTGCCCAGCCACGCGAGCGCCTCCGCCTGGCTCACCGTGGGCGCGCCCGCGCAGCCTGCTGCCTCGCCCGCCCGCGCGAGCGTCGTGAGGTCCACGTGCGCCGTGAGGTCCGTCTCCCCCGGCCGCGCCAGCGGATCGGGCTGCGGACTGTGCCCGCGAAACGCCATCAACGTGCCCATGCGCCGCCACGGCGCGTACAGCGCCTGCGCCTCGTACCCGTAGTCGATGGTCACGAGGTACCCGCGCCCGAGCCGCCGCGCCAGCCCCCGCAGCAACGCCGGCGCAGCGAGCGACACCTCCGCTCGGCACCCCTCGCCCGGCTCCGCCTCCGCTGCCGCGAGCTGCGCCGCGATCGCGGGCGTGCTCGCCGCGCCGAGCTCGAACACGAGCCCACCGCCCGCCGCCGCCGCCACGTACCACTCGCACAGCTCCGCGCCCCGCCGCTCGACCACGTGCACCGGCAGCGCGTCGAACAGCTCGTTGCTCAGCACCACGCCCTGCACGACGTCCGTCCGCGCGAGCCACGCGTCGAGCAGCGCGTGCTCAGCGTGCAGCTCGTGCGCCGCGAGCCGCGCGCGCTGCGCCTCCACGCGTCGCGCGTGTACATCCACGAGCGTTGCGCGCGTCGCCGCGTAGCAGTCCGGCGCACGCTCGCGCAGCCACCCGAGCAGCGCGACCGCGAACGCCCCGGACCCCGCCCCCACCTCGACGACGTCGAACGGCGCGGGCCGCCCCAGCCGCTCCCAGCACTCCGCGACCTGTCGCGCCCACAGATACCCGAAGATCGGGTGCACCTCCGGCGACGTCTCGAAGTCGCCCGCCGCGCCCCACCCGAGCTCCGCCCGGCTGTAGTAGCCGTGCTCCGGATGCCCGAGCGCCAGCGCCATGAAGCGCGCGAACGTGATCGGCCCGCTCGCCGCGATCTCCGCCGCGATCACCCCCGCCAGCGGAGTCGCCCGCTCCGCCAGCGCAAAGTCATCGAACCCGACCGGCTCATCGCCCACCACGACGTGATCCTACCGCCCGTACGCCCGAGCGCGCCTCCGCACGGGGCGAAGCGCTCTTGGTCGTTGAGCACAACACGCCTGCGGGCGCTCCGTGGCCTGGAGCCGCCCGTCACGGCGAGTGACCCCGTTAGGGCGAGTGACCCCCCCTCGCCCCGTCCCGGGGAGAGGGGGCCGGGGGGTGAGGGCTCCCCGATGCGCGCCCGCGCCGAGTTGCGCCCCCCTCCGCGGACCCCCGTCACCCCTGGAGCTGCCCGTCACGGCGAGTGACTGACCTCGCGAGTGACCCCCGCCAGCACCCCGACCGAGTTACTGGTCAGCGAGTCCACACCCCACGCCACCAGCTCCGCCGCGCGCGCCGGGTCGTCGACGGTCCACGCGCCCACGCTCGGCGCCCACTGCCGCAGCCCCGCCACCTCCGCCGCCGAGTGCAGCAGCGTATGCCGCACCATCACCGCCGTCGGCGCCAGCGAGCCCTCGATCTGCCCCTGCACGAACCGCCGCAGCTGCCCCTCCGACCGCACCGAGTACGCCACGCGCACCCCCGGCAGCCATGCCCGCAGCCGGTCCGCGATCACCCACGCCTCGCACGTGATCAGCACGTGCGAGCGCTCCGGCAGCCGGTGCAGCGCGGCAGCGATGTCCGGCGCGGGGTCGCCGAGCCATGACCGCAGGTCGATCACCAGCTCGGCGCGGCCGTGCACCGCCGCCAGCAGGTTCGCCAGCGTCACGCCATCGCGCGCGTCCGTATGCACGCCGCGCCTGCTCACCGCCAGCGGCAGCGGCCACAGCGGCCGCGCGTGCTGCGCGTACGCGTGGCCCGCGCGCACCCACAGGTCCGCCTCGATCGCATCGATCGCCGGATGCTCGGCCAGTGCCAGCGTCGCCTGCAGATTGCCGGCCGCGTGCAGGATGCGCGTGACCGCCACCGCGCGAGCTATGCGCCTGCCACGCCCATCGCGTGCAGCTGCACCGTGCGCCGCCGCGCGTGATCCAGCTCCACGAGGAACACGCTCTGCCACAGCCCCAGCGTCAGTTCGCCCGCGCGGATCGGGATCGTCTCGCTCGTCCCCAGGAACAGGTGCTGACAGTGGGCGTGGCCGTTCTCACGCTCGTCCGCCGTCATGTTCACTGTGCGGATGGAGAAGTCGTTGTGCTCGTAGTAGTCGTCCGCCGGCGCCAGCCGCCGCAGCACCCGCGCCATGTCGTTCAACAGCAGCGGCTCGTGCTCGTTCACCACCACCGCCGCCGTCGTGTGCAACGACACCACCGCGACCTGCCCGTCGACGATTTCCGCCGCCGTCACGAACCGCCGCACGTCCGCCGTGATGTCGATGAACTGCAGCGCGTGCTCAGTGTCGTAGTCGATCGTGTCGTACACCACGCGGAACTCGCTCGCCGGCGCGCGCACAATGCGCGACGGCGCCCGCTCGCTCGCTCGCTCCGGCTGCTCACGCATGGCGGTCCCTATCCGTCGAGCGCACTCGCATCCGAGCGCACTGCGCTACACAGGCTGCGTCGCAGCCACGACGCGAACACTTGCGCCCGCGCATCGAGCCTATCAGCGACCCTCGGCTCACGCCACCGCGGCCGCGCTTAGCCTGCGCCGATCTGCCGGCGCAGCGCGCGCACCGCCTCGTCCACCGTGCGAATGTCGCGCGCCGACCCACGATACCGCACGTACGCCTCCAGATCCGCGAGCGCCGCCCCGTACTCGCCCAGCCGCTCCCGCAGCATCCCGCGGTCGCGCCGCTCGTCCAGGTCCCACGGCCACAGCGCCAGCAACAGCTCGATCGCGCGTCCCGCGCGCTCCTCGTCGCCGCCTTGCAGGTAGCCGGCCTTGAGGTTCTGCAGCACCCGCGCCACCGTCTGGCGCGCGGTGATCGGCTCCAGGTGATGCTCGCGGAACGGCGTCCGCCGCCCGTACACGTTGCGCACCAGGCGCCGGCAATCGTCTGCGGACAGCACCCGCCCTGCCTCGAACGGATCGACGAACACGCCGTCCGCTCCGCCCGCCCGCACGACCACGTGCCCCGGCAACCCCACCACGTCCGCTGCGAGCCCCGCGCCGCGCAGCACCGCGACGTACACGATCGCCAGCGACACCGGGATCCCGGAGCCGCGGTCCAGCACGTCGTTCAGGTACAGGTTGCGCGGGTCGCCGTACGTCTCGCGGTCCCCGCGCAGTCCGCACTCCTCGAACAGCAGGGTGCTCGCCGCGCGCAGCTGCGACGCCAGCGCGTCCGCCGGGTGCACCCGCGCCTCGAGCCGCCGCCCGAGCTCGCCGATGCGCTGCTCGTACGCGTCGATATCCAGCGCCGGATACTCCGCACGCGCCACCAGCAGCGCGGCCCGCACAAGCGGCGCCTCCGCCGTCGGCCCGCTCACCGCCGCGCGAAACTGCTCCAGCGTCTCCGCGAACGCCGTCATCGCCCGCCGCGCGCCGGCTGGAAGCCCTCGAAGCGAATGATCTTTAACAGCGTGAACCCGACGATCACCATCGACCCGACGACCTTCACATCAGGCTCCTGCGACACCAGCCACAGCGGCACGAACGCGGCGAGCCCCACGAGCCCGCCGATGCGCCGCTGTCGCGTCAGCCCCCACACCGTGAACCCGAGCGCGGCCATCAGCACCGTCTCGCGCGGCAGCAGCGCGAGCAGCGCTCCGAACGCCGCCGCGGTACCGTTCCCGCCGTCCAGTCGCAAGAAGACCGAGTAGTCGTGCCCGAGCACCGCGATCATGCCGGCCAGCACCGCCACCGAGTCGTCCAGCCCCGCCGCGTACGCCAGCGTGACCGCCGCCATCCCCTTCGTAACGTCCCCCGCCGCCACGATCAATGCCGCGCGCAGGCCGACGCTGTCCAGCACGTTCATCGTGCCGGGATTGCCGGTGCCCATGCTGCGGATGTCCCGCCCTGTGAGCGCATACACGGCGACGTACGACGTGGGGATCGCGCCCAGCACGTACGCCGCCACCAGTACCGCCGCGACCTCCACGCCGTCCCTCCCTCGCGCGGTCGAGGATACGCAACGCCCCCCAGTGTCGACAAGCCGTGCCGGGCCCAGCGCGTCCCCGCGATCGGCTGCGCGGCGTGCGGCGCCTCGGCGCGCCCGGCGTCATTCGACGATGACGCTGCCCGCCATCTCCGCGTGGATCGAGCACTTGTAGGCGAACGTCCCCGCCCGCGCGAACTCCTGGCTGAACGTTGCGCCTGGCGCGATGTTGCCCGATTTGAACGACCCGTCGTTGGCCGTCACCGTGTGCGGCACCTCGTCGCGATTCGTCCACGTCACTCGCGTGCCGGCCTTCACCCGCGCCGGCGCCCCGAACGAGCGGCTCGCGATGGACACCTGCCCGCCGCCGCTGGCTGCGGTTGCTGTCGTTGTGCCCGCCGCCGCCGTCCTCGGCGTCGCGGTGCCGGCCGGTGCCGCCGCGCCAGCGTCCTCGTCGTCGCCGCCGCACGCGACCGCTGCCGCCGCCAGCACCAGCGCCGACGCCGCGCGTCGTGCCTGCGTCCTCACCACCGCCACTGCCCACATCCACGTATCTCCTGCCTTGTTGTCTCGCACACCACCGGCCGCAGGCCCAAGCGCGTCTATGTCCGCGCTCGCTCCCCCTCGCCCCGCCCCGCGGGGAGAGGCGGCCGGGGGGTGAGGGCTCCGGGTCGCAACGAGCGGGTCCGGGAGGAAGGCGGCGCGCCGCCTTAATCCGCGAAGCGGTGGAACACGCCCTCGCCCGCTGGCGGCCGCACCGCCGCCGGCGCGGTCTCGACGGTCCACACCGCCGGCCGCGGCGCACCCGCGCTGACCTCGCGTGCACCCCCGCGCAGCAGCCCGATCACCGGCTCGAGCTCCCGGCTCGCCGCGATCAGCGAGAAGTTCACCACGAACGCCGCCAGCCACGCCGGCACCCCCAGGTACGACCAGGGCCGATCGTTCACGCGTAGCGCCGCCACCAGCCCCGGCACCACGTCGCGGCCACGCACCGTGATCTGCGCGGCCTGCAGCCGCAGTGGCTCCCCCGCCGCCGCCTGCTCGCGCCCGGCTGCGGCTACCCGCCCCGCTACCGCCCCCAGCAGCGCGCACGCCGCCGCCGTCGCCATCGAACGTGCAAAGCCCATAGGCGCCTCTGCCGCGGAACGTAGGCACGAGCGCCGTCCACGTCAACGCCCGCTCCACCTGCAGATCTGTACACTTGTATTGACTTGTGAGTGGATCCTTGCTTAGATACGCACGCAGCCGGTGGACGGCCCGCAGCAGCGGCACCGCGGGGGAACGATGAACACCCAGCTTGCGCGTCGCCTCACCGCCGAGTTCATCGGCACATTCGCACTCATCTTCATCGGCGCGGGCGCGATCATCACCGGCGCGGGATTGATCGGCGTGGCCCTTGCGCACGGCCTCGCGATCGCGATCATGATCACCGCCTTCGGTCGCGTCTCCGGCGGCCACTTCAACCCCGCGGTCACTATCGGCGTGTGGGCCACCCGGCGCATCGCCTCCCTCGACGCAGCGGCCTACATCGTCGTGCAGCTGCTCGCCGGGATCGCTGGAGCCCTCGCCCTGCTCATGTTCCCGGAGACGCTGCGCGATGTCGCCAACGGCGTCCCCGCGCTCTCCGGCGTGGACTTCATGCAGGGCGTGGCGATCGAGATCGTGCTTACGTTCTTCCTCGTCATCGCCATCTTCGGCACCGCCGTCGACCGCCACGCCCCGCAGGTCGGCGGCTTCGCGATCGGCCTCACCATCACCATGGACATCTTCGCTGGCGGCCGCCTCACCGGCGCCGCCATGAACCCGGCGCGCGCCTTCGGTCCCGCGCTCGTCAACGGTGCCTGGGACGACCACCTCGTCTGGTGGATCGGCCCGATCATCGGCGCCGTGCTCGCCGCACTGCTCTACCACTACGTCTTCTTCGACGACGAGCAGCGCGCCGAGGTGTTGGCAAGTTGAGCGCGCACGATGCCAGCCCCGATGCCCTTGCGGATGGCCGCCCGGATGGCCTGCTAGATGACACTGTGGCTCGCGGTCGCGCTCGGCGGCGCATTCGGCTCGGTGGCGCGCTACGCCGCAGCACGCGCGATCATCGCGACGGTCGGGCCCAGCGCCTGGGCTACGCTGTTCGTCAACGTCACTGGCTCGCTGCTGCTCGGTTTCGTCGCCGGTGCGACAGAGCTGCGTCCGCAGACCTCGGCGGTGCTGCGCACCGGCATCACCGCTGGGGTGCTCGGCGGCTACACGACGTTCTCGACCTACATGTACGAGTCGGCGCGCCTGCTCGAAACCGGGAGCGCGTTCTGGGCCTCCGCGAACCTGCTCGGCAGCCTCGCCCTCGGTCTCGCTGCGATGTTCGCGGGGCTCGCGCTCGGACGTGCGCTCGCGTAGCGCAGCTCATCGGCGCCCGCGTGGCGCCGTACCCCAGACGCCGATAGCTGCCGAATTACCCCCGCCGCACGGCAGCTGTTGGCTAGAGGGCGGGCCCGCAAGGGCCCGCCTTCGCACTCCCCCGCGGCCGCGCCGAGCCTACGCGCGTCCCGTCGACCCGTGCCCGCTGCTCCCCCGCGCCGACGGTGGCAGCGCGTCCACCTCCGCCCACTCCACCGCCGCAAGCCGCGCCACCACCAGCTGCGCGATGCGTTCGCCATCCCCGATCACGTAGCGGCCCGGTTCCGGCAGGCAGTACATCGTCACGAACACCTCGCCGCGGTAATCCGCGTCCAGCGTGCCCAGCCCCGCGATCACCCCGCGCGCGAACAACCCGGAGCGCGGCCGCACCTGCACGTCGCTCCCCGCAGGCGCCGCGATCGCGAGGCCCGTCGGCACCAGCACCGGCCGCGTCCCCACCTCGAGCGTCCCACCGTCGAGGCACGCATGCAGGTCGAAGCCGCTCGCCAGCGCGCTCTGCCGCTCCGGCAGCCGTGCCCCCGCCCGCAGCCGCACCACGAGCAGCTGCAACGGTGTCGACCCACCGTCGCTCACCACGCGCGACCAGCACACGCGCTCCGCTGCGCCTGGCGCGGCAATACGAAGGCCCGCGCTGCGCGGGCCTTCTGTCGAACGTCGAATCCGGGCGCGCTCCGCAGCGCTACGCCTCCGTCGCCTGGCGTTCGCGCGCGCGCTGCAGCCCCTTGCCCTTCTTGGGCGTCAGGATCTCCATCGGGTACACGCGCCGCTTCAGCATCTCGCGCGGCGGATCGATGAAGATCGCGCTCCATCCGCACGCCGTCTCGCACAGCCGGCAGCCCGTGCACTTGCGCGGATCCACCGTCGCGATGCCGTAGAAATCGTGATGGTTCGGCGCGTCCTGCAACGACAGCGCGTCGAAGGGGCAGATGTTGATGCACAGCTCGCACCCCGAGCCGATGCAGTTCTCCTCGACGATCTTCGCCAGCGGCGCTTCCTTGCGCGGGAACGTCCGGCAAATGTCCCCCACCTCGTCGAGGATCGACTCGGGCGGACAGACCACCCCGCACGCGCCGCAATCGATGCACAGCTCGGGGTCGATGATGTGCAGCTCGTCGCGCACGCCCGTGATCGCGTTCGTCGGGCAGCGCTTGGTGCACGCCGTGCACCCGATACACGTCTCGATGATCTTGTACGGCAAAGTCACGCCCCTCGTGCGCACGCTCGTCGCGCTCAAATCTACCATCCGCCGCCGTCCGCGGCCACCCTCGACACACGGGACGGGCCTGCCGAAGCAGGCCCGTCCCCATCGCGCGCTGCGACCCGAGAGCCGCCGCGGGCCGCGCCGTTACCGGCGCCGCGCCGTCAGCAGCCGCCCACCGGCCACCCCCGCGATCGCGATCAGCACCAGCAGCGCCACCACGGCCGCCCCGGTCTGCCCAGTCGCCAGCCCCGCGTTACCCGTGCGCGGTGCTGCCGGTGCGGCAGTGGCCACGACGGTCGCCGCGGGCGCAGTCGTAGCAGCCGGCGTTGCCGGTCGCACCGTCGGCGTCGCGGTTGGGGTCGCAGTCGCCTGCGTCGAGGCCTGCACGGTTCCGCTCGTCACCTGTCCGCGGATCACTCCAGCGGGGTTGGCCGTCGTGTGCACGTTCACGTACGCCGTGCCGCTGTTCAGCGCCGCCACCAGGCCGGCCCAGTTGCCCGCCAGCGGCCCCACCAGATCCGCCGGGCGCGCTTACACCCGTCGCGCTGACGTCGCCCGCGGTGGGCGCGGTCACAAGGTTCACCACGACAGCGCCGTTCACGCTCGGCGCCCCGAGGTGGATATGCGCGGCGGTCACACCCCCGGTCAGCCCGGTGGTCGTCAACGACCATGTGAGGCTCCCGCCCCCGCTCGCGTCGAGCGTCGCTGAGAAGGTCCCCGTAGCCGTCGTGGTGACCGCCGGCACCTCGTTCGCGCCGCTCAACGTCGCCCGATACTGCGTCGACTGCCCCAGCACCAGCGTCGGCGCCAGCGCCACCGCCGCAACGGCTGCCGCGAGCGCGCCGCGCCTCCGTCTCACCCCGCTACCCATCGTATGCTCCCCGCCGCTGCACCGCCCCGGCTATGCGTTGGGCGCGCGGATGCTACCGCGTGCGCATCCGTCGCGTGAGCCGATC